>NZ_JAKFCG010000056.1:0-43606 GCF_036677245.1 Sphingomonas sp.
AAAGGCGAGCTTGTAATCCTCGGCGAGCGCATGGTGCAGGTCGGGATCGGCGCCGGGCAGCATCGCGCGCATCGCCTCGACCAGGCTGAGCCCGACCACCCGCCGGGTCGCATCGCGGCTCGGCGGGGCGAGCTTGGCGCGATCGAAGCAATCCTCCATCGCGCGGCAGATATTCGCCTGGCTGTCGACCAACGTGCCGTCGCAGTCGAAGAGCGCGAGCCGGTTCATGCGCCCCTTCCCCGGCCGCTCCCGCGGTTGCGGCGTTCGCCCTTGCGCTCCTTGCGCCGCGCTTTGGCGGCCTGGCTCACGGCCTTGCGCTTGCCCTCGGGCGATTCCGAGAAGCGGGGCTCGTCGAGCGGCAGATCGCCCGCGGCCTGATCGAAGCCCAAGGTGGCGAGGCTTTCGGCGAAATGCACCGGCAGCGGCGCGCTGACGTCGATCCGCCCGCCGTCGGGATGGTCGACCCGCAGCCGGCGCGCGTGGAGGTGGAGCTTGCGGCTGACCGCGCCGGTCAGGAACGCCTCCTGCCCGGCATATTTGCCGTCGCCGACGATCGGATGGCCGATCGCCGCCATATGGACGCGCAGCTGGTGCGTGCGGCCAGTATGGGGCTGGAGCTCGACCCAGGCGGCGCGGTTGCCGGCCCGCTCGATCACCCGGTAGCGGGTGCGTGCCTCGAGCCCCTCCTCCTCGTCGACGTGCATCTTCTCGCCGCCGGTGCCCGGCTGCTTGGCGATCGGAAGCTCGATCAGTCCATCGGCGATCGGCGGGACCCCGATCACTAGCGCCCAATAGACCTTGCGCGCGGCGCGGCCGGCGAACGCCTTGGCGAAGAAAGCGGCGGCGCGCGGCGTGCGCGCGACCAGCAATGCGCCGGAGGTATCCTTGTCGAGCCGATGGACGAGCTTCGGCCGCGGCTCGCCCGGCCCGGCCAGCCCGTCGAGCAGGCCGTCGAGATGGACATTGGTCTTGGTGCCGCCCTGGGTCGCGAGGCCGGGCGGTTTGTTGACGACGATCGCCGCCGAATCGCGGTGGATCACCATCTCGTTCACATAATCGATCTGGTCCTGGCTGAGCGACGGCCGCTCGGGCTTCATCCTCTGGCTCTGGGCGGTCGCCGATGCCTCGGCCGGCGGGACGCGGATGACCTGGCCGGCCTCGACCCGGTCGCCGGGGCCCGCGCGCTTGCCGTCGACCCTCAGCTGGCCGGTGCGCGCCCAGCGCGAGACGAGGTTGAAGCTGGCATCGGGCAGGTTGCGCTTGAACCAGCGATCGAGCCGGATGCCGTCGTCGTCGCCCGTGACGGTGAACTGGCGGACCTCGCCGGAGGCGGCGCTCTCGCTCATACCGCCGCCCGCGCCAGCCAGAGGCCGGCAACCAGCATGATCAACGCGCCGAGAACGGACGCGAGCACATAGGCAAAGGCGGCGGCGAGCGCGCCTTGCGCGATCATGTCGTAGGTCTCGAGCGAGAAAGCCGAGAAGGTCGTGAAGCCACCGAGGACGCCGACTGCGAGCAGCAGCCGCAGCGGCTCGTTGCCGCCGCTGCGCGCGAACAGGCCGGCAAGCAGCCCGATCAGCAGCCCGCCGAGCAGGTTGACGATCAACGTCCCCCACGGGAAAGCGGCGCCGACCTGATGCAGCGCGAACCGGCTGAGCTGATAGCGGCAGCCGGCGCCGATAGCGCCGCCGATCATGACGAGGAGGAGATTGGGCATCGCCGGCGATGTAGCGGCCGGCGGCGCGCTTCGCCAGTGGGCGAAAGCTCAGCGATGAACGCCGGGAGGCGATCAGCGGCTGCTTTTATCTTCCGCTGTTGGTGAAAAGCGCGACGTCCGAGCCGGCGCCGCGGGGGGTGACGATCAGATAGAAGGCGCCATCCTCCGCTGCATTGACGCCGCCGAGGACCTGGTCGGCACCGCGCGTCTGCCGCTCCGCGCTGTAGCCGGCGCCGGCGAGACGCCGATCGTACCAGTCGAGCACCGTGGCGGGAGGCTGCTGTGTCGTGAAGGTGACCACACGCATGCTGCAGCCGTTGGCATTGTTCGCCGCAGCGTCGGTCACCCGCCCGCCGGGGAACACCGGGAAGGCGGCCGGCAGCCGGTTCGCCCAGGCCATCGCATAATCGAACTGGGTGCCGCAGCCGCTGCCGATCGCGGCGCCGTCGCGCATCACCGATGCGCTGCGGGCGTCGACCGGATACTGGCCCTGCACCGGCGTGCCGGCGCGGCGGACCGCATTGCGGTTCGACTGCTGGCTGAGCGTCGGATCGACCAATATCTGGTCTTCCAATGCGCTGGTCAGGGCCGGATCGACCTCGTTGCCGACAAGCTGGTTGTCGAGATTGGCCAGTTCGTCGTCCTCGCTGCGGCTGCACGCGGACAGCGACATCGTCGCGACAAGCATGGTTGCGAGCATGGCTCGGGAGACGGGCGACAGGAATTTGCTGATGCGGATCGACATAGAAGCTCCTCGACCGCCTTTATGCCCGACTTTCGAGGCCGATGGGTGAGCGTAAGTGGTTAACGTGGAGCCCGGGGCGCCACTGTCCCAATTTCGGACTGCCAGTAAGCGAAAGCTTCCGCCTGCACCGCAGCGACGAAGCGCGCCGCTTCCGGCCCCTCCCACGGCCCTTGATAACCGCGCTCGCGCGGGCCGCCGCCGGCCCACCAGCCCTGGCCGGGAATGCCATCGCTCTGCCGCACGACCAGCACTGCAAGCTCGGGTTCGCCGCGGGCGCGTCCCTCCTCGTCGACATGGGTGAGGATCGCGCACAGCTGGCGCATCTTCGGCCGCGAGAAGGCGTAGCCGAGCTGCTCGAGCAGCGCGCCGTAGGTCAGCGCCGCGCCTGTGCGCGCGGCGGCGACGAGATGCGCGCGCACCTCTTCAGGATCGGCAAGCGCCATGGCTTCGATTAGACGATCCGCGCGATGGGGCAAATCGCATGAGCCGCAGCTCCCCGGTTATTCGGTGACCGGGATCAATTCGAACACATCGAGCTTCGAATTGCCGCGCGGCCATGGAATCACCAGCCGATAGCGGAACGGCGCGACTCGCTCGACCACGCCGGCCATGTCCCGGTCGTGTCGCTCGCCATAAGCGGCGGGGGCCTGTTCGGCGCCGAACGACAATGTGCCGAGGAAGACCAGCCTTTTCTCGTCGCTGTCGGGATAGAGCCAGCCGGCCGGGCGGTGCGATCCGGTCTGCTTGACGATGGTCAGCAGCGGACCCTCGGCTTCGACATAGCAGAAGAACGGCTTGAACGCCGTGAAGGCGCTGACGCCCCTCCCCTTTGCGCCTTGAGTGCCGAGGCGGATCAGCCGGCACCGATAGGGCCCGGGCGATGGCGCCGGCCGCGGCAGCGCGGCCTCGGGATCGAGCAGCTCGCCCTCGCCGGTGATCGCGCTGCGGAAGCCTTTCGCGCGCGCCTCGCCGAGCGCCCGCGTCCAGGCATCATCGATCCGGCCGATCCTGTCCTCGTCCTCAGGGGTCGCGACCTGGTGCCATTCGGGCTCGGCGATCAGCTCGACCGAAACCGCGCGCACTGGCCTGTCGACCAGAGCCGGGGCGCAGCCGCCGAGCAACGGCAACAGCGCAAGCAGCGCTCGAATCTGGCCTTGCACCCCAAGCATTGCTCTTCCCCACCGCGAAGCCGATCGAACTGATCCTGCCGCGCGGAGGGAAACAAGCTTAACGCCATCTTGTCAGGACGAGCTGTTCGGCAGGCGCGGCAAAGGACAGAAGCGGCATGACAAAGCGGGTGCCGCCACCCTTCCTGCGGACTTTGTCGGCGCGGGCTATCCAGCCCCCCTCATCCCGGCTAGCAATCGTTCATGGACGAACATGCGCGGGCCCGCGCCGGCCTTCTCTTCGGACTTGGCGCCTACCTCTCCTGGGGCGTGCTCCCGCTCTATTTCAAGGCGCTCAGCAACGTCCTCGCCAGCGAGATCGTCGCGCAGCGCCTGCTCTGGTCGCTGATCTTCCTCGCCGCGCTGCTGACCTTGTGGAAACGCTGGTCGTCGCTGAAGGCGATCCTGCTCAATCCCAGGCTGATGGCCGCGCTGGCCACCACCGCCGTCCTGATCGCGATCAACTGGCTGGTCTACATCTGGGCGGTGGTCAACGGCCACGCGCTCGCCGGCAGCCTCGGCTATTATCTCAATCCGCTCGTCAACGTGCTGCTCGGCGTGGTGCTGCTGAGGGAAAAGCTCACCAAGGCGCAGATCGTCGCGATCACTCTCGGCGCGATCGGCGTGCTGGTGCTCGCGACGAGCTCCGGCGCCGTCCAGCATCTGTGGATCAGCCTTTCGGTCGCAATCAGCTTCGGCCTCTACGGCTATGTCCGCAAGATCATCCCGGTCGACGCGATCGAGGGACTGACGGTCGAGACGCTTTTGCTCTCGCCCTTTGCCCTGGCCTATGTCCTCTGGCTGCAGCAGATGGGCGAGAGCGGTTTCGGCCGCGACACGCGGACCGACGTCCTGTTGATCCTCGGCGGCGCGATCACCGCGACGCCGATGCTGTTCTTCGGCGCCGCGGCGCGGCGGCTGCGGCTGACCACGATCGGGCTCCTGCAATATATCTCGCCGTCGCTCCAGTTCCTGATCGCGGTGTTCATCTTCGGCGAGGCACTGACCATTCCGCACCTGATATGTTTCGCCTTCATCTGGACGGCGCTTGCGGTGTTCGCGGTCGACAGCGCGCGTTCCGGCCGCGCCGCGGCCCGCGAACGCGCGGCAGCCCAGGCGTAAGGTCGCTTTCCAACCGCATGGCATCGATCGGCGCCTCGCGCCGCGCCTTCGCCGAACGAAGTTAACGCGCGGCTAGGCATCCCATAACATCCTCTCTTCGCAAACAGCGGCTAGAGCTTGGCCGTTGCCCCGGGGGAGTTTGTGGATGAGCATCGAGACCGCGCACCAGCTTGGCGTCGACCGCTACAACGTCAGGAAGCCTGACCGCGTACGCGTGCTGCTCGCCACCCAGATGCGCGTTGCCGGCCGCCCCGACATCGCGGTCGACGTGCGCAACATCTCGGCGCGCGGCTTCATGGCCGACGCCCCGCTCGGCATGGTGATCGGCAGCGACGTGATGCTCTATCTGCCGGGCATCGGCTGGTCGCTCGCCAGCGTCCGCTGGAGCGTCGGCAACCGCTTTGGCGGTCGCTTCTCCGACTCGATCGACCTGCGCACGTTCTGGCGCGCCAACCCGCCGCGGCTGGTCGCAGCGACGGACGAGATGCGCCGCACCGGTTGATCGGGCGGTAACGGGCCGGATCGGCCCGAGAGGCGCTTGCCGCGCGCGCGCCGAGGCGCGATGATCGCGCCCCCCATCCACTGCCGCGAGCCTCTCATGTCCCGCGATCCCCGGATCGATGCCTATATCGCCGCCGCGGCGGCTTTCGCGCAGCCGATCCTCGTCCATCTGCGCGCCGCGATCCACGCCGCCTGCCCCGCGGCCGAAGAGACGATCAAGTGGAACATGCCGGCCTTCCTCTACAAGGGCGAGCAATTGGTGCTGACCGCGTCGTTCAAGTCCCACGTCGCCCTGGTCTTTCCCAAGGGCGAGCTTGTCACCGGCCAGAGCGGCGGAGGTGGCGGCGAAGATGGCGGCGGCGGTGTCGGATCCCGAGGCGGCGCAATGGGGCAATTCGGCCGGATCCGCTCGATCGACGACCTGCCCGACGACGAGTCGCTGGCCGCACTGATCCACAAGGCGATGGCGCTCACCGACCAAGGCATCAAGCCCGCTCGGCGGCCCCGGCCGCCGCCGGGGACACCGGAGGATTTGCGCGCGGCGCTCGATGCCGATGCCGCTGCCGCCGCCACCTTCGGGCAGTTCACCGCGGCGGCGCGCCGCGACTATGTCGAGTGGATCGTCGAGGCGAAGCGACCCGAGACACGCGCGAGGCGGATCGCGCAGGCCGTGGCGTGGCTCGCCGAGGGCAAGAAGCGCCATTGGAAGCACGGGAGCTAGAGCGGTCAATGCCCACGATCCTGCTGCTGCTCCTTTCGAACGTCTTCATGACCATCGCCTGGTATTGGCATCTGAAAGGCGGGATGGCGAAGCCGATCCTGCTCGTGATCCTGATCAGCTGGGGGATCGCGCTGGTCGAATATTGCTTCGCGGTGCCGGCCAACCGCATCGGCTACGCAGGCGGCTGGAGCGCTGGCCAGCTCAAGATCACACAGGAAGCGATCGCGTTGCTGGTGTTCGGCGGGTTCATGGTCTGGGTGCTCGGCGAGCCGCTCAGTTGGCGCCATGTCGCGGCCTTCGCCTGCATCATGGCCGCGGTCGCCTTCCTATTCGTCGGCCGATGAATCCTCGCGTGCCGATCCTGCTGCTGGCGGGCGTGGCGGCAAGCTGCGGGCGCAGCGATGAACAGCCGTTGCACCCCACGCAGGCATCGAACGCGTCTGCCGTCGAGCGTCGGCCGGCGGGCCCCGCACCGGCTCCCGCATCGGACGTCACACCACGGGAGGTGGCGCCCGAAGCGCCGCCGGATGGGGCCGACGCGCGGGCGGCCGCCGACGTCCTGAAGACCTATTATCGGCTGATCGAGGCGGGCCAATATGAGCAGGCGTGGCGGCTGCGCTGGGAGAGCGATGCCGGCGATGCTTCCGATTTCGCGGCCCATTTCGGCGACTATGCCGAATATCACGCCACCGTCGGCAATCCGAGCGAGGTCCAGGGCGCAGCCGGATCGTCCTACGTCGAGATCCCGGTCCAGCTCTACGGGCAGATGAAGAACGGCGACAGCTTCGGCTCGGCGGGCACGGTCACGCTCCGCCGGGTGAACCGCGTCCCCGGCGCGACCGCCGCCCAGCGCCGCTGGCGCATCTACACCAGCGAATGACCATGGCCGCCATGGCACGCCGGCACCTCTCGACCGTTCGACGGGTTGGTTTTATCGTTGGTCCGGATCGGAGGATATGAAGGTGAGACTTTGCACTTTGGCCGTTTCGGCTGTTTCGGTGCTCGCGCTGGCGCTCGGCGGCTGCGACGGTGGCGGCGGCGGCGGGGGGAGCGAGGGCGGTGCTCCGCCGCAGCAGGTTGCCAAAAGGGTCAAACCCAACCCGTTCCAGGAGAAATTGCTCGCGCTCAACGAGCGCGACCGGATGCTGACGTTGATGCGCGCGGTGCAGGACGATGCCGGGCAATGCCCGCGCATCTCGGGCAGCACCTATCAGCAGGATTATCAGAACATGGCGATGTGGGTCGCGCATTGCTCGAACCGCGACTGGGCAGTCTACATCTCGCCTTCGGGCATCGTCCAGGTGCGCGCCTGCAACGAGGCGAAGCAATTGGGTCTGCCCGAATGCGCCGCCTCGCCGGCTAAGAGCTAGTTTTTTTCCTCGGCGGGCCTGCCGGGCACCGCCTCCTCACTGGCCTCCTCCTCGATTTCGGTGAAGGCATAGCGGCCGCGGATATGGGCGTTGAAATGGCGTCCCTTGATCCGGGCAGTTCGAAAGGCCTCGCCCACCGGCGGCGGCACATCGTGGAAGATGTAGCGCCGGCCGGTGGTGAACAGCACCTCCAGCTCCCGCCGTTCCGGGTGGTAAGCGAGTGCGCGGATGACGGTCGAGGGCATCAGCCCGGCCGGCGCTTGCCGCCCGCCGGGCTCGCCGCCGCTCCGCCGCGCTCAGCGCGACTCGCGCGGGTAGCTGATCCGAGGACCGAGATTGGCGATCACCTGGCGGGCATCGAAGCTTTGCGGATCGTTCGCGCGGCGGCCGCGGAACATGACGATCTCGGCGCTCGCTTCGAAGCTGGTGACGGTGCGCACGTCGACCGAATCGGCCCAGAAGGGATCCGGGCCCCACGGATCCCAGTGGTGCCACCCGTAACCGCCGTAATAGCGCCACGACGGGCCCCAATAACCCCACGGGCCGGGGCCGTAGGGTCCGTAGGAGGAGACGCTGGTGCGCGTCCGCGGATCGGTCGCGCGAGTCACCATCGTGAAGCCGTCATAGCCCGATTGCAGGGTGAGCTCGGATGCCCGGAACAGCAGATAATTCTCGACCTGCTCGCGCGAGGTGAGCGAATTGCCGCGAAACGTGACGCGGAAGCGATTGTCCTCGAGCCGTTGCTCGCTGTAGCCGCCGCTCGCCTGCGCGCCGCGGGTCAGCGGCTGGTAGGGCGTCGGCGTGGCGCAGGCGGACAGCAGCAGCGCCGCGGCGAGCGAGGCTCCTGCAAGAAATCGCGACGCACGCCGTCTTGGCGAGATGGTGTCGGTAAACATGGCACAAATCCTTGAAAGCGTTGAATGTTCAAAGAACGCGCACCCCGCAGCGCCGTTCCGGCTGCGAGAGGCCACGGAACAGACTAGGATGCGCGGCTTTCACGGATCGGACGACTGACGAGCGATCGGCGGGGCGGAGCGGCCGAAGGGAGACTGGCCAAGGAAAAGGGCTAAAGAGAAGGGCCAAAGAGAACGGCCAGAGAGAACGGCCAGAGAGAAGGAGGGTGACATGCGCAAGATGATCCCGACAATGACCCTCGCCGCAACCGCGGCCCTGCTGGCGCTGGCGGCATGCGACCGCGGCGGGTCGCAGGCACAGCAGCCGGCGGCAGCGGCCGCCGACGCGCAGCGCGACACCCAGGCACGCCTGGCTGCGATGGCCGAAGGCGAACGCAACGCCGTCTTCATCCGCGCCATCCGCGACGCCGGCTTCGACTGCCAGCATGTCGACAGCTCGTCCTATCAGGGCAACTCCGCAGGGGCGCCGACCTGGGTCGCGACCTGCGACAAGGCGAGCAATTGGGTGATCCTGATCGGCAGCAACGGCGCTGCCCAGGTGATCAAGGGCAGCGACATCGAGGCCGCCCGCGCCCGAGCTGGCCAAGCCGCTCGCTGACCAAGCCGACCAGTCACCCGAACGTATCGCGCCGGGACGCCGGCGACGTAGCGCTTCGGCCGCAAACTAAAATAGGTTATGGGCGGCGCATGGACAGGCTGTTCACCGCCATCGCCTCGCGCATCGCCGCCTTCGCGGGCCAGCCGGCATCGTTCATCATCGCGCTGTCGGTGATCCTGATCTGGGGGGTGACCGGCCCGCTGTTCGGTTATTCGGACACGTGGCAATTGGTGATCAACACGGCGACCACGATCGTCACCTTCCTGATGGTGTTCCTGATCCAGAACAGCCAGAATCGAGACGCCGCCGCGATCCAGGCGAAGCTCGACGAGCTGATCCGCGCGCTCGAGGGCGCACGGGCCGAATTCGTCGGCATCGAGCATCTTACCGATACTCAGGTCGAGGAAATCAGGCGCAAGCTCGAGGAGGAGGTCGCCGCCGCGCCGCCTGGCCGGCGGCCGACCGAGACCGTGGACCGGCTGCTCAGCCGCCGCTGAGTGCGCATTCTGCACGGGTGCGTCGCCACTGCGCATTTGCTGCAGTGCAACAAAACTCCTAGCAGATCATTATCAGCAGTGCCGCGCGAGCTTCGGGCGATGAGTGGAAGGAGTCCGATGCACCTGCCTTACAGCAACATCCCCACGAGCCGAACGAAGGGGCTCAGGCGCCCGCTCAACGGCGGCGCCAATCCCGATGGAGTTATCCGGCTGTCCGAGCTTGCGCCGGTCAAGCCGAACCCCGGCAATTTGCGCGCGCTTTATTATGTGCCCGAAGGTCTGGAGCCCGGCGCACCGTTGGTCGTGGTGCTGCACGGCTGTACCCAGCATGCGGCCGATTATGACCGCGGGTCAGGCTGGTCGCGGCTCGCGGACCGCCATCGCTTCGCTTTGCTGTTCCCCGAGCAGCAGCGCGAGAACAACGCCCATTTCTGCTTCAACTGGTTCATGGTCGGCGACAGCCAGCGCGGGATGGGCGAGCCCGCTTCGATCGCGGCGATGGTCGCGGCCATGCGCGATGCGCACGGCATCGATCGCGACCGAATGTTCATCACCGGCCTGTCGGCGGGCGGCGCGATGGCCTCGGTGATGCTTGCCACCTATCCGGAATTGTTCGCCGGCGGCGCGATCATCGCGGGCCTGCCGTACGGCTGCGCGAGCGACGTGCGTGAGGCGTTCGACTGCATGGGCGGACGGGCGCGCGCGCCGGCCGAGGAGCTCGCCCGCAACGTCCGCCGCGCATCGCCGCACAAGGGCCCGTGGCCGCGCGTCTCGGTCTGGCAGGGCAGCGCCGACACCACAGTCGCGCCGAGCAACGCCGACGCGATCGTGCTGCAATGGTCGCAGCTCCACGGCCTGCCGCCCGCGCCGAGCCTGACCGAGCAGGTCGAGGGCTATCCGCACCACATCTGGCACGATGCGGCGGGTGCGGCGGTGATCGAGCGCTACGACATCACCGGCATGGCGCACGGCACGCCGCTGATGCCGGGCGAGGGCGAGGGCCAGTCGGGCCAGGCCGGCGCACACATGCTCGACGCGAGGATCAGTTCGACGGACCGCATCGCCGCCTTCTTCGGCCTCATCCCGGCGACGTCCGAAGCGGCCAAGCCGACGCCGGCCGCCGAGCCGAGTCCTTCTCCCGCACAAGGGCCGGCTCCCGCACAAGGGCCGGGCCCGCTAGCCGCCGTGCCGCTCGCTCCGGTAGCGTTCGAGGCGCCCGCTGCTGCAGAGCGGCAGGCGCAGCCCCCCGCTTCCGGCGTTCAGAAGGTGATCGAAGATGCGCTGCGCGCCGCCGGCCTGATGAAATAGGTCCGGCCGCCGCCGCAATTGCGAAGGAAAGTCGGCGCAGCCCCTCGCAAGCGACCCGGCGGGCGCTATGAGGGGTGTCATGTGCAACGAACATCGCCGCCTCGTCGCGCTCGGGCAGATCCCCGGCGATTGGTCGCAGACACGCATTCCGCTGCGCTTTCCCGAGGGCCTCCCCAACCTCGCGCCGCTCGACAGCATCCGCATCAGCGATCCGACCGCGATCATCCGCGCCAGCCGCGACGAGCCCGGCGCGGCCGAGCTCGTCCAGCGGCGCTGGAGCTGGCCGGGGCCGACCGGCAAGCCGGTGTTCAACTATCGTGCCGAAGGCCGTGAATTCCCGAGCGGCCGCTGCCTGATCGTCGCGGACGGCTTCTACGAATATACCGAAGCCGCAGCAGGGCCGGGCCCAGAACTGGGGACAGCGCCCAAGAAGCGCGCGCGCAAGGATCGCTGGCTGTTCACCAAGCCCGACGAGGAGTGGTTCGGCATCGCCGGCCTGTGGCGTAATTCGCCGGTCGGCGAAGCCTGCACGATGCTCACGGTCGATCCCGGGCCCGACATCGCGCCCTATCACAACCGCCAGATCGTGGTCATCGAGCGCGCTGACTGGGGCCGCTGGCTCGATCCCGCCGTTCCCGCCGCCGAAGTGCTGAGGCCCTCGCCGCCCGGCACGTTCGACGTCGCGCTGGCGAACGTCGCCCCGGCAAGCGGCGCCCGGTGAGCGGCGGCGCACCATTGCGCCGGGCCCGCTTGAGGATATGCTAAGCCTGAGCCCCTGCTCTGGATGCGAAGGAAACAATGTGTCTGGCGTCTATGAGATCAATGCTCCGACCGTATTTGGCGAGATCGTCGATAATGAAGCGGTGGTGCTCAACATGACCTCGGGCCATTATTTCAGCATTCCCGGGAGCGGCGCGTTGATCTGGGCCGGAATCGAGCATCAGGTGCCGGTCGAGGACATTGCGGCAGCCTTCGCCACGCGCTTCGATCTTTCGATCGAGGACGCCCGCCGCGACGTCGGCCAGTTCATCGAGCAGCTCCTCGGCCACGATCTGGTGCGGCCATGCACGCGCGAGGATGCGACGAACGGGGGGAATGGGGCTGGACGCTCGCAGCCGGATTGGGGCGATGGCACCGGCGCTTATTCCGCTCCCACGATCGAGCTGTTTTCCGACATGGAGGACATCCTGCTGCTCGATCCGATCCACGATGTCGACGACGCGGGCTGGCCGGTTTCGAACCGCAAGCCGGGCTGACGGCGGCGATGGCGCGGTCGGCAGCCCCGGCGGGGGGCAATGCAGGGGCCAAAGACGCGCAATGGCAGGACCGGATCAGCCTAATCATTCCCTGCTACAATGCCGAGCTCTATATCTCGGAAGCGGTCGCATCCGCTCTGTCGCAATCGCGCGCGCCCGACGAGATCATCGTCATCGACGACGGCTCGACCGATGCAAGCGCTACGATCGTCGAGGCGATGCGCGTGCCGCAGCTGCGCCTCGTCCGCCGCGCCCACCAGGGCGACCCCGCCGGCCGCAATTTCGCACTCGAGATTGCACGCGGAGGTCTGATCGCCTTCCTCGACGCTGACGATCTCTGGCCCGCCGACAGCCTAGCGTTGCGGCTCGAGGCGTTGAACGCGCATCCGGAGAAAGATTATTGCTACGGCGCGGTCGACCAGTTTCCCAGCCCCGATCTCGATCCCAGCCGGCGCATTGCCGACGCGCCCCCGGTGACCGGCAGAATGCTCGGCGCGAGCCTGTTCCGCCGCTCGGTGTTCGACCGGCTCGGCGGCTTCGATCCGAGCATCAATTTCGGCTATGTGATGGAGTGGCTCGCCCGCGCGCAGCAGGCCGGGATCGCCGGCATCGGCATCGACCGGCTCGTCCTCAGGCGGCGTATCCACAACAGCAACAGCGTCTATGACGAAGCGGCGCTACGCGCGCATTATCTGCGCGCCATCCGCTCGACCTTGCGACTGAGACGGTCCGGCCCCGCGTGATGCGCCCCGTGCTTCCCTGGTCCCTTCCCCGGCGATGATCAACGGCGCCGATCTGCCGCCCCAGAGCGAGGCGCAGCAGCGGAGCTTCTTCGAGGCGGTCCTTGCCCGCGCGCTCCGCGCCGAACAAGCCTGCGGCACGCTCGACGTCGACCTAGCGCTGGTCGGCACACGCATCCGCATTCGCTTCGCCGGCGCGATGCTGCGCGGCGCATTGCTGCCCGCGCTTGCGCACCGCGTCGTCCCTGCGGAAGAGGCCGCCGACCTGCTTGTCCCGAGCCTGCTGATCCACGTGTGGGAGAGCGAGACGAGCCGGGTCGCGGCCGCGCCGGCACCTTGCCCGCCGACCTGTTTCACCGGCCGGGGCGACATCTGGACGATGCTGAGCCGCCGCGTCCGCAGCGCTTACGACTTCAACGAGCGCTCGCTCAGCCTGCTCGACACCGCCGCGCAAGTCGGCATCTTCTGGACCCCGGCGGCGGCCCAGCTTTCGCCCCACGTTCGCGGCGCGCCGTTGCGCACTTTGCTCCACTGGTGGCTCGAGCAGCAGGGCGCCCAATTGCTCAAGGCAGCGGCGGTCGGCACCGCCGACGGCGCTATCCTGATCGCTGGCGGGCCTGGTGAAGGGGGTGCGGTCGGCAGCACGACTGCCGCGCTCGCCTCGCTTGGTGACGGCCTCCTCACGGCCGGCGGCGATCATGTCGCGGTTACGCTCGAGCCGGAGCCGACCGCGCAAAGCCTCTACCGCACCATAAGGATCAAAGCGGCGGGTGCGGGCGATCTGGTCTTCGATCCCTCATCCGCGCGCTCGCTCACGCTCAAGGCGGCGATGATCCCTCGATACGGCGATCATCGGGAGACCAGGATCGAGCCCTTGCCGCGAGCGGCGATGCGTGATGCGCTGAGCTTCGGCACGCTCGCGCAGCTTCCTCACGCCGGCCCGCCGACGTTGCACTTCATCGATCGACTGCTCGACCGGCTGCCGTCGTACCGCCTCTCGACCGGTTCCGACCCGCAGCAGCGCGCGGCGCGGCTGGCGGCCTTCCTTGCCGCCCCTCCTGCCCCCGCCCCTCCTGCTCCCGCGCCGGCGCCGGCCGCGCAGCCGCATGCCCGGCCGCTGGTCAGCGTGATCATCCCCGTCCACAACGGCGCCCATTTCCTGGCCGATGCGGTCGGTTCGATCCTCGCCCAGCAGCATCGCCCGCTCGAGCTGATCGTGGTCGACGACGGCTCGACCGATGCGATCGAGGCCGCCGTCGCGGCGCTGCCGGTCGAAGCGCGTCTGCTCAAGCAGCCCAACCTCGGCCCTGCGGCAGCGCGCAACCATGGCCTCCGCCACAGCAATGGGGAGATATTGGCGTTTCTCGACGCCGACGATCTCTGGCCGGAAGGCTCGCTCGGCGCGCGTCTGGCGGCGCTCGCGGCGCCCGAGCTGGCGGTGGCCACCGGCCACGGCCAGCTCGTCGCGCGCGAGCCGGAAAGCGGCGAGTGGCTCTATGTCGGCGACGCCCCCGGCAGCTTTCCCTTCTATATCGGCGCTGCGCTGGTCCGCCGCAGCGCGTTCGAGCAGGTCGGGCCGTTCGACGAAAGCCTGCGCTTCGCCGAAGATACCGACTGGTTCATGCGGGTTCGTGAAAATCGGCTGCGTATCGAGCGGCTCGATGCGATCACGTTGCTCGTGCGCCGCCACGAGGACAATGTGACCTTCGCGCGCGACCCGCGGGAGCTGATGCCGCTCGGCCTGTTCCGGGCGGCGGTCGCTCGCCACCGGGCCTCTCCCGAAGGCGACGTTCTCTCGAATGCAGTCGATCAGCTGACTATTCCGAAATCGCGCAAAACAAGAGCTTCGGCCCAGCCGCTTCACTCAGAGCCGGATTGAGCTTCGACATGGCTTTGGACCCGCGCCCGTTGCGCTCGCGATAGCCGCCGCCGCGCGACCTCGATCAAGGCTTGCCGGACCGCCGCATCGTCGTTGGTAACATTGCTCCCGTGCATTCGGTAGATGAGCGCTTCGCACTCGCACCGGATTGCAATCACGCCCGCCTCGGTCAGCCGGTGGTGCAAGTCGATGTCCTCGCCGATGCGCAGCTCCTCGCAGAAACCGCCCACCGCTCGCACGGCCGCGGTCCGGAACAGGCTCGCGCCGATTTGGGTTGGAAGATGCTGACCATCGAGCCGGGCACCGCGCCCCGGCTGAGTCGCATCTGCCTCCGCCCGCACCCTGATCCGCCCATAGGCTACGCCGGCTGCGGGATTGTCGCGCAACGCTTGCGCCAACTTTTGGTGACGCCCCGGCGGCCAGACATCGTCGTGGTCGAGGAAAGCGAGATATTCGCCGCGCGCGGCCGCGAGGCCAAGGTTGCGGGCGGCCGAAACCCCCTTGGCTTGGGAGGCTATGATGCGAGTTCGCGCGTCGCCGATCGCCGCCGCGAGCGCGGCCGTGCCGTCAGTCGAGCCGTCATCGAGGATCAGCAATTCGTCGCCGCCGCCGAGCTGTGCCAGCACGGACCGGATCGCCTGCTCGATGAACCGCTCGCCGTCGCGTACCGGGATGACCACCGTCAACTCGGGGCGGTTGCCCGCGTCAGGCGTTCCGGTCATTCGAAGTCATAGGCGCGCTCGCCGTGGCTCGAAAGATCGAGCCCGTCATGCTCGGCTTCCGAGTCGACCCGCATCGGCACGATCATCGCCGCGATGCGCGCGATGACGAAGGTCAGCAGTCCCGACCACAGCACCGTCACGCCGACCGCAAGCGCCTGCACCCCAAGCTGGCCGCCGATGCCGCGCGCGTCGGCAACGCCGCTGCCGCCGAGCGCGCTGCTCGCGAACACCGCCAGCAGCAGCGAGCCGATCATCCCGCCGACGCCGTGGATCGCGAACACGTCGAGCGAATCGTCGATCCGCCAGCGCTGCTTGATCGTCAGCACCGCGGCGAAGCAGGCGAGCGAGGCGATCACGCCGAGCGCCACGCCGCCCATCGGCGAGACATAGCCGGCGGCCGGAGTCACCGTCGCAAGCCCGGCGATCGCGCCGGTGACGAGCCCTACCGAGGTCGCCTTGCCGACCTTGATCCGCTCGAGCAGCGACCAGGTCAGCGCCGCGGCCGAAGCGGCGAGATGGGTCGCGATCAAGGCGTCGCCGGCGAGCGCGTTCGCCGCCAGCGCCGAGCCGCCGTTGAAGCCGAACCAGCCGACCCAGAGCATGCCCGCGCCGACCATCGTCATCGCCGGACTGTGCGGTGGGATCATCGTGTTCGGAAAGCCGCGCCGCGGCCCGATCATGATCGCCAGCACCAGCGCCGCGATGCCGGCCGTGGTGTGGACGACGATGCCGCCGGCGAAGTCGAGTGCGCCGCGCGCCGCCAGCCAGCCGCCGCCCCAGATCCAATGGGCGACCGGCACGTAGACGAGCAGCAGCCACGCGCCCGAGAAGATCATCACCCAGCCGAAGCGCACCCGCTCCGGGAAAGCGCCGATGATCAGCGCCGGGGTGATGATCGCGAACATCATCTGGTAGAGCGCGAACACGTTCTCGGGCACGGTCAGCCCGGCGCGCGCGCCTTGCAGGCCGGCGAGGGTCGCGGTGCCGAGGTCGCCGATCCAGCCGCCGCCGCCGGCGGCGCCGGTGCCGAACGCAAGGCCGTAGCCGCCCGCGAACCACAGGATTGAGATCAGCGCCGCGAGCGCGAAGCAATGCATCAGCACCGAGAGGAAGTTCTTGGCGCGCACCAGGCCGCCGTAGAACAAGGCCAGCCCGGGCAAGGTCATGAACAGCACCAACGCCGACGAAAAGATCAGCAAGGCGGTATCGCCGTGATCGATCGGCGGAAGCGCGGGAGTGGCTGCCTGGGCGGCGCCCGCCAATGCGCTCAGCCCCACGAAGGCAAGAAGGCGCGGCAAGCGCCCGAGAAAGTTGCTCATCATCCCCCCCCACCGTCTTATATTTTCTCAGGCTTGCCTCTTCGCTTGGGCTGACGCAAGCCCCCGTCGAAACGGGGTTCTCCGGGGTGCTATTTGCCACGTGCGCCACCGAGCCCCTCCACCGCTTCGCGGTCCCCCTCCCCACGAAATCGTGGGGAGGAATGATGTGGCTTCTCGCGCTTAGTTCCTCCCCCGGTTTTCTGGAGGAGGGGGACCACCCGCAGGGTGATGGAGGGGCTTCTCGCACCTCAATTCCTCCCCCGGTTTTCCGGGGGAGGGGGACCACCCGCAGGGTGGTGGAGGGGCTTCTCGCGCGCCCCCTTCTACAACAACGCCACGATGTCCTTCTCGATCTGCTCGGGGGTGGTCGTCGGTGCGTAGCGCTGGACGACATTGCCTTCGCGGTCGACCAGGAACTTGGTGAAGTTCCATTTGATCGCCTTCGAGCCGAGTAGCCCGGGCGCCTCTTCCTTGAGCACCTGGAACAAAGGCGCCGCCCGGGCGCCGTTGACTTCGACCTTCGCGAAGATTGGAAAGGTCACGTCGTAGCGGGTCGCGCAGAAATCGGCGATCTCCTCGGCGGTGCCCGGCTCCTGGCCGCCGAACTCGTTGGAGGGGAAGGCGAGCACCACCAGTCCCTGGTCGGCATATTTGCGCCACAAGGTCTCGAGCCCGGCATATTGCGGCGTGAAGCCGCATTTCGAGGCGGTGTTGACGATCAGCATCACCTTGCCGCGCCAGGCGGAAAGGTCGGTTTCGCTCTCGTCAGGGGCCTTGACCTTGATGTCCGCGAGATCGCTCATGTTCACTCCTTTGCTGGCGCGGTGCGGCGCGCCGCGCCCCGCGTTGCCGTTGCCGTTGCCGCCGCCGCCGCCGTGGCGTAAACTGCCCCGCTCCGATCATGACGCTTCGAGACGGAAAATGAAACGCTCCGCGATCCTTCTGCTCCTCGTCTGCGCGGCAGCGCTTCCCGCAGCGGCGTTCGCGCAAGCCGAAGTCGGAGTCGAAGCTGATACCGAAGCATCAGGCGAGAGCGTGGAGATGCTCACCACCAAGTGGAGCCTCAACAAGCCGCGCAAGAAGAAGGCCGTGACCATGAACCAGGCGCTGCATACCGCCAACTGGCGGATCGAGCAGCCGCGCAAGAAGGCCCTCCAGACCGCCAGCGTCGCTGGCCCGGCGCTGCCGGCGGCGCGGAGCG
The DNA here is from genome assembly GCF_036677245.1 of Sphingomonas sp. Lineage (GTDB taxonomy): Bacteria > Pseudomonadota > Alphaproteobacteria > Sphingomonadales > Sphingomonadaceae > Allosphingosinicella. The sequence goes on from NZ_JAKFCG010000056.1 coordinate 17,777, forward strand.
TCAAGCTTCCGCGCCAGAAGAAGAAGCCCAAGAGCCAGCAGCGTTTGCCCAACAACCGCACCAACGCGGCGAAGGCAATCGCCAAGGTCATCCGCGAGTAGACTTGATCCGCGAAAGCAGCGCGCGAAAAGATGGGTACCGGCTTTTCGCAAACAGCAATGCGGCATCAAACATTTAGCGCAGGCTGCGAGTCCACCTCAGCGCAGCCTGCTCTTGATCGAGCGGAAAATCGGCGCTCACGATACAGCCGCGTCGATCGCGGCCTTCCTCGCCTCCGACAGCAAGCGACCGCGTCGCGCGGCATCTCGCCTCGCCAGCCGCCAAGCGGGTCCCGCGGAACGAACGCGCGCAGGCCTTGGTTGAAGCCACTGAATCGGGAGACTTAAAATGGCTGAAGCAAAGCAGGATGCGATCGCGCTTCTCAAGGCGGATCATCGCAAGGTCGAGGAATTGTTCGAGAAGTTCGAAAGCGCGAAGGGCGACGGTGCGAAGCGCAAGATCGCGCTTCAGATCTGCACCGAGCTCACCGTCCACACCGCGATCGAGGAAGAGATTTTCTACCCCGCGTGCGAGGGCAAGGTCGAGGAAGACCTCATCAAGGAAGCCTATGTCGAGCATGACGGCGCCAAGGTGCTGATGGCCGAGATCGAGGCCGGCGGGCCCGACGACGAATATTATGACGCCAAGGTCAAGGTGCTCCAGGAGCAGATCGAGCACCACGTCAAGGAGGAAGAGCAGATGCTCAAGGGCATGTTCTCCCAGGCGCGCAGGGCCGGCCTCGACATGGACGCGCTCGGCGAGCAGCTTGCCGCCCGCAAGCGGGAGCTGATGGCGACCTACAAGAAGGAAGGCCTGCCGATGCCCGAGACGACGACGCTGAACGAGGTCGAAGTCTGAAGCGAGCCGGGCCGGCCGGAGGCGGCCGACACCCATAGAACAAGGCAACCGCACAATGGCATCGAAGGAATCCTCCCTCCGACGACCATAAACTGTGGGACATCTACCCGGTCCGTTCTGTGGGGAATGTACCCGGTCTCTACCCGCGAGCAGCCCCCCCACCTAGCCTCCCCCGTCAAGGGGGAGGAATAAGGAGGTGTATCCCACGCGAGCGTGCCGGCCCGCTGCCGCAAAAGCCCTCCCCCTTCGATGGGAGAGGGTTGGGTGAGGGTGACGCGCGGCGTAAGACGACCAAGTGAAAAGCGTTCGTCCCGCCGAAGCCGTCAGCGCGCGCAGTCTGCGCCGCAATTGCACCGATGCTCGCCGGACGGCGTTCTGGCGATGATCGACACGGCGCTGCACGAGCAGCACCCCCACCTAACCTCCCCCATCAAGAATAAGGAGGGTTTATCCCGCCGATGCGGCGCACCGGGCCAGCCCAACCCCGCAAAAGCCCTCTCCCTTGCGTACCCCTAGCTCGCCGCCCCAACCGTGGCGGAGATGATCCCCGCCACCTGCGCGGCATAGCGCTTGAGCAAGGCGATCAGCTCGGGTGCGTTGATCTCCCTGGGCTCGGGATCGATCGCGCACATGGTGCCGTAGAATCTGCCGTCGTCGAGCACGATCGGCAGCGAGGCATAGCTTTCGAAGCCGTAGAGCATTGGCACCGGGTGCGTCCGCCAGTCCGGGTCGGCGCCGATATGGTCGATGATGATCGGATGGCCCGATTTGCGGATGTCGTCGCAGATCGTCTTCTTGATCTCGAGCTCGTCGCCGGGATCGAGCCCGAACTCGATCTTGTCGACGACCTGGCAGGCGATCCACCTCTCTTCCGTGACGCGCGCGACCGCGGCAAAGCCCATTCGGGTGATCCGGCAGACTTCCTCGAGGATGGCGACGATCTCGGGATCCTTGCCCTGCGCTGCGACCTCTGCCGCGAAAGCATCTTTCAAGAGATTTCCCTCCGATCCCGCCGCGGCGTCAGCTCGGCATGCGCGCCCGCGCCTGTCCCGAGCGCCTTCCGCCTGTACATCGCGGCGTTCATTCGAGCGAGCAACTATCGCGGCTGCTCTCATGGCCAGTCCGGTGCAAATCTCCGCGTCACGCAAGGCTGAACTCCCAGGCGCGAACGCTGCCCGAAACGGGTCACGAAACTGCCTCACATCGTCGGCTATGGCTTCGAGCGCGGCGCTGGTCCGATCGTCGGCGTGGCAGAAATGGCACTCGGCGCGGCGCAAGGGCGTGTCGCCGGGATTCGCGCTGGGCATCCGCGATCCGGCGGCTATACCGGTGCATCAGGAGCTTGTGGACGGCTACCCCAATGCGGCGACTGTGCCCGGGGACCGCTTATACTCCGGCGATCCGGCCAAAATGCCATGATTTGCGTGACCGCGTTCCGAGCTTCCGGACGCGCGTTCGATGACAGGAGGAAGCGATGCATAGCCCCCATGGCCGCTTCATCTGGTATGAGCTGCTGACCACCGACCCCGACGCCGCAGCGGCCTTTTACCGTGCCGTCGTCGGATGGAGCGCGCAGGGCTGCGGGCAGCCCGGCTTCGATTACCGCTACTTCCTCGCCAGCGACGGCGGCGCAGTTGCTGGCCACGCGGCGCTGCCCGCGGTTGCCGCCGAAGCGGGGATGCGGCCCGCCTGGCTCGGCTATATCGGCGTCGATGACGTCGACTCGGCGGTCGACGCGATCGCCGCCGCTGGGGGAAGCGTGCAGATGGCAGCGATGGACGTCGAGCACGTCGGCCGCATCGCGATGGTCACCGACCCGCTCGGCGCGCCATTCTACGTGATGCGCGGCGCCGGCGGGCAGGCGAGCGCCGCGTTCGATCAGGCTCTGCCCGGCCATTGCCACTGGAACGAGCTGGCGACGCTCGACCAGCAGGCCGCGCTCGATTTCTACGGCGCGCAGTTCGGCTGGACCAAGGGGGATTCGATGCCGATGGGCGAGATGGGCGACTATCAGTTTATCGAGCATGACGGCCGCACGATCGGCGCGATCATGACCCGCCCGCCCGCCGGCCCACCGCCGAGCTGGACCTTCTACTTCGGCGTCCCCGATATCGACGCCGCCGCCGCCGCGATCAACGACAATGGCGGCGCGATCATGCACGGTCCGGCGGAGATACCGGGCGGCGGGTTCATCATCGTCGCCAGCGATCCGCAGGGCGCGGGGTTCGGATTGGTGGGACCGCGGGCCGAATAGATGCACCTGGCGGAGCGCAGAAATTCAACTGCGCTCCTAATCTAACGCATCAATCCCAGCTGCTTACTCCGCCGCCACGCCAGCCCGCGTGAACATATCATCCCCCGCCGGCTCCTCGGCGACGTCGTTCGCCTTGGCCTGCTTGCGGCGGTCGAAATTGTCCCAGACCTCGTTCCAATTCCCGCGGGTCGCCGCCTTCGAATATTCGGTCGCGCGGGTTTCGAAGAAATTGGCGTGCTCGACGCCGTTCAGCAGCGGCGCGAGCCACGGCAGCGGGTGATCCTCGATCATGTAGATCGGCGAGAAGCCCAATTGCCCCAGCCGCCAGTCGGCGATGTAGCGGATGTACTTCTTGATCTCCTTTGGTGTCATGCCGGGCACCGGCCCCATCTCGAACGCGAGATCGATGAACGCGTCCTCGAGCCGCACCGTGCGCTGGCAGACGTCGAGGATCTCCTCCTTGACCGTCTTGGTCAGGCAGTCGCGTTCCTTCACGAAGGCGTGGAACAGGCGAATGATGCCGTCGCAGTGGAGGCTTTCGTCGCGCACCGACCATGACACGATCTGGCCCATGCCCTTCATCTTGTTGAAGCGCGGGAAGTTCATCAGCATCGCGAAGCTCGCGAACAATTGCAGCCCCTCGGTGAAGCCGCCGAACATCGCCAGGGTCTTGGCGATGTCCTCGTCGGTGTCGACGCCGAACGTCGCGAGATAGTCGTGCTTGTCCTTCATCTCCTTATACTGAAGGAACATGCTGTACTCGCTCTCGGGCATGCCGATCGTGTCGAGCAGATGGCTGTAGGCGGCGATGTGCACCGTCTCCATGTTGGAGAAAGCGGTCAGCATCATCTTGATCTCGGTCGGCTTGAACACGCGCGCATATTTGTCGTGGTAGCAATCCTGCACCTCGACGTCGGCCTGGGTGAAGAAGCGGAAGATCTGCGTCAGCAGATTGCGCTCATGCTCGGTCAGCTTCTGCGCCCAATCGCGGCAATCCTCGCCGAGCGGCACCTCCTCGGGCATCCAGTGGATCTGCTGCTGCCGCTTCCAATATTCGAACGCCCAGGGATATTCGAACGGCTTGTACTGCTTGCGGGCCTCGAGAAGTGACATCGTTCCGTTCCTTCACTCACTAATCAGTCTGCCGCACGGGCGGCCATAAATCCAGAACCGGGCCCCGCCCGATCAGCGCCCGATCAGCGCAGCGCATTCTCCGCGACATGGGCGAGCGCGGCGAGCGCGCCCGATGCGGCGATCACCAGCGCGAGCGTGCGGCGGTCGTACGCGCGCCGCGCCAGCATCGCGGCCTGCCCCTGCCCCTGCCCCTGACCCTGCCCTGCCGCCGCCCCCGGCGCGGCCCTAAAGCCGAGCCGCGGCGCGGCCGCGGCCAGCGCGAGGCCGGTCGCGGCGCCGAGCAGGCTGTCGAGCATCACGCTCATGCATTCGACCCGCTGCCAAGGCTCGCCGCCGCTGCCGATGCATCGCTCCGGGCGCTCGTGCGTTGGCCGTAACGAAACAGTGCAGAAGGAGCATCACCATGGCCGATACGAGCCAGATTCGCGAGCATATGGAAGTCATCGGCGCCGACGGCGCGCATGTCGGCACCGTCGACAAGGTCCAGGGCGACCGCATCAAGCTGATCAAGGCCGATTCCGGCCAGGGCAGCCACGAAGGGCACCATCACGCCATCCCGCTCGGCCTCGTCGCCACGGTCGAAGGCGATCAGGTCCGCCTCTCCGCCAATGCCGACGTCGCCGTCGAGATCTTCGAAGAGGAAGCCTGACCCGCTCGCAAGCGTAGGCGCTGCTCCCGTGGGAGCGGCGCCCTGCTGCGGGCACGCCACGGTGGGCGGCGCCAGGGTCATTGGCCAAATCACTGGCAAGCCAAACACTCGTCGTAATCGGTGGTCTCGAGCTTGATCTCCTTGAGATCAGGCGTGTTGTCGGCCTCGACGCCGCCGGCGAAGCCCGCGCGCTGCACCGACTTGGAGCGCAGATAGTAGAGCGATTTGATACCGAGCTCCCAGGCGCGATAGTGGAGCATCAGCAGATCCCATTTGTCGACGTCCGCCGGGATGAACAGGTTCAGTGACGTCGCCTGATCGATATAGGGCGTACGGTCGGCGGCGAGCTCGAGCAGCCAGCGCTGGTCGATCTCGAAGCTGGTCTTGAACGTGTCCTTCTCGTCCTGGCTCAGGAAATCGAGATGCTGGACCGATCCGCCCTGCTCGAGGATCGAGTTCCACACCGCATCGCTGTTCTTCGATTTCTCGACCAGCAGTTTCTCGAGATAGGGATTGCGGATCGAGAAGCTGCCCGACAGCGTCTTGTGTGTATAGACGTTGCCCGGGATCGGCTCGATGCACGCCGAAGTGCCGCCGCAGATGATGCTGATCGACGCGGTCGGCGCGATCGCCATCTTGCACGAGAAACGCTCCATCACCCCCTGGTCGGCGGCGTCGGGGCACGGCCCGCGCTCGTGCGCGAGCATCATCGAGGCTTCGTTGACCTGCGCCGAGATGTGCTTGAAGACCTTGAGGTTCCAGCTCTTGGCCATCGCCCCTTCGAACGGGATGTTGCGCGCCTGGAGGAAGCTGTGGAAGCCCATCACGCCGAGGCCGACGGAGCGCTCGCGGGTCGCCGAATATTTGGCGCGCGCCATCTCGTCGGGCGCGCGGTCGATATAGTCGGTCAGCACGTTGTCGAGGAAGCGCATCACGTCCTCGACGAACATCTTCTCGCCGTGCCACTGGTCCCAGGTCTCGAGGTTCAGTGACGACAGGCAGCAGACCGCGGTGCGGTCCTGGCCATTCTGGTCGCGGCCGGTCGGAAGCGTGATCTCCGAGCACAGGTTCGAGGTCGAGACCTTCAAGCCGACGTCGCGCTGGAACTTAGGCATGTTGCGGTTCACCGCGTCGATGAACACGATATAGGGCTCGCCGGTCGCGAGCCGGGTCTCGACCAATTTCTGGAACAGGCTGCGCGCATCGACCGTCGCCCGCGCCGAGCCGTCCTTGGGCGAACGCAGCACCCATTCGTCGCCGGTGCGCACCGCTTCCATGAACGCATCGGTGACGAGCACGCCGTGGTGGAGGTTCAGCGCCTTGCGGTTGAAGTCGCCCGAAGGCTTGCGGATCTCGAGGAACTCCTCGATCTCGGGGTGCGAGACGTCGAGATAGCAGGCCGCCGAGCCGCGGCGCAGCGAGCCCTGGCTGATCGCCAGGGTGAGGCTGTCCATCACGCGCACGAACGGGATGATGCCGCTGGTCTTGCCGTTGAGCCCGACCGCCTCGCCGATGCCGCGGACATTGCCCCAATAAGTGCCGATGCCGCCGCCGCGCGAGGCCAGCCAGACGTTCTCGTTCCAGGTGTTGACGATGCCTTCGAGGCTGTCGTCGACGCTGTTGAGATAGCAGGAGATCGGCAGGCCCCTGCCGGTGCCGCCGTTCGACAGCACCGGCGTCGCCGGCATGAACCACAATTTCGAGATGTAATCGTAGATGCGCTGCGCATGCGCGGCATCGTCGGCATAAGCCGACGCGACTCGGACGAACAGATCCTGGTACGATTCGCCCGGCAGCAGATAGCGGTCCTTGAGCGTCTCGCGGCCGAAGTCGGTCAGCAAGTCGTCGCGGCTGTGATCGACCTCGACCGGATAGGGAAGCGGCGTGACCGACTTGGAATCGCGCTTGCCGGCCTTCGCCGGGCTCTTCGCAGCGCTGATCGTGCCGATGCTCACGTCACCCGATCCTGGGCCTGATCCCGTTTCGCTGCTGCCAGAAAGGTCCATCGCTTCATCCCCTGTTCTTGTTCCGTTCGCATGAAGCACCCATAGCCCCAGCGGGCGTGCGGTCCAAGTCTGCGGGCTCGCTTTTGCGGCCTTGTCCCCGATATCCACAGGACGACCGCCTTGACTTATGGAACATGGGGATTAACCCCCCTATCCACAACGCCTAGCGTTGCCCCCATCGCATCGCCACAACCAATTGTGCCCGAACTGCGTGGGGATGCAAGACCGTAAATGCCGTCTTGACCACTCCATTCGTCGCATTGGCGGTTTTCCGCGGGTGTGGAGTCGACGCGCGGAGCGGCCCGTTCGTTCCTTCGCGGGATTTCCTGGGGAGGAAGTTCCGACCGGTGGAGGTCGCCTTCTTTCCTCCCCACGATTTCGTGGGGAGGGGGACCGCGTAGCGGTGGAGGGGCGCTCTTCCTGCCAACTATCTGCTACTGACCGACGATGCCCGTTAGTTCGTCACCTTCGCCCAAGCCCGCCGCCTGCGCCGCACAATGACGGCACCGGAGATCACCCTCTGGAACCTGCTTCGCCAGCGCCCGGAGGGCTTCAAATTCCGCCGCCAGCACCCGCTCGGCCCCTATATCCTCGACTTCTACTGCGCCTCGACCGGCCTCGCGATCGAGGTCGACCGCATCGCCCATGACATGGGCCAGAACCCCGCACGTGACGAGGTGCGCGACCGATGGCTCGCCGCCCGCCACGTCAAGGCACTACGGTTCCCAGCGGCTGACGTTCAGAACGATCTGGATGCCGTCGGCCGGCTCATCCTCTCGGAATGTGAAGCAAGACGCCCCTCCACCCCTACGCGGTTCCCCTCCCCTGCAAAAGCAGGGGAGGAATAGGAGGGACCTTCCTTCCTCCCCACGATTTCGTGGGGAGGGGGACCGCGAAGCGGTGGAGGGGCGTACTTCGAACTAATCCGGCTGATTCAGCTCAAGAAGCCTCAGGCGCTGAGCTTGGCCAGCGTGCCGGTGACCAGCTCGCTGGCGCGTTCGTAGCTCATTGGGCGGCCGAACAGATAGCCCTGGATCTGGTGGCAGCCGAGATCGCGCATGCGGGTGAAATCGTCGGCGGTCTCGACGCCTTCGGCGGTGACGGTCATGCGGAAGCTCTTGGCGAGGCTGACGATCGACTGGATGATCGCGACCGTCTCGCGGCTGTGAGCCGCCTCGCGCACGAAGCTGCCGTCGATCTTCAATTTGTGGAACACCGCCTTGTTGAGATAGCCGAGCGACGAATAGCCGGTGCCAAAATCGTCGAGCGCGATGCCGACGCCGAGCGCGCGCAGCCGCTTGAGGACATCGAGCGCGCCGTCCGATTCGCCGAGGAACACGCTTTCGGTCACCTCGAGCTCGAGCCGGTTGGCCTGGACCTTGTGGCGCGACAGCGCTTCGCTGACCGCATTGGGCAGCGCCGGATAGACGAGCTGGCGCGCGGAGACGTTGAGCGCGACGCTGATCGGCTCCGGCCAGCTCGCGACCGCGCGGCAGGCCTCCTCGATCACCCATTCGCCCAAATGCATGATCAGCCCGGTCTCTTCGGCGAGCGGGATGAAATCGAGCGGCGAAACGATGCCGCGGGTGGGATGATGCCAGCGGATCAGCGCCTCGAAGCCCATCAGGCTCTGGTCCTGGGCGTTGATCAGCGGCTGATAGTCGAGCCGGAACTGCTTCAGCATCATCGCGTGGCGCAGATCCTGCTCGAGCCGCAGCCGGTCCTCGGCCTCGCTTTGCATGTCGGCGCTGAAATAGCAGCAGGTGCCGCGGCCCTGCGCCTTGGCCTCGTAGAGCGCGAGATCGGCCTTCTGGATCAGATCATCGACGCTCTGGCCGTCGATCGGCCCGAACGCGCAGCCGATCGAGACGCCGATGCGGATCTCGATCTTGTCGATCAGATAGGGCTCGGCGACCGAGGCGATCAGCCGCCGCGCGAGATCCTCGATCGACTTGCGGCTCTGGCCGTCGCGGATGACGATCGCGAACTCGTCGCCGCCCATCCGGCCGACATGGCCGGTGTCGCCGACCTCCTTGACCAGCCGTTGCGCGACGCTCTTGAGCACGGCGTCGCCCTTGGGATGGCCGAACGTGTCGTTGACCGGCTTGAAGCCGTCGAGATCGAGAAACATGATCGCGCAGGGGACATTCGACGATTGCGCGTTCGACAGCGCCTCGCCGAGCAATTGGCGGACCCTGCCGCGGTTGGGCAGGCCCGAGAGCACGTCCATGTTGGCGAGATTGGTCAGGCGCTCCTGCGTCTTCCTCACCTCGGTGACGTCCGAACCGACGCCGCGGAAGCCCTGGAATTGGCCGGACATGTCGATGATCGGATCGCCGGCCAGGCTGATCCAGCGCGTGCCGCGGCGGGTGCGCAGCTCCATCTCGAGATTGGCGAACGGCTGGCGCTCGAGCAATGTCCTGCCGAGCACCGAGTTGCCGCCGAGCGAGGCGGGGAGCGAATGGCCGATCAGCTGGCTCGTCGAGCGGCCGAGCAGGGCGGTCATTCGCGACGAAATATAGACGACCCGATTCTCCGAATCGACCTGCCACAGCCACCCGACGCCGCGATGCTCATATTCCTTGAGCAGCAGCCGCACCGATTCGGCGTGCGAGCGGACGGTCGACATCGACCGCAGCTGGGCATAGATCCAGCGGCTAACGCCGTTGACGCCGGCGATCGCGACGCTCGCGACGGCGATGATGGTGAAGCCGAGCTTGGGCTCGAGCGCGCTGGTCCCGGCCATGTAGCCGGCGCACAAAGCGCCGGTGATCGTCACGATCCAGGCAATTGCGGCGGCCGGCACCGCCGCGAGCGCGATGCCGGCGATGATCATCGCCGCCATCGCGCCGCCAATCACGATCTGGACGTCGTTGGCCTGGGTGGCGAAGGCGTAGGTCGGCAGCGAGGCCCACAGGCCGGCAAGCAGGATCGCCTCGCCGATGGCGCGCAGGCGCGAATAAGGTTCGGGCGTGCGGTGCGCCTGGAAAGCGGCGTTGACCGCGCGACGCCAGCCCAAATAATTGGAACCGCCGACGACCAACACCCAGCCACCGAGCAGGGCGGGATTGGTGCGGTCGAACAAGGCCCAGGCGACCAGCAAGGTCGTCGCGATGCCGGCGACCGCGAGATAGGGTGCGAACAAGGCGCGCGCCTCGGCTTGCGCATTGCGCAGATGCTCGTCACGCAATTCCTTGTTGCCGACCTCGTGACCGGCCTCGTCCTCACGAGTTTCGATCGCCACGCCTTCGGGAGGAGCATTCACGGAAACAGGGGCGTGATACATCGACGTCCAATACTGATCTGGCAGGCAAGCTCTCCTAGCCAAAGAGACTTGATGGTTGGTTAAAAGCGCGTCGATTAAGCATCGCGGCTCGCCGGATGCTCGTCGGCGCGACGCTGTCAGGTCGGTTAAAGCCCGGGCTCGGGCACGGCCTGCGATGCGGCGCGCTCGTCGCTCGGAAAGTGGCTGTTTTCGCCGGATTCCGCCCGCCCCGTCGCGAGCTGCACCAGGCCTTCGGCGGCGAGCCCCACCGCCGTCCCGGCCGCAACGTCAGAGGGATAATGGGCGCAGCGCGGGATCTGGGCGAGCGCGATCACCCCGGCGGCCGCATAAGCGGCGCGGCGATGCTCGGGATAATCGCGGGCGAACGCGCGCGCGACCGCCACCGCGCCGGCGGTGTGGCCGGAGGGAAAGCTGGTCTCCTCCTTCGCCTGGTTGTGCCCCGGCTCCATCTTGTAGCGTCCCTCCTCGACCAGCACGTGCGGGCGGGTGCGGTCGACGCGGTGCTTGATGTAATTCTTGGTGGCGGTGGCGATGACGTGCGCGGCGATCATCCGCGCCCCCGCCCGAAGCATCCGCCGGTCGCCGCGGACCAGGCCGGCGCCGAGCACCGCCGACGAGATGGCGAGCATCGGCGGCTGGTCGCCCAACTTGCCGATCGCCGAGAGCGCGCGCACCGGCCAGCTTTCCTGATACGGCGCGACCGCCTTGGTCACGGTCGTATCGGCTTGTTCGAGGGCGGTGGCGTTCTTGGCGGCAGCGGGGACCTTGCGCGGCCCGTTCTTTTTATCGGTCATGGCAGGAGAACGGGTGTCGCTCCGGGAAGTTGCGGGGTCTTGCCGATGACCACAGGCTCCGGATGCTTCGCCTCACGCCGCAACCCTCTAGGCTCCGCACACCTCCTCCAATTCGTCGAAGCGCCGGCGCATGTCCTCGGGCCCGTCGAACAGGCAGCGCACGCCCGCCGCCCGCAACTGCTCATCGGCAAAGCCGCCGGAGCGGAAGCCGATCGCGGCGATGCCGAGCTTGCCGGCGGCTTCGGCGTCGTACGGCGTGTCGCCGACCACCCTCGCATCGGCGGCGCCGAGCGGTGCGACCTTGGCGAGCGCGGCGGCGAAGATGTCCGGGTCGGGCTTGGAATGTGCGACATCGTCCTTCGAGGTCGCCGCCGCGATCAGATCTGCGACGCCAAGCAGGTCGATATGGTGATCGAGCTCGGGCTTCTTCGCCGACGTCGCGAGCACGATCCGCGCACCCGCCGCTTTGATATGCTCGAACAACGGCCGCACGCCCGCAAACGGCCGGACCAGCGGGAGATAGTCGCGCTGGAACAAGGCCGAGCGATACGCCTCGATCTCCCTCTGGCGGCGCTCGACCAGCTCGGGCGGGAGCAAGGCCGGAATCAGATTGTCGCCGCCCTTGCCGATCTGGCCGCGCACCCGTTCGAACGGGATGTCGATTCCGAAATGAAGAAAGGCCTCGCGCCATGCGGCGGCATGAAGATCGTTGCTGTCGACCAGGGTGCCGTCGACGTCGAACAGGAACGCGCGGATCATCGGCCGGTCGGCGCGCTCGGCTGCGCGGGCGGGAGCGTCGCCGGCGCGGCGGTCGCGCTCGGGCTCGGCGTGTCGGAAGGGTTGCGCATCATCGCCCAGGCGACGAGCAGGCCGACCACGACCAGCAGCAGGAACAGCATCAGCAGCGCCGATCCGCCGCCGGGTCGCCTGGGCTCCCTGGGCTCGTCCATCCCGCACCTCTCATCGCCGTCATCGGCTGCAACGGCCGGCCGCCGGGCGCGTTCCTCCGTCGATTATCGGCATGACCGCGGCCATCCGCCTCACGGAACTTCGCCAACGGTGTCGGCGACAAAGGCTTCGCGCCTGCCCATTGGCCGCGCCGGCCCCTTGGTCGTGTCCTCCTCGGTCTGGCGCTCGATCTCGCCGTTGAGCTCGGCGCCGAACAACAGAATGTAAGCGGAAAGGTAAAGCCACATCAGCAGCCCGACGACCGCGCCGAGGGCGCCGTAGGTCGCGTCATAATGGGCGACATTGGCGCTGTAGAGGCCGAAGCCGAAGGTCATCGCGATCCACGCCGCGGTCGCGATGATCGATCCCGGGGTCAGCCAACGCCATTTCGCCGAGTAGCGATCGGGCCCGCAGCGGTAGAGGATCGCGATGCCGGCGCTCGCCACCGCCGCCGCCGCTGCCCAGAACAGCAGGCGGACGATCAGCAGGATCGCCGCGGGGGCGGTCGGATAAAGGCTGTCGAGCAGGGCGAGCGAGCCGATCGCCGCGAACGCGACGATTGCGATTGCTATTGTCCCGACGGTGATCGCGAGCGCGAGCATTGTCCTCGCGAGAAAGCCGCGCTCGTCCACCTCGTCATAGGCGATGTTGAGCGCGACCAGGATCGCGCTAGCGCCGCGCATCGCGCCATAGAGGGCGATCGCCAGCGAGAACAGCAGTCCAAGACCGGTCTTGCCGGCCGATTGCGCGCTCAGCTGGAGCAATTGATCGGCCACGAGGCGCGCGGCATCGGGAGGAAGCAGCGAGAAGGCCGCACGCGCATGGGCGGTGACGCTGGCGGGATCGGCGACGAGGCCATAAGTCAGCACCAGCGCCCCGAGCATCGGCACCAGCGCCAGAAAAGCGTAGAAAGCGACACCCGCCGCGATCATTTCGATATTGTCGCTGGCCGCCTCGCGCCAGGCCCTGATCGCAATGTCGCGCCAGCCGCGCAGCGGTATCTCGGTGGGGCTCTCGGCATCGCGCCCCCGACGATCATCGCTCGCCTTTTCATCCGATCGCGCCATCACGCGATAACGAACCGGGACGCGGGAGATCCTGAGGCTAAAGAATTATTTCTGCCGCTCGCAGGATCCTGTCGCGTGCCGGTGGGCGACCGCGGCAGGGCCGTTAACGGAGAGTCGCCGCCTTCATCTCGCGGATGAAGCCCACCATCTCGCGCTCGGCGGCGGCGGGGTCGCCGAGATTGGCGGCGATGCGGCTGACGATCGCCGAGCCGGAGATCACTCCCGCGGCGCCGGCTGCGAGGGCCGAACGGACATGCTCGGGCTTGGAGATGCCGAAGCCGAGGATCGGCGGCGGCGCGCCGAGCCGCTGCAACGTCCCGAACAGGCCGCGGTGGTCGAGGGCGAGGCTTTCGTCGGCGCCAGTCACGCCGGCGCGCGCGACGCAATAAGTATAGCCAGCCCCCAAGTTGGCGAGCTTTTCGAGCACGCTCTCGGGCGTGTTCGGCGCCGCGATCAGCACCGGCGCGACCTTGCCCGCGCGCGCCGCGGCGACGAATGGCTCCGCCTCGAACACCGGCACGTCGGCGATCAGCAGGCTGTCGAGCCCGACTTGGGCCGACGCACCGTAAAAGGCGCCTTCGCCGCGCGCGACGACGATGTTGGCGTAGGTGAGGATGCCGACCGGGACGTCGGGAAAGGCCGCGCGGAACTCGCCGATCAATGCGAAGCAATCGGCCGGGGTGACACCTGCCGCGAGCGCACGCTCGGCGGCGGCCTGGATCACCGGCCCGTCGGCGACAGGATCGGAAAAGGGAATGCCGACCTCGAGCATGTCGGCACCGGCCTCGGCCGCGGCGCGCAGCAGCCTCGCACTGGTCTCCAGATCGGGATCGCCGAGCATCAGGAAGGCGCCGAACGCGCCTTCGCCGCGCGCGCGCAGCCGCTCGAACATCGCATCGTAGCGAGTCGCCACCGGTCCGCCGGTCACGCGAGATTCATCATGCGGCTGGCCTGCTCCATGTCCTTGTCGCCGCGCCCCGACAGGTTGACGATCAACGTCAGTGCGCGCCCTTCCGCTTCGGCCTCGCGCGCCATCACCAGCGCGTGCGCCAGCGCATGCGCGCTTTCGAACGCCGGGATGATGCCCTCCGAGCGGGCGAGCGCGGTGAACGCCTCGAGCGCGGCGGTGTCGGTCGCGCCGACATAATCGGCACGGCCGCTGTCCTTCAGCCATGCATGTTCGGGACCGACGCCGGGATAATCGAGCCCGGCCGAGACCGACCAGGTGTCGGTGATCTGCCCATCGTCGTCCTGCAGCAGATAGGTCGACGCGCCGTGGATGATGCCGGGGCGCCCGCGCAGCAGGCTCGCGCCATGCTCGTGGCCGTCGAGCCCCTTGCCCGCCGCCTCGACTCCGATCAGCCGCACATCCTTGTCCTCGACGAAGTCGGCAAACGCGCCAATCGCATTCGAGCCGCCGCCGACGCAGGCGATCACCGCGTCGGGGAGCGCGCCGGTCTCCTCGATGATCTGGGCGCGCGCCTCGCGGCCGATCACCCGCTGGAAATCGCGGACCATCGTCGGGAAAGGATGCGGGCCAGCCGCGGTACCGAGCAGATAATGGGTGGTCGCGAAGCTTCCGGCCCAGTCGCGCAGCGCCTCGTTGACGGCGTCCTTGAGGGTCTGGCCGCCGCTCGTCACCGGCGTGACCTCGGCGCCCATTAGGCGCATCCGGAAGACGTTGAGCTTTTGCCGCTCGACGTCATGGGCACCCATGTAGATGCGCGTCTCGAAGCCGAGCAATGCGCCGACGATCGCGGTCGCGACGCCATGCTGGCCGGCACCGGTCTCGGCGATCAGCCGCGTCTTGCCCATCTTCCTGGCGAGCAAGCCCTGGCCGAGCACCTGGTTGGTCTTGTGCGCCCCGCCGTGGAGCAGATCCTCGCGCTTGAGATAAATCCGCACCGGAGGCTTGGAGAGGTTGCGGCACAAGGTGAGCGGCGTCGGCCGGCCGGCATATTTGGTGAGCAGCTCGTTGAGCTCGGTGTTGAATTCCTCGTCGGATCCGGCGGCGACGAACGCCGCCTCGAGCTGCTCGAGCGCCGGCATCAAGATCTCGGGCACATAGGCACCGCCGAAATCGCCGAAACGGCCGCGGCTCAACATCCTCTTTCTCCCCGGCGCCGTACTTCATCCCCGGCCCGCCTTTCGTCGCGGACCGGCAGCCGCAGCGCTTCGAACAATGCGGCGAGCTTCTCGGCCGATTTGACCCCGGGCGAATCCTCGACGCCCGAATTGACGTCGAGCCCCCACGCGCCGAGCTGCGTGGCGGCGTCGACATTGTCCGGGCCGAGCCCGCCGGCGAGCAGCCCCTCGGCGAGATCGGGTCGCCCGCTCACCGCGCCCCAGTCGAAGCTTTGCCCGGTGCCGCCGGAGCGTCCGCCGACCGACGTATCGAACAGCGGCCGATCGCCCGGCGCGCCGGCCGCCGTATCGCCGCGCTGCGAAACGCCGACCGCGGTCCAGATCTCGCATCCGTCCGGCAGGCTCTGGCGCAGCGCCTCGATCTCGCTCTCGTTGCGCGCGCCGTGGAGCTGGACCGCAACCAGGCCGAACCGCACTGCGGCAGCGGCGATGTCGTCGACCGATGCGTCGCGGAACACGCCGACCAGCGGGAAAGCCTGCTCGCCGGCGCGCGCCGCGATCGCGCCTGCGACAGCGTCGGAAACCGCACGCGGGCTGTCGGGGGCGAAAATCATGCCTCCGAGGCTCGCGCCCGCGGCCCGCGCCTGCTCGAGATCGGCCGGCGAGGTCAGGCCGCAGACCTTGACCCTGCCAAAAGCGAGCCGGCGGGCGGCGCCGGCGATATCGTCCTCGGCCATCAGTGACGATCCGACCAGGAAGGCGTCGGCGAAAGGCGCCAGCCGCTCGACGTCGGCCCGGCTCCTGATGCCCGATTCGGCAATCACGAGCGGGCCAGGCGGCACCAATGGCGCGAGCCGCTCGGTGACCGCGAGATCGGTTTCGAGGCTCTTCAGATCGCGGTTGTTGATGCCGATGATCTTGGCGCCAAGCGCCAGCGCGCGTGCGAGCTCCGCCTCGTCGTGCACCTCGACGATCGCGCCCATCGCGAAGCGCTCTGCCTCGGCGAGGCAGGCGGCCGCCTGCTCGTCGCCGAGCACCGACAGCATCACCAGCACCGCATCGGCGCCTTGCGTGCGCGCCTCGGGTATCTGGCGGACGTCGACGGTGAAGTCCTTGCACAATATCGGCCCGTCGAACGTCGCGCGCACCGCGCGCAGATCGGCGAACGAGCCGCGGAAATAGGGCGTGTCGGTGAGCACGCTGACCGCATCGGCGACGTCGGCATAGGCGCGCGCGACCACGTCCGGCTCATGCCCCGCCGAGGCGCCGCGCGACGGCGAGGTCCGCTTCATCTCCATGATGAAGCGCGCGCCCGGCCGCGCGAGCGCCGCCGCCAGGCTGCGCTCGGTCGGTTCGGCACGCGCACGCAGCCACTCGAGGCTCTGCCCTTCGAGCCGCTCGGCGACGTCCTTGCGCTTGCGCGCGACGATCTCGCCGAGGACTCCGCCCGGCTCAACCACGGCTGGCGGCCACGAAAGCATCGAGCCGGGCCAACGCGCGCCCATCGCCAAGCGCGGCCAGCGCCGCCTCGGTGCCTGCGCGCAGATCGTCGGCAAGCCCCGCCGTCATCAGCAGCGCGCCGGTGTTGATCGCGACCATGCCGCGCTCGGTCTCGCTGCCGCGGCCGGCAAGCACGGCCTGAAGGCGCCGCGCATTCTCCTCCGGGTCTCCGCCGGTCAGCGGCTCGATCGCAGCGCGCCGCAGCCCCGCCTGCTCGGGCGTGATCGTGATCGCCTCGACCTTGCCGTCCTGGACGCGCATCGCCGCGGTCTCGGCATGAAGCGCGATCTCGTCGAGCCCGGCGCCGTGCACGACCAGCGCGCGGCCGCAGCCGAGATTCTGCAAGGTCCGGGCGATCGGCTCGATCAGGGTTGGGTCGGCGACACCGACGAGCTGCACCGGCGGCGCCGAGGGATTGAGGCACGGGCCGAGCATGTTGAAGATCGTCCGCACGCGAAGCGCGCGCCGCACCGGCCCTGCATGGCGCATGCCGGGGTGGTATTGCGGCGCGAACAGGAAGCACACGCCCGACGCGTCGAGCACGCGCCGCGCTTCGGCCGGGGGCAAGTCGATCCGCGCGCCGAGCCGTTCGAGCACGTCGGCCGATCCGCAGCGCGAGGTGAACGAGCGGTTGCCGTGCTTGACCACCGGCAGGCCGCAGGCAGCGGCGACGAACGCGGCCGCGGTCGAGACGTTGATCGTCCCGGAGCGGTCGCCTCCGGTTCCACAGGTATCGGCGAACAATATGTCCGGGCGTGGAAACGGCTCGGCGGCGGCGCGCAACGCCCGCGCAGCGCCGATCAGCTCGGCTGCCGATTCGCCCTTCGCCTTGAGCGCCACCAGAAAGCCGGCGAGCTGCATCTCCTCGAGCGTGCCGTCGACGATCGCGGCGAACAGCGCCTCCGCCTGATCGACGTCGAGGTCCTCGCCGGCGCAGAGACGATCGATCGCCTCCTCGACCGCCGGGGGCGCTTTTTCTTCAGCTTCGCTGTCAGTGGTGGGGTTCATGATCGAATGTCTCGCAACCAAAAAAAGGCCCGCTCGGTGGGCGGGCCTTCCGGGAGTTCGCTCCTCGCTTTCGCGGGAGCGGGTCAGCTCAGCAGGGCACGCCGTCAATGTCCGCGCACCACCGCCAGCGCCGCGATCGGCAGGCGGGCACGCGCCCGCACGCGGTGCGGGAAAGGCCAAAGCCAAATGGAGTGGGACCGGTTGCGATCATGCCAGCCTCATTGCGCCCGGCGGGCAAAAGGTCAAGCGTGGCCGCTCACAGCGACGTGCCGGCATCGAAGGCAAAAGTCGGAAAAAAGGGCGCCCCGGCCGTTCGTCCGGGACGCCCATCAAGGGGAATGAGCTTCTTCAGCTGAACCAATAACGATGCGCCCCGCAAATCGTTTCGGCGTTCATCGCCCGTAAGGGTCGATCCACCGCTTGCTTGCCGATGTCCGCGCGCCCACGTTATACCCAAGCGAAGGAATAGAGGATTGGCGATTGTCGGCGTGCGAGTGGCGCGCGGACGCAGCGGTGCAGCCGCCGCGGAAGATGACAGGAACGAAATGATCTCCCAAAAAACCCGTTATGCGCTGCGCGCGCTTCTGTATCTCGTCGAGCGGGGCAAGGGCGCACCGGTGCAGATCGGATCGATCGCCGAGACCCAGCAGGTGCCGCGCAAGTACCTCGAGCTGATCATGCTCGAGCTCAAGAAAGCCGGTATCGTCACCAGCGTGCGCGGCCCGGCCGGCGGCTATCGGCTTGCGCGCCGTCCCGAGGATATTTCGTTCGGCGAGGTGATCCGCACGCTCGAGGGGCCGATCGCGCTCGTCCCCTGCGCCAGCGTCAATTTCTACGCGCGTTGCGGCGACTGCCACGACGAGGAGACGTGCGCGATTCGCAAGGTGATGATGATCGTCAGGGACACCAGCGCGCAGATTCTCGAAGGCACCAGCCTGGCCGCTGCGGCGGGTTTCGAGGAGGCGGGTGAGACGGCGAACGGTGCAGTTTCAGCGACGAGTTGAGTGAAATACCTGTTCCCTACTAGTGTACTAGTGTTTAGCTTCACGGTCACTCAACGGGAGGGTCTCTCAATGAACAGTATAAAGAAGCTCGTGGCTGCTGCGCTGCTGTCCGCAAGCGTCGTTTTGCCGGCGGCCGCGCCCGCTCCGGCGCAATTGCTCAACGTCTCCTACGATCCGACCCGCGAGCTTTACCGAGCCGTCAACGAACGCTTCGCGCAGCGCTGGAAGGCGCAGTCGGGGCAGAATGTGACCATCCGGCAAAGTCACGGCGGCTCCGGCAAGCAGGCGCGCTCGGTGATCGACGGCTTGCAGGCCGACGTCGTCACGCTGGCGCTCGCCTACGACATCGACGAGATTGCGGCGCGCGGCAAATCGATCGCGCCGGACTGGCAGGCGCGCCTGCCGAACAACAGCTCGCCTTATTATTCGACGATCGTGTTCCTCGTCCGCAAGGGCAATCCCAAGAAGATCACCGACTGGGACGATCTCATCCGGCCGGACGTGAAGGTGATCACCCCCAATCCGAAAACCAGCGGCGGCGCACGGTGGAACTATCTCGCGGCCTGGGGCTATGCGGTCCGCAAGTTCGGCGGTGACACGACCAAGGCCCGCGAGTTCATGGTCCGCCTGTTCCGCAACGTGCCGGTGCTCGACAGCGGCGCGCGCGGCTCGACGACGACCTTCGTCCAGCGCGGCCAGGGCGACGTGCTGATCGCGTGGGAAAATGAGGCGTTCCTCGCGGTCAACCAGCTCGGCCGCGGCAAGTTCGACATCGTCGCGCCGCCGCTCTCGATCCTCGCCGAGCCGCCGGTGGCGGTGGTCGACAAGGTCGTCGACAAGAAGGGCACCCGCAAGGTCGCCGAGGCGTATCTCAAATATCTCTACACCCCGGAGGCGCAGGAGATTGTCGCGGCCAATTACTACCGTCCGCGCAACCCGCAGGTGGCGGCCAAGTACAAGAGCCGATTTCCGAACCTCAGGCTGATGACGATCGGAAACTTCGGCGGCTGGGCGAAGGCGCAGTCCACCCATTTCAACGACGGCAGCCTGTTCGACCAGATCTTCGAAGCTGCAAAACGCTGAATCCCCTCACGCTGACTCCCTAGCCAGCGCTCCTGGAGGTCCGGTCACGGACCGGACCTCCGCTTTTATTCGAATGGAGAGATAACATGCGTCTCCTGCTCGCCGCGGGCGTCTCCCTGCTCGCGCTCGTCTCGGCGCCGGCGCTTGCCCAATCGCTCGAGGCCTCTTCCGATCGCACCGATGCCGGCGACGCGCCGGTCGGCGGCACGATCGACACGCTCGTCGAGGACGATGCTCCCGCGCCGGCAGCAGCGCCCGCGCCAACCGGGGATCCGGTGCTCGACCGGCTCGCCGCGCTCGAAGCCAAGGTCTCGCAGCTCGAGAAGCGCAACGGCGAGCTCGAGCAGCAGGCCCAGTTCAACCAGAGCCGGCTCGAGACTGTCGAGACCCGCGCCGCGAAGAACGTGCAATTCAGCTGGGGCCCGACGTTCGCCGAGCCGACCGGCAACTTCACCTTCAAGCCTCGCGGCGTGATCGAAGCCGATTATGCCGCATTCCTCGAGCGCGCCGGCGGCTACGACTATAACAATGGCACCGGCTTCCGCCGCGCCCGGATCGGCCTCGAGGGCACGGCGCTCAAGAAGTTCAACTATCGCATCGAGGTCGATTTCGCTGGCAACGCGGTCAGCCTCACCGACGCCTATCTCCAATATGTGGTGAGCCCGCGCTTCCTGGTCACCGCCGGCCAGCACAAGGCGCCGTTCGGCCTCGAATCGAACAACAGCGACAATTACAACGTCTTCCTCGAGCGCGGCATGTTCACCAACGCGTTCGGCAATGCCGGCGCCGAACGGCGCATCGGCGTCTCGCTCGGCTATGTCAGCGACACGCTCAACGCCACCGTGGGCCTGTTCGGCGACAATGAAAGCATCAGCCGCTCGACCACCACCGCGCTTATCAACACGCCCGACGAAAGCTGGGGCGTCAACGGCCGCGTCACCTGGGAGCCGGTGTTCGACACCGGCAAGATCGTCCACCTCGGCGCATCGGGCTTCTATCGCACCTCGCTCAAATCCGGGGACACACCAGACGCGGTGAGGCTCAGCGATCGCCCCAACATCCGCATCGACAACGGCAATATCGCCGATTCGGGCGTGATCACCAGCGTCGACACGTTGCGCTACCTTGGCGGCGAGGCCACCGGCGTGTTTGGGCCACTCACCGTCGCCGGCGAATATGGCCGCCTGTGGCTCGATCGCCCGTCGCTGCAGAACGAGGCGTTCGACGGCTATTACGCCTATGTCACCTGGTTCATCACCGGCGAGACCCGGCCGTTCAGGAACGGCAATTTCGATCGCGTGAAGCCGTTCACCACCTTCGGCCAGGATGGGCTCGGCGCGTTCGAACTGGCGCTGCGCTACGACCATCTGTCGCTTGCCGACACCCCCGTGATTGCGCGCGCCGGGAACAAGGCGCAGAGCTGGACGCTTGGGCTCAACTGGTATTTGACCGCCAACGCCAAGCTGCTGTTCAACTGGGTTCGTTTCAGCGGCGACAACACTCCGCTTGATCCGGTCGGCAGCAAGACGAAGGGGGACGCATTGGCAACTCGTCTTCACCTGGACTTCTGATGGCGACACTCGCATCTTCTGCAAGCCCGCCGCATCGGAAGAGAAAGTCCAAAGCCCGGTCGTCGATGCCGGGCTTTGGCCTGTCTATGGGCCTGACCCTGCTGTGGTTGTCGGTGATCGTGCTGATCCCGCTGAGCGCCGTGTTCATCCGCAGCGCCGGCGAAGGCTGGGAAAGCTTCTGGGCTTCCGCGGCGTCCGAGCGGGCGATCGCCGCCTATCGCGTGAGCTTCGGCACGGCCTTCATTGCCGGCGCGATCAACAGCGTCTTCGGCCTGCTCGTCGCCTGGGTACTGGTGCGCTACGATTTCCCGTTCAAGCGGCTGGTGAACGCCCTGGTCGATCTGCCGTTCGCGCTGCCGACCGCGGTCGCCGGCATTGCGCTCACCGCGCTCTACGCAGACACCGGGTGGGTCGGGAAGCTGCTCCCGGCGGGGCTGCCGATCGCCTATCATCTGCCCGGCATCGTCATTGCCCTGACCTTCATCGGCCTGCCGTTCGTCGTCCGCACGGTCGAGCCTGTGCTGGCGCAAATGGGCAAGGAGTCCGAGGAGGCGGCGGCGACGCTCGGCGCCACTCGTCTGCAGACCTTCACCAGGGTGATCTTTCCAACGATCGCGCCGGCGCTCGCGACCGGCTTCAGCCTCGCATTCGCGCGCGGCATCGGCGAATATGGGTCGGTGATCTTCATCGCCGGCAACATGCCGTTCCGCACCGAGATCGCGCCGTTGCTGATCATCACCCAGCTCGAGCAATATGATTACGCGGGCGCCACCGCGATCGCCGCGGTGATGCTGATCGCCTCGTTCTTCATGCTCCTGCTGCTCAACGTGCTGCAGGGCTGGCAGCGCCGGAGGGTGGCAATATGAAGTTCCGTTCGCCCTTGCAGGAGGGGGCGCTTGTCCGCACGCTCCTGATTCTCGCCGCCCTCGCCTATCTTCTGCTGATCCTGCTGCTGCCGCTGGTGGCGGTGTTCGTCGAAGCGTTCCGCGCTGGCTTGCCGGGATGGCTCGAGGCGGTGGCGGAGCCCGATGCACGTGCCGCGATCAAGCTGACCTTGCTGGTCGCGGCGATCGCCGTGCCGCTCAACATCGCATTCGGCATCGCCGCCTCGTGGGCGATCACCAAGCATGATTTCCGCGGCAAGGAGCTGCTGATCACCCTTATAGACCTTCCGTTCTCGGTCTCGCCGGTCGTGTCGGGTCTGATCTACGTCCTGCTTTTCGGCGCGCACGGCTGGTTCGGCACCTGGCTGCAGGAGCGCGATATCGAGATCATCTTCGCGCTTCCCGGCATCCTGCTGGCGACGGTGTTCGTGACCTTCCCGTTCGTCGCCCGCGAGCTCATTCCGCTGATGACCGCGCAAGGCCGCACCGACGAGGAGGCGGCGCTGTCGCTCGGCGCGAGCGGCTGGCAGACCTTCTGGAACGTGACCTTGCCGAACATACGCTGGGGCCTGCTCTACGGCGTGCTGCTCTGCAACGCGCGGGCGATGGGCGAATTCGGCGCGGTGTCGGTCGTGTCCGGGCACATCCGCGGCGAGACCAACACGATGCCGCTGCACGTCGAGGTGCTCTACAACGAATATAATTTCGTTGCCGCCTTCGCCGTCGCCTCGCTGCTCGCGATGCTCGCCCTCGTCACGCTGGTTCTCAAGACTTTTCTCGAATGGCGCCATCGCGATGCGATCGCCGCGATGGGGCACTGATCCATGGCTATCACTGTTGAAAACGTGTCGAAGGAATTCGGCGCCTACCCGGCGCTGCGATCGGTGTCGCTGTCGATCCTCGACGGCGAGTTCGTCGCGCTGCTTGGCCCGTCGGGGTCAGGCAAGACGACATTGCTGCGGATCATCGCCGGGCTCGATTATGCCGATCAGGGCCAAGTCTATTTCGGCTCGCAGGACGTCAGCCGCGTGCCCGCGTCCGAACGCGGGATCGGCTTCGTGTTCCAGCATTATGCGCTGTTCGGGCATATGACGGTGGCGAAGAACATCGCGTTCGGCCTCAAGGTGATGAACCGTCGCAGCCGGCCGTCCAAGGCGGATATCGACGCGCGAGTCGAGGAATTGCTCGACCTGGTCCAGCTGACCGGGCTCGGCACACGCTATCCGGCGCAGCTTTCGGGCGGGCAAAGGCAGCGTGTCGCGCTCGCCCGCGCGCTCGCCCGACAGCCCGAGATATTGCTGCTCGACGAGCCGTTCGGCGCGCTCGATGCCAAGGTCCGGCGCGAGCTGCGCGGCGCGTTGCGCGACATCCAGCGCCGGATCGGGGTGACCTCGATCTTCGTCACCCACGACCGCGACGAGGCGTTCGCTTTGTCCGACAGGGTCGCGATCCTCAACGCCGGCGTGATCGAGCAATTCGCGCCGCCCGCCGATATCCAGGAACGTCCGCAGAGCGCGTTCGTCCGCACGTTCATCAGCGACTGAACGCGCAGCCGGGACGCGACACAGCCGCAATACGGCTAGCCCCGGGGACGGCGCTTACTGCATAATCCCTGCGCGGCTCAGATCTTGAAGGCGGAAGCCCCGCTCCTCGGCGCGCCGGGCTTGGCTGCGGTCGGCTTTTCGGGCTTGATCCGCGGCGGCGGGCGGCGCTCGGCGCGCGCGGCCGCTTCGGCGCCGTGGGTGGAAAGCTTGACGTAGACGCTGTGCGCGCGCCGCAACCGGCTGCGCTCGGCCTCGGTGGTCGCTTCGGCGAGCTGAGCAAGCG
The DNA here is from genome assembly GCF_036677245.1 of Sphingomonas sp. GTDB lineage: Bacteria > Pseudomonadota > Alphaproteobacteria > Sphingomonadales > Sphingomonadaceae > Allosphingosinicella. The sequence continues at coordinate 41,774 of NZ_JAKFCG010000056.1, forward strand.
CCTCGGCGGCCTTCGTCTGATATTCCTCGGCCTTCGTCATCGATCGGTTCCTTTACGGCAGAACCGAACCGTGGGCGCTTTGGCGCTTGCGCGCAATCGAATTCGCCCCCGCCCAGCCTCTGCGCGGGCGCCGCCGGGAAGGCATCCCGCGGCGCACGATATCCTAGGTCAAGCCACGCGAAGGCGCTTAAGAGAAGGCGTCGTAGGTCAGCTTGAGGCCGACCAGCAGCATCAGGATATAGATCGCCGTGTAGAAACGCTCGGCCGAGACCGATTTCACCAGCCGCACGCCGGCGAAGGTGGAGAGGATCGCGACCGGCATCAGCAATGCGGCCGCGAGCATGTTGGGTGTGGTGAACTGCCCGAGCGCGAGATAGGCGGGCACCTTGATCCAATTGACCGCGCCGAAGAAGAGCGCGGTGGTCCCGACCAGCACGTCGCGCGGCAGGCGGCGCGGCATCACCCACATCTGATAGGGCGGCCCGCCCGCGTGTGCTATCTGGCTGGTGAAGCCTGCCGCGGCGCCGAACAGCGCGCCGACCCAGACCGGCGAGTTGGAAGCCGCGACCAGCCGGCCGCCGCGCTCGAGCCACAGGCGGTGCAGCGCGAACAGGATCGAGAGGATTCCGACCGCGCCAAGCACGACGTCGCCCGAGACCTGCGCGGCGAACAGATAGCCAAGGAAGATGCCGGCCGCTGCGCCGGGGATCATGACCTTGAGCACCGTCCCGTCCCAGTCGCGCCGAAACGCCCAGATGCCGACCGCATCCTGCACGATCAGGATCGGCAGCAGGATCGCGGCGGCCGCGAGCGGCGAGATCGCCAGCGCGAGCATCGGCATCGAGATGTTGCCGACGCCGACGAAGCCGCCCTTGGAGAGCCCGAGCAGGATCACCGCGGGAATGGCTACCGCGTAGAACAACGGGTCGGTGAGCATCTAGCTGTCCCCGTCCATTGAGGGGAAGCGAAGGCAATGGCGCAAACGATCACCTGGGCGTGAGGATCGACGGCCCCCTCAGTGGCCGCAAGCGCAGCGCGACGCCACCGGAAATTTGCCGCGATTCCTCACGGCACCCGAAGCTGGCCCGATTGCGATTAATGCCGGTCTGCGAGAAGCCGAGTCAGGCCTCTCGCTCACGCGGCAGAATGGGAAGATTTTCCGCCCGGTCAGTCGCGATAGCGGTCGTCGTAATAGCGATCGTCGTAGCGCCGATCATCGTAGCGCCGATCGTCATAGCGCTCGTCGTAGTAACGATCGTCCCGGTCCGAGGCGATCGCAGCGCCGAGCGCGACGCCGATGATGCCCGCGCCGAGCACCAGCGCGGCGTCGTCATTATAATGGCCGTAGTGATAATAGCCGGGGTAGCCGTACACGCCGCGATAGCCATAAGAGCCACCGTAACCGCGATAACCCCGGTGACCGCGATAGCCGCGGTTCCAGTGACCACCATAGCCGCGATGATTGCGGTAGCCGTGCGAGCTGCCATGGCCGCCGCGATGATTGCTGTAGCCGCCGCGATGCCCCCCTGAGCGCGCTTCGGCCGGCACCGCCGCGATCAGCGCGCCGCTCATCGCGAGCGTGCCCACGGCTTTCATCAAGAATGACTTCATCGCTCTCTCCCCACGCTGGCCTGCCGGGCCGGTAAGACTGCCGCGGGTTTACAGGCGGCAGCCGTTGCCGAACTTTCCACCGCCAATATGAACGCAGCCCGAACGAGGCGCCTCCGCCGCAAATAAATGCTTTACAATCGGTCGGTTGAAGCGCGGGATCGGCGCACCGGCCGATCCCGCGCTTTCCCGCTCAGCGGCAACGCCCGCCCCTTCCCGCTCAGC
>NZ_JAKFCG010000057.1:0-17028 GCF_036677245.1 Sphingomonas sp.
GATAGGATTTGAGCTTGGCGTTGGGCGGGATGATGCCGTTGCCCTGCGGGTTGTGGACGCAGACGCCATTTTTGTCGAACCTGAGGCCATGATAGCCGCATTGCATGTCGTCGCCGATGCGCTGGCCGAGCCGCATCGGCGCCAATTTGTGCGGGCAGACGTCGAGCACCGCGACCGGCTCGCCGCTGCTCGCGCGGTAGAACAGGATCGGCTCGTTGAGGATACGGCGCGCGAACGGCGTTTCGCCGAATTCTTCCGCCCAGCCGACGACATACCAGGCGTTCTTGATCAACGGCCGAGTGTACGGGCGCAACTGCTTCGCCGTGGTTGCTTTGCTCGGGTCCATTCGGGTCATGCGCATCCTCCACACCGCGGCCGGAGTCGTCGCAACGACAGATCTGCTGATCTTGCCGTCGCATCGGCCGCAGCGCCCCCTATATCGAGGATCGCGTCGCGCGCCCAGAGCCTCCCGAGCGGCCAGACGATTATTACGGCTCGCATTTCGAACGCCTGCCCGTAGGCAACGGGTCCGGGGAAGCAGCAGCCCTGCACAGCGGTGGTCGAGTGACGCGGTCAGGCGGCGTCGCGCAAATTGCCCTTGAGGAAGATCGCGAGGTTGGCGGCCGACATCGGCCGGCCGATATGATAGCCCTGGGCCGTATCGCAGCCCATCTCCGCCAATGTCGCGAGACAGGCGGCGTCTTCGATGCCCTCAGCGACCACCTTGATCCCCAGCTCGTGCGCCAAGGCGATCGTCGAGCGCACCATGATGGCGTTGCGCGGATCGCTGTTGATCGCCTGGATGAAGCTCTTGTCGACCTTGAGCTCGGTCGCCGGAAGCTTCTGCAAATAACCGAGCGAGGACTGACCGGTGCCATAATCGTCGATCGAAATATTGATGCCGAGCGCCCGCCAGCTTGCGAGCGCGGCGATCGCCGTTTCGGGATTGTTCATCGCCGCCGATTCGGTGACCTCGATCGTCACCCGGTCATTGGGCAATGGCGAATTCTCCAAGGTCTCCCTGACCTGCTCAATGAAGTCCGTGTCGCCGAGCAGGGTCGCCGAGACGTTGACCGCCACGCCGATCGGACGCCCCGCAACCTCCCATCCGACCGCATCCTCGAGTGCACGCACCAGCACGTGGAAGGTAAGGTCGCGTGCCCGGCCATGCTCCTCGACCAGCGGGATGAAATTGTCGGGTGCGATCGGGCCACGCTGGGGATGAAGCCAGCGCACCAGCGCTTCGGCAGCGATGATCTCGCCGCTGACGAGGTCGAGCTGCGGCTGATAGGCGTTCCAGACCTCGCCCGACGCCATCGCCGCGTCGAGTTCGCCGAGCAGCGACAAATGCCAATTGGTCTCGTCGCTGTCGCGGCCGGTGAAGCGTTCCCAGCGCAGGCCCTTGCGCGATGCATGCAAGGCCGCGAGCGACGCATTCGCGACCAGCTGCCTGGGATCAGGCGAACCGCCGTCTTCGTCTTCGGCCGCCGCGTCGGCCATGCCGAGGGTGAGCGCAACGTCGACCAGCCGTCCGCAATCGACCGGCGAGCGCATCACCGAAATGATCGCCTGAAGCCGGTCCTCGAGCGTGGCAGGATCGTCGTCCCGCTCGAGCCAAGCGAGGCTGGCCTCGTCGGTCCGATAGATCGGCGCTTCGCCATTGATGACATGCAGCCGGTCCGCGACCCTCGAAACCAGTTTCGCGGTGTTCTCGGCGCCCAATCCCGATGCGATCGCAGCGAAACGGTCGATGCTCGCGACGACGATCGTGGCAAAGCCGGTCAGGTTCGCCGACTCCTCGAGCGCGGCGAGGTTCGGAAGACCGGTTGCGGCGTCCGTCATCACCCGCGCCCGATAGCGCTCGGCGAGCAAGGCCGCGCTGGCAACGCATGCCGCTGCGGCCAGGGCAGCAGCAGCGGCCGCGATGTCGAACGACAAAGCCGCATATTCTTCGGTGGCAAGCGGCAGCGCGAAGATGAACAGGGTTCCGGCGGCAAATAGGACGCTCCGGCGGGCTCGAGCACCCCGGCGCGCGCAGAGAAGGATGATCAGCAGCGCGAGCGCGAGCGGCAAGGCCGGACCATAATGCTGTGGAATGGCGCCCTCGATCAGCGTTTCCGCCGCCAACGCCTGGATCACCACGCCTGGAAGGACGCCGTAATGGGGAACGACATAGCGATCGCCCATTTCGATCGCGGTCGCGCCGATGATGATGCGCTTGCCGGCAAGCGCGGAAGCCGGAATGCGGCCCGAGATCAGATCGATGAAGCTGTGCCGTGGGATCGAAGACGGATCGATCGCATAATCCACTTCGAAAAGGCGGCCGATCTCGGCTTCGCGCTCGGCCACCATGCTCGCCAACGAGGGCCGCGGCACACCTGCCGTCTCGGCCCCGAGCGGCATATGCCGAACGAGGCCATCGCGGTCTGGAAAGACGGTGACCGCCGCAAGAAAAGCCTTGTCGACAAATGGCTTGGCAGGAATAGAGTCGATGAAGTCCGAGCTTCCGGCGCTCGCCTGCTGGCGAAAGGTGGGAAGGATCACGCTTCCGCCGGCGCGCTCGAGGGCCTGGGCCAGCCGTGCATCCTCGGCGAGTGTGGACGCTGCCGAAAAGTCGACGTCGAACGCGATCGATCGCACCTGCGCCTTGCGCAGGCGGTCGATCGCCTCGGCGTGGTGCCCGCGCGGCCACGGCCATTTGTCGATCGCCGCGAGACTTCGCGCGTCGATCTCGACGATCTGCACTGTCCCACTTGCAGAATGCATGCGAACGGCATCGCGTAACTGCCGGAGAAAGTGATCGAAAGCCTGCCCTGCTCCGGATACCGCCACGAACAAGCCAAACGCCGCGGCCATCATCACCATGATGGCGCGGCGCCTGGCGAGCATTTTCGTGAAAAGCGTCAGTTTCAGCACTGCATCCACGCCTGCTTCAGGATTGCGGCGCGGGTTATCCCCCCGCGCCCGTCGTGCCGGCCACCGGCGTCAAAGGATGTTCACGCAGACGGCGCCGGCGACGCAGAGGCCGTTATCCGCCTTCGCTGCCTCTTTCGCTGCTTCTTCCGCGGCTTTTGCGGCTTCTTCGGCTGCATCTGCAGCTGCCTGTTCGGCTTCCTTGGCAGCTTTTTCCGCTGCCGCGTCGGCGCTTGTGTCAGACCCGTTGCTGCCGCTGCCCGAGTTGCTGCTGCCGCTGCCCGAGTTGTCGCTACCGCTGCCGGAGTTGCCGCTGCCTGAGTTGTCGCTGCCGCTGCCGGAGTTGTCGCTGCCCGAGTTTCCCGGGATCTCGCCGCTGTTGCCCGGCGTCTCGTCGACCTGCCCGGGAGCCTCGCCATTGTTGCCGGGCGTGCCGTCGACCTGGCCGGGGGCCTCGCCGCCCTTACCCGGCGTCACGCCGACCTGACCGGGGGCCTCGCCGCTGTTGCCGGGCCTATCCCCGACCTGGCCGGGAGCATCGCCGCTCTTGCCGGGCGTGTCGCCGACCTGCCCCGGAGCGTCGCCGCTCCTGCCGGGCGTGTCGTTACCCTGGCCGGGAGCCGCGTTGCTGCCGCCTCGTGTATCGCCATCTTGCGAATTGAGGCGGCCGTCCGGGCCGCGCATGTCGTGCACCGCGGCCGCAGCGAATTCCATTGCGAGGTCACCTTCGACCAGCCCGTCCGTGACCGCACCGAGCGATTGCGGATTTTCCGCGATGGCGAAACCGATCGTGAAGGATTGCGTCGCCGGTCCGCTGAAGGCGCCCGTCCCGGATGCCGCAACCGTCGATGTCGCGGACGCGCCTTGCGCCGGCAGAGCGTTGGACGACGTCACGACGCCGCTCGCAGCAGGGCCTTTTTCGGAACGGATGATCTTGCTGCCGTCGCCCTCGATGGTGAGCTGGTAAAGGTCGCTCGCGCCGACGCTGGCGATATCGCCAGGTTCGACGAGATCGGCCGCGCCGCCATCGAGCGTCGACACTTCGACGGCCCCCTCGGTGACTTGCACCGATCCGCCTTCGGGACCAACCGTCACGGTGAAGGTCGTCCCTTTGACCACGGCGGCGAGATAGGGTGTCTGCACCCCGAAATGCGGCGTGCTCTTCTTCTTGATCTTGAACACCGCGGTGCCAAAGTCCTCGATCATCTGCATGACCGTGTTGGGGCTATTGGCTGCCGGCACGCGCAATTGGCTGCCCGGCGAGATCACGACGAATTCCTCACCGCGTACGATCACGGCGCGCGCCCTGGCGCCAGTGGTGATCGTCGAGCCTGAAGCGAGCAATGCGCCACGCACCGCCGCCCGCGATTGGCCGTCATGCGTGAGGCGGACCTCGCCGCTGGCCTCGCTCACTTGCCATTGCAAAGGAGCCGCAATAGAAATCGAGGGAATCGCCAACAATAATGGCGACAAGCCGATGATGATCTTACGCATACCCCATCTCCCCGCAGCAGACACCTGCCGCCGATCTTGAATAGGTGCGAGATGTTGTCATCGTCTCAACAGGGGTGGTTTACGATCTCCTAATCCCCAACGGCGGCTAATCAAAAATTTAACCTGTGATTGGTAAAGGAACGGCAGTCAAAACAATGGTCTGCCAATGCCGCTCGGTCTCCGTTTTCTTTTCATAGCAGTCTCGACGCTGTCGCTGGCCACCCCCGCCGGCGCCAGCCAATCACCGGTCGATAAAGCAAATCCCGCGGTGGTCGTGGAACAATTGCGTCAGAAGGAGCCGGAGCGGCAGAGACAATTGCCTCCGCGCCTCGAGACGACCGCTCCCGCCGCGATCGAGCTGGATCAGGCGGTGGTGGTCGGTGCCATTCGAGTCGAGGGTGCGAGCGTCATCCCGCCCGCGGCTTTCGCACCGATCATCGATAGCTATGTCGGACGGACGCTTTCGTCGGCTGATCTCAAGGCGCTCGTGTCCGACATCGCCGCCGTCACCAGAGCGCGCGGCTACGGCCTCGCCACCGCCTGGATTCCGGCGCAGAAGATCACGAACGGCATCATCCGGGTGATGCTCGACGAAGGACGCATCGACGAGGTGCGCGTAGAGGGCAGCGCATCGGCGGCCGCCACGCGCATGCTGGCCGTGCTGGCGACGGGCGAGCCGGTGACAACGGCCCTGCTCGAGCGTCAGCTGCTGCTTGCGGGTGATCTCGATGGCGTAAAGCTCGGCAAAGCGCGGCTGCAGCGTGTCGACGGACGCCGGCTGCTGATCGTGGCTGCCGAACGCGAGCGTGTGCGCGTCCGGGCGGGGTTCGACAATTGGGGCTCGCACGAAGTGGGCCCCATCCGGGCACGGGTGAGTGCCGACATCAACGGCGTGCTCGCGCATGACGATCGGCTGACGATCGGCGCGAGCCTGACGCCGCTCCAGCCGCGCGAGTTTCAGCTCGTCAACGTCGGCTACGCCAAGGGCATCGGCACCGGCGGGGCCGAAGTGCATGTTTCGGGCTATCACGCCCGCACCCACGCCGGCGGCTCGCTCAAGGGTCGCGACATCGAGGGGCGGAGCAGCTATGCAGAAGTGGGGGTCAGCCACCCATTGCTGCGCACCCGCGCTGCCAGCGTGTGGGCCTATCTCGATTTCGGCATCCTCGATGCCAGCCAGTCGCTGCGCGACATCACCTTCAGGGACGACCGCATCACGGCGCTGTCGGCGTCGCTTTACGGCACCGCTGCAGTCGCATCAGGCCGGCTTCGCACGCGCCTCACCTACAAGAAAGGCCTGAAACTGTTCGACGCCACGACCGGTGGCGACCGCCTTGCGTCGCGGCGCGACGGCAGCGCGATCTTCTCCAAGGTCGAATTCTGGACAGGCTACGAACGCAGCTTAGGCGGAAACTTCAGCCTTGCCCTGCAGGCCGAAGGACAAATTGCCTCCCGCCCCTTGCTCTCGAGCGAGGAGATGGGCCTGGGCGGCCGCTATTTCCTGCGCGGCTATGACTATCTCGAATATTCGGGCGACGATGGCGTCGCCGGTTCGGCCGAGCTGCGCTGGAACGTCCGGCTTCCCAAGGACACGGCGGCACAAATCTATGCCTTTGTGGATGCCGGCGAAGTCGACAATCACCGCCAGGGCTTCGGCTCCGGCTCGCTCGCCTCGGCGGGAGGCGGCGTGCGCGTCGGCTTCGACCGTATCGAAGCCGGGCTCGAGATCGGCGTGCCGCTGCGCGACGGCGCCGCTGCGAAGGATTATGATCCGCGCATTTCCTACACGCTCGCCACCCAATTCTAGCGCGGCCTCGGTCGTCACGCCGCGCGACGTCTTGACGTCATCACCGGGAAGATCACCGACGAGACGGTCTGCGCGACGCCGGGCACGGACCGGTGGCAGCCGAGAAAAGATTCAGAGATGTTCGCAGCAAAGACGGGCAAGTCACTGAAATTACAACGAGCGTTGCAAGCGACTCATCAAGCTGCGGGCCGGGCTGGTGTGCGCATCGATCGATCCGCCGTCATCGAGCCGCTGCACGCGCGCATAAAGCTCACGGCTCGCGTGAACGAGCTGCAACGCGCCCTCGGGCAGCTTTTCGAGAAGTGCCGGATCGCTTTCCACCGCATCGCCCAGACGCCGGGTGGGGCTGACCGCCTCGGCGGCTGTGAGCTCGCCCGCCTGCACCGCGCGCTGGGTCAAAAGCCAGGCGATGACATGCATCAGCCTTGTGGTGACCTTGAGCGACTCGCAGGAAAAGCCGACTCGCACGATCGGATCGAGCGACAAACGCTCGTCGCGGCCGTGGAGATCGAAATAGGCCCGTGCTTCGTCGGCGAGCACCATCGCTTCGACATAGAGCGAATCGACGAGCTTCGAAGTGAGTCGCGAGCCGGTGGAGTCAGTCGACATCGGCAGACGGTGCCACAGACCTGGAGGAAGGTGAACGGCGAAAGAAGGTGAACTCAGGCGATGATGTCCGGAATCAGAGCATCTTCGAGCACCGCGATCTCGTCCTTGAGGCGCAGCTTGCGCTTCTTGAGCCGGGCGAGCTGCAGCTGATCGGGCACCGAGGTGCCGCACAGCACGTCGATCGCCACATCCAGGTCGCGGTGCGCGTCGCGCAACGCCGCGAGGCGCAATGCCGCGCCGTCAGGATTGGACCAATTCACCATGCTCGTGTCGCCTACTCAGCCGCTCCGACCTGCGCTATAAGTAGTTCATCAACGGATCGTCGTACATATCTGGGCGGCTGCCTCGAAGGCTGGAGACAAGATCAAGCGGTGATGTTCTAACGCTTCTACCACCTTGAACCAGAAGGAGTTGGGAATGGAGAACGCGCATTTTTCGGCATTGGCAAACAGACATGCTGGTCTGGACGCTCGCATCAACGAGGAGAATCAGCGGCCGCAGCCGGATCTGGCGACGATTTCCCGTCTCAAGAAAGAGAAGCTCAGGCTGAAGGAAGAAATGTCCCGCATCTGACGGGACCGGTCCCACTGCCAGAGCCTGATCGTTTGAGGTGGAAGCGCTTCGCGCTTCCGCCGAAAGCGTGAATCAGGCTCTTTCAAATGGTTGCGACCTTGATTCACGTTTCAGGCCCAGCCTGAAACGATCAAGGTCTGGGGGGTCGGCGCGCGCTTCAGGACAGCGGCCCAGCCGCTGCGGTCCAACAGTGCCACCTGAAGGGCGCGCCGATGCCGCCCCACCTCAAAACATCGCAGAAGTCGCGGTTTAGAAGATCGGACGCAGCGGCGGCGGAAGCGGCCGGGGCGTCGTGGTGACGGGCTTGCGCGCCAGCTTTGGATCGACCTCGACATCGAACGCGATGCCGATGCGGCCCTGCCCCACCCAGGCGACCTTGCCGGGAACCGAGCCGATGCCGCGCAAGGTGACGACGACCGCATCGCCGGGCACGCTCGCGTCGTGATAATCGGCCATCATGCCGTCCGCCGAGAGGTTGCGCACGCGGACCGGGCTCGGCTCCTCGCCGGTGTCGCCCCGCGGACGGATCGTCGCGGATAGGAAAAGGCTGTCGCGGGCAGCGGTTCTCCGCCCGTCATCGACGTTGTGCGCGCTGCTGTTCAACGGATCAATATCGGCCACGAACCTGTTCCTGCACGATCTAAATCGGCCGGGGCGAACGGCCGTCGCTCGAAAATAGGCGGGAAATGGTCGCGATACGGTTAACGAACGGCCGAAACTTCTACGGCCGCGGCAATTTTATGCCGGTTCAGTCGTCGCGCGAAACGCGCTCCTGGCGCTCGTGCCGCTCCTGAGCCTCGACCGTCATCGTCGCAATTGGCCGAGCCTCGAGCCGGGCGAGCGAGATCGGCTCGCCGGTCACTTCGCAAAAGCCATATTCACCCTGCTCGATGCGGCGCAGCGCCGCGTCGATCTTTGCGATCAGCTTGCGCTGGCGATCGCGGGTGCGAAGCTCGATCGACCAATCGGTCTCGCTCGACGCGCGGTCGGTCAGATCAGCTTCCCGGATGGGACCGCTCTTGAGTTGCGCCATCGTGTCGCGCGACTCGCGGATGATTGCGTCCTTCCACTCCAGCAGCTTCTGGCGGAAATAAGCCAGTTGTGCCGGGTTCATGAACTCCTCGTTCGCGCTCGGCCGGTACGCTGGCGCTTTGCCGCGCCCCGCAAGACTGGAGCTCGAACCATGAACTTCGTTCAATGCCGTCGCCATAACCCCTCCACTCACTACACGCTGGCAACCGCCAGCCGGTAAGTCCTTGCACCCACTTCGTTCCTCGAAATCGGTGCTGCCCCAGGGCGCCTATACTCGCGCGCCAAAGCTAGAACAAGCCATTCAAATCGCGGTTGAAAAAACCGATCTTCTTTTCGGTGGCGGCGTGACATTTATGCCGGTCGCGTGCTGGAAGCGAGGACGGGGGTTTCGGCGTGCGAATCACCCCAGCGCGCCGCCGATCACCGCGCCGCGAAGCAACTTGCCGCGACGAACATGTTCACCTGCGCCAGTCCGTTGTCCACTAATGGGACGAAAGCGGCAGGAACAGCCCGCAAGCGGCCCATTAACCCAAAGAACGTGGTTAACGACATTGCGCTTCGCTCGCGGGTCGGCATCTTCACATCAATTGCCGGGCAAGACTGCGGCGACTGGCTTTTTCCAATCGCAGGTTGCCGGCTTGAAACGGGGTGTTGGTAATGTCCGTCAAAATGGCTCTAGCGAAATTATGCGCCTGCACTTGCGGCGGTGCCGTCATCGGCGGCGGTGCCGTTCACGTGTCTGCAAATCCGAACCCCCGGCCGGCCATCGTCAAGAAGGTCAAGTCCAAGGTTCGCCACCGCGAAGCCTACAAGCCGCATCGGGTCAAGCGCGCCCACGTCGCCAAGACCCAACGCGAGGTGATTCCCGGCACGACCACGACGACTCGGACGGTCACTTACGCGGCTCCCTTGCCGCCCCCTCCCCCCTATGCGGGTGGCAGCGGCGGAGCAGTCGTGATCGGCGGCTCGGGCGGCTTCGGCGGCGGTTTCGGCGGCGGCTTCTTCAGCGGCGGCTTCTTCGGCGGCAGCAGCGGCAATGCCTTCTTCACCGCCTCCAGCTCGACCTCGACCGGCGGCATCTCCTCGACCTCGACTGGCGGCGTCTCCTCGACCTCGTCGGGAAGCTCCGCGTCGAGCAGTTCGGCGAGCAGCGCCAGCTCGAGCGCCAGCAGTGCCAGCTCGAGCGGCTCTTCGGGCAGCAGCTCGTCGGGCGGCAAGCCGCACAAGCCCCCGCATTCATCGAGCGGCTCGAGCGGATCGAGCGGCAGCTCGGGCAGCAGCGCGTCGTCGGGAAGCAGCGCCAGCAGCGGCTCTTCGGCGAGCAGCGGCGGATCGAGCAGCTTCGGCGGCAGCACCAGCACGTCGAGCAGCTCGGCGAGCAGCGCCAGCAGCGCGAGCAGCAGCGCCAGCTCGGGAAGCTCGAGCGGCGGTTCCAGCGGCGGATCGAGCGGCGGCACGCCGGTTCCGGCTCCGCCGATGATCCTCCTGTTCGGTGCCGCGGCGGCCGCACTGGTCGCTCGCCGGAAGCTCGGCAAAGCGGAAGCCTGAAGCGCCTAGATCTTCTGTAAAATGGACTCAATTCGGTTTGATTGAACCGGGCTTGAGTCCAGTTTTTCTTTTATTTCCGTGATTTCCGAGTCGTCAGGTGATTCTACCTGACTTGAAATCACTCCACACAAAGAAAAGGCCGCGTCCCTCGATCGAGGGACGCGGCCTTCGCCTATCAGCAAGTGGCGCTTACTGGCCGGCCGGCGGCGTTGCGGCGGCCGGTGCGCTCGCCGCCCCTGCCGCATTCGCCTTCGCCTCGATGGCCGCCGCGGTCTCGCCGACCAGCGGTCCTTTCGGGCCGCGGCCGAACGCGCTGACCGGAAGCTTGACCGTGCTGTTGGGCAGCTTCACGGTCGCGAATTGGGCGTCGAGCGCCTCGACGGTGCCGACGACGCCGCCCTGCGGATCGTAGACGGTGGCACCGACCGAAACCACCGGCCCTTGTGCAGCGAGCTGCTGGTCGACCTGGGCGTTGAGCTGGGCGCGCGTCAGCGCGAACAGCAGCCCCTTGTCGGTCGGGGTAAACGAGGTCTTCGGGAGCGCGACCTCATGCTTGTCGGTCTTGACGAGCAGATTGGCGCCTTGGATCGCCGTGACCGTGCCGACCTCGCCTCCGGCGGTGTCGACGACCTTCGCGCCGACCGCGACCGCAACCTGAGCACCCGCGGCAGCGGTTTGCGCCGCCGCCGGCACCGCCGCAGCGGCGAGCACGAGCGCGAGAGATGAAAACAATATCCTGCGAGTTGATGGCATGACCACTCCTGACCCGATGAACATCCCTGTCTAGCCGAACCTTATTGGGCGATCAGAATTTTTTCAATCTCCTCGACCGGATGACCGGTCAGATCCTTGGCGATCTCGGCAGTGAGCCGCTTCTCCACTTCCTTGTGATAATGTTTGCGCAACTCGCCCAAGGTGCGCGGCGGCGCCACGATCACCAGCGAATCGAATTCGTTGCGAAGCGCCCGCTGCTTGAGCATCTCGGCGGCCTCGGCGGCGAAACGATCCTCTTCGAGCTGATGAAAGTCGGTCTCGGAATAAGCGTGACGGCCCGGCCCCGCGCTCGAAAACGCGCGACCGGCCTCGTCGGTCTTCTGATCGCGGGTCGCCGGATTTTCGTGCACCTCCTTGCGCTCCACCTCGAGCTTGGGAAATTCACCGTCTCCTTCATTGCGGAAGAACAGCATCTTCTTGCCGTCGGCGACGAGGACAAAGCTGTTGTGGGGCACGTGCATCATGTTCTCCTTACACTGCTCGCCGGTTCGACCGGCGCTTCGGTTTTGCCCCTCAACGCGGCATGACAGCGCAGGTTGCCCCGCTTGCCTCGCTCAGGCGCGCGCGCCATAGCCCCGCCGATGCGGATCCTGCTGACCAACGACGACGGCGTGAACGCGACCGGGCTCAAGATCCTCGAAAAGATCGCGCGCCTCTTCTCGGACGATATCTGGGTCGTCGCCCCGACCGAGGAACAGTCCGGAACCGGCCACTCGCTGACCCTGACCGAGCCTGTCCGGCTGCGCCAGCTCGGCGAGCGCCGCTTCTGCGTGACCGGCACGCCGACCGATTCGGTGATGATGGCGATCGCCCATGTGATGAAGGACCATCGGCCCGATCTCGTGCTGTCCGGCGTCAATCGCGGCGCCAATCTCGGCGAGGACGTGACCTATTCGGGGACCGTCTCCGCGGCGATGGAGGGTGCGCTAGCCGGCATCCCATCGATCGCGCTCAGCCAGGCCTATGCGCGCGAAGGGATGGGCGACAGCGTCCCCTACTCGGCCGCGGAGGCGTGGGGCGAACGGATCCTCGCGCCCCTGCTCGCGACGCCGATGGAGCCGCGGACCCTGATCAACGTCAATTTTCCCGCGCTCGGGCCCGACGAGGTGCGCGGCGTGCGCGTCGCGCAGCAGGGTCTGCGCGATTACGGCCGCCTGCGCATCGTCCAGCGTACCGACACGCGCGGCTATGATTATTTCTGGTTCGGACTCGGCCCGATGATCGAGACGCCGAGCCATTCGACAGATCTCGAGGCGGTCGCCGACGGCTATATCGCCGTCACGCCGCTCCACCTCGACCTGACCCACGTGCCGTCGCTCGAAAGGCTGGCCAAGCTCTATTCGTGACGGCAGCGCCGCGATGACGGCAGTGGGTGAAGGCACGAGCGAGCGCTGACGCTCGGTCGGGACTAGGAAATCCTCGCCCAAACCCCTATCTCGGCGCCACTCATGGCACTTCAGCTCCCTTCACCGCCCAAGGTCGGCATGGTTTCGCTCGGCTGTCCGAAAGCCCTGGTCGATTCCGAACGCATCCTGACCAAGCTGCGCTCGGACGGCTATGCGCTGTCGCCCGATTACGAGGCGGCGGACGTGGTGCTGGTCAACACCTGCGGCTTTCTCGATTCCGCCAAGGAGGAAAGCCTCGCCGCGATCGGCGAGGCGATCGCCGAGAACGGGCGGGTGATCGTCACCGGCTGCATGGGCAAGGAAGCCGAACTGATCCGTGCGCGCTTCCCCGCGGTGCTCGCGATCACCGGCCCGGCGCAATATGAGAGCGTCGTCGGGGCCGTGCACGAAGCCGCGCCGATCCCGCCTTCGGCGTTCCTCAACCTGGTGCCCGAAGCCGGGCTCAAGCTGACGCCGCGCCACTACAGCTATGTGAAGATATCCGAAGGCTGCAACCATCGCTGCAGCTTCTGCATCATTCCCTCGCTGCGTGGCGACCTCGTCAGCCGCAGGCCCGACGCGATCCTGCGCGAGGCCGAGAAACTGGTCGCGGCCGGCACCAGGGAACTGCTCGTCATCAGTCAGGATACATCGGCCTATGGTGTCGATCTGCGCCATGCCGCCTGGCCGTGGAAGGGACGCGAGGTTCGCGCGCATATGACCGATCTCGCCGCCGAGCTCGGCAAGCTGGGGGCGTGGGTGCGCCTCCACTACGTCTACCCCTATCCGCACGTCGACCAGGTGATCCCGCTGATGGCGGAAGGGCTGGTGCTGCCCTATCTCGACATCCCGTTCCAGCACGCCTCGCCTTCGGTGCTGCGCGCGATGAAGCGGCCGGCGAACGATCTCAAGGTGCTCGAGCGGGTCAAGGCCTGGCGCGCGATCTGCCCCGATATCGCGATCCGCTCGACCTTCGTGGTCGGCTTTCCCGGCGAGACCGAAGCCGATTTCGACTATCTGCTCGACTGGCTGGACGAAGCGCAGCTCGACCGGGTCGGTGCGTTCCGTTTCGAGCCGGTGCAGGGCGCTGCCGCGAACGATCTCCCGGGCGCTGTCCCCGATGAGGTCAAGGAGGAGCGCTATGCGCGGCTGATGGCCAAGACGGCCGCCATCTCGACCGCCAAGCTGCTCGCCAAGGTCGGCCGAACACTCGACGTGATCATCGATGTCGCCGACGGCGAGGGCGGCGCGACCGGCCGCTCGAAGGCCGACGCGCCCGAAATCGACGGCGAGGTCCACCTGCGCGACGCCGCGGGGCTCGAGCCCGGCGATATCGTCCCGGTGCTGATCGAGGATGCCGACGAGCATGACCTGTTCGGGGTGCCGCTGAAGGGCTGATCTGCCCAACCGTCTCCCGCACAGTCGCGTCACGTAAAGCCCACTGGCACGATCTCTCGACAGCACCGTCTCAAAGCGGGACCCAGCAGCGATTGCGATACCGCACCCGAAGTGCGAAACTCGCTCTTCTGAAGTGCTTGTTGATCATCTTGCGCATGAGGTCGGTATGAGATTTTCATCGATCGCAATCACGGCTTTCGTCTCGATGGCAGTCGCGAGCCCCCTGCTCGCGCAAAGCTCCATGGTTCCGCGCTCGTACGGGCACGTTCCGAAGGTGAGCGGCGGCAGCGGCGGCGCGCTCGTGTTCCGCCACGCGCCAAGGCGCCATGGCTTCAACCGCAACAGCGGCAATGGCTTCGGCTTTGGCACCGGCTTTGTGTTCGGCGACGCCAAAGGCTTCGGCATAGGCCACGCGGACCGCAACGATGGCTACGACCACCGTTGGCACGGCAGACATTCGGGCCGGCACGGTGATCAAGGAGACGACATAATCGGCTATGGCGGTGGGTATGACGGCTATTACGGCTCTTATGCGAGCACACCCCCTGCCCCAGACCAGTTCGGATTTTTCGGAAACGGCGGCGAAGCGACTTTGGTCAATGGCCGCGCGGTCTACGATTATGATCGTTCCTATCCCTACGAATATTATCGCTCGCCCAGGCGCCAGGAGGCCGCGGCGGACGGCGTGAGCGCCGGGCGCTCGGCACCGGGTTGCGAGACCAAATGGGTTCCCGACGGCCGCGGCGGAGGCGACGTCCCCGTGCGGATCTGCCGGCGCTGATCGCCCTTGGCCGCGGTGCAATGCCGCGGAGATTCCCCGTCGCTCCAAAAACGATTAGGCCTTGAATAGAGCCTGATTCACCCCTTCGGCAGAAGCGCAAAGCGCTTCCACCTCCAACGATCAGGCTTTAGGGCGCTCGGATGACCTCGTTCGCGACGCTCCTCCAGCCCGACAGGGGGCAGCCCGCCCGCTCGATCGATCTTGTCGACAAGAAAGGCTTCGAGGCCTGGCTCAAACATCAGCCGGAGCGGCGCCGCCAGGCTGCGGCCGCGCAAGGCTTCAAGGGCGAGCCCGCGCAACTTGCGATCCTGCCCGGCGAGCGCGGCGACGATTGGGCTGCCGCGGTCGGCATCGCCACGCTTGATGCGCTGAGCCCCTGGTGCCTCGCCAAAGCGGCGGAAGCCCTGCCCGAAGGCGTTTATAGAGTCGCCGGACGCAGTCCCGGGCCGGCGATGCTCGGCTGGCTGCTCGGCCAATATCGGTTCGAACGCTACAAGCAGGAGCCGAGCGTCTCCGGCGCGCGCGTCCTGCTCACCGACGAGCCGGCGCGGATCGACGATGCGATCATGATCGCCGAAGCGACTGCGCTGGTCCGCGATCTGGTCAACATTCCCGCCAACGATCTCGGCCCCGCGGAGCTCGAGGCCGCCGTCGCCGACCTCGCGAGGGAATGTTCGGCTGCCTTTTCATCGACCACGGGCGCCAAGCTCGAGGCGGGCTATCCGCTGGTCGCCGCGGTCGGCCGGGCGGCGACCGCCGAGCGCGCGCCACGGCTGATCGAGCTCGAATGGGGCGACACCAGGCACCCACGAGTCGCGGTGATCGGCAAGGGCGTGTGCTTCGATTCCGGAGGACTCGACATCAAGCCTTCGTCGGGCATGCGGCTGATGAAGAAGGACATGGGCGGCGCCGCGCACGCACTCGCGCTGGCATCACTGATCATCAGGAGCCGCCTCCCTGTCCGTCTCCACCTGCTCATCCCCGCCGTCGAGAATGCCGTGTCCGCCGCCGCGTTCCGGCCAGGCGACATCCTCAAGAGCCGCAAAGGGCTGACGGTGGAGATCGGCAACACCGACGCCGAGGGCCGGCTGGTCCTCGCCGACGCGCTTGCGCGGGCGGCGGAGGCTGGGCCCGAGCTGATCGTCGATTTCGCTACCCTGACCGGCGCCGCGCGAGTCGCGCTCGGCCCCGATCTTCCGGCGCTGTTCGCCAACCAGGATGCGCTCGCCGGCGAGATCGCCGCTGCCGCGGAGAAGGTAGGCGATCCTTTATGGCGGCTGCCGCTGTGGGAACCCTATCGCGAGATGCTGTCCTCCGACGTCGCCGATATCGCCAACGCCTCCGATGCGCCGATGGCAGGATCGGTCACCGCGGCGCTGTTCCTCCAGAAATTCGTTCCCGAAGAATGCGCCTGGGCGCATCTCGACACCTTCGCCTGGCGCGCCGCGGCCAAGCCAGGCCGCCCCAAGGGCGGCGACGCGCTTGGCCTACGCGCAATCTGGGAAATGCTTAACCAGCGTTACCGCGGCGAAAGTTTTGCGTCGAAATCTCAATAGCTAACGAAACGAAAACCGTGCTGACTGGTTCTAGCCCCGTAACATTGGGGGCTCGAGATTGGAGAAGGCACCAGTGTCCGAACGCGCCCTGAAGTCTTGGATGACCGCCCTGATCAGCTACGTGAGGTCGGGCCAGCCCGACCTGACCAACCGCCAGATGGCGTTGATGCTGCTCGTCTATCTCACCCCGGGACCGCACACCGTGCGCGGCTTGGCGAACATATTGGGGGTATCGAAGCCGGTGATCACGCGCGCCTTGAACACGCTCGGTACGCTGGGCTATCTGCGGCGCGTTCGCGACGAGGCTGATCGGCGCAACGTCTTCGTCGCGAAAACGAGTATCGGGCAGGAGTTCCTTGAAAGCTTCGAGCGTAATATCGAGGAGGAAAGCTCCCCCCAAAAGCCGGCCAAGGATCGCGGGTTCATCCTGCAGCACGGTTGAACGCTTTGGGCTGACCGGCCCGTCGATCACGCTCGATCCGCGGTTCGACGCCTATCGGACCGACCTGGCGGATATCGCGCTTGCCGGCCGCGTCCTTGCGCCCCGTTATGTCCGCCCGGTGATCTATCGGTGCGGCGACGAGCCGCTTGCCGCGCATCAGGAGGAGTCCGAAGCGTCGGAGGCGCTTTACGAGCTATGTCCCGGCGAGGCGTTCGCGGTCCTCGACATGGGCAAGATCTGGTCGTGGGGCTACCGTTGCTCCGATCACCGGGTCGGCTACGTCGCGACCGCAAAGCTTTTGACCGACGCCTGAGCGGCGTCGGGGCCGGCTACATCTCGCCCCGCTGGCGGCGGAGCGCATACCAATTGGCGCGGTTGCGATTGTGCTCGGCCAAGGTCGCTGCGAAGACATGGCCGCCGGTGCCGTCGGCGACGAAGTAGAGCGCTTCGGTCGGCGCCGGATCGAGCACCGCCGCGATCGATTCGCGCCCCGGATTGGCGATCGGCCCGACGGGAAGCCCCGCCATCGCATAAGTATTGTAGCCGTTGCGGGTGCGCAGCTCCGAAAGCAGGATGCGGCGCCCGAGCGGCTTGCCCTTGGTCACCGGATAGATGACGGTCGGATCGGCATCGAGCTTCATCCCCTGGCGGAGCCGGTTGGAATAGACGCCGGCGACCATCCGCCGCTCGGACGGCTTGCCGGTCTCCTTCTCGAC
>NZ_JAKFCG010000058.1:0-21881 GCF_036677245.1 Sphingomonas sp.
GCCGACGATTATATCGCCAAGCCCTTCTCGCAGCGGCTGCTGATCGCGCGTATTCGCGCGGTGCTGCGCCGCGCCGAAATGCGCGCTTTGCCTCCCGCCGATGCAGCCGACGAACCCGAGCAGGACCAGATCGTGCGCGGGCGGCTGTCGATGGATCCGGCGCGCCACCGGGTGAGCTGGGACGGCCGCGACGTCACCCTCACAGTCACCGAGTTCATGATCCTGGAGGCGCTCGCCCAGCGGCCCGGCGTCGTCAAATCGCGCAACCAGCTGATGGACGTTGCCTATCACGACGACATCTATGTCGACGATCGCACGATCGACAGCCACATCAAACGGCTGCGGCGCAAGTTCCGCAGCGTCGACGGCGATTTCAAGGCCATAGAGACGCTCTACGGCGTCGGGTATCGCTTTGCCGAGGAATGAAGATCGCGAGCTGGCCTTGCGCTGGTCGAACCGGTGGACACTCACCCACCGTATCCTGGCGGTCAACATCTTCGCGCTGGCGATCCTCGCCGGCAGCCTCTTCTATCTCGACAGCTTTCGCAGCCGGCTGATCGGCGCGCGCATTTCGGAGGCGCAGACCCAGGCCCAGATGATCGCCGATGCGCTGACGATCACGCCCCGGGCTTTCTGGGCGCCGCTGCTGGCCAAGGTCGGTCGCGATTCAGGCGCGCGACTGCGCGTCTACGGGCCCGGGGGTGCCAAGCAGCTCGACAGTTGGGAGGTTACCGGCCCGACCTACGAGCTTCGCGATCCCGCCGCCGAATCCTGGCCCAAGGACATCGCGCGGATCCTGGACAACGGCTTCGATGCGATCGTCGGCGCGCAGCAGGCTCCGCCGCTGATCGAGCCGAACCCCGACCTGCTGCAACGCTGGCCGGAGGCACGACGGGCACGGTCGGGCGGCAGCCCGGCGGCCGCGCTGCGACGCGCACCCGAGGGGACGGCGTTCGTCTCCGCGGCCGCGGCGATCCCGGGCGACAAGGTCCTGCTGCTCACCACCAACGCGCGCGACATAAGACGGGTCGTCCGCAGCGAACGGATGACATTGGGCTTCATCCTGCTTGCGACGATCGCTTTGTCGGTTCTGCTGTCCCTGTTCCTGGCGCGCACGATCGCACGGCCGCTGCAGCATCTCGCCCGCGCCGCGCACCTCGTGCGTCTCGGGCGCGCCCGCGAGGTGGACGTGCCGCTGCTTCCGGCGCGCCGCGACGAGATCGGCCTGCTGGCGCAGGCGCTGCACGACATGACGCATTCGCTGCGCTACCGGATCGATGCGACCGAAGCTTTCGCCGCGGACGTGACGCACGAGCTCAAGAACCCGCTCGCCTCGCTGCGATCCGCGGTCGACAGCTTCGAGCGGGTCGAGGATCCCGAGCTTCGTCGGCAGCTGCTCGACGTGGTGCGTCACGACGTCACGCGGCTCGACCGCTTGATCGGCGATATCGCCGAAATCTCCCGCCTCGATGCCGAGCTCACCCGCGCGCGCTTCGAGCCGATCGATCTCGGCACGATGATCGAAGGTCTGCTTCCCTTGTGGGACGCGCGCGCCGCCGCGCACGACGTGCACATCGCCTTCGCGAGGCCGCGGGTCGGCTCGGCGATCATCTTGGGTGAGGAAGCGCGGCTCGCGCGGGCGATCGACAACCTCGTCGACAATGCGATTTCATTCTCGCCGCCGGGCGGACTCGTTGAAATCGCGGCCGTCGCGCTCGATAAGGACGTGCTGGTGACGGTGGAGGACGAAGGATCGGGCGTGCCGCCGGAGGTTCGTGAGGCGATCTTTAACCGCTTCCATAGCATCAGACCGGAAGGCGAGACTTTCGGGCGCCATTCGGGGCTCGGCCTCTCGATCGCGAAAGCGATCGTCGAGGGACACGACGGACGCATCAGTGTCGAGGATCGTCATGGCGGACGCAACGGCGCCCGCTTCGTGCTACGTTTCCGGGGGGTTTGACCATGACGGCTCCATCGCTATCTTCCGAGACGCTTCACGTCTCGTGCGTCGCCAAGAATGGCGCCGCGATCCTGCTTGCCGGCCATTCGGGTGCCGGCAAATCCGATCTCGCGCTGCGGCTGATCGATCGCGGCGCAACCCTGGTGAGCGACGATTATACCTTGGTGCGCCGAGTCAGCGGCCGCCTCGTCGCCACCGCGCCGCTCAACATCGCCGGCAAGATCGAGGTCCGCGGGCTCGGCATCATCGACATCGATCGGGCGATCGACGTCCCCGTCTGCCTCTATGTCGATCTCGAGCGCGAGGCCCCCCGCCTGCCCAACGAGCAAGAGCTGCTGATGGTCGCCGGGGTGAATTTGCCGGTGGTCGCGGTGAAGGCGCACGAGCCCTCCGCGCCGATCAAGGTCGAGCTCGCGCTCGAGCGGTTCGGGCTGAAGCCCGAGTGAAAGCCGGCGCCGCCCCCAACCGCATCCTCTTGGTGACGGGACTTTCGGGTGCGGGCAAGTCGACTGCGTTGAGGACCTTGGAGGATATCGGCTGGGAGGTGGTCGACAACCTTCCTTTGTCGCTGCTCGAGCATCTTCTTTCGACGCCGCTGGCGAAGGGAAGCGCCGACCGCCGCCGGCCGCTGGCGATCGGCATCGACAGCCGGACGCGCGATTTCGATGCGGATCGCATCGTTGCGCAGATCAAGGGCTTGGCGAGCGGACATGATTATCCGGTCGAGACCTTGTTCTTCGAATGCGGCGACGCGGAGCTGCTGCGCCGCTATTCGGAAACGCGCCGCCGCCACCCGCTCGCTCCGGACCGCCCGGCGACCGACGGCATCGCGGAGGAGCGCGACCTGATGGCGCCGCTGCGCCGCTGGTCGGACCATATCATCGACACGACCGACGTCGACTCTCCCGCGCTCCAGCAGCAGATCCGCCAGCGGTTCGCGGCGAGCGGCGACGCGCCGACCTTGACGATCCTCTCGTTCGGCTTCGCCCGCGGCCTGCCGCGCAATGCCGACATCGTCCTCGACATGCGCTTCCTGCGCAATCCGCACTGGGACCTCGACCTGCGGCCATTGACCGGCAGCGACGCCGCGGTCGGCGCGTATATCGCGGCCGACGAAGGCTATGACCAGGCACTCGCTAAGATCGAGGAGCTGCTGCTCGTCCTGCTTCCGCGCTACCAGGCGGAAGGAAAATCCTATGTCTCCGTCGCCTTTGGCTGTACGGGCGGGCGCCACCGCTCGGTCCATGTCGCCGAACGGGTGGCGGCACGGTTGCGCGCCGAGGGATTTTCGCCCACGGTCGAGCATCGAGACCTCGCCTCGCTGCCGCATGACGGCATCGAAGGGCGGAAGAGCGATTTTCAAGGTGTTTAGATGATCGGTTTGGTGCTGGTTACCCATGGTCGGCTCGCCACGGAGTTCGTCAGGGCTTTGGAGCATGTGGTCGGGCCGCAGGAGCAGATCGCGGCGATCTGTATCGGCCCCGACGACGACATGGAGGCGCGGCGCAACGACATCGCGGAGGCGGTCGAGCAGGTCGGCGACGGCTCCGGCGTGATCATCCTCACCGATCTGTTCGGCGGGACCCCCTCTAACCTCGCCATCTCGTTGATGAAGTCGGAAGCGATCGAGGTCATCGCCGGGGTCAATTTGCCGATGCTGATTCGGCTCGAAGGCGCGCGCAAGACGATGGACGTCAGGTCCGCGGTCGCCGCTGCGCGCGAAGCCGGACGCAAATATATCTCGGTCGCATCCGAGATCCTCGGCGAGATCGTCTGACATGCCGAGCCAGACGGTGGCTGTGCTCAACAAGCGCGGCCTGCACGCACGCGCCAGCGCCAAGTTCGTCACCCTCGCCGCCACGCTTCCGGTCGAGGTGATGGTCGAGAAGGATGGCTCGAAGGTGTGCGGCACGTCGATCATGGGGCTGATGATGCTCGGCGCGGCGATGGGCGACCAGATCACGATCAGCGCCGAAGGCGACGGCGCCGACGAAACGGTCAAGGCGCTGGCCGAGCTGGTCGAGGCCAAATTCGGCGAGGAGTGAAGCCGCTGCCGCGCGCGATCACCGCTTTTTCCAATCCACTCGTCAAGCAGGTCCGCGGGCTGTGGGACAAGAAGAACCGCCGCCGCGAGGGGCTGTTCATCGCCGAAGGGCTGCGCATTCTCACCGAGGCGCGCGAGGCCGGCTTCCTCCCCGAAACTTTGTTCTTCAACGCCGCCGAGCGCCATGCCCTGCTCGAGGCGCTGATCGCCGCGACCGAAGCGGCGGGCGGCGAGGCGATCGAGACCAACGCCGACATCCTCCACAAATTGTCGGGCAAGGACAATCCGCAGGCCGTGCTCGGCGTCTACCGCATCTTCCCCACGGGGCTCGATCGGATCGATCGGAGCGCGGCCGATCTGTGGCTGGTCGCGCAGGCGCTTCGCGACCCCGGCAACCTCGGCACCATATTGCGGACCGGCGATGCGGTCGGCGCGGGTGGGCTGATCCTGGTCGACGATTGCGTGGATCCATTCTCACCCGAAGCGGTCCGCGCTTCGATGGGCGCGTTGTTCACGCAGAAGATCGCGGCGGCACCGTGGGCCGAGTTCATCGCCTGGCTGCGCAGCGGCGAAGGGGAGCTGGTCGGCACCAGCCTCGCTGCCGATCTGGACTATCAGGCGGCGCGCTACGCCAAGCCGAGCTTCATCCTGATCGGCAATGAAGCGCAGGGCCTGCCCGCCGATTACGAGGCGAAATGCGACCTGCTGATCAAGATCCCGATGCGCGGCAAGGCCGACAGCCTCAACGCCGCGGTCGCGGCCGCGGTCACCGCTTATGAGGTGACCAATCAATGGCGGGCCTAGCGAGGCCTCGCTTAGCTTAACCTAGGTTGGAACCTCCGACTCGTTGGAACGCTTTGGCTGCCATGAAAAACAATGTCAGCATGCCGCGGTGGCCCGCTTATCTGCTGTTCGCGACCATGGCGGCCTGCGCCTATCCGGCGGTGACGACCGCACCGCCGGCACCGTTGCCGGAACAATATCGCGCTGTCGGCCAGGAGCCCGGGTGGGCGCTGACCATCGCCGGCGGCCGCATCGATTATCTCGGCAATTACGGCGACAAGAAGATCAATGTCGCGCGGCCCGAGCCGCGCACGACGTTCAACGGCCATCGCTATGAGACCGAACGGCTGACCGTCGACATCACCCACGGCCGCTGCAACGATGCGATGAGCGGCCACGGCTATGCCGACAAGGTGATGGTCATCGCGGACGGCGAGACCTATCACGGCTGCGGCGGCGAACGCCGCGCCGATTGGGACGTCTAGGAGTGATTTCAAGTCAGGTGGAAGCACCTGACGGCTCGGAAATCACGGAAACAAAAAACCGCCTTATTCGGCGGCTTCGGCGTCCGGCTGTTCAAGCGCGGGAAGCGCATCGGAGGAAGTCTTGGCGAGGATGTCGACGGTGTCGATCTGCTCGATCTCCTTGGCCCCCGACCCAATGCCGAGATCGCGGAAGCGCCGCGCGGAGACCATGACGCGGCCATCCAGGCTCGCCGCGAACTTGTTGTAATTCTCGACCGCGCTGTTGAGGCCGGTGCCGACCCGCTTGAGGTGCCCCATCGCGACGGCCAGGCGCTCGTACAATTCCTTGCCGAGCCGCGCGATCTCGGCCGCTTCCTCGGCGATCTTCTCCTGCCGCCAGACGCTCGCGACGGTGCGCGCGATCGCGACCAGATTGGTCGGCGTCGCGAGCAGCACCCGCCGCTCGAACGACCATTCCCACAGGCCATCGTCCTGCTCGAGCGCAGCGGTGAGGAAATGCTCGCCCGGGATGTACATCACGACATAGTCGGCGGCATCGCCGAACTGCTGCCAATAATTCTTGCCGCCAAGCTGGGTCGCATGGTTGCGGATCGATGCCGCATGCGCCTTGAGGTGACCGAGCCGTAGGACCTCGTCGACCTCCTCGGACGCATCGAGGAAGGCGTTGAGCGAGCATTTGGCGTCGATGATCAGCTTGCGACCGCCCGGAAGCCGGACGATCACGTCGGGACGCAGCCGCCCGTCGCCGGTGTCGACCGAGACTTCGGACTGGTAATCGGCGTAAGGCGAGAGGCCCGCCTGCTCGAGCACGTTGCGCAGGCTCTGCTCGCCCCAGCGCCCGCGCGACTTGGGGCTGTGGCGAAGCGCGTTGACGAGCTTCGCGGCCTCGTCACGAACCTGGCTCTGGCCGACGCGGACCTGCTCGACCGCCTCCTTGAGCTCGTGATAGCTACCGACCCGATCCTTCTCGACTCTGGTGAGACCCTCTTCGTAGCGCTTGAGCGTATCCTCGACCGGCTTGAGCAGCAGCTGCAGCTTGGCGCTATTCTCCTTGCGTGCCTCCCCGAAGCGCGCGTCGGCGCGCTCGAGGAAATTCTTCTGCGCGTCCTGGAGGAGCTTGCCGCCGATCTCGCTGAACTGCGCGGAGAGCAGGTCCCTCGCCTCGCTCAGTTCCTTGTGACGAAGCTCGAAATTGCGGGAATCGGCTTGCAGGGTCGCCGTCTCGCGCAGCGCCGCGTCGCGCTCTGCCCTCAGCGCCTCGACCTGCGCCTGCAGCAACGGAACCTGCTTGGCACGTTCCTCGGCGGCGGCGAGATCGGCGATCGCGCGGCGGAAGCTTTCCGCCTGCGCGTCGCGCTCCTGGCGGAAAGCCGCCGCCTGGCGATGGCCGGCGAACCAGCCCAGGCCAAGGCCGAGCAGGAGCAGCGGGAGGATAAAAAGGAGGTCCAAGATCATCTCCGTCGAGCGGAACGAAGAGCGAACCTAGAGCAGGATCATTGCGCGCTCAAGGGGACGCGCACCAGCGGACGTGATCAGCTGTGGATAATTGGCAAAAGGTCAGGCGGCCTTGCGGGGCTGCTCTTTCCTCGCCTTGGCGAGCTTGCGCAGGATCATGTCGCGCTTCAGCCGCGAGAGATGATCGATGAACAAGATGCCCTGGAGATGGTCCATCTCGTGCTGGAGCACGACCGCGAGCATGCCCGTGATCTCCTCCTCGCGGGCCTTGCCGTCGGCATCGAGCCAGCGGGCGCGGATGCGATCCGGGCGTTCGACGTCGGCATAATGCTCCGGCACCGACAGGCAGCCCTCGAGATAGGGCTGGAGCGTGTCCGACGCTTCGAGGATCTCCGGGTTGATGAAGACGAGCGGCTTGCGCACCGGCTCGCCCTCCTCTTCCTCCGGCTCCTGGAGGTCGATCACCAGCAGGCGCTTGGGAACGCCGACCTGGACCGCGGCAAGGCCAATGCCCGGCGCGGCGTACATCGTCTCGAACATGTCGTCGATCAATGTGCGAAGCTCGTCCGTGACCGTTTCGACGGGGATGGAAATCTGCCGCAATACGGGGTCGGGCGTTTCGAGGATCGGTAGGATGGCCATGGCTAAAACGTAGGAATTGCGCGGCTTTGCGTCAAGCGGATCAGGCCGATCTCGAACCCGATCACGAGATCGGGCGCCGCGCCCGCAGCGCCTGGGCGAGCGTGCCCTCGTCGAGATAATCGAGCTCGCCGCCGACCGGCAGGCCGTGCGCCAGCTGGGTGATGCGGACCGGCAGGCCTTCGAGCCGCTCGACCAGATAATGGGCGGTGGTCTGGCCTTCGAGCGTCGCATTCATCGCCAGCACCACCTCGTCGATGCCGCCGCGGCCGACTCTCGCGATCAGCTTGTCGATCGCAAGATCCTCGGGCCTGACCCCTTCCAGCGCCGAGAGCCGGCCGCCTAAAACATGGAAAGCGCCGGGGAACAGCCGCGAACGGTCCAGCGCCCACAGGTCAGCCACTTCCTCGACGACGCACAGCAATCGGCTGTCGCGGCGCGGATCGGCACAGATCGCGCAGGGATCGTTGGTGTCAACATTGCCGCAATTACCGCACACCACCAGCCGCTCGTTGACCTTCTCGAGCGCCCGCAGCAACGGCTCCATCGCGCTCTCGCGCCGCTTGAGCAGGTGCAGCACCGCGCGCCGCGCCGAACGCGGGCCAAGCCCTGGCAGCCGCGCCAGCGCCTGCGTCAACGCCTCGATTTCGGGAGATGCCATGTCAGGGTTCAAACTCGGTGGTGGGGCGGTCGCGATGGAGACGAAAAAGGGCGTTGGGAGGGAGCGAGCGCAGCCCGATACCGTCAGTATCGGGCAAACGAGCGACCGCGCCAACGCCCTTTTTCGTCCCACCCGAAGGGCATGGCCATCCGCGCGCCGTGCCGCGTCGAAGCACTCGACCGGGCATCACGCCCGCTCTTCGCTCTTCTCCTCCCACGCCATCCCGGATGACCATGTCGCGATCCGTCCCACCACCGAGTTTGAACCCTCACGAATAGGAGCGGGAGGATGCGCTTGCCAAGCCGCGATCAACGGATAGGGAAGCAGGATGCGGATCATCTTCATGGGAACCCCTGAGTTCGCGGTGCCGACGCTCGACGCGCTGATCGCCGCGGGCCATGATCTCGCGGCGGTCTATTGCCAGCCGCCCCGCCCCGCCGGGCGCGGCAAGGCGCGGCGCAAATCGCCGGTCCAGCACAGCGCCGAGGCGGCGGGGATCGAGGTGCGCACGCCGGCGAGCCTGCGCGACCCCGGCGCGCAGCAGGAGTTCGCGGCGCTCGGCGCCGATGTCGCGGTGGTCGCGGCCTATGGCCTGATCCTGCCCGAGCCGATCCTTGCCGCGCCGCGCCACGGCTGCCTCAACGTCCACGGCTCGCTGCTGCCGCGCTGGCGGGGCGCCGCGCCGATCCAGCGCGCGATCCTGGCCGGCGACGAGTGGACGGGCGTGTGCATCATGGGCATGGAACGCGGGCTCGATACCGGCCCGGTCTATGCGGTGCGCGACACGCCGATCGACCGCAAGAGTGCCGGCGCACTCACCACCGAGCTGGCGGCGATCGGCGCCGCGCTGATGGCCGAAGTGCTCGACGCGCTGCCGCGCCTGCAGCCGACGCCCCAGCCCGAGCAGGGCGTCACCTACGCCGCCAAGATCGCCAAGGACGAGGCAAGGCTCGATTTCAGCCAGCCCGCCACGCTCGTCGAGCGCCAAGTGCGCGCGTTCAACCCGCAACCCGGCGCCTTTTTCGAGCTCGGCGGCGAGCGGATCAAAATACTCAGCGCCGAGGCCATCGACGATAGCTCGGCCACGCCGGGCACGGTGCTCGACGACCGGCTGGCCATCGCCTGCGGCGAAGGCGCGATCGTGCCGGGGCTGGTGCAGCGCGCCGGGCGCGGCGCGATGAGCGCGGCCGAATTGCTGCGCGGCTTCGCGATCCCGCCGGGCACGTCGCTCGCATGACGCGCTTCCAGCTCATCGTCGAATATGACGGCCGCCCGTTCGTCGGCTGGCAGCGGCAGGGCAACGGCCCGTCGGTCCAGCAGAAAATCGAGGAAGCGGTGCGGGCGATCACCGGCGAAGCGGCGACGCTGCACGCCGCCGGCCGCACCGACGCCGGCGTTCATGCGCTGGCGATGAGCGCGCATGTCGAGATCGAGCGGGCTTTCACCGCCTTCCGCCTTTGCGAAGCGCTCAATGCCAAGCTGCGTCCGTGGCCGATCGCCATCCTCAAGGCCGAACCGGTGGCGGCGGACTGGCACGCACGCTTCAGCTGCACCGGGCGGCGCTATCTCTACCGGATCGTCAACCGCCGCCCCGATCTGACGCTCGATGCCGGGCGCGCCTGGCGGGTGAAGCCGAAGCTCGACGCGAAGGCGATGCACGATGCGGCGCAGATCCTCGTCGGGCGGCACGATTTCACCACCTTCCGCTCCGTGCAATGCCAGGCGCAAAGCCCGGTCAAGACGCTCGACCGGCTCGACGTACGCCGCGACGGCGATCGGATCGAGATCCACGCCGCTGCACGCTCGTTCCTCCATCATCAGGTGCGCTCGATGGTCGGCTGCCTCGAGCTGGTCGGCCGCGGCAAATGGAGCGCGGCGAACCTGGAAGCCGCGCTTCAGGCGCGCGACCGCACCGCGCTCGGCTTCAACGCGCCGCCGGACGGGCTGTATTTCGTCGAGGCGCTGTACGACGGCTCCGCGCCAAGCCCGAAGACAAGCTGAAGCGATTTGTCGAGCATCAGCAATTGCCACAGCAGCCGGCCATGCTCGGCCTTGCCGGCGCGATGGTCGGCGGCAACACGCGCAATCGCGGCCTCGTCGAACCAGCCGAGCTCGGCGAGCGCCGAGCCCCGTGCGATCGCCGCGGCGCGGTCGGCAAGCGGGCCGCGCAGCCAGGCGCTGACCGGCGTGACGAAGCCCATCTTGGGCCGGTAGAGGATCTCGCGCGGCAAGCTGCGCTCGAGCGCCTTCTTCATCAGCCACTTGCCGGTCCCGCCCTTGAGCCGCAGCCGGGCCGGAACGCGCGCCGCAAATTCGACCAGCCGATGGTCGAGCAGAGGCTCGCGCGCCTCGAGGCTCACCGCCATGCTGGTGCGGTCGACCTTGGTCAATATGTCGCCGGGCAACCAGATCTTGAGATCGGCATATTGCGCGCGCGACAGCGGATCGTCGGCCGGCGCACCGCGCATCGCCCGCACATAGCGATCCTCGGCATGATAGCCGCGCAGGGTGCGGCGCATCGCATCCGAATAAAGACGCGCGCGGAGCGGCGGCGGCGTGACGCCGACGGCCTCGGCATAAGCCTCTTCGCCGGAGCGGCCGAGCGCCTGGAGGCTGGTCTTGGCGCGCAGCACGCGCGGCGCCCAGTCGAGCTTGGGATAATGATCGCCAAGCATGCCGAGCAGCCGCTGCGCGCGGCCCGGCAGCAGCCGGCGCACGCGCTCCTCGGCGCCGTGGAAGCGATAGCGGCGATAGCCGGCGAACGCCTCGTCCGCGCCGTCGCCGGACAGCGCGACCTTGACCCTCTCGCGGGCAAGCTCCGACACGCGATAGGTGGCGAGCGCCGACGCGTCGGCGAACGGCTCGTCGAACGCCTCGACCAACGTGTCGATCAGGCCGAAATCGTCGGCGGCGACGATCCGCGTGCGATGGTTGGTCGCGAAACGCTCCGCCACCAGCTTGGCATAGCGCGTCTCGTCATGGTCGGCCTCGTCGAAGCCGATCGAGCAGGTCTCGACCGCGCTGCGGCTCGCCTCGGCCATCAACGCGACGACCGCCGAACTGTCGACCCCGCCCGACAGAAAGGCGCCGAGCGGCACGTCGGCGATCATCCGCGAGCGGACCGCCGCGCGCAGCCGCTCGATCATCTCCTCGCGGAGCGCGGCGGCCGAGGCCGACGAGGGATTGCTGAAATCGACGTCCCACCAGCGCACCGGCCGCGGGATCGAGCGGCCGCGCCGGGCGAGCAGATAATGGCCGGCCGCGAGCTTCTTGACGCCAGCGACGATCGCGCTGTCGTCGGGAACATAGCCGAACGCGAGAAAATCGTCGGCCGCCTGCGGATTGGGGATTCGCCGCAGCAAGGGATGGGCGAGCAGGCCCTTGAGCTCGGAAGCGAAGACCAGGGCGCCGTCGGGCAGCATGGCATGATAGAGCGGCTTCACGCCGAGCCGGTCGCGCGCGAGGAACAGGGTCTCGGCGGCCTGGTCGTAGAGCGCGAAGGCGAACATGCCGTTGAAGCGCGACAGGCAGTCGGGGCCCCATTGCCGCCATGCGGCGAGGATCACCTCGGTATCGGACTCGGTGCGGAAGCCGTGGCCGCGCGCCTCGAGCTCAGCCCTCACCTCCTGGAAATTATAGATCTCGCCGTTGAAGCTGACGACCAGCGCCCCGTCCGCGCTCGCCATCGGCTGCGCGCCGCCATCGAGATCGATGATCGAGAGCCTGCGGTGGCCGAGCCCGATCCCCGGCGCGGTCCAGATGCCGCTTCCGTCGGGCCCGCGGTGGGCGAGAACATCGCACATCGCCCGCACCCGCGCCGGATCGACCGGCTTGGGGACGTCGGGATGAAAGATCCCGGCGATGCCGCACATTTCAGCGGGCGCCCGTGGCGCGGTCGGCGAGGCGGTCGATCGGTCCGAGCGCTGCAAGGAACGCATCAATCGCCGGACGCGGGCTGACGCCGTCGGCCGGCGCCTGCGCCGAAACCAGCACGGCAACCGCCTGCTGCGGCCCGCCGAGCAGGCGTGCCCTCATCGTCTCCCATTTCACGTCGATTGCGCTCCCCGTCACGATTCTGCCGACGCGATAGAAGGTCGCGACCTCGCGGATCGTGCCGAAAGAGGTGATCCGGTCCGCGCGTCCGCCGGGCGGAGCGACGGCATTCCCCGACCAGGTCCAGCCGGGCCCGGCCGCCCCCTGGCCGAAGCCGACGATCTCCTGCCCTTCGCGCTGGCGCGGAAAAAAAGCGATCGCGAGATCGACAGTGCGGCCCCTGTCGTCGCGGTAGCGGCCAACCGTCAAACGCTCGGCACCGGCAAAATGCGGTCGCCAGGCGCGGCCGCCGCGCATCGGCACCCGCTGCCAGCCGTCGATCTCCGGAAGCGCCATGTCCGCCGCGCTCGCGCCGCCTGTCGAAGCAGACAGAGCGCCAAGCCAGACCGGCGGCACGACGGCAATGGCCAACGCCGCCGCCGCGACCGTCGCAAGCGCGTGGGTCGAACCGGGTTTCGCGTCCTCCGCCTGCAGCTCGGCGGGATCGAACCATGGATCGTCGACCCCGCGATCGAAGAAGCGCCAGCCGGCACCCATCAGCAGCGCGATCACGAGCGCGAAGAAGACCCAGCCGTAGAGGACATGGTCGAAGCCGACGGCGAAGTCGTTGCCCGTGTGCCAGGCGACATAGATCGTCCCCCAGGCGCGTAGCCCGTTGGCGAGGATCGGAATCGCCACCGCAGCCGCCATGAACAAAGCGCGCCGCGTCCATGAACGGAAGCAAACGTTGGCGACGAGCGCGCCATAAGCGAGCATCGCGACCAGGAATTTGACCCCGGAACAGGCTTCCGCCACCTCGAAATAGCCGCCGGGGATCGAGATGAAGACGCCTTCGAGATGCGCGGGTATTCCGACCAGCGCAAGTAAGGCCATGCACATTTCGGCAGTGACGCCCTGCATGAAGGGCACGATTTCCTCGCCGGCGGGCACGAGGAACAAGGCATAGAAGATCGGGAAGGCCAGGCCGCGCGCCACGGCTTTGCCCAAGCAGGCGATCACCAGTCCCTGCAGCATGAAGATCAGGCCGAGGTGGCGCGCCAGCGCCACGCCACCGGCTTCGCCGAGCAGCCAGGCAAAAGCGCCGCCGGCCACGACGATCAGGCCGGCAGGCCAGGCGCTCGGGCCGAGCCGGCGAAGCTCGGGCAGGCGCTGCCAGACCAGCCAGGCGATGATCGCCGGGATCAGGACGATATGATTGTAGGTCGAGCTTTCGAGCCAGATGGCGACCATGTCGGCCGCATCGCCGGCGAACAGCAAGCCCAGGACCGCCGCTGCACCGGCGAGGGCGATCAGATGGCTGCGCCAGGCGCTGTCGGCAGTGGCCGCCGGCGCAGCCTTGCCGATCGGCAGGACCGCGGTCATGCCGCCGCCTTCGCCGGCGCGCCGACGATCGCGCCGAGCGGCGCGAGCATCCTCTCCCAGCGATAGCCCTGCTCGATGCGCCGCCGTGCCGCCGCACCGAGCGCATCGGCGTGCCCGCGATCGCGCAGCAGCTCGAGCACCGCCGATGCCTGGGCCGGCGCGCCATCGGCAACGAGCAAGTCGCGGCCGGGCTCGGCGTCGATGCCGACAAAGGCGGCGGGCGACGCGACGACCGGCCGCGCCATCGCCATCGCCTCGAGAATTTTGTTCTGGATGCCGCGGGCGATGCCGAGCGGCGCGACGACGACGTCGGCCGCGGCGAGCCAGCTCCTGACGTCGTCGACCGCGCCGGTGACGAACGTGCCGTTATGGCCGTCGAGACGCCGCGCCGCCGCAGCCGGCTTGCGGCCGACGATCGCGAAACGCGCCTCTCCAACCTCGCGGCGGACGAGCGGCATCACCTCCGTCGCGAAAGCCCTCACCGCCTCGACATTGGGGCGGTAATCCATCTGGCCGGTGAAGACGATCAAAGGTGCTTCGCCGCGAAGCCGTGCGGGGAGGATCGGAAAAGGCCCGGCAGGATCGTAAAAATCGAGATCGACGCCGTTGCCGATCGCGCGAATATCGCGCGAACCCGCCCCTGCCCGCGCGCTGAACAACGCGGCCTCCGCCTCGCTCACCAGCAGGCTGACATCGGCCCGCGCCGCCGTCGCCCGTTCGAAGTCGAGCAACGTGCGCGCCTCGCGCCGGTAGAGCCAGGCGAGCGGCCCGCGATGCCGCGCGCCATAGTCAGCGAATTTCGCCGAATCCATGTCGACGAAGTCCATCACGAAGCGGCGTTCTGCGGCGGGGACGAACTGCGCCATCTGGCTTGAGAAAGCGAAGATCGTCGCGACGTCATGGCTTTCGAGCAGGCGCGCGACGAAGCCGCGCATCGTAGCGCTGCCGAACAAGGCCAGCGACAGCGGCTTGCCCTGCGCCAGCGCGAGAGCAGCGGCGGCGGGGCGGGGGCGGCGAACCTCGACATGCGCTTCGCCCAGCCGGCCGCCCATCGCGGCGCGGAGCGCGGGCAGCGCGGCGGCATCCTGCGCATCGTCAGCAAAGCAGGCGAGATGGACCCGGCCCAGCGCGCCGAGGTGGCGCAGCATGTGCCAGGAGCGGATCTTGTCGCCGCGGTCGGGTGGATAGGGAATGCGATGGGCGAGGAAGAGGATGTCGGCCATCAGCCGAGCCCGCGCGCGATCGGCGGGCCGAGGCGGTTGGCGAGCCACAACGGCAGCTTGCGCCACAGCGCGATCTGAAGCCGGTATTTGGGGTCGAGCGGATTGATCTCGCGCGGCGGCATGCCGTCGGCGGTGCGCACCGCATAGGTCAACGGCTGCGGCTCGAACCCCCAATTCTTCTTATAGGCATAAGCGCCGGTGCCGAGCTTCGACCGGCCGAAATCGAAGCGCGTGCAGCCGCGCGCGGCGGCGTGGCGCATCAGCTCGAAATAGAGCAATTCGTTGGCGCGAACATTGCGGGCCTGGCGCGTGCCGCCGCCCCAATAAGGGTAGGCCGTCCCTTTGAAGTAGAAGCTGAGCACGCTCGCCAGCGGGCGCCCCTGCTCGCTGATCGTGAGGATGTCGGCATCGGCCCCAAACGCGTCGAGCATCGCCGAGAACAGGCGGCGCGGGAACACCGGCGTGCCCAAGTTGCGCACGCTCTCCGCATAGACCAGGCGATGCGCGAGCCGCTCCGTATCGCCCCGGCCGATCGTGCAGTCGAGGCCGAGCCCCTGCGCACGTCGCACCTCGGCACGCTGCTTGCGCGGGATCGCCTTGAGCATCGCTTCCTCGTCGCCCGGAAGGTCGCGCGCGAAACCGGCGTAGACATGCTCGCGCGCCGTGAAACCAGCGGGCACGCAACCGCCGCGCAGCTCCAGGGTCGGACAGCCGAGCTCGGCGGCGAGCTGCCACGCGCTCGCGGCGAGAAGCTCGGCCGCGGCCGCGCTGCCGGCGATCACGCCGCCACCGACCGCAAAGCCGGCGGAAACCAGCGCCGATCCGAACAAGGGCGAGCGTATCTCGCTGAGCGGCAGCAGCCCGACGAGCGCGCCGTGCTGGTCCTCCGCGATCAGATAATGGGCGCGCTGGCCGCAGCCGCGCTCGACCGCCAGGCTCCACTCGGTCCTGTGGAACAGGCTGGCGTCGTCGCGCCCCATCACAAACGAGTCGATCCGTCGGCGCTCGCCGGCATCGCCGAGGTCCGCCTTGCGCGCGCTTAGCGACGCCATCGCCAGGGGGTTCGGGCTCATGGCGTTCATGACAGCCGCACCCGCTCGATCGCGACGACGTCGCAGGTGCGCCCCCAATGATAGCGGGCGAGGAGCTTGTTGAGCTTGCCCTCCATTGCCCAGAGGCCGGAATAATGGCGCAGGCGCGACGTCAGCCGGGCGTTGTGGACCCGCGGCTGGCCAAGGTCGATCTCCCACGGATGGAAATAGAAGACCGCCGGCCTGTGCTCATCGCGGTTGACCCTGTCGATCGCCCAGCGCGAGAAAAGCCATGGCAGCAAGCGGAAGAAGCCGCCGCCGCCCGCCGCCAGCCTCGCGCCGGCAATGCTCACCGTCGTCACCGGAAGCTCGATCAAGGCCGAATCCTCGAGCGGGCGGAAAGCGAAGCGCGGGGCGTCGGGCCAGCCGTAATGATCATGGCGGATCGGCGCGACGCTCGAGGAATAGGCATAGCCTTCGTCGGCCAGCACCTCGTGCGCCCAGGGCGTGCGCTGGTCGATCGAAAAGCTTGGCGCGCGGTATCCGACCGGGGTCTGGCCGGAGGCATCCTCGATGGCGATGCGCGCGCGCTCGAGGTCTGCGCGGAATTCTGCGGCACTCATCGTGAACACGCGGCGATGGTCCCAGCCATGGCTGGCGACTTCATGCCCCGCCTCCGCGATGCGCCGGATCAGCGCCGGATAGCGTTCGGCGACCCAGCCCAGGGTGAAGAAGGTCGCCTTGACGTCCGCCGCCTCGAACATGGCGAGTACCGCGTCGCAATTGCGTTCGACCCGCTGCGGCAGCCGATCCCATTGATCGCGCGCGATGACGTCCTCGAAGGCTCCGACCTGGAACCAATCTTCGACGTCGACCGACAGTGCGTTCAACATGTCCGTCCGCCCCCCGATGGCGGATGATCCCTCCGCGGATAGCGTCCCCGCAGCGATCATCATGCCGGGCCTATGCTGCGTTGTGGCGGTAGCTCGGCGCTTGCTGCCCGTTCTCCACCCAATCGACGAGCAGGGTCAATATCCGCCGCAACGCGACCTCCTGCTCGTCCAGACGCGCCTCGAGCGCGGCGACCCTTTGCTCGAGCATGCCTTCGAGCTCGCTCCTGACCTCCGCATCAAGGCCGGCCGGGGCGATCGTCGCGCCGCGCAGCGGAAGCACCCGCGCCTCATGCTGTTGCGGAGCGCGCGCCGGTGCATCGGCCGTCATGTCGGCGACCACGCTCTCGACGATGCCGTCGTCGATTGTGTCGAGCTGTTCGATGCCCGCGTAAAGCATCAACCGGCTCGCGAGCTGGTTGAGGCGGCGCGGGATGCCTTCGCTGTGCCGATGGAGCGCGGCGAACGCAGCGGCGGTAAAGCCGGGGCGGCCCTGCCAGCCCACGACGGCAAGGCGGTGGACGATATAAGGCTCGACCTCGCTCGGCTCCATCGCATCGAGATGGTGGGTCGCGATCACCCGCTGGCGAAGCTGCTCGAGCGCATCGGCGCCCGCGAGCTTCTCGCGGAACTCGGGCTGGCCGAGCAGCAATATCTGGATCAGAGCCTGGCCGCTGAGCTGGAAATTGGAGAGCATGCGCAGCTCTTCGAGCGCCGAAACCGACAGATTCTGCGCCTCGTCGACGATCAGCAAAGTGCGCTTGCGCGCACGCGCCTCGCCGCGCAGCCATTGCTCGATCTCGTCGAGCAGCTGCGCCTTAGCGAGGCCGCCCGTCACGATGCCCATGCCCTGCGCGACCAGGCGCAGCATGTCGTCGCCTTCGACCTGGGTCGAGACCAGGCTGATCGCGTTGCGCCGTGCGCGGTCGATCATCGTCAGCAGATGCTGGACGAGCGTCGACTTGCCGGCACCGATGTCCCCGGTGATGACGATGAAGCCTTCACCCTGGGCTATGCCGTAGCCGAGATAGGCCATCGCCTTCTTGTGCGTGCGGCTGCTGAAATAGAAACGCGCATCGGGTGTGAGCTGGAAGGGACGTTCGCTCAGGCCGTAATAATCGGTGTACATCAAGCTGGTGGGCGAAGCCCCCTCCTTCAGAACGTGTAGCTCAGGCCGACGAGCCCGGTCGCGAACACCGAGTCGGTCGAGCCGCTGTCGGTGGTGTAGAGCCCGAGCGATGCTTCCGCCTGCAGCTGCTCCATCAGGAAGCTGCGGTAGTAAGTGGCGGTGATGCCGCCGCTGAAGACATTCTCATCGCCCGCAAGCCCGCTGTCGTACCAGGCGGCATAAGCGTCGAACTCGATCCCCGACGTGGCGGTGAGATCGCGGCCAATGCTGCCGTCGAGCGTCACGCTCTCCTCGTGGACACCGTCGATCGGGAAAAAGCCATCCCCGACCGCGGCAAGATATTTGCGCCGCGCGTAACCGATCCCGAAAGCGAGGTCCCACACGCCACGGCTACCCGACAGGATCAGATTGCCGCCGCGCACCCGGAAGTCCTCGCTGGCGACCGACATGAAGGCGTCGTCCATGCAGCTGCCGGTGCCCGGCTTGGAGCCGAACACGCAGCCCCCGACACCGCCGAAACCACCGGAGAGACCCCTGTTGTTGTTCTGAAACTTGACCGGCAAGCCATTGATGTCGTGGATGATCGAGCGTCCGAAGCTGGTGACGCTGTCGTAGACGACCGCATTCAGCGCATAATTGCTGCTTATCTCGTAGCGCAAAGTCCCGACATAGGTCGTGCCGCCGTAGCGACGTCCGACTCTCGCCATCAGCTCGGTGCGCGGATTCGGGCGCCAGATCACGCCCGCATCCCAGATCACGCCATCCTGATCGTAAACGAGCAGGCGCGGCTTCGTCGGGTCGGCGACCAGCTCGCCGCCGGGCGTGACGACCGGCTGGCCGGTCGAATCGCGCACGATGTCCTGCTGGCTGGCCTCCAAGTCTTCGTAGCCGACGCCGCCGGTGACGGCGAAGGTCGAGGTCACCGGCAGCACGACCTCGCCACGAACATATGCGCCTTCGAATTTGTGATCGAGCGGGTCGCTGTCCTCGCGATCATAGCCGGCGCCGACCGTCCAGCCGAACGGAAGCGGGCCGGGCGCCATGCCGACACTGCCGGTCACGCTGTGATTGGTCGAGCTGTCGAAGCGATCCCGCTCTTCGCCGGGTAAGCCGTCATCGAAGCCGTGATCGTCGACCTTGACGTAGCCGAAGCGATAGGCGGCGTTGACCGCAAGCGCGCCGAGATGGGTCGACAAGGTCGGCCCGGCATAAACGCCGTAGATCTGCGCGATATTGTCATCGTCGGCCGTGCTGAAGCCGAACGCCGGGCCGTCACTGTCGAGCCGCCCGCGCGCGGCGATCGCACCGCCGTCGAGGCTCAGCAGGTCGCGAGCGACCTCGATCCGCGCCTGGGCGAGGCCGCTGTGCACGTCTTCGTCGACGAGATCGTCTTCCCAGGCGATCCGACGCTCGTAGCGATAGCTGACCTGCGCATCGACGCGGTTGGTGCTGACCTCAGCGTCGATACCAGCGGCGACCGATGTGTAGGTGAGCGTGTCACCATTCTCCAAATCGACGTCGAAGACCTGCTCGACCTCGAGATAGGGTGAGATCTCGCTGCGCGCCTGCGCGGCAGCGGCGGAGCCGTAGGCGAGACCGCCAGCGATCCCGGCGATGCCGAGGGTGCGCAAGGCCATCCGCCGAAGCGATGCATGAGCCATGTTCATTCACCATATCCATAATAGCTGCCGAAACGTCGTCCGCCGACCGCCAGGCTCGTTGCGTTGAGCACCAGGCTGATCGTGTCGCAGGCGGAGAGCAGCGCGAGCGCTTCGCGCAGATCCGATTCGGTGGTTTGATCCGCCCGCACGACCATCATCACCTGCCCGACGTGGCTCGCGAGTACTGACGCGGGCGACGCCACCAGCGCTGGCGACGAATCGAAGATGATTATGCGGTTGGGATGATTGAGCGTGAGCGCTTCGAGCACCTCGTTGGTGCGGGTCGACGCGAGCAGCTCGGTGACGTCATTCGCCTGCCGGCCTGCCGGCAGGACTGAAAGCCCCTTGATATCGGTGCGGATGACGAATTCATTGGGATCGACGTGCGGATTTTTGACCGCATCGACGAAGCCCGGTCCTCCCTCGAGGCCCAACAAGGTAAGCAGTTCCGGTTTGGCGAAATCGCCGTCCACCAGCAGGATTTCGAACTCTTTCTCGCCCGCCATCGAGAGCGCGAGGCTGAGCGCGCAGAAGGTCTTGCCTTCGTTCGGCTGCGCCGAGCAGACCAGGATCGTCCGCCGCTTGCCGGAATCGACGTCGCTCGGGCCAGCCGTCGCGAGCAGCAGCTGGCGCTTGATGATCCGGAATTCCTCGGCAATGCCGCTGATTGCAGCGTCGGGAAGCGCAAAACCGCTCTCGGCGAGCCGCTCGCGATCGACGATACCGTACCGCCCCTGAGGCGCCCGTTCCCGAGCGTCCGGATGCGGGGATCGCGAAGCGCGCTCCTCAGCCGGGTCGAAAAACGCTTCGGCTTTGTCAGCTATCGCCGGCTCGAAGGCCGGCTGTTCCGGGAGGTCAGCCTCGATCGCCGGATCCGGCGCATTCGGGGCGTCCGGATTCGGCTGGGCGGCATCCGCCGGCGGCGCCGACGGACGCAGGAATTCGGCCTCATAGTCATAGGCTTCGGCAGCGCGCTCGAACAAGGATCCGCTGCCGCTGCCGCTGGTGCCCCCGGCTCCGCCAAAGGTGCTGTGCTTGTTCATCCGAGACACCTCACGCGACCATGCTGCGTTGCCAGAATTCGACGACCATCAGCAGCACGTAGGCGCCGCCAAGCGCAGCGCCCGCGCCCGCGAACCAGCGCAGCCGCTGCCGCGCCGCCGCCTGGGCGGTGGGAGTGACGATCTCGCTGACCGCGCCAAGCACCGGCAGCCCGGTCACCGCCTGCAGGCGGCCAAGCGTCGGGAAGGTCATTTGAATCTGGCTCTTGGCGAACGCCGCACCCGCGCCGCCGCCGAGCGCGACGATCAGGATGACACTGAGCAGCAAGGGCCGGTTCGGCTTGGCGGGCACGGTCGGCACGCTCGGCCGCTCGATCACGCGGAACTTCATGCCCTCGGTGCGGATGTTGACGTCGCTGCGCAGGCGAAGCTGCTCGCGATCCTCGAGCAATTTGTCATATTGGCGCTTGAGCACCTCATAGTCGCGGTTGAGCCGCGCCTGCTCGGCGACCACTTCGGGCTCTTCCGATTGCAGCGAGCTGAGCTGGGCGAGGTCCGACTGGAGCTGGTTCTTGCGCGCGGCCAGCGCCGAGGCCTGCGCCTCCTTCTCGGCAAGCATGCTGCGCAAGCTGATGTAGAGCGGATTGGACGCGCCGGTCGGGACGCCGCTGCGCCGCTCCGCCTCGGCCTGCGGGCGAAGCCGCGCGATCTGGGCGCGGGTCGCGACCAGGTCGGGATGATTGTCGGTCCAGCCGCGGGCGCGCGACTGGCTGAGCTGCGCTTCGAGCGACGCGATCTGCGCGGCGGCGCTGCCGCCGCCCTCGCCGCCGACGATGTTCGTCGGGGTGGCGGCGACCTGCCCGCGCGTCGCGGCAAGGCCGCCCTGGGCGGCGATCAGCTGCTCGTCGATATTGGCGAGCTCCATCCGGGCGGCGGCCAGCCGCTGCGCGACCGACCCCTCGCCCGGGAGCACGCCCATGAAGCGGGTCTCGAAATCGACCCGGCGCTGCTCCGCGTCGCGCAGGTCCATCTCGCGCTTCTTGAGCTCGTCGTCGAGGAAGCTCAAAGTCTGTCCGGTCTGCGCGCGATCGCCGGCGAGATTGCCCTCGACGAACGCGTCGATCAGCGCCTGGACGACGGCAGCGGCGGTGCGCGCGTTCTGCGCGTTCGAAAATCCGGCCACCGACGAGGTGGCGGTGATCTCGAAGATGTCGTCCTGCTGCGCCGTGACCTTTATCGCCAGGCGCAGCGCCGCCACCTGCGCGGCAAGGTCGCGCTCGTTGGCGACCTGCATGTTGAGCTCGGTGCGGCGCACGACCTTCTCGAGATTCTCGGTCGAGGTCAGGGTCTGCTTGATGCGGGCGAGATCATTCTTGCGCTGAGCCGGATCGGTGCCGATCGTGCTCGGCAGCAGATCGGGCGTCTCGACCGACACCCGCGCCTTGGCCTCGTAGCTGTTGGGGATCAGAGCGATCGCCAGCCAACCGGCAAGGCACAGGCCCCA
>NZ_JAKFCG010000059.1:0-2092 GCF_036677245.1 Sphingomonas sp.
ACCGACAGGTCGAACTCCGAGATCGTCATCACCAGCGTCGCCGCCGTCGCGACGATCGCCAGCGTCGCCATCTGCTGCACGAGGTTGAACACATTGGCCGGCGAGGCGAACGCCGCCGGCGCCGCGATCGAAAAGCCGATGCACAGCAGCACGAACGCGATCAGCGTGCCGAAACGATTGAGATTGGTGCGGGTCACGCCGCCTCCCGAGACTGCGCGGCCGCCGACAGCGCCTCGGCGCTCGCTTCCGCGCGGGTGAAAATCCTGACGATGCCACCCTGCCGGAACACCGCGATGCGGTCGCCCAGCTCCAGCGCCTCGTCACGGTCCGAGGTCGAAACCAGTACCGCGTTGCCGTCAGCCGCGATCGCCCGGATGATGTCCTTGATCGTCGCCTTCGCCATCACGTCGACGCCCTCGGTCGGCTCGTCGAGAAGCATCACCCGCGAGTGCCGGTTGGCCCAGCGCGAGAAGATCAGCTTCTGCTGGTTGCCGCCCGACAGCGTCCGCGCCAGCTGCTTCGGGTCGCGGTAGCTGAGCGACACGCGTTCCGCTGCGACAAGGAAATCATCGCGCTCAGCCTTGGCGTTCGGCACCGGCAGCCCACGCATGCGGCGATAGCCGGATAGCAGTGGCAGCGTCTTGTTGAATATGAGGTCCTCGGCAAGAAACAACCCGCTGCGATGCCGGTCCGCAGGCACGCAGGAGACGCCTCGCGCAATGGCCTGCCGCGGCGAGCGCGGCGCATAGTCCTCGCCTTCGAGCCGCATCGCGCCGGCCCACGGGATCGCCCCCCAGATCGCATTGAGCAGGCTCGACCGCCCGGACCCCGCCAGCCCGTACAGCGCCATCACCTCGCCCGCATGCACATCGAGCTGCGCCGGCCGCGTGAGGTCGCCGCCGGTCACCCCATCGATCTCGATGATCTTCGGTGCGCTCGTATCCGTCGCCCGCGTCGAGCGCTCCGAGGCGCTGCCGCCCATCGCCGCAATCATCGCCTCGGGCTTCACCTCCCCCGCGCCGAACCGTGCCACGATCCGCCCATCGCGGATCACCACCGCGCTGCCGCAGAAATCGGCGATCTCATCCAGCCGGTGGCTGACGAGGATGATCGACGTCCCCCGCTCCCGCGTCCGCCGCAACACTTCGTAGAACCGCTCGGCGTCCTCCGCCGGCAATGCCGCCGTCGGCTCATCAAGGATCAGCAGCCGCCCCTTGTCGGCAATGGCGCGCAACAGCCGCACGAACTGCCGTTCCGCCGGCGGCAGGAACATCGTGGGCATATCGAGGTCGAGCTCTGGCGCGATGTCCGCCGCCACTTCGGCAATCGCCGCCCGCATCGCCTTGCGGTCGATCCGCCCGAACCGCCGCGGATAGGCCCGCCCGAGATAGCAGTTCTCGACCGTATCGAACCCCGGCACCAGCGGCGCATCCTGGTGGATCACCCGGATGCCCGCCGCATAGGCATCATGGGCCGAATGGAAGTGGACGACCTGCCCGTCAATGCGGATTTCACCCTTATCCGGCCGGTCGGCACCCGCAATGATCTTGATCAGCGTCGATTTGCCGGCGCCGTTCGGCCCGACGAGCCCAAGCACCTCGCCCTCGGAGAGGGCGAGGCTCACATCCTCGAGCGCATGCGTCGCGCCGAAGCGCCGGCTGATCCCGGAAAGGTCCAGCAACGTCAGGGACAGGTGACGCCGAGGCTCTCGCGGGTGATCAGTTCCACCGGCGCGTAGAGTTCGTCCGCACTCGCGGGTCCGCCGGCAAGGATCGTGTTGAGCTCGGTGGCCGCGATGCCGGCCATCTCGCCAAAGCCCTGGCGGACGGTGCCGACATAGGCCGTGCAGCCCTTGATCAGCTCGATCGCCTGCGGGTTGCCGTCGATGCCGGCAATGATGATGCCCTTGCGGCCCGCCGCCTCGATCGCGAGGTTGGCCCCGATCCCAGGCTCGTCCCACGCCGCCCACACGCCATTGATCGCGCCATCGCCGGGGTTGGCCAGCAGCAGCGCATCCATCGCGGCGCGGCTGTCATCGACCTGGCCCGGCACCTGCACATAGTGCTCGCCGACCTGCTTGATCTCGGCATTG
>NZ_JAKFCG010000060.1:0-41145 GCF_036677245.1 Sphingomonas sp.
CTCATTCGCGCGGCAGGTCACGACCGACCATGACATCGACGGAGTGACCCTGAAGGCCGGGTCCCGCGCATTGATGCTTTATGCCTGCGCCAACCGCGATCCGGCGAAATATCCGGACCCGGCTCGGTTCGACGTCACCCGCAAGCCCAGCGACCATCTCGGCTTCGGGTTCGGGACGCACGTCTGCGCCGGCATGCACCTCGCCAAGCTCGAGCTCGCCGTCCTGTTCGAGGCGATGGTGACGAGAGTCGCCGCGTTCCGCGCTGAAGCGCCGGTGCGCAGGCCCCACAATACATTGCGCGGCCTGGCGTCGCTGCAGGCGGAGCTGCTCGCCGCCTGACATCGGATCGCGGCGCTCAGCTGGTGTAGCGGGCGGTGGTCTTGGCGGCGACTTCCTCGGCGGTGACGCCAGGCGCCATCTCGATCAGCGCGAAC
This sequence comes from Sphingomonas sp., assembly GCF_036677245.1. Taxonomy (GTDB): domain Bacteria; phylum Pseudomonadota; class Alphaproteobacteria; order Sphingomonadales; family Sphingomonadaceae; genus Allosphingosinicella. The sequence goes on from NZ_JAKFCG010000060.1 coordinate 436, forward strand.
GGCGCCTCGTGGTTGGGCCGGCGGAACACGCACAGATCGGTGATGATCATGTCCACCACATTCTTGCCGGTCAGCGGCAGCGTGCATTGCGGAATGAATTTGGGATCCCCGTTCTTGGAGACATGCTCCATCACGACGATGATCTGCTTGACGCCGGCGACGAGGTCCATCGCGCCGCCCATGCCCTTGATCATCTTCCCGGGGATCATCCAGTTGGCGATGTCGCCGTTCTCGCTGACCTCCATCGCGCCGAGCACGGTGAGATCGATATGTCCGCCCCTGATCATCGCGAAGCTGTCGGCCGACGAGAAGAAGGAGGAATCGGGAAGCTGGCTGATCGTCTGCTTGCCGGCGTTGATCAGATCGGGATCGGCTTCGTCCTCATAGGGAAAGGGGCCGATGCCGAGCATGCCGTTCTCGGACTGAAGGGTGACCTGCACGCCGGGCGGGATGTGGTTGGCGACCAAGGTCGGGATGCCGATGCCGAGATTGACATAATAGCCGTCGCGCAGCTCCTGCGCGGCGCGCGCGGCCATCTGGTTGCGATCCCAAGCCATCAGGCAGCCTCCCTCGGACGCGTCGTGCGGAATTCGATCTTCTTCTCGTAGGGCGATCCGTCGATCAGTCGTTTCACATAGATGCCCGGCAGATGGACGTGATCGGGATCGATGCTGCCGACCGGCACGATCTCCTCGACCTCGGCGACGCAGACGCGACCGGCGGTCGCGAGCGGCTGGTTGAAGTTGCGCGCGGTCTTGCGGAAGACGAGGTTGCCGGCCTCATCGGCCTTGTGGCCCTTGATGATCGCAAGGTCGGTGCGGATGCCGCGCTCGAGGATATAGGTCTCGCCGTCGAACTCCTTATGCTCCTTGCCCTCGGCGACGATCGTTCCGACCCCCGTCCTGGTGTAGAAGCCGGCGATCCCCGCGCCCCCTGCCCGGCAGCGTTCGGCGAGCGTCCCCTGCGGCGCGAATTCGACCTCGATCTCGCCCGCGAGATATTGCCGCTCGAACTCCTTGTTCTCGCCGACATAGGAGGAGACCATCTTCCTGATCTGGCGCGACCGCAGCAGCTTGCCGAGGCCTTCATTGTCGATGCCGGCATTGTTCGAGACGAAGGTCAGATCCTTGACGCCGCTTGCGAGGATCGCATCGATCAGCCGCTCGGGAATGCCGCTGAGCCCGAAGCCGCCGGCAGCAATCGTCATCCCGTCGAACAACAGGCCTTCGAGCGCCGCCCCGGCATTGGCATAGATTTTCTGCATCGATCGCTTCCTAAGCGAAGATCAGGCGATAGGCGGCGGCGGCGGACGCGGTCAAGGCACCTTTGCCGCAGTGCAATATTCCCCGGAATTGTTTGGGGCCGCATTGCTGTTTGCGAAAAGCCGGTACCCGCCTTTTCGCGCAATGCTAAGAGGCGCCCCCGAGGTCCGCGAAAATGCGCTGGAGGTGCAGCGCGTTAGCGAAATCACCGTCGATCCGGATGCGGCCCTGCATCAGCGCCGCCATTGGATCGAGCTCGCGCCGGCCGAGCGCCTTGAGATCGGCCCAGCTGACGCCGATCACCGTGTCGGCCGCGCCATCCTCTTCCGTGACCGCCTCCGCGACGCCGTCGAGCATCACCACGCCGTCGCTGCCGAAATCGATCTTGATACGCTTGCCGGGCAGCCAGCCGCGCTTGGCGTCCAGAATCGCCGTGATTTCACTCTTGGTCATGGCGCTCCCCTATGCGCCGCGACAATCGGGTCAAGCCTGTAGGCGGTGAAAGTCCGCGTCCCGGAGAGGATCCGGGTCGACGAGAGTGTCCGCGCGTCCGCCCTAACCCATATCGCGCATCGAGGCGTTTCCACCGCATTGGGAAATGGTCTAGGGCGCAGCCATGGCTGATCTTCGAAGCGGCGGTCGCATCCTCATCGACAATCTGGTCGCGCAAGGCTGCGAGCGGATCTTCTCGGTCCCGGGCGAGAGCTTCCTGCCGGTGCTCGACGCGCTGCTCGACACACCGCAGATCGAGTTTGTGATCTGCCGCCAGGAAGGCGGCGTCGGCTATGCGGCCGAAGCCGATGGCAAACTCACCGGCAGGCCCGGCGTCGCCTTCGTCACGCGCGGGCCAGGCGCGACCAATGCCGCGATCGGGGTCCACGCGGCGATGCAGGATTCGACGCCGATGATCCTGCTGATCGGCGATGTCGGGCGCGACGTGCGGGATCGCGAAGTCTTCCAGGAGGTCGACTTCGTCGCGATGTTCCGGCCGCTGGCGAAGTGGGTGGCGCGGATCGACGATGCGCGGCGAATCCCCGAATATATCGCGCGCGCTTATTCGACCGCGACGGCCGGCCGCCCCGGCCCCGTCGTGCTCGCGCTCCCCGAGGATGTGCTGAGCGATGAAGTCGAGGCAATCGATCGTCCTCAGGTGAAGCCGCCGGTCCAGCCTGCCTGTGCAATGGCGACGATGACGTTGATGGGCCTGCTCAACGACGCCGCCGCGCCGGTCGCGATCGTCGGCGGTGCCGGCTGGGATGCAGCCGCCGCGCATCATTTCACCGAATTCGCCGAGCGCATAGGACTGCCGGTGGCGACCGCCTTCCGGCGGCAGGATGCGATCCCGAGCAGCAGCGCGGTCTATGCCGGCAATCTCGGCTACGGCCCCAATCCCAAGCTGGTCGAGCGGATCAAGCAGGCCGATCTCCTGCTCGTCGTCGGCCCGCGGCTCGGCGAAGCGACGACCGACGGCTATACGATCGTCACGCCCGAGCATCCCGGCCAGATCCTCGTCCATGTCCACCCGGATCCCAACGAGCTCGGCAGCGTCTATCGCACTGATCTGCCGATCTGCGCCGACATGCGCGAGTTCGCCGAGCTGGTCGCCGGCTGGGACGATGAGGTGATCTCCTTCTCCTCGGGCGCCGAAGCGCGGCGCGAGTGGCTCGAATGGAGCACGCCGCAGCCCAAGGAGACGAAGCTCGATCTCGGCATGGTCGTGCTCGCGATGCGCGAGATGCTGCCCGCTGACACCATCCAATGCAGCGGCGCCGGCGCTTTCTCCGGCTGGTTCCACCGCTATTGGCGCCACGGCCCGTTCCCGAGCCAACTCGCGCCGACCAACGGCACGATGGGCTATGGCCTGCCCGCCGCGATTGCCGCGGCGCTGCGTTTCCCGGAGCGGATGGTGGTCGCGACCACCGGCGACGGCGACTTCCTGATGACCGGCCAGGAGCTTGCCACGGCCGTCCAATATGGTGCCGAGCTGATCGTGCTGGTGATCGACAACGGCAGCTACGGCACGGTGCGGATGCACCAGGAACGCGAATATCCCGAGCGTGTCTCGGGCACCGAGCTGCGCAATCCCGATTTCGCCGCGCTGGCGCGCGCCTATGGCGCGTGGGGAGAGACGGTGCTGACGACCGAGGAGTTCGCCCCGGCGCTCGAACGCGCCAAGGCCGAGCGCGGCGTCAGGCTGCTCCATCTCAAGACCGACGTCGAGATGATCGCGCACGGCACCACGATCACGCAGATCCGCAACCGCGCTCGCAAATCGTAGCATTGCGATGAGAGCAAGGTTGCGCCTGTTCCTGCCGCTCGCGCTGTTCGCCGCTTGCTGTCCCCCGGCCGCTGCGGCCGATGCGACTGTGAGGGCAAAGCTCGAAAAACTCGCAGCCGAGCGCAATCCCCAGGCCGCCTATCACCTCGGCATGATCTACCATCTTGGGCTGGGCGGGGCCGCGCGCGACCCCGCCAAAGCGTTCGAGCTGTTCAAGCAGGCCGCCGAAGGCGGCGATCCGCTCGGTGCCTATAAGATTGGATGCTATTATGCCGGCCAGGGCGAAGGTGTCGTCGCAGCCGATCCGGCCCTCGCGCTTCGCCACAAATTGGTGGCCGCCGAAGCGGGATACGCGCTCGCCCAATTTGAAGTGGCGCAGCATTATCTGCAGCGGGGCGACAGGGAAGAAGGGCTGCGTTGGCTCGAGGCGGCTGCGCGGCAAGGCTCTTCCCCCGCCTTGCTCGCGCTTGGCTCCTACCACTCCGGCCGGCCGTTTGCGGACGCAAGGGACGGCGCGAAATATTATGCTTACACCTTGCTCTCGCTCGCGGGCGAAGATGACGAGACGCGCGCCTTCGCCGCTGAGCTCAAGGCGATGTTCGCGACGGGCCTCTCCGAACAAGAGAGAGCCGGCGGCGAGAAGATCATCGCGAGCTGGCGCGCCGAACCGACGCCCCTGACCTTGAGGGCGAACGCCGGGCAGAAAGCTGCCGAAGCGCTGGTTGCCGCCCGCGATTAAAGCCCGAACGGGTAGGTATCGTCCTCGCCGGCCTGAACCGCGCCCGGCAACGGAGTCACCGCCCGCGTCTCATCGAACCACAGCCAGGCGTCGAACTGACCCGGCAGCGATGATTCGGCATAATGGCTCCAGCGCTCGGTCTCGGGCCGGTAGATCACCCCGATGAAGCGCTCGAGCTTCGAGGCCCAGAGCGCATCGCGCGCCTCCTCGTTGCGGCCCTCGCGCAGGTCGAGAAGAAAGCGGCCGACTCCGGAATCGTGGCAGAGGCGCTCATAGCTGTCGGCGAGCGACGGGCGCACATTCTTGATTTCCATCTCGGCATCCCAGTCGCTTGCGGCCGCAACGGTGCCGCTGTGGGTGCCGAAGCCGATCAGCACCGCGTCGTCGCCGAACCGTTCGCGGCAGAGCTGGCCGATGTTGAGCTCCTCGCGGACCCGGCCCATTTCGGTCTGCGACGCATCGCCGATATGCGAATTGTGGGCCCAGACGATCGCCTTGGCGCCGCTTCCCTTGGCGTCGAGAAGCTGGACGAGCGTCTCGAACATGTGCGTGTCGCGCAGGTTCCAGCTCTCGGCCGCGCCATGGTACATCACGCGGTAATAAGCCTCGGCGTTCTTGACGAGCCGCGCATTGGCGGCCGCATCGAGGAATTCGTCGCCGTCCTCCCCGACATAATCGGCGCGCTTCTGCAAAAGCTCGCGCAGCATCTGGACGACGGGCTGCTCGCATTGGGCGAACCCCTGGGTGATCGCCATGCGGCCATAGCCGGCCGGATCCTTGCTCCACGGGCGAAGGCAGCCGTAGCGCTCGCGTGCCACCGCCGCCGCCTCGGGATCGACATCGTCGAGATAGTCGATCACCGCGCGGATGGAGCCGCCGAGATTGTAGAGGTCGAGCCCGTAGAAGCCGGTCATGGCCTCGGCTGGCCGATCCTGATTGTGCCGGCGAAGCCAACGCACGAACGAATCGACGTCGGTGTTGCGCCACATCCATGTGGGGAACCGCTGGAAGGCCGCCTCCTCGCCTTCGCGCCTCGGGCGATGACGGACATAGCGGTCGATGTTGGCGGCGTCGGGCCAATCGGCTTCGACCGCGAGGATGTTGAAGCCGTGGCGCTCGATCAGGCGGCGCGAGATCGCGGCGCGCGCCTGGTAGAATTCGGACGTGCCGTGGCTCGCCTCCCCGAGCAGCACGATCCGCGCATCGCCAAAGCGGTCGAACAAGGCACCGAAGGCGGGATCGTCGAATTCGGGCAGCGGCTCGGCGGCCGAACGGATGAGCTCGGGCAAGGCGAGCGGCTGCGAGCGTTCGCCGCCGCCATCGCCGGCCGCGTCGCGCCAGCCGTGCTGGCCGATCAGCGGCACGAACCGGACCGGGCCAAGATCCTCCTGCTCATATTCGTCGGCGCCGACCCTGGTGACCTTGACCAGGCTCTGGACCGAATACGGCTCGCCGATCGGCATCACCAGCCGCCCGCCGATCACGAGCTGGGCGAGCAGCACCTCGGGGACGTGCGAACCGCTCGCGGCGGCGAGGATGGCATCGAACGGCGCTTCCTGCGGGCACCCCTTGCTGCCGTCGCCGTGACGGATTTCGACATTGGGGTAGCCGAGCCGCTCGATCCGCGCGCGGGCGAGATCGGCAAGCTCCTGGTGGCGCTCGATCGCAATCACCTGCTTCGCGACCCGCCCCATCACCGCCGCCGCATAACCCGAACCGGCGCCGATCTCGAGCACGCGGTCGGTAGGCGAGATTTCCGCCGCCTCGATCATCAGCGCGACGATATAGGGCTGCGAAATGGTCTGATCGGCTTCGATCGGGAGCGGCGAATCCTCGTAGGCGAATTCCTCGAGATGCGCGGGGACGAACGCCTCGCGCGGCACCTCGCGCATGGCATCGAGCAGGCGATGGCCCATGATTCCGCGGGCGGCGACCTGCCGCTTGACCATGCGGTTGCGCTCCGCGGCGAAGTCGCCCATTCGGACCCCTCCAATCGATGCGCCTACCAACTCGCGCCGGTGTCGGCTGTTCCTGCCGACGGCGGAGGGAGGAAGCTAGATCAGCCCTGCGAGCGGGCTCGACGGGTCGGCGTAGCGGCGCTTGCCCATGCGGCCGGCGCGATAGGCCAACCGGCCCGCCTCGACCGCTGCTTTCATCGCGCGCGCCATCAGCACCGGATCCTTCGCTTCCGCGATCGCGGTGTTCATCAGCACCCCGTCGCAGCCGAGCTCCATCGCCACCGCTGCGTCGGAGGCGGTGCCGACGCCGGCATCGACCAGCACCGGAACTTTGGAATTCTCGACCATCAGCCGGATCATCACCTGATTCTGCAGGCCAAGTCCGGAGCCGATCGGCGCACCCAACGGCATGATCGCGACGGCGCCCAGATCCTCGAGCCGCTTGGCCGCGATCGGATCGTCGGCACAATAGACCATCGGCTCGAAGCCTTCCTTGGCGAGGATCTCGGTTGCGCGCAAAGTCTCGACCATGTCGGGATAGAGCGTCTTCGCTTCGCCGAGCACCTCGAGCTTGACCAGGGTCCAGCCGCCGGCTTCGCGCGCGAGGCGCAAGGTGCGGATCGCCTCTTCGGCGGTGAAGCAGCCCGCGGTGTTCGGGAGATAGGTGATGATCTTGGGATCGATATAATCCATCAGCAGCGGCTGGCTGCGGTCAGCGATATTGACGCGACGCACCGCGACGGTGACGATTTCCGCGCCCGATGCCTCGACCGCAGCGGCATTCTGCTCGAGACTCTTATATTTGCCGGTCCCGACGATCAGCCGCGATCGGAAGGTGCGGCCGGCGACCGTCCAGCTGTCAGTCCCGCCTTCGGTGGCCGTGCCGACATGATCGCCGCCGCCGACGAAGGTGACGATCTCATAGTCGTCGCCATCCTCGATCTCGACGTCGGCCAGGGTCGAACGCGGCACGATTTCGAGGTTGCGCTCGACCGCCACCTTGGTCGGCTCCAGCCCGAGCTCGAGCGCGAGCTGCGCGATCGTCATCCCCTTCGGCACGCGACGGTGCTCGCCGTTCACGCGGATCGACAGGGTCTGGTCGTCTACCATAAGCGGGCTTGCCTTTGCGCTCTTCGGATTACCGCCATATAGGGACTCGCGATGGCGACGCTACCGATGATCTACGTGCTCAATGGCCCGAATCTCAACCTGCTTGGGACGCGGGAACCGCATATCTACGGATCGGACACGCTCGACGACATCGCAGGCGCGCTGGAGGACCGAGCGAAGGCGCTCGGCCTCGGCATCGACATGCGCCAATCCAACCATGAGGGGCATCTCGTCGACTGGCTGCAGGAGGCCAATGCGAGGGGTGCGAAAGCGGTGATCCTCAATGCCGGGGCGTTCACCCACACCTCGGTCGCGATCCACGACGCGATCAAGGGGATCGACGTGCCGGTCATCGAGGTTCACCTTTCGAACCCCCATTCGCGCGAGCCCTTTCGCCATCACAGCTATATCACGCCGGTCGCGAGGGGCATCGTCGCGGGCTTCGGAGCCTCGGGCTACGAGCTTGCTCTGGACGCGGCGGCGCGTCTCTGACAAGGCGCGCGACAACAGGGGATAAGAGGCTCGGATGACGGATAGTGACGGCAATGCCGAAACTGGCATGCAGGTCGATGCCGATCTGGTTCGCCAGCTCGCCGAATTGCTCACCGAAAACGATCTGACCGAGATCGAGGTCGAGGACGGCAGCCGCCGGATCGTCGTCAAGCGTCAGCTGATCGCCGCTCCGGTCGCGGCACCGGTCGCGGCGGCGCCGGTGGCGGTGCACAGCGAGCAAGCGGCAGCCGCCACGGCGGACGAGATCGCGCGCAACCATCCCGGCCTGGTCAAATCGCCGATGGTCGGCACTGCCTATCTTGCCGGCGAGCCGGGGGCAGAGCCGTTCGTTGCGCCGGGCACCAGGGTCAATGCCGGCGATACATTGCTGCTGATCGAGGCGATGAAGGTGATGAACGCCATCGCTGCGCCCCGCGCCGGCACGGTAACCCAGATATTGGTGCAGAACGCGCAGCCGGTGGAATACGATCAGCCGCTCGTCGTCATCGAGTAGAACGGACATGGCTGTTCACCCGGTCCCGACCGTCTCCGCCAGCGGGGCGAAGCGCTGATGCCGATCAAGAAGATCCTGATCGCCAACCGCGGCGAGATCGCGCTCCGCATCCACCGTGCCTGCCACGAGATGGGCATCAAGACGGTCGCGGCGCATTCGACCGCCGATGCCGACGCGATGCACGTGAGGCTCGCCGACGAAGCGATCTGCATCGGCCCGCCGCCGGCCGCCGATTCCTATCTCAACATCCCCAACATCATCTCGGCCGCCGAGCTCGCTCACGCCGATGCGATCCATCCCGGCTACGGCTTCCTTTCGGAGAATGCGCAATTCGCCGAGATCGTCGAGCTGCACAACATCATCTGGATCGGCCCCAAGCCCGAGCACATCCGCACGATGGGCGACAAGGTCGAGGCGAAAAGGACCGCGGCGAAGCTCGGCCTGCCGCTGGTGCCGGGCTCCGACGGTCCGGTCGAGGAGTTCGCCGCGGCGCGAATAATCGCGGCCGAGACCGGCTATCCGGTGATCATCAAGGCCGCATCGGGCGGCGGCGGCCGCGGGATGAAGGTCGTCCGCCACGAAGGCGAGCTCGAAGCGCAGATGATGCAGGCGCGCAGCGAGGCGAAGAACGCATTCGGCGACGACACCGTCTATATCGAGAAATATCTCGACGATCCCCGGCACATCGAGTTCCAGGTGTTCGGCGATGGCCAGGGCAATGCGATCCATCTCGGCGAGCGCGACTGCTCGCTCCAGCGCCGCCACCAGAAAGTGCTCGAGGAAGCACCCTCCCCGGTCATAACGGAAGAACAGCGTGCCCGGATGGGGGCGATCGTCGTCAAGGCGATGGCCGAGATGGGTTATCGCGGCGCGGGAACGATCGAATTCCTCTACGAGAACGGCGAATTCTACTTCATCGAGATGAACACGCGGCTTCAGGTCGAGCATCCGGTGACGGAGATGATCACCGGCATCGATCTGGTGCGCGAGCAGATCCGCATCGCATCGGGCGAAGGCCTGTCGTGCCGGCAGGAGCAGGTGCAGTTCCGCGGCCACGCGATCGAGTGCCGGATCAACGCCGAGGATCCGCAGACCTTCGCGCCCTCCCCGGGCCTGGTCAAAAATTACGTCGCCCCGGGCGGCATGCACGTCCGAGTCGATAGCGGCCTCTACGCCGGCTATCGCGTCCCGCCTTATTACGACAGCATGATCGGCAAATTGATCGTCTATGGGACGACCCGCGAGCGCTGCATCCTGCGGCTGCGGCGCGCGCTCGAGGAATTCGTCGTCGACGGCATGAAGACGACGATCCCGCTCCACCAGAAACTGGTCGACGATCCCGAATTCAGGAGCGGCGACTATACGATCAAATGGCTCGAGCAATGGCTGGCCCGGGCGGAGGTCGAGCAAGACGTATGAAAGCCACCATCTACCACAATCCACGCTGCGGCACGTCGCGCAAGACGCTCGAGCTGCTCGGCGATGCCGGCGCCGATGTCACGGTGATCGAATATCTCAAGAACCCGCCGAGCAAGGCGGAGCTCAAGCGGCTCTATGCGCGCGCCGGCATCAGTGCGCGCGAAGGCCTTCGCGCCAAGGAACCGCTCGCGCAGGAGCTCGGCCTGCTCGGCGACGACGTCAGCGATGAGGCTATCCTCGACGCGATGGTCGAGCATCCGATCCTGATCAACCGTCCTCTGGTCGAGACCGACAAGGGCGTGCGCTTGTGTCGCCCGCAAGAGGAAGTTCGCTCGATCCTCTGACTGTCCCCTCCCTGCGGAGAGGATGAGGGCAGCGGGCCAGGCGGCTCTGTCATAAAAGAGTCGCGGTCCGGCAGCTATCCCGTCTCCGATCCACGCAGCTTGCCGATCTTGCGGCAATGCCCAATAATGCGCGGATGCGGGGAAAGATGAAATCTATCGCCATCTACAGCCTCAAGGGCGGCGTGGGTAAGACCACCTTCGCGGTCAACCTCGCCTGGGCCGCGGCCGCCTTGTCGGCGCGCAGGACCTTGTTGTGGGATCTCGATCCGCAGGCGGCGGCAAGCTTCCTGCTCGACGGCGAGCGCAAGGGCGAAGGCGAGGCGCAGGCGGTGTTCGCGCGCGACGTCGCCCCTGCCAAGCTCATCCAGCCGACCGCCACGCCGCGGCTCGACCTGATCCCCGCCGATGCCTCGTTGCGCGGGCTCGACCGGCTGCTGTTCGGCCTTGGCAAGAAGAAGCGGCTCGAGAAGCTGCTCGAGCGGCTCAGCAAGGATTATGACCGGATCTTTCTCGATTGCCCGCCGGGGCTCACCGAGACCAGCGAGCAGGTGCTGCGCGCAGCCGACCTGATCATCGTGCCGGTGATCCCCTCGCCGCTCTCGCAGCGCGCGCTCAACGAGGTGATCGCGTTCCTCGATCGCCACGAGATCCGCCGCGGTGCGCTGCTGCCGGTCTACAATATGGCCGATCGGCGGCGCTCGATGCATCTGCTCGCGCTGCGATCGAACCCGGAATGGCCGGTGGTGCCGATGGCGAGCGCGATCGAGGCGACGACCGAGCGGCACCAGGCGGTCGGGGCGTTCGCGCCGCGCTCGCCGGGCGCTGAGGCGATGGCGGCCTTGTGGCAGGCGATCGAGCGGCGGCTCGCGCGCAGCAATTCGACGCCGCGCTAAGACCACCGACCCTAGGTCATTTCCCCGGCGACGGTTCAAAGTCGGCCGAAATCGAACCAAGCCGGTTGACCGGCCGTGCGGCCCGCTCCAATTTCACCACAATGGCGGTACTTGATCCGGAATTGCTGCTGCGTGCTTATTCCGTCGGAGTCTTCCCGATGGCCGACAGCCGGGACGCGGCGAAGATCTTCTGGGTCGAGCCGCGCCGCCGGGCGATCCTGCCGTTGAACCGCTTCAAGGTGTCGCGCTCGCTGCGCAAGACCCTGGTTCGCGGCACGTTCGAGGTGACGGCCGATCAGGCGTTCGGCGCGGTCGTCCGCCATTGCGCCGACCGCGAGGAAACCTGGATCAACGATGAGATCGAAAGCAGCTACAATCTGCTCCATCGGCTCGGCCATGCCCATTCGGTCGAATGCTGGGCCGACGGCGCGCTCGTCGGCGGCGTCTACGGCGTCAAGCTCGGCGGCGCCTTCTTCGGCGAAAGCATGTTCTCGACGCGCACCGACGCCTCGAAGGTTGCGCTGGCCTGGCTCGTCGCACGGCTGATCGTCGGCGGCTACAGGCTGCTCGATTGCCAATTCATGACCGAGCATCTGCGAAGCCTCGGCGCGATCGAGATCAGCCAGAAGGATTATCTGGCGCTGTTGTCGTCCGCGCTTGCCTCGGGCGCGCCCGAAGACGGTTCAGGCGCCGGTGCTGCGGGCGGCGCTGCCGGCGCCGGCGCGGCCGGCCCGGTCGGCGTCGAATTCGGGGCCCTCGACCGGTTGCTCGCCGGCGATCCGAGGCGGACGGTCGACTCCCCAGCCTCGGGATGGGTCATCGCGCAGCTCTTGGGCCAGACGTCGTAGATCGGATGCTCGACGACGTTGAGCGACGGCGTTTCCTTGTAGAGCCAGCCTGAGAAGACCCGCTGGAACTGGTCCTGCGGGTTGCGCACGTCGAGCTGGACGAACGCGCCGGTAAGCTTCTGCACCTCCCAGGGCGCGGTCGTCTCACAGGCACGCAGGCGGATGATCACGTCGCCGAGACGGACCGCCTGACCAGGCTTCAGCGTGACGTCCCGCGAAATCCCGTTGCGCTTGTTGAGCAGCCCGATCACCGCCACCCGCTCGGCCATCGGCGTCGTTCCCGGCGCGATCGCATCGACGGTCTGCGGCACGTCGACCGTCACCGGCTCCGGCTCGCCCTTGCCCGATCGCGCCGACGGCGTCGGCGAGCGATCGCAAGCGCCAAGCGCAAGCAGGCCGGCCGCGGCTGTCATGGCCATCAGGTGGTTGGGAAGCGGGCTCCTCACCGGGGCGCCATCAGCTCAATTCGGAGTCCAGGCTTCATAGTCGCCGCTCGCGGCCTGGCGTTGCCCGCCGCGGTCGAGCGAACCCGACGGCCGATAGGCAGCGGACGTGCCGGTCATGTTGGGCATCGGCGGCTTGAGGAATTTCGGCGGCGGCGGCAGCGCCTCATCCGGCAGGCCCTCGATCTGATGATGGATCCATGCATACCATTCGGGCGGGATCCGGCTCGCATCATTGGGGCCGTTGTAGATCACCCAGCGGCGCGTGCCCTTCTTGGCCTGGAAATAGACGTTGCCATAGACGTCGCTGCCGACGCGGACGCCGTTGAAGCGCGTGAACAATGCCGTCCCAAAGGTCGCGCCGTCCCACCAGGTGAACATCATCTTCAACGCTCGCATCATGACTGCACGAACCTTGCGCTGCGGGAGCCGCCGGAGCGGCGGGGGACGGGACCGGCTTTCATAGCAGCGGCGTTAGCGCCGAAGCCCGCGCGAGCGCAAGCATTGTCCCCCCAGGCGAGCATCATCCCGCGCAGCCCCAGGCATCATCCCAGTCGGCCAAAGGTCAGGACGCCGGAGCGCCCGCCCAGATCACGCGATCGCCGGCGGCGATGCCGAGCTCGGTGGAGCGGCCGCCCCTCAACTCGAGCACGGCAACGACCGGCTCGCCCGCGGATACCGGATCGAGCGAGTAAGGCACGGTGTTGACCGCGATGCGCGCGATGACGCCGTCGGCGCGGATGAAGAGCATGTCGAGCGGCACGACGGTGTTCTTCATCCAGAAGCTCGCGACGACCGGCGCGCGGAATGGGAAGATCATCCCTTCATTGTCGCCGACCCGCTCGCGGAACATCAGTCCGCGGGCCTGCTCGTTGGGCGTGCGCGCCACCTCGACCGAAAAATGGTGGGTGCGGCCGCGGCTCTTGATCTCGAGCGGCACCGTCTCCAGCCCGGCGGGCGACAGCTGCCGCGCCGCCGGCTGTGCGGCCGAACCGCGCGTCTCGGCCGTGCAGCCGGCGAGCGCGACGAAGATCGCAAGCGGAAGAAGGAAGGGATTGCGACTCACTGTGAAAACTCCGGGTCCGGCTCAGACAGGCTCGACCTCGACCGCGAGCGGGCCCTTGCGACCGAGCGCCACCCGGGCGCGCAACGGCTGGTCGGGCGTCAAATCGCTGAGGCCACCCCGCCTGACCGTCTCCATATGAACGAAGATGTCCTCGCCCCCGGTGGCAGCTTCGCTTTCGCGGACCAGAAAGCCATAGCCCTTGAGGCGATTGAACCATTTCACCCGCACCCGTTCGAACGGACCGGCCTCGTCGAGCAAGGCGGCGGGGTCGATGCGCTCGCCCCCTGCCGCGGCAGGCCGCGCCAGCTCGGGCACGATTGCCTGGCTGAGATCGATCGACAGGATCTTCTTGGCCTGGAGGCCGCGCTCCTGCTCCGCCACCAGGCACTCGACGATCGTCCCCTCGGGGAGGCTCCTGCGGTCATGCTCCTTGAGGATGCTGAAGTGGATGAGGATGTCGCCCTTGGCCTGATCGCTCACCAGGAAGCCGAAGCCGCGGGTCGCGTCGAACCATTTGACCGAGCCGGTCAGCTTGACGAATGCGTCGCCTTCGGACGGCCCGTCGCCAGCTCCGTCCGAAGGCGCGTCATTGTCTGCAGCCGCTCCGGGGCGCGCGATCATGAACCGTCCATTCACCATATTAGAGGGTCACGACTATCATGGTCTCCCCGGACTTGTGAACTGTTCCGACACGATTTTTACGGCTCGTCGAATTCCTGCAACTCTTCGGGGGACGCGCCGAGGACCTTCCGGACGATTTCACCGGGGTGGCCGGCCCTCATCATTGCCGCAAACGCCTTCTGCTGCGCCGCCCGATCGGCGGGCGCGGCGGCGTAGGGCCCGATCTTCCGCCGTCGCGCGAAGCGGAGCGCGGCGGCGAACGCGCCGTCCTCGAGCTGCTCGCGGACCGCATCCGCCGCGTCGCCCGCAACTCCTGCGCTGCGCAGCGCAAGCCCCACCCGGCGCGCGCCGAAGCCGCGTCGCTGCAGCGCCTCCCCTCGCGCCAGCGCAAAAGCTTCGTCGTCGATATAGCCGAGCTCGACGAACCGCTCGACGATCGAGTCCACTCCCGGCGCGGAGGGATCCTTCCATCCGCGTTCCCGCACCTTGCGGTTCAGATAAGTGCGAAGCTTGGCCTGGGTGGTGGCATAACGGCCGACGTAAAAAAGGCCGAGCCTCTCCAGGCCCGGCTGATCGAGCGGGCGAGGCGCTGCTTTGTGACGTCCAGATCTCACGCGCCATGATTGTGCCACAGTCGAGCCGGAATATGAACGCGCCTTGTTTCCAAAGCAGGGGAACAATGTGTGTGCGTCCTACCGGGCGACAATGAGGATCCATGCGACAGTGCTTGAAGAGGAAAAAGGCAAAGCTATGCCGCGCCAATCGGCTGACCAGCTCATTCCGACTCCAACTGCCGACGATCTTCCCCGCCGCTACGCGGACTTCGAAACGCTCGGGGACGCGCTCGACTATGCCGCCAAGGGTATTCGCGGCCTCAATTTCCACGATCCGCGCGGCACCTTGGCGCGCGCCTACCGTTTCAGCGAGCTGCGTGAGGATGCGCTCGCCGCCGCGCGACGCCTGATCGCGCGGGGGATCGGCCGCGGCGATCGCGTGGCGCTCGTCGCGGAAACCGGCCCCGACTTCGCAGCCTTGTTCTTCGGCGTCGTCTATGCCGGCGGCTGGCCTGTTCCGCTGCCGCTCCCGACCTCGTTCGGAGGGCGCGATTCCTACATCGACCAGATCGGCGTCCAGCTCAGGAGCTGCGATCCGAGCCTGCTTCTCTACCCCGCCGAGTTGGCGGCAATGGCCGGCGCCGCCGCCGACGCGATCGGCGTCGAGAGCATGGCCTGGGAAAGCTTCGCCTTATTGCCGTCGCCCGATGCCAAGCTGCCGCAGGCGCGGGGCGACGATATCGCCTATCTCCAATATTCGAGCGGCTCGACCCGTTTTCCGCATGGCGTGGCGGTGACTCACCAGGCGCTGCTCCATAATCTCGCCGCGCACAGCAACGGCATGGAGGTGGTCGACAGCGACCGCTGCGTGTCCTGGCTGCCCTGGTACCATGACATGGGGCTGGTCGGCTGCTTCCTCTCCCCGGTCGCCAATCAGGTTTCGACCGATTACCTCAAGACCGAGGATTTCGCTCGGCGGCCGCTCGCTTGGCTCGACCTCATCAGCCGCAACACCGGCACGACGCTGAGCTATTCACCGACTTTCGGCTATGACATTTGCGCGCGCCGGATCGGCAGCCAGAGCAAGGTCTCCGAGCGCTTCGACCTTTCGCGCTGGCGTGTCGCCGGCAATGGCGCGGACATGATCCGCCCCGACGTGATGCAGGCGTTCGTCGATGCCTTCGCCGAGGCCGGCTTCAAGGCCAGCAGCTTCCTGCCGAGCTACGGCCTCGCCGAAGCCACTTTGGCGGTGTCGATCATGCCCCCGGGCGAAGGTATCGTCGTCGAGCTGGTCGCCGAAACCGAGCTGGCCGGCGGCGACACCGCGCGGCGCGACCGGCCGCAGCGCTATCGGCCGATCGTCAATTGCGGCAGGCCGGTGCCGGGGATGGAAATCGCGATCCGCGACGACGAAGGCCAGTTGCTGCCCGAGCGCGCGATCGGCAGGCTCTACGCCCGCGGCCCCTCGATCATGGTCGGCTATTTCCGCGACGAGGAAGCGACCGCCGCCTGCCTCGATGCCGATGGCTGGCTCGACACCGGCGACATGGGCTATTTGTCCGACGGCTATGTCTACATCGTCGGCCGGGCGAAGGACATGATCATCATCAACGGCAGGAATCACTGGCCCCAGGACATCGAATGGGCGGTGGAACAGCTGCCGGGCTTCAAGGCGGGCGACATCGCCGCTTTCTCGATCACCACTCCGGGCGGCGAGGAGACGCCGGCGGTGCTGGTCCAATGCCGCACCTCCGACGCCGAGGAACGCGGCCGGCTGCGCGACGAGATCCGCGAACGCGTGCGCGCGATCACCGGCATGAACTGCGTGATCGAACTGGTGCCGCCGCGCACTTTGCCGCGCACCAGCTCGGGCAAGCTCAGCCGCGCCAAGGCGCGCAACCTCTATCTTTCGGGCGGCATCCAGCCGTACGACATCGCCGCCTGAAGCGGGCAGGCCGGAGTCTTCGGTTCGTCGCGCCGGCGCAGAGCATGTCTCCCCCTCCCTCTTGCGCGCAACGCGCTCCCTCGTTAAGTGCACGGCCTCTCCGGCTCGGAGGAGTGTAGCTCAGCTGGTAGAGCATCGGTCTCCAAAACCGAGGGCCGTGGGTTCGAGTCCCTCCACTCCTGCCATTTCACATTCCACGCCTCGTGGGATTGCGATTTGGGGCCGCAGGGACGAAATAAGGGTCGAGGCCGCTCCGGTCGGACGGAGCGCCATCGGCCTCTTTGCTGTTGGTTTTTGAAGGTGTGAGCAGGTGGCCAGGGTCAGCATCGGCGAATTTGCGCGGCAGGTTAAAGCCGAAACTGCCAAGGTCGTCTGGCCGACGCGCAGGGAAACGATTGTCACCACCATCATGGTGATCATCATGACCTCGCTGCTCGGTATCTTCTTCTTTGCCGTCGATTCGGCGTTCAGCACGCTCGTGAGAACGTTGCTGGGGCTGCTGAGCTAGGGATCATAATGTCTCGTTGGTACATCATTCACGCTTACTCGGGCTTCGAGAACAAGGTGCGCGACGCGATCATGGCGGAAGCGCATCGGCTTGGCCTCGACACGCTCGTCGAAGCGGTCGAAGTCCCGACCGAGAAGGTCACCGAGGTCCGCCGCGGCAAGAAGGTGACCTCGGACCGCAAATTCTTCCCGGGCTACGTGCTGGCGAAGCTGGCGATGAACGACGACGTCTACCATCTGGTGAAGAACACACCGAAGGTGACCGGCTTCCTCGGCTCGTCGGGGAAACCCCAGCCGATCTCGGAAGCCGAGGCGGCGCGCATCCTCAACACCAAGGACGAGGCTGCAGCCGCGACGCCCAAGGCGAAGGTCAGCGTCGATTATGAGATCGGCGACAGCGTCAAGGTGCTCGAAGGCCCGTTCGCGAGCTTCAACGGCATCGTCGAGGAGCTCGATTTCGACCGCGGCCGCGTCAAGGTCGGCGTCTCGATCTTCGGCCGCGCGACGCCGGTCGAGCTCGAGTTCGAGCAGGTCGAGCTGGCCAAATAGGATCATCACGAGATCGCCCGGGCCGCACGCGGTTTGGCCCGGGATGATGTGCGGGAGGCAGTGCCACTGCCGTTAGGACCGCTAAACCGCAAATTTGAAGGTGACTGAACAATGGCAAAGAAGATTACGGGCTATATCAAGCTCCAGGTGCCCGCGGGCGCCGCCAACCCGAGCCCGCCGATCGGGCCCGCATTGGGCCAGCGCGGCGTCAATATCATGGAATTCTGCAAGGCGTTCAACGCCTCGACCGGCGACCTCGAAAAGGGCATGCCGATCCCGACGGTGATCACCGTCTTTGCGGATCGCAGCTTTTCGTTCGAGACGAAGACGCCGCCGGCCTCGTTCCTGATCAAGAAGGCCGCCAACATCAAGTCGGGCTCGAAGGAGCCCGGCAAGGCAAGCGCCGGCAAGATCACGCGCTCGGCGCTTCGCCAGATCGCCGAGACCAAGATGAAGGACTTGAACGCCAACGATCTCGACGCGGCGACCAAGATCATCGAAGGCTCTGCCGTCTCGATGGGCCTCGAAGTGGTGGAGGGCTGATACGATGGCTAAGCTGACCAAGAAGCAGAAAGCGCAAGCGAGCACGGTCGATGCCGAGCGTCTCTATGGCGTTTCCGAGGCGATCGGGCTGGTGAAGTCCAACGCCACCGCCAAGTTCGACGAGACGATCGAGGTCGCGATGAACCTCGCCGTCGATCCGCGTCATGCGGACCAGATGGTGCGCGGCGTCGTCACCCTCCCCGCCGGCACCGGCAAGGACGTGCGCGTCGCGGTGTTCGCGCGCGGCAACAAGGCCGACGAGGCCCTGGCAGCGGGTGCGGACATCGTCGGCGCCGAGGATCTGATGGAGACCATCCAGGGCGGCACGATCGATTTCGACCGCGTGATCGCGACCCCCGACATGATGGGTGTCGTCGGCCGTCTCGGCAAGGTGCTTGGCCCCAAGGGCCTGATGCCGAACCCAAAGCTCGGCACCGTCACGCCGAACGTCGCCGAAGCGGTCAAGGCCGCCAAGGGCGGCCAGGTCGAGTTCCGCGTCGAGAAGGCCGGGATCATCCATTCCGGGATCGGCAAGGCGAGCTTCTCCGAAGCCGATCTTCGCCGCAACTTCGACGCCTTCGTCGATGCGATCGTCAAGGCCAAGCCGTCGGGCGCCAAGGGGCGCTATGTCCGCAAGGTGGCGCTGAGCTCGACGATGGGCCCCGGCGTCAAGGTCGACGCCGCGGAAGTGTCGCTGGTCTGAGAATATCGCCGGGCCGCGCCTCGCGCGTCCCGGCCTGAAATTGCCGGAGGGACATTCCCGCCGGCATCACCGCCGGAAAGCGATGCTTTCCGGCACACCGTCCGAGACAGCGGGGGTTCTCCTTTGGAGGACTTAAAATCCCCCCGCCAAGACGGGGAACAGTTTTCCGGCCCGCCCGTGCGATGGGAGGCCGGGTCTGCCGGGTGTGATCTCGGCCAGGCAACCAATCCCCTCGGACATCCGGTGAGCGGCAGTTCCGCTCATCGGTTCACCGTCCCGGCAGACATTCTGCCGGGCTGAATGGAGAGTGGCATGGATCGAGCTCAAAAGTCCGAGCTGGTTGCCGAGCTGAAGCAGACGTTATCCGAGACGAGCGTGGTGGTCGTCACCCGCAATCTCGGCCTCACAGTGGCGCAATCCACCGCCTTGAGGACGCGGATGCGCGAGGCAGGCGCCGGCTACAAGGTAGCGAAGAACCGGCTCGCTCTCATTGCGATCGAGGGGACCACCTACGCCAACATCAGCGATCTGCTGACGGGGCCGACGGCGCTCGCCACATCGACCGATCCCGTCGCGGCCGCCAAGGTGGCCGTCGACTTCGCGAAGACGACCGACAGGTTCGAAATCGTGGGCGGCGCGATGGGCGACACCATCCTCGACGTCAATGGGGTGCGGGCGCTCGCTGCGCTTCCGTCGCTTGACGAACTGCGTGCAACGATCGTGGGCCTGGTTCAGGCACCCGCGACCAAGCTCGCGCAGCTTGCCAATGCGCCGGCAGCCAAGCTGGCCCGCGTCTTTGGTGCTTATGCGGCCAAAGAAGACGCCTGAATTCACATCAACATCTGAACTGAACGGGGCAATTGCCCTCACGGAGACATCACATGGCAGACATTAACGCACTGGTTGATCAACTTTCGCAGCTCACCGTCCTCGAGGCGGCCGACCTCGCCAAGGCGCTCGAAGAGAAGTGGGGCGTCTCGGCCGCTGCAGCAGTTGCGGTTGCGGGTCCCGCCGCCGCCGCCGCTCCGGCCGCCGAAGAGAAGACCGAGTTCGACGTCATCCTCACCGGCGACGGCGGCAAGAAGATCAACGTGATCAAGGAAGTCCGCGCGCTGACCGGCCTCGGCCTGGGCGAAGCCAAGGCGCTCGTCGAGAGCGCTCCCAAGGCGATCAAGGAAGGCGTCAACAAGGACGAAGCCGAGAAGATCAAGAAGCAGATCGAGGAAGCCGGCGGCACCGTCGAGCTGAAATAAGCTGCTTCGGCCTCGGCCGAACAAGCCATGGCCAAAAAGCCGGGGCTGAAAAGTTGAAGGGGCGGCTCGCAAGGGCCGCCCCTTTTCTTTCGGTCCACCTCCCGGCCGCCTGCGCCGCGCTTTTGGGGGCGCGCAGAGTGCCGGATCGGCATCGGCCGGCAAGGTTTGACATTCAGAGCCCCACTCCCTAAATAGCCACCATCACCACAGCCTTTCGGGACATGATGCGCCGTCGCGCAGCGCATCGCACGTATGATCGGCTGAGGTTTCATAGACGCTGAAGCTGCGGTTTCCCCCTGGGAAACGCGGCTTTTTCTGTCTTGATGCGCACCTGTTTTGACAGACGAGGCAAAATTTTTTCATGGCAACCAAGGCAGCTCCGGCGACCGGTACCCGGTCAACCGCTTCGAAGCGTATCCGCAAGATCTTCGGCAACATCCACGAGGTTTCGGAAATGCCGAACCTCATCGAAGTCCAGCGCGACAGCTATGAGCAGTTCCTTCGCTCGCGGCCCCAGGACTCCTACATCTCCGGCCTTGAGAAGACCCTGCGCTCGGTCTTCCCGATCCGCGATTTCGCCGGCACCGCCGAGCTCGATTTCGTCAATTACGAGCTCGAGGATCCCAAGTACGACGTCGACGAGTGCCGCCAGCGCGGCATGACCTACGCCGCGCCGATGCGCGTGACGTTGCGCCTGATCGTGTTCGAGGTCGATCCCGATACCGAGACCCGCTCGGTGCTCGATATCAAGGAGCAGGACGTCTACATGGGCGACATGCCGCTGATGACGAAGAACGGCACGTTCATCGTCAACGGCACCGAGCGCGTGATCGTCAGCCAGATGCACCGCAGCCCCGGCGTGCTGTTCGACCATGACCGCGGCAAGACCCACGCCTCGGGCAAGTTCCTGTTCGCCGCGCGTGTCATCCCCTATCGCGGCTCGTGGCTCGATTTCGAGTTCGACGCCAAGGACATCGTCAACGTCCGCATCGACCGCAAGCGCAAGCTGCCGGTGACCGCCCTCCTCCACGCGCTCGAAATGTCGAGCGAGGAGATCCTCAACACCTTCTACGAGACGGTCACGTTCGTGCGCGACCCCAACGGCTGGCGCATTCCGTTCCTGCCCGAGCAATGGCGCGGCCTGAAGCCGACCTATGACGTCGTCGACGCGACGTCCGGCGAAGTCGTGTTCGCTGCCGGCACCAAGATCAGCCCGCGCGCCGCGAACAAGTCGGCCAAGGATGGGCTCACCGAGCTGCTGATCCCGACCGAGGAAATCCTCGGCCGCTATTCGGCATTCGATCTCGTCAACGACCAGACCGGCGAAATCTATATCGAGGCGGGCGACGAAGTGACGCCCGAGAACATCGAGAAGCTCGACAAGGCCGGGATCGACCGCATCGCCCTGCTCGACATCGACCATGTCAACGTCGGTGCCTGGATCCGCAACACGTTGAAGGCCGACAAGGCCGAGGACCGCGATCACGCGCTGTCCGACATCTATCGCGTGATGCGCCCCGGCGAGCCGCCGACCCGCGAGACCGCGGAGGCCCTGTTCGCAGGCCTGTTCTTCGACCCCGAGCGCTACGACCTTTCGGCCGTCGGCAGGGTCAAGCTCAACATGCGCCTCGACCTCGACGTCGAGGACACCGTCACGACCTTGCGCAAGGAAGACATCATCGCGGTCGTGAAGACCCTGGTCGACCTCAAGGACGGCAAGGGCGACATCGACGACATCGACAATCTCGGCAACCGCCGCGTGCGTTCGGTCGGCGAGCTGCTCGAGAACCAATATCGCGTCGGCCTGCTGCGCATGGAGCGCGCGGTGAAGGAGCGGATGAGCTCGGTCGACGTGTCGACCGTGATGCCGAACGATCTGATCAACGCCAAGCCTGCAGTCGCCGCGGTGCGCGAGTTCTTCGGATCCTCGCAGCTGTCGCAGTTCATGGACCAGACCAACCCGCTCTCCGAAGTGACGCACAAGCGTCGCGTGTCGGCGCTCGGGCCGGGCGGCCTCACCCGCGAGCGCGCGGGCTTCGAGGTCCGCGACGTCCACCCGACCCATTATGGCCGGATCTGCCCGATCGAGACTCCCGAAGGGCCGAACATCGGCCTGATCAACAGCCTCGCGAGCTTCAGCCGGGTCAACAAATACGGCTTCATCGAGACGCCGTACCGCCGCGTCGTCGACAATAAGGTGACCGACGAGGTCGTCTATCTGTCGGCGATGGAAGAGGCCAAGCACACCATCGCGCAGGCCAATGCCGAGCTGACCGGCGACGGCAGCTTCGTCGAGGAGATCGTCTCCTCACGGCGTGCCGGCGACTTCCTGATGGCGCCGCGCGATCAGATCACCCTGATGGACGTCAGCCCCAAGCAGCTGGTGTCGGTCGCCGCGTCGCTGATCCCGTTCCTTGAGAACGATGACGCCAACCGCGCGCTGATGGGCTCGAACATGCAGCGCCAGGCGGTGCCGCTGGTCCGGGCCGAGGCGCCGTTCGTCGGCACCGGCATGGAAGAGACCGTTGCGCGCGATTCGGGCGCAGCGATCGCTGCCCGCCGCAGCGGCATCGTCGACCAGGTCGACGCCGCCCGCATCGTCGTGCGCGCCACCGGCGACGTCGATGCCGGCACGTCCGGCGTCGACATCTACTCGCTGATGAAGTTCCAGCGTTCGAACCAGAATACCTGCATCAACCAGCGTCCGCTGGTGAAGGTGGGCGAAGTGGTCAACGCCGGCGACGTCATTGCCGACGGCCCATCGACCGAGTTCGGCGAGCTCGCGCTCGGCCGCAACGTGCTGGTCGCGTTCATGCCGTGGAACGGGTATAATTTCGAGGATTCCATCCTGATCTCCGAACGGATCGTCAAGGACGACGTCTTCACCTCGATCCACATCGAAGAGTTCGAGGTGATGGCCCGCGACACCAAGCTGGGGCCCGAGGACATCACCCGCGACATCCCCAACGTCGGCGAGGAAGCTTTGCGCAATCTCGACGAGGCGGGCATCGTCTACATCGGCGCCGAGGTCGAGCCGGGTGACATATTGGTCGGCAAGATCACGCCCAAGGGCGAGAGCCCGATGACGCCGGAGGAGAAGCTCCTGCGCGCGATCTTCGGCGAGAAGGCCTCGGACGTGCGCGACACGTCGCTGCGCCTGCCGCCGGGCGTCTCGGGCACGATCGTCGAGGTGCGCGTGTTCAACCGCCACGGCATCGACATCGACGACCGTACCCGCCAGATCCAGGCGGAGGAGAAGGATCGCCTCCGCAAGGACAGCGAGGACGAGCGTTCGATCCTCAAGCGCGCCACCTACACCCGCCTGCGCGAGATGCTCGTCGGCCAGACCGCCACGGCGGCGCCGAAGGGCTTCAAGAAGGGCGGCGAGATCGACGATGAATCGCTCCAGGCGGTCGAGCGCCACGAATGGTGGAAGTTCGCGGTCAAGGAAGACAAGGTCCAGGCCGATCTCGAGGCGGTGAAGACGCAATATGACGAGGCCGAGGCGACGATCCGCCGCCGGCTCGAGGATCGCATCGAGAAGCTCGAGCGCGGCGACGAGCTGCCGCCGGGCGTGCTCAAGATGGTCAAAGTGTTCGTCGCGGTGAAGCGCAAGCTGCAGCCGGGCGACAAGATGGCCGGCCGTCACGGCAACAAGGGCGTGATCAGCCGCATCCTGCCGCAGGAGGACATGCCGTTCCTCGAAGACGGGACTCCGGTCGACATCGTGCTCAATCCGCTCGGCGTGCCGAGCCGGATGAACGTCGGCCAGATCTTCGAGACCCATCTCGGCTGGGCCGCGCGCGGCCTCGGCAAACAGATCGGGGCGATGCTCGAGGACATGCACCACCGCGGCAAGGACATCGACACCAAGGACGTCAAAGGGCTGCGTACCAAGCTCAAGGACATCTACGGCACGCATTATGATGGCGACATCGACGGGCGTGACGACGACCAGGTGATCGAGCTCGCGTCCAACCTGGTCAGCGGCGTCCCGATGGGCACGCCGGTGTTCGACGGTGCCCGCGAGGCCGATGTCTCGGCGATGCTGCGCATGGCGGGGCTGGACGAAAGCGGTCAGGTCGAGCTGTTCGACGGCCGTACCGGCGACGCGTTCGATCGCAAGGTGACGGTGGGCTATATCTACATGCTCAAGCTGCACCATCTGGTCGACGACAAGATCCACGCCCGCTCGATCGGGCCGTACAGCCTCGTCACGCAGCAGCCGCTGGGCGGCAAGGCGCAGTTCGGCGGACAAAGGTTCGGCGAAATGGAGGTCTGGGCGCTCCAGGCCTACGGCGCCGCCTACACGCTGCAGGAGATGCTCACGGTGAAGTCGGACGACGTGATCGGCCGCACCAAGGTCTACGAGGCGATCGTCAAGGGCGACGACACGTTCGAGGCCGGCATCCCCGAGAGCTTCAACGTGCTCGTCAAGGAAATGCGCTCGCTCGGCCTCAACGTCGAACTCAATTCGGTCGCCGGACCGGATGACGAGGACGACCAGCAGCAGCTCGCCGCCGAGTGAATGAGATATCCCTTCCCGCGTGCGGGAGGGGAACACCCCCCTACCCCCACCCGCAAGCGGGCGGGGAGTTTGAGGAACAGAGAATATGAACGAACTGACCCATTTCGCCAATCCGGTCGCCAAGCCGGAGACCTTCGACCAGATCCAGATCGGCATCGCCTCGCCGGAACGCATCCGCTCGTGGTCGTTCGGCGAGATCAAGAAGCCCGAGACGATCAACTACCGCACGTTCAAGCCCGAGCGTGACGGCCTGTTCTGCGCGCGCATCTTCGGTCCGATCAAGGATTACGAATGCCTGTGCGGCAAGTACAAGCGCATGAAGTACAAGGGCATCGTCTGCGAGAAGTGCGGCGTCGAGGTGACCGTCTCGAAGGTCCGGCGCGAGCGCATGGGCCATATCGAGCTCGCCGCGCCGGTCGCCCACATCTGGTTCCTGAAGTCGCTGCCGAGCCGCATCGGCCTGCTGCTCGACATGCAGTTGAAGCAGCTCGAGCGCATCCTCTATTTCGAAGCCTATGTTGTGATCGAGCCCGGCCTGACCGCGCTCGAGAAATACCAGCTGCTGACCGAGGACGAGCTGCTCGAGGCGCAGGACGAATATGGCGAGGACGCCTTCTCGGCCGGCATCGGCGCCGAGGCCGTCAAGCAGATGCTGATGGACCTCGACCTCGAGGGTGAGCGCGAGGACCTGCTGAAGGAGCTCGCCGAGACCAAGTCGGAGCTGAAGCCCAAGAAGATCATCAAGCGGCTCAAGGTGGTCGAATCGTTCCTCGAGTCGGGCAACCGGCCGGAGTGGATGATCCTCGACGTGGTTCCCGTGATCCCGCCCGAGCTTCGCCCGCTGGTGCCGCTCGACGGCGGCCGCTTCGCAACCTCCGACCTCAACGATCTCTACCGCCGCGTGATCAACCGCAACAACCGCCTGAAGCGGCTGATGGAGCTGCGCGCGCCCGACATCATCGTGCGCAACGAAAAGCGCATGCTGCAGGAGTCGGTCGACGCTCTGTTCGACAACGGCCGCCGCGGCCGCACGATCACCGGCGCCAACAAGCGTCCGCTCAAGTCGCTCAGCGACATGCTCAAGGGCAAGCAGGGCCGCTTCCGCCAGAATCTGCTTGGCAAGCGCGTCGATTATTCGGGCCGTTCGGTGATCGTCACCGGTCCGGAGCTCAAGCTCCACCAATGCGGCCTGCCCAAGAAGATGGCGCTTGAGCTGTTCAAGCCGTTCATCTACTCGCGGCTCGACGCCAAGGGTCTGTCGATGACCCTGAAGCAGGCGAAGAAGTGGGTCGAGAAGGAACGCAAGGAAGTCTGGGACATCCTCGACGAGGTGATCCGCGAGCATCCGGTGCTGCTGAACCGCGCGCCGACGCTCCACCGTCTCGGCATCCAGGCGTTCGAGCCGGTGCTGATCGAGGGCAAGGCGATCCAGCTCCATCCGCTCGTCTGCGCGGCGTTCAACGCCGATTTCGACGGCGATCAGATGGCCGTGCACGTCCCGCTGAGCCTTGAGGCCCAGCTCGAAGCACGCGTGCTGATGATGTCGACCAACAACATCCTCTCGCCTGCCAACGGCAAGCCGATCATCGTTCCCTCGCAGGACATGGTGCTCGGGCTCTATTATCTGTCGCTCGAGCGTGACGGCGAGCCGGGCGAAGGCTCGTTGCTGTCCGACATGAACGAGGTCCACCAGGCTCTCCACGCCAAGGCGGTGACCCTGCACACCAAGATCACCAGCCGCGTTCCCCAGGTCGACGAGGCCGGCAAGGAATATATGAAGCGGGTCGAGACCACGCCGGGCCGCATGCTGCTCGGCGAGACCCTGCCGAAGAGCCACAAGGTGCCGTTCGAGACGGTCAACCGCCTGCTCACCAAGAAGGAGATCGGCGACGTCATCGACACCGTCTATCGCCACACCGGGCAGAAGGAGACCGTGCTGTTCGCCGACGCGATCATGGGCCTCGGCTTCCGCCACGCGTTCCGCGCCGGCATCAGCTTCGGCAAGGACGACATGATCATCCCGCCGGAGAAGGTGCAGCTGGTCGACGACGCTCGTGCGCTCGTGAAGGACTATGAGCAGCAATATCAGGACGGGCTGATCACCCAGCAGGAGAAATACAACAAGGTGATCGACGCCTGGAGCCGCTGCGGCGACCAGGTGGCCAACGCGATGATGGAGAAGATCAAGGCCCAGCCGCTCGACGAGAACGGCCGTGCCGCCCCGATCAACTCGATCTACATGATGGCGCATTCGGGTGCCCGCGGTTCGCAGGCGCAGATGAAGCAGCTCGCCGGCATGCGCGGCCTGATGGCCAAGCCTTCGGGCGAGATCATCGAGACGCCGATCATCTCGAACTTCAAGGAAGGCCTCACCGTCCTTGAATATTTCAACTCGACGCACGGCGCCCGCAAGGGCCTGGCCGACACCGCGCTCAAGACGGCGAACTCGGGTTATCTGACCCGCCGTCTGGTCGACGTCAGCCAGGATTGCGTGATCGTCGAGCTCGACTGCAAGACCGACAGGTCGCTCGACATGCGCGCGATCGTCCAGGGCGGCGCCGTGATCGCGTCGCTCGGCGAGCGGATCCTCGGCCGCACCCCGGCCGAAGACATCGTCGACGATAAGACCGGCGACGTCCTCGCCAAGGAAGGCGAGCTGATCGACGAGCCCGCTGCGCTGCGCATCGACGAGATGGGCATCCAGGCGGTCAAGATCCGCTCGCCGCTGATCTGCGAGAGCCAGCACGGCGTCTGCGGCAAATGCTACGGGCGCGACCTCGCGCGCGGAACGCCGGTCAACATCGGCGAGGCGGTCGGCGTGATCGCCGCCCAGTCGATCGGCGAGCCGGGCACCCAGCTGACGATGCGGACCTTCCACATCGGCGGCGCCGCGCAGCTCAACGAGACGTCGAACCTCGAAGCGGTTGCGGACGGCACGATCGAGTTCCGCGACCTGCCGACGATCGTCGATGCGCGTGGTCGGCGGGTGGCGATGGCCCGCAACGGCGAGCTCGCGATCGTCGACATGGACGGCCGCGAGCGGGCGGTGCACCGTATTCCCTACGGCGCCCACCTGATGGCCGACACCGGCCATATCGTCTCGAAGGGCGACCGGATCGCCGAATGGGATCCGTTCATGATGCCGGTGATCACCGAAAAAGGCGGCATCGTGAAATTCCAGGACATGGTCGAGGGCAAGACGCTCGTCGAGCAAACCGACGAGGCGACCGGCATCGCCCAGCGGGTGGTGACCGAATTCCGCGGCTCCGCGCGTTCGAAGGAGGATCTGCGTCCGCGCATCACCCTCCTCGACGAGGAGAGCGGTGAGGCGGCACGCTACATGCTCTCGCCGGGTGCGACGCTTTCGGTCGAGGACGGACAGAAGGTCGCCGCCGGCGAAGTTCTGGCCCGCGTCTCGCGCGAAGCTGCCAAGACCCGCGACATCACCGGCGGTCTGCCGCGGGTGGCGGAGCTGTTCGAGGCGCGCAAGCCCAAGGAGAATGCGATCATCGCCAAGGTCTCCGGCCGGGTCGAATTCGGCAAGGACTATAAGGCCAAGCGCAAGATCGCGATCCGTCCCGACGACGGCAGCGAGCCGGTCGAATATCTGGTGCCGAAGTCGAAGGTCATCGACGTGCAGGAAGGCGACTTCATCAAGCGCGGCGACAATCTGATCGGCGGAAGCCCCGATCCGCACGACATCCTCGAGGTGCTCGGGGTCGAGGCGCTGGCCGAATATCTCGTCTCGGAGATCCAGGAGGTCTATCGACTGCAGGGCGTGAAGATCAACGACAAGCACATCGAGGTGATCGTTCGCCAGATGCTGCAGAAGGTCGAGATCACCGATGCGGGCGACAGCACCTTCCTGCCGGGCGAGCAGGTCGACCTGATGGAGATGAACGAGGTCAACGCCAAGCTGAAGGCGCAGAAGAAGACGCTCGCCGAAGGCAAGCCGGTGCTGCTCGGCATCACCAAGGCGAGCCTCCAGACGCGCAGCTTCATCTCGGCCGCGTCGTTCCAGGAGACGACCCGCGTGCTCACCGAAGCCTCCGTGCAGGGCAAGATCGACACGCTCGACGGGCTCAAGGAGAATGTCATCGTCGGCCGCCTGATCCCGGCGGGCACCGGCGCGGGCATGAACCGGCTGCGCGTTGCCGCCACCAGCCGCGATGCGGCGCTGCGCGCGCAGCACCGCAAGCTGCAGGAAGCGCTCATCCTGCCGAACACGGCGGCCGAGGAGCATGCGGCCGAGCTGGCGCAGGGACCGGAAGCGGCGATCGGCGACGATCCGCTCGCCGCGGTCGCTCCGACCGGGCACGGCACCGATGCCGATGCCGGCGAGTATCTGCAGGACTAAAGCCTGCTAAAGCCAAAGGACCCCGCCGGATCGCTCCGGCGGGGTTTTTTGTGCGCGGCGACGTCAGGGTTTTGTGGCGGGCGTGCGCCGAACGGAGGCTGCTTTGCTTGGTCTTTCCGTCCGCACTGACTAGTCAGGGCGCAAATGGACATTTCCGACCTTCGCATCGCGCTGTTCACCGGCAATTACAATTATGTCCGCGACGGCGCCAACCAGGCGCTCAACCGGCTGGTCGAGTTTCTGCTCCGCCGCGGCGCCGCGGTGCGGATCTACTCGCCGACGGTGAAAAAGCCCGCCTTCCCGCCCAACGGCGACGTCGTTGGCGTGCCGTCCATCCCAATTCCGCGCCGCGCCGAATATCGGGCGCCAATCATGCTCCCGCCGTCGGCGAAGCGAGACATCCGTCGCTTCCGGCCCAACATGTTCCACGTCGCCAGCCCCGAGCTGCTCGGCCATCGCGCGGTCACGCTCGCGCGCCGGCTCGATGTGCCGGTCGTGGCCTCGGTCCACACCCGCTTCGAGACCTATTTCCGCTATTATGGGCTCGCCTTCCTCGAGCCGCTGGTCGTCGCCGGCCTGCGCCGTTTCTACCGGCGCTGCGACGCGATCTTCGCTCCCTCGGAATCGATGGCGCAATTGCTGCGCGAGCAAAGGATGAATTTCGACGTCGGCATCTGGACGCGCGGCATTGACCGCGAGATCTTCAATCCAGGGCGGCGCGATCCGGCATGGCGACGAAGCCTCGGCATCGCGGACGACGTGCCGGTGATCGGATTTGCCGGGCGGGTGGTGATGGAAAAGGGCCTCGACGTCTTTTCGGACACGATCGATCATCTCGAGCGGCGCCAGGTGCGCCACAAGGTGCTGGTCGTCGGTGACGGCCCGGCGCGCAACTGGTTCGAGAAGCGGCTGCCCAATGCCATCTTTGTCGGCTTCCAGCGCGGCGGTGACGTCGGCCGGGCGATCGCGTCGATGGACATGCTGTTCAACCCGTCGATGACCGAGACGTTCGGCAACGTGACGCTCGAGGCGATGGCGGTCGGCATACCGGTCGTCGCCGCGATCGCGACCGGAAGCCAGTGCCTGGTCGATGATGGCCGCACCGGACGGCTGATCCGCGGCGGCGCCATCACGGCCTATGCCGATGCGCTGGCCTTCTACTGCACCGATGCCGAAGCGCGCCGCGCGGCGGGAGCGGCCGGCGAGGCTGCCAGCGGCCCCTACGGCTGGGACGAGGTCAACGCGGCGCTGATCGATTCCTATTTGCGCATCATCCGCCAGCGTGCGGCAGGCGGCAGGCTGCCGCGCTCGAGCCCGGTTCCTTAGCCGGGGCGCGACCATCGCAGCGCGGATTCCAACTCGGCATCAAATGGGGTACTGCACGGGGCGTGGCCGACCTGTTCGAAAATGAGGCTCCCTCCCCCGCGGCGCCGCGCGCCGCTGCGGACAATGCGCCGCTCGCCGATCGGCTACGGCCGCAGCGGCTCGACGATGTCGTCGGCCAGGATCATCTGACCGGTCCCGAAGGCGCGATCGGGCGGATGGTCGCGGCGGGCAAGCTTGCCTCGATGATCTTCTGGGGTCCGCCGGGAACCGGCAAGACGACGATCGCGCGGCTGCTTGCCGATGCGGTCGGAATGCGCTTCGTCGCTATCTCGGCGGTGTTTTCCGGAGTGGCGGATCTCAAGAAACTGTTCGCCGAGGCACGCGAGCATGCGCGGCTCGGCAGGCACACCTTGCTGTTCGTGGACGAGATCCACCGCTTCAACCGCGCGCAGCAGGACGGCTTCCTGCCCTATGTCGAGGACGGGACGGTGGTGCTGGTCGGCGCAACCACCGAAAATCCCTCGTTCGAGCTCAACGCGGCCTTGCTGTCGCGGGCGCAGGTGCTGATCCTCAACCGGCTCGACACTGCGGCGCTCAACCGGCTGCTCGAGCGCGCAGAGGCGCTGATGGATCGTGCGCTGCCGCTGACGCCGGCCGCGCGCGAGGCGCTGATCGCAACGGCCGACGGCGACGGCCGCTTCCTGCTCAACCAGGCCGAGACCTTGTTTTCGATCGCGATCGAAGAGCCGCTCGATCCGGCCGGCCTTTCGGCGCTGCTCCACCGCCGGGTGGCGGTCTACGACAAGGACCGCGAGGGCCATTACAATCTGATCTCGGCGCTCCACAAGGCGATGCGCGGCTCCGACCCGCAGGCCTCGCTTTATTATCTGGCGCGGATGCTGGTGGCGGGCGAGGAGCCGCTCTACGTCCTGCGCCGCATCACCCGCTTCGCGTCCGAGGACATCGGCCTCGCCGATCCGCAGGCGCTGGTGCAATGCCTGGCGGCCAAGGACGCTTATGATTTCCTCGGCTCGCCCGAAGGCGAACTCGCGATCGCCCAGGCCTGCCTCTATTGCGCGACCGCGCCGAAATCGAACGCAGCCTATCAGGCGCAGAAAGCGGCGTGGCGATCGGCGCGCGACACCGGATCGCTGATGCCGCCGAAGAACATCCTCAACGCGCCGACGCGGCTGATGAAGGACATCGGCTACGCCAAAGACTATCATTATGATCACCATGCCGACGAGGCATTCTCAGGCGACAATTATTGGCCCGAGGAGATGCCGCCCCAGACGTTCTACGAGCCCTCCGACCGAGGGTTCGAGGCCAAACTCGCCGAGCGGCTTGCCTATTGGTCGCGGCTTCGTCAGGAACGCGGCAAAAGCTGAGGCAATGCCGGCGGCCGCAGCAGCGAACACAGGGCCGGATCGAGTGGAGGAACCCGTATGTACGGCGTGAACGGCGACACCAATTACTGGCAGGTCCAAGGCTACGAATGGACGCCGCGCATCCTGAGCGCGATCGCGATCCTGATCGTCGCCTATATCCTGGCGCGCGCCGCGAAATGGGCGATCGCCCGGCTGGTCGACCGGATCCCGATCCTCCAGCGCCATCATGAGGCGGAGCCCGGCAAGACGGTCGGCAGCCTGATCGGCGACGTCGCCTTCTGGCTGCTGCTGCTGGTCGGCATCCTGCTCGCGCTGCAGCCGCTTCGGCTCACCCAGGTGCTCGAGCCGGTCAACCGCCTGACCACCACCACATTCTCGTTCATTCCCAACATCGTCGGCGCGGGGCTGGTCTTCTTCATCGGCCTGGTGCTCGCCAAGATCGTGCGGCGGATCGTCGAAGGCGCCCTGCTCGCCGCCAATGCCGACGGCTGGCTGCGCCGGACCGGCCTCGTCGAGAGCGCCGGCACGGCGCCGGCCACGGCCGCCGGCGCGCCCCCGGCCGTGTCGGGCAGGCCTTCGATCAGCCGCTCGGTCGGCACGATCGTCTTTTTCCTGATCATCATCCCGTTCACGATCATGGCGCTCGACGTGCTCCAGATCGAGGTGATCGCCGGCCCCGCGCGCGAGATGCTGACCGCCATCGGCCTCGCGATCCCGCGCATCGCCGGGGCGCTGATCCTGCTCGCGATCGGCTATATGGTCGGCAGAGTCGCCAAGAGCGCGATCGAGCAGATCCTTCCCTCGATGGGCTTCGACCGCGCGGTGAGCGCGATCGGCATCTCGACCGAGAGCACGACGCCATCGCGCACCGTCGGCGCGGTGGTGATGATCGCGATCCTTTTGTTCTTCGCGATCAAGGCCGCCGAATTGCTCGATTCGCCGATCATCGCGATGATGCTCGCGCAGGCGCTCGAGCTTGGCAGCCGGGTGCTGTTCGGCACCGCGATCATCCTGGTCGGCGTCGTCATCGCCCGGATCGTGTCGAAGCTGGTCAGCGGCAGCGGCAGCGAAGGCTGGCTTCCCGCCATCCTCAAATGGTCGATCATCGCCTTGTCGGTTGCAATGGGCCTGCGCTTCATGGGCCTCGCCAACGAGATCGTGATCATCGCCTTCGGATCGATCATCGGATCGGCGGCGGTCGCCTGCGCGCTCGCATTCGGGCTTGGCGGGCGGCCGACCGCGCACAAATTGCTCGAACGCTGGACCGACGCCAATCGCCCGCCGAGCGTGCCCGCGCGGCCCCGCGCCCCGCGCAGCCCGCGCGAGGACGAAAGCCAGCCGCCTCTGGTGTGAGCCGCTTCGGACGTTTCGCCGCGATCGACTGGTCGGGCGCCAAGGGCCGCCGTCACAAGGGCATCGCGATCGCGGTCTGCGAGGCCGGCGAGGCGGCGCCGAAGCTGGTCGAGCGCGACCGGCCGTGGTCACGCAGCGAGGTGCTCGAATGGCTGCTCGCCGCGGCGGACGAGGCCCCTACCCTGTTCGGCTTCGACTTCAGCTATGCGCCGCCGCTGCACGAACGCGGCGCCTATCTGCCCGGCGAAGCGGCCGTCCCCGAAGATGCGCGCAGCTTCTGGGCCTATGTCGACGCCTTGTGCGAGGACGAGGATCTCGGCGCCGCAAGCTTTCTCGAACAGCATCACCGGCCGCATTTCTATTTCGGCGCTGCCGACGGGACCAAGGCCGACTTCCTCCATCACCGGCTCTGCGAACATGCGTTCAATGCGATGGGCGGCGGCAAGGCCTCGACCCTCTACGATGCGATCGGCGCATCGCAGGTCGCGAAGGCGAGCTATGCGGGGATGCGGCTGCTCCACCGGCTCGAAGGCCGAGTGCCGGTCTGGCCGTTCGACCCGCTCCCGGCGACCGGCAGCCTCGTGGTCGAAATCTATACCCGCGTGTTCATCCGCCTCGGCGGCTTGCCGGGGGGCAAGGTGCGCGCGCTGGAGCCGCTCAACCACGCGCTGGCGACCCTCGGCAGCAGGCCGTTCACCGCCTCCGCCGCTCCAAACGATCATGAGACCGACGTGCTCATCGCCGCAGCCGGCCTGCGCGCGATCGCCGACCGCCCAAGCTATTGGCAGCCGGCCGGCCTGACCCCCGAAATCGCGCGTACCGAGGGCTGGACCTTCGGCGTCCCTTGACGCATGGGATTTCCGGGGCCGGGTTAGCTCAGCTGGTAGAGCAACCGCCTTGTAAGCGGTAGGTCGTCGGTTCGAGTCCGACACCCGGCACCACAAAGGTTCCTGCTCCGCCGCACCGCGGATCGGCACCGACGCGGTGGCGTCGCAGGGGGTAGGATAGAGGGGATGGAATGAGCGACGCGTCCGGCCGGTTCGACCTGAAATCACGCACCGCGCTGGTGACCGGCGCATCGAGCGGCCTTGGCGTGCATTTCGCGCGGGTGCTCGCGCGCGCCGGCGCCGAGGTGGTGATCGGCGCGCGCCGTGTCGAAGCACTCGAGCGGCTGGTCGGCGAGATCGAGGCGGAGGGCGGCACCGCCCGCGCGATTGCGCTCGACGTCAGCGATACCGCCTCGGTCGCCGCCGCCGAAGCGCAGCTCGACCGGCTCGACATCCTCGTCAACAATGCCGGGATCGTGCGCGAAGCGTCCGCCTTCGACCAGAGCGAGGAGGATTGGGACGCGGTCATCGACACCAACCTCAAGGGAGCGTTCCTCGTCGCGCAAATGGCCGGGCGGCTGATGCGCGCCGCTGAAAAAGGCGGTTCGATCATCAACATCGCGTCGGTGCTCGGGCTGCGTCAGACCAGCGGCGTGCTGCCTTATGCGGTGTCGAAGGCCGGCGTGGTCCAGCTCACCCAGACGCTCGCGCTGGAATGGGCGCGCTACGGCATTCGCGTCAACGCCATCGCGCCCGGCTATTTCAAGACCGAGCTCAACGCCCATTTCTGGGAGACCGACGCCGGCGCAGCCGCGATCAAGCGCATCCCGCAGCGGCGCATCGGCCGCTACGAGGATCTCGACGGGCCGTTGCTGCTGCTCGCCTCCGATGCCTCGCTCTACATGACCGGCGCGATCGTCTCGGTCGACGGCGGCCACGTCGTCAACAGCCTGTGAGCCGCCGATGACCGATCAGGGCCCCTCCAGTGTCGAAGCGCTCGCGAGCCGGGTCGAGCGCTTTGTCCGCGACGTCGTCGTCCCCTACGAACGCGATCCGCGTTGCGGCGCGCATGGCCCAAGCGAGGAGCTGGTCTTGGAGTTGCGCGCCAAGGCCCGCACTGCGGGCCTGATGACGCCGCATATTTTGGTCGACGGATCGCATCTCAATCAGCGCGAGACCGCGATCGTGCTGCGCAAGTCGGGACTGTCGCCGCTCGGGCCGGTCGCGCTCAACACCGCCGCGCCCGATGAAGGCAATATGTACCTGATCGGCAAGGTCGGCACCGATGAGCAGAAGGCGCGCTTCCTGGCGCCTTTGATCGCCGGCGAGGCGCGCTCCGCCTTCTTCATGACCGAGCCAGCCGACGAGGGCGGTGCCGGCTCGGACCCGTCGATGATGAAGACGCGGGCGCGGCTCGACGGCAACCATTGGGTGATCTCGGGGCGCAAGGCGTTCATCACCGGCGCGGTCGGTGCGCGGGTCGGGATCGTCATGGCCAATAGCGGCACGGACGAGCGGCTCGCCGCGACGATGTTCCTGGTCGACCTGCCCGACCCGGCGATCAAGGTCGAACGCGTGCTCGACACGATCGACAGCGCGATGCCCGGCGGCCATGCGATCATCGCGATCGACGAGCTGCGCGTGCCCGCAGACCAGATCTTGGGCGAGGTCCATGAGGGCTTCCGCTATGCGCAGGTCCGCCTCTCACCGGCGCGGCTGTCGCACTGCATGCGCTGGCACGGCGCTGCGACCCGCGCCCACGAGATCGCGACTGCTTATGCGGTCAAGCGCCAGGCGTTCGGCAAATTGCTGATCGACCATGAAGGCGTCGGCTTCATGCTCGCCGACAATGCGATCGACCTCAAGCAGGCCGAGCTGATGACCGACTGGTGCGCCGGGCTCCTCGACGAGGGCTCGCTCGGCACCGCCGAAAGCTCGATGGCCAAGGTCGCGGTGTCAGACGCCTTGTTCCGGGTCGCCGACCGCTGCGTCCAGGTGATGGGCGGAACCGGCGTCAGCGGCGACACGATCGTCGAGCAGGTGTTCCGTGAGATCCGCGCGTTCCGCATCTACGACGGGCCGACCGAGGTCCACAAATGGTCGCTCGCCAAGAAGATCAAGCGCGATGCGCTGAAGGGCAACGATGGGCGATGACAGCCCGTTCGCGGGCAGCGGATCGGTCCGCGAAGCGCACAGGTTCGACGAAGCCGCGCTCGCGCGCTGGATGGAAGCGAATGTCGCCGGCTACCGAGGGCCGCTGACGGTCGAGCAGTTCAAGGGCGGCCAATCGAACCCGACCTACAAATTGATCACACCTGGCCGCAGCTACGTCCTCAGGCGCAAGCCGCCGGGCGAGCTGCTCAAGGGCGCGCACGCGGTCGAGCGCGAGGCCCGCGTGATGGCAGCGCTCGGGAGAGCCGGCTTCCCGGTGCCGCACGTCCATGCTTTGTGCGACGATGAGAGCGTCATCGGCACGTCCTTCTTCGTGATGGACATGGTCGAGGGGCGGATCTTCTGGAAGGCGACGCTCGATGAGGTGCCGCGCGGCGAGCGGCCGGCCTATTATGATGCGATGAACGCGACGATCGCCCAGCTTCACGGCATCGCGCCCGACACGATCGGTCTTGGCGATTACGGCCGCCCCGGCGACTATTTCGCTCGCCAGATCGGCCGCTGGTCCAAGCAATATCTCAGTGACACGGAGGCGGGGCGCGATCCCAACATGGATCGGCTGGTCGAATGGCTGCCTGCGCACATCCCACCGGGCGATGAGACCAGCATCGTCCACGGCGACTTCCGTATCGACAATCTCATCTTCCATCCCAGCGAGCCGCGCGTGCTCGCGGTGCTCGATTGGGAATTGTCGACGCTCGGCCATCCGCTCGCCGATTTCGCCTATCATCTGATGATGTACCGAATGCCGAGCCTGACGATCCCTGGCCTGGCCGGGGTCGATCTCGTCGCGCAGAACCTGCCGAGCGAGCAGGACTATGTCGCCGCTTATTGCGCGCGAACCGGACGCGCCGGCATCCCCGGCCTCGACTTCTACCTGGCATTCAACCTGTTCCGCTTCGCCGCGATCATCCACGGCATCAAGGGCCGCGCCGCCCGCGGCACCGCCGCCTCGCCGCACGCCGCCGCGCTGATCGCCGATCTGCCCAAGATCGCCGAGCTGGGGTGGCAACAGGCGCAGATCCTGGGCTAGCGACACGCACCAGCACGCGGACCTGCGATCAGAGGCCTGGTCAGCCCTTGAGCGCGCCCTCCCAAGCGGCGACCGACGCCTCTGGCTGCTCGACCTGCGGATAATGGCCGGCGCCCTCGATGGCGCCGAAACTTGCGTGCGGCAACGCCTTCATCGTGTCGGCGAGATAATCCTTGGTCACGAACGGATCGTTCGCGCCGATGAAGATGCTGACCGGCATCGTGCAACGGCTGAGCTCCTCCATGAAGCTGCAGCCGGTCCAGTTCGCCAGATAGGCCTCCCACACGTCCCGGCTCATCGTGGCATGGTGGCGCTGGACGAGGCGGCGAATGTCCGCCTCGCTCATCGTCGGCGCCAGGCCGCCGTTGACCGCGGCTCCGAAACTGTCCCACGCGCCCTTGAACATCTCGTAGGTTGCCGGATCGAACGGCGTGCCCGCCGGCGACACCGGCGTCAGCGCGACGATCGATGTCACCCGCTCGGGCGCAAAGGTCGCGACGCGCAGCGCGACGGCGCCGCTCATCGAATGGCCCAGGATGGCGAAGCGATCCCAGCCAAGGGCATCGGCCGCATCGAGCGCCGAGCGCGCCATTCCGTCGATCCCGTCGGCGGGCTTCGCATCGCGGTTCACGCCATAACCGGGATAATCGACATAAGCGTAAGTGAAGCGTTCCTGATCGGTCAGCCAGCGCGCCGGCAGCCACACGCTGCTGTCGAGCCCCCACCCGTGAAGCACGAGCACATTCTCGGCGCCGGCACCCTCTACTGCTGCAAGACTGGTCATTCGCCTCTCCGCTTTTCGTTGTCGCTCCGCGCTAATCGAACCGGTAGTCGAATGAAACCCGGATTGCGCGCGGCGGAGCAGGCAGAGCGGCACAACCCTTGTCGTTGCGCTGGTGTGCTGTAGGCATAGGGCCGCGATCTGCTATGCCTCGGACAAGAGGCAAAAGCTGCGACAGGAGAGAGACAGATGGCCGCCGATCCGACGTTCGAAGACGTTTCCTACGACTATCAGGGCGCACCGCTGCGCGGGCTGCTGTTCAAGCCGGCCGGCGCCGACGGTAAGCGCCCCGGCGTGCTGCTCGCGCCCGCAGCGTTCGGGCTCACCAAGCATGCGCGCGATCGCGCCGCGATGATCGCCCAGCTCGGCTATGTCGTGCTCGTCCTCGATCATTATGGCAACGGCGCCACCTATGAGGTTCAGCAAGCGATGGAAGCGATGGGCGGATTGTTCGCCGACGTGGCGACCTGGCGGGGGCGCCTCGCCGCCGGGGTCGAGGCGCTCCGCGCTCGCTCCGAGGTCGACGAATCGAAGCTCGGTGCAGTGGGCTATTGCGTCGGCGGCACCGCGGTGCTCGAGCTGGCCTATAGCGGTGCGCCGCTGAGCGCGGTGGTGAGCTTCCACGGCGGCCTCACCCTCTCCGATCCCGCCGCAGCCGCGGACCTGACCGGGAGCATCCTCGTCTGCACCGGCGCCGACGATCCGCTCGTCCCGCCCGCGGACGTGCAGGAATTCGAGCGGCAGATGCGCAGCAGCAAGGCCGATTGGCAGATTCATGTCTACGGCAATACGCTCCACGCCTTCACCGACCCCGACATCGACGCGCTTGGCCTGCCGGTGGCGCGCTACAACCAGGACGCCGACGAACGCAGCTGGGTCGCAATGCGGCAATTGTTCGAGGAGAGGTTGGGCAGCGTTTCGGCGGGCTGACCTCGCGGCGCTCGGCGCTTGCTGGTGCGAAGGCGGTGTCGGAGATGCCGCTAGTGCCCTCGCATCGGGGCCGATATACTCTTTTAAAAGATGGTGGGTATGAGACGCCGCTGATCGGCGCCACCCATCCGGCCCTTGCGACCGGCACGGGCGGAACGAGCGGAGAGAGTTGCCGATGAACGAGTCGCAGCCAGCGCCTCCAGCTTCGAGCGGATGCCCGTTCCACGCCGGCTCGAACGTCTCGCCGCAAGCCGCCGAATTCGACATGTTCGAAGGCCTCTACAATGTCGATCCGCCCGAGGCCCTGCGGTGGTCGCGCGAGCAGGAGCCGGTCTTCTTTAGCCCCAAGCTTAATTATTGGGTGGTCAGCCGCTACGATGACGTCAAGGCGGTGTTCCGCGACAACATCATTTTCTCGCCGGCGATCGCGCTCGAGAAGGTGAGCCCCACCTGCCCCGAGGCGAGTGCGATCCTCGAGCGCTACGGCTATGCGATGAACCGCACGCTCGTGAACGAGGACGAGCCGGCGCACACCGAGCGCCGCCGCGCGCTGATGCAATCGTTCCTCGAAGAAGAGCTGATGCACCATGAGCCAATGGTGCGGCGGCTGACCCGCGAATATGTCGATCGTTTCATCGCTCGCGGCGAGGCCGATCTGGTCGATGAGATGCTGTGGGAGATCCCGCTCACCATCGCCCTCCATTTCCTCGGTATCCCCGAAAAGGACATGGACACTTTGCGCCAATATTCGATCGCGCACACAGTCAACACCTGGGGGCGGCCGACCGTCGAGGAGCAGCTCGCGGTCGCGGAGGCGGTCGGCAAATTCTGGCGCTTCGCGGGCGAGGTGCTCGACCGCATGCGCGAGGCCCCCGACGGGCAAGGCTGGATGCAATATGCGATCCGCCGCCAACGCGAGCTGCCGGAGGTCGTCACCGATTCCTACCTCCATTCGATGATGATGGCCGGGATCGTCGCGGCCCACGAAACCACCGCTCACGCCGCCGCCAATGCGATGCGGCTGCTGCTGACCCATCGCGAGGCGTGGGACGCCTTATGCGCGGACCCGTCGCTGATCCCGAACGCGGTCGAGGAATGCCTGCGCTACTCGGGCTCGGTGATTGCCTGGCGGCGGATCGCCACGGCCGACACGCAAGTCGGCGGTGTCGCGATCCCCAAGGGCGCGAAGCTGCTGATCGTCTCGACCTCGGCCAATCACGACGAGCGCCATTTCGACGATCCCGACAGCTTCGACATCTACCGCACCAACACCACCGACCATCTGACGTTCGGTTATGGCAGCCATCAGTGCATCGGGAAGAATCTGGCGCGGATGGAGATGCGCATCTTCGTCGAGGAATTCACGCGGCGCATCCCGCACATGCAATTGGCGCCCGAGCAGCAGTTCACCTATTTGCCGAACACCTCGTTCCGCGGACCGGATCATGTTCACGTGCGATGGGATCCGGCGCTCAATCCCGAGCGCAACGATCGCGCGGTCCTCGACCACCATGTCGACTTCCCGTTCGGAGCGCCGCGAAACACCGCCGCCGTGCACGACATGCGCGTCGTCGAGGTCCATCGCGAGGCGGAGGATGTGGTGCGGCTCGTGCTCGAAGCCGAGGGCAGACCCCTGCCCGCCTGGTCGCCGGGCGCTCACGTCGACCTGATCGTCGGCGACTATGTCCGCAATTATTCCTTGTGCAGCGAAAGCGCGACGCGGCGGCGGATCGAGATCGCGATCCTGCGCGAAGCCAATGGCCGCGGCGGCTCGGCCTTCATCCACAGCGCCGTCGAACCGGGCACGCTCGTCCAAATCCGCGGCCCCAAGAACCACTTCCGGCTCGACGAGAATGCCGATCATTATCTGCTGATCGCCGGCGGGATCGGAATCACGCCGATCATCGCGATGGCCGACCGGCTGAAGCAGCTCGGGAAGGATTATCAGCTTCATTATGCCGGGCGCACGATCGA
>NZ_JAKFCG010000061.1:0-9630 GCF_036677245.1 Sphingomonas sp.
GCAAAGCTGCGCTCGATCCGTGGCTCCACAATTACAATTGGCACCGCCCACACGGCAGCCTAAAATCCAAAACACCCATCAGCCGCCTCGGCCTCGATGCGAACAACCTATTGAGGCTCCACACCTAGCCAGCGATCCAACCGCTTGCGCCGTGCTTGGCGCGGGGGCCTGCGATACCTCGTTCAGCGTCGGCGAGCTGACCACCAGCGGCGACGGATCGACCGGCGCGCTGGTCAGGTCGGCGGGCGGCACCACCGGCAGCATCGGCGTGCTGCGCACCGAGGGTGACGATGCCGCCGGCGTCGACATCGCCACCGATCCGGCCGCCTGCCTGATCCTCGGCGCCGGCGCCTGCGACGTCGGCCTGGTCGCGGACGATGTCTCGACCGGCGGCGACGGTGCGGCTGGTGTGCTGATCGCCTCGACCGGCGGCGTGGTCACCGATCTCGGCCGGGTCGCAACCGCCGGCGACGATTCGGCTGGTATCGCGATCGTCCAGGACCCGGCGGCTTGCCTCGCCATCGGTCCAGGCGCGTGTCGCGTCCAGGCCGAGGCCGATGACGTCGACACCGGCGGCGACAATTCGCCGGGCGTGGTCGTCGAGAGCCCCGGCCCAATCGACGTCGACGCAGGCGAGGTCACGACCGGGGGCGACGACAGCGACGCGATCCATGTCGAGGGCGGCGACGAGCCGGTCACCGTGACCGCGGGCGCGATCGTCACGACCGGCGATGACAGCGACGGCGTCGAGGTCGTCACCGTCAACGGCGACCAGACGCTCAACGTCGGTCCGATCCGCGTCTCGGGCCTCGGGTCCGATGCCGTCGTCGCGACCAGCGTCTGCGGCGACATCGGCATCAATGTCCGCGACGACATCGTCTCGGTACAGGGCAATGCGATCATCGCCTCGACCGGCTGCGGCGTGGAGGTGACGACTGCGCCAGGCGCGGATGTGGCAGGCGCGACCGGCGGGGTCCTGCTCACGTCCGGCACCGGCGCGCTGCTCGATATCGGCGGCAGCGTGACGGCAGCTGCGGGCCCAGCCATCGACGTCGATGGTGCGGCCGCGGAGGTGATCATCCGGCCGACCGGATCGGTCGCCGGTGCGATCGATCTCACCCCGAACGACGATAGTCTCGTCAACGCGGGCCTGTTCGCACCGGTCGGAACGAGCGATTTCGGCGCGGGCGCGGATCTGTTCGCCAACGACGGCCAGCTCCGCGTGCGCGGCACCGCGGCGCTGCAGGGGCTCGAGCTGCTGGCCAACAATGGATCGGTCGACTTGGCCGACGGCGCGGCCGACGACAGGCTCATCGTCTCGGGAGACTTCACCGGCGGCGCGGGCAGCACGCTGCTGCTCGACGTGGCGGCTGGAACCGCTGGCACGCCGGCGGACGGGCTCGTCGTCGGCGGCAATGCCGGCGGCACGACCGCGATCGAGCTCAACCTGCTCGGCAACGTCGCGGTCGCCAATCCGGCTGGGGTCGTGCTCGTCGACGCCCAGACCGCAACCTCGGGCGCGTTCACGCTCGAAGGGCCGACCAGGGCGGGGCTCGTCGATTACTCGCTTCGCCAGCAGGGCGGCGACATCCTGCTCGTCGCGCTTCCCAATGCCTTTGCGGTCGAGCCGCTGCTCGCCGGACGCATGGGACTCGATTTCTGGTACCAGTCCGCTGACGCATGGTCAGAATCGGCCGCGCCGCGCCGCGCGAATCTGACCGCCGACCGCCCCGGCATGAGCTTCTGGGTGCAGGGCTATGGCAGCACCGAGGAGAGCGGCGAACGGCGAGACATCGATGTCTTCGGAACGTCCAGCCCGGCCGACTTGCGCTTCGACACTGACCGACGCGGCGTCCAGGCGGGGATCGATTTCCGCACCGGCGCCGGCTTCGCCTTCGGCATCACCGGCGGCTACCAGCACGCCGCCAGCGAACTCGCGGGAAGCGAGTTCGACCTCGAAGGGCACAATATCGGGGCCTATCTGCTCTATGGGCAATCCTCGGGCCTCTACGCCGAGTTGCTGGCGAAGGCGGACTTCTTCGACGTCAGGCTTCGCAACGGCGCATTGTTCCTCGGTGCCGAGCCCGAAGGCAAAAGCTACG
This sequence comes from Sphingomonas sp., assembly GCF_036677245.1. Taxonomy (GTDB): domain Bacteria; phylum Pseudomonadota; class Alphaproteobacteria; order Sphingomonadales; family Sphingomonadaceae; genus Allosphingosinicella. The sequence goes on from NZ_JAKFCG010000061.1 coordinate 2,103, forward strand.
GTGTCGAAGGGGAGCTTGGCTATCGCACGGCGTTCGGGGGCTTCGACCTCGATCTCGGCGCGGGCCTGGCCTATGTCAGCACCGATCTCGACGGCTTCGAGGCGAGCGGCTTCCGCTACGAATATGACGATGCCAAAAGCCTCCGCGGCCGGCTCGGCTTCCGCGCCTCGGCTAGCGGCAGCGGGCTCGCGCCTTATCTCGACGCCAAGGTCCTGCACGAGTTCAACGGCGACAACGACACCGTCCTGAGCAGTGGCGGCTTCGATCTCGAGCTTGCCGATCGCGGCAAACGGACGTGGGGGCGCGGCGAGCTTGGCCTCGCCGGTTCCACGAACGGCTCGGGCGGCTTCGTCGCCTTGTGGGGCGAGATCGGGGACGTGGAAGGCTATGGTCTGCGTCTCGGCTTCCGCTTCTGATCTCAATTAGCCCTGGTGAGGCGGCGGTTCTCCGGAGCCGCCGCCTTTCCTTTGCCTGCGTCAGACTGTCGTTTCGAGCCCCTCGGCCACAACCGTTCCGGAACCGGTCCGACTTGCCAAAGCGCGCGAACCATGCGATTCTGATCGGCCTTCGAGTACGGAGACATAAGTCACGGAAGAGGAGGGGACGATGGCCACTTCGGCTCGAGCGCCGGTGCATCTCTGGATCGTCGGCATTTTGGCGTTGCTGTGGAATGCCTTTGGCGCATTCGACTACGTCATGTCTCAAACCCAGAATGCTGCCTATCTCGCGCAGTTCAGCGACGCCGATCGACTCTATTTCAATTCATTCCCCGCATGGGCCGTGGCGGGGTGGGCGCTTGGCGTCTGGGGCGGGCTTGTCGGTTCGCTGCTGCTGCTGGCACGCAGCCGCCATGCCGAATTCGCGTTCGGCCTGTCGCTCCTCGGCCTGCTCGTCGCAACCATCTATCAACATGTCCTCTCGGCGATGCCGGCCGATCTGAAGACCGGCCCGATGGTGGCGATGAACGTCGCGATCTGGGCGGTCGCGATTGGCCTCTTCGTCTACGCGCACCGCATGCGCGCGCGCGGGATTCTGCGCTAGCTGCCCAAGGTCGGGCGGTTGCCCGGGCGCAGCCTAATGGAGCGCGCTTGAGGAGGAGTGGCGTGGCCGCATGCTTGACGGCCCTTGCGCGGCATCCGCTTCGTCCCGCGCGGGATCGGCTTCGGCCGGCGGGCGGTAGAGCTCGCGCCACTCCCCGGCGGAGCGCATCACCCAGGGGACCAGCTCGGCCGGGGCAAGCGGTTCGCTGATCAGGAAGCCCTGCGCATGATCGCATCCGAGCGTGCGGAGCAGCTCCAGCGTCTCGCCGCGTTCGACTCCCTCGGCGGTCGCGGTGAGGCCGAGGCCGTGCGCCAGATCGATCACCGTCTTGACGATCAGCCGGGCTTCGGCATGCTCGGCGGCGTCGGCGACGAAGCAGCTGTCGATCTTGAGCGCCGTAAAGGGAAGCTGCCGGAGCTGAAGCAGCGACGAATAGCCGGTGCCGAAATCGTCGAGCTCGACGTTCATCCCCTTTATCCGGAAGCGGGTGATCGTGTCGAGCAGCCGCACCGCATGCTGCGTCGCGCCTTCGGTGACCTCGATCGTCAGATGATCGCACGGCATGCCCTCCACATGGCAGAGGCGTTGCAGGAAATCGGGGAAATGCACGTCGCGCAGGCTCAGCGCCGATATGTTGATCGCGATGTTCGTCTTCAACCCCTGATCGCGCCAATCGGTCCATTGCCGCAGCACGTGGCGCGCCCCCCACTCGGTGACCGCGTCGATCGTCCCCGAGCGCTCGGCGATTGGGATGAACAGCGAGGGGGGCAAAAGCCCGAACTCGGCGCTGCGCCAACGCATCAGCGCTTCGACTCCCGCGAGTTCGCCGCTCGCGACGCAGATCTTGGGCTGGTAGAGCATGAACAGCTCGTTGCGGTCGGCGGCGAGTTCCAGCCCCGCCGCGATCTTGGCTTCGTCCGCAAGCGCGATCATTTCGCCACCCCCGGCGCCGCCAGCGCGAGCCGGTCCGCAAGCTCGTCGAAGCGGAAAGGCTTGGCGAGCGGGTCGGCCATGTTGAGCCCCAGCGCCTCGCCGAGCCGAAGCGAGGCGTCAAGTATGCGTTGGTCGAGGCCACTGATGATGATCACCGATCCGCGATATTTTTCCTCAGCGAGCAGCCGTATGATCTCGATACCGTCCGCGCCGGGCACACACAGGTCGACGGCGACGGCATCCGGCATCTGCTCCCGCAGCGACTGGCTGAAAGCTTCGGCAGAGGTCGTTCGCGATGCTCTGAACCCGCATTCCTCGGCGGCATGCGTGATCAAGCGCCCGACCATCCTATCGTCGTCGATCACCAGCAGCAGGGGCGGGAGCAGCGAAGCGCCTGCTTCGGGCCCGAGCGCTGCGGCAAGTGCTGCCGCGCCGCTTTCGCCGCTCGAGATGGTCTCAGTCATTACGGGCCTCGCGATGCTCGCCAAGCCCACCCGCGTTCCTATTGACGCCTGATTGGGTAAACAAAGGGTGAAGAACGGACGCGGTGGCATTACCGCTGGCCGCCTTTATTCGGCGCGTTTCAGGCGAGCTATCTATGCCGCCAGGCTGTTGAAATCCTTGCGGATCAGACGATCACGGTGCGGGGTTGGTCCGGTGCTTCCGCGTCATCGGCGAGCAGGAATTTCTTCACCTCGTCCACGAACGGCGTCAGCCGGTCGTGGTGGACCCAATGGCCTGCGCGCTCGAACTTCGCCAGCCGCGCGTTCCGGAAAAAAGCCAGGCTGCCGTCCTCGCTCGGGTCGCTGGCCCAGCTTTCGCAGCCATGGCTCAGCAAGGTGGGGCAGGTGATCCGCGACCACAAATGATGGAGTTCGTCCGGGGTGAGGCCGACCGGCGAGAAGGGACGGACATAATTGTCGAACTTCCAGCTGTAGGTCCCGTCCTCATTCTGGTTGATCCCGTGGATCGTCAGATGACGCGCCTGCGCCGGCGACAGGCGCGGATTGGCCTCTTCCATGCGTGCGATCGCTTCGTCGAGCGAGACGTAATGGCGCGGCGAGCGGCGGCTGAGCGAGCGTTGTTCGTCGATCCATTTGCGCAGCCGTTCGTCGACGCTCATCGCGGCACGCTCGGCCGCCATCTCCGGCGGAAGCCCGAGACCCTCGATGGCGACGATCTTCGACACCGTCTCCGGATAGGCCCCGGTGTAGCGCAAGGCGATGTTGCCGCCGAGCGAGTGGCCGACGATAGCGACCGGCGCGAGCTTCTGCTCCTGGATGAGCTGCGCAAGATCGTAGACGTGCGAATGAAGCTGATAATTGCCGTCGGCCGACCACTGGCTGTCGCCATGGCCGCGCAGGTCCGGCGCGATGATGTGGAAATCGGCGCGAAGCTCGCGCGCCACCCAGTCCCAGTTGCGGCTGTGATCCATGCCGCCGTGGAGCAGGATCAAAGGCGGCGCGCCGTCATTGCCCCAATCGACATAGTGAAGCCGAAGACGCTGCGAGATGTAGGAATGGGTGGTGATTTCGTCGTCGTATGGGCCGGTCATTGCGGGGCATCCCTAGAGCGCGCTTTGCAGGGCGGCAACGCCAAGCGCGGCCGGCGGTCGAAATCACTTCCTGTTCGGAAAAACGGGATGGCCGCGGTCAGGCGGCGTCCCGGCAGCTGCGCGGACGACGATCGATCATTCGGCGGCGGCGGCTGCCGTCTTGGCGGACTTGACGGCCTGGTCGAAGGTTCCGGCCGCGGCCATGTCGCGAAGCACCTTCTTGTCGATCTTGCCGGTCGCGCCGAGGGGAATCTTGTCGACGATCGCGACCCCATTGGGCATCCACCAGCGCGCGATCTTGCCGTCGAGGAAGTGCAGGAGCTCGTCCGGCGCCGGCTTGTGGCCCGGGATCGGCTCGATCACGAGCAGGGGCCGCTCGTCCCATTTGGCATCGGGAATGGCGATCACGGCGGCGACCGCGACGTCGGGATGGCCGACCGCGATATTCTCGATCTCGATCGAGCTGATCCATTCGCCGCCCGACTTGATCAGATCCTTGGCGCGGTCGGTGATCTGCATGAAGCCCATGGTGTCGATCGTCGCGATGTCGCTGGTGTCGAACCAGCCCGCCTTGTCGAGCGCCGATCCCGGCTCGTTGCCCATATAGGCGCTGGTCACGGTCCCGCCCTTGACCTTGAGGCGGCCGAAGGTCTTGCCGTCGTGCGGCACCGGCTTGTCGTCGTCGTCGAACAGCGCGAGATCGACGCCGATCGGCGGCCGTCCCTGCTTCAGCCGGTAGGGCATCTGCTCCTCGAAGCTCTTGCTCGCGAGGTTCGAAGACATCGCGCCGACCGTGCCGACCGGCGACATTTCGGTCATGCCCCACAGGTGCAGCAGCTCGATCCCGTAATCGTCGTGGAACGCGCGGATCAGGCTTTCCGGGCAGGCGCTCCCGCCGACCACGACACGGCGCAAGCTCGTCGGCTTTTTGCCGGTCTGCTGCATATAGTGGAGCAGCATCTGCCAGACGGTCGGGACCGCGGCCGAGAAGGTCACATTCTCCTTCTCGATCAGCTCGAACACCGCCTCGCCGTCGAGCCGTGATCCCGGCATCACCAGTTTCGCGCCGACCGCCGGAGCGGCGAACGACAGGCCCCAGGCATTGGCGTGGAACATCGGCACGACCGCCAGCACGACATCGGAGGCGGCGAGCCCGAACATGTCGGCCTGGAGCGAGATCAGGGCGTGCATGAAGTTGGAGCGGTGCGAATAGAGCACGCCCTTCGGATTGCCGGTCGTCCCCGACGTGTAGCAAAGGCCCGCGGCGGTCTGTTCGTCGAAACTGCCCCATTCGCAATCCTCGCTCTGCGCCGCGATCAGGGTCTCATAGGCGACCGCCTTGGGGCATTCGACCATGCCGGCCTCGTCGGTCATCAGCACGACATGCTCGAGCTTGGGCAGGCGAGCGATATTCTCGGTGATGAACGGCACGAGATCGACGTCCGCAAACAGGATTCGGGTCTCGGCATGGTTGATGATGTAGACCAGCTGGTCGGCGAACAGCCGCGGGTTAAGGGTATGGCAGACCGCACCGATGCCCATGATCCCGTACCAGGTTTCGATATGGCGGGCGCGGTTCCAGGCCAGGGTCCCGACCCGGTCGCCGACGCCGATGCCGAGGCTGCGCAGCGCGTTCGAAAGCCGCCGTGCGCGGCCGTGCAGCGTCCCATAAGTGGTGCGCGAGAGGCTCCCGTCCTGTTCGCGGCTGACGATCTCCTGATCGCCGTGCCAACGCGCGGCATGAACCAACAGCCGATCCAGGGTCAGCGGCCAGTCCTGCATCAATCCCAGCATTTCGACGCCCTCTTTTGTCGCTCTTCGTCCCGAGCCCGATTTCGGCCACGCGGCGGTGTTTCGCAAGCTCTTTGTCGCTATTGGGAACCCCAGCTTAGCCGGCCGGCGGGTCAGGCGAACTGCTTCTCGCAGATCTGCGACAGCAGCTGACGGAGCCACATATGGCTCGGATCATGCTCGCGTGCCGGGCTCCACCACATGCCGATCTCCAATCTTGGAAAGCTGAGCGGCGGGGGCATGATGCGGATATTGGTCGACCCCGACAGGCGTTCCGCGAGCCGGCGCTGGAGGAGGGCGATGCTCCCCGTTCCCTGCACCAGATAAGGAATGATGAGGAAGCTTGGGACGCGCACGATGTTGCGCGGCGCCACTCCGGCGTGCTGCAAGACGGTCTCGAAGAAGGCGAGCGTCTCCGATCCTGTTGGCGTGAACAACACCAGCTTTCGTTCGATGAGCTCTTTTTCTGAAATCTCCTCGGAGGCGTCGTCGGCATCGACGATGCAGACGATATCGTCCTCGAACAATGTGCTGACGGAGAATTCGTCGAACGCGACGTGCGCCAGGCGCCGCGGTCCGATGAACAAGTCGATATCGCCCATCTTGAGATCGCGCGCGCTCTGGCTGCGCGCGTCGCTGAACTCGATCGTGAGTGCCGGCGCCAGAGCGGTCAGCTGGTTGATCAATTCGGCGCCGAGCAAGAGGATCACATAATCCGCGGTTGCGATTTTTATCGCGCCTTCGCTCTTCGCCGGGTCGAAGTTGGCCGGAGCGATGAACTGCTCGACGCCTCCCAGCATCATCTCGAGGCGGGGAAGCATCCGCTCCGCCAGCGCCGATGGCTGCAGCGTGCGCCCGTGCGGGATCAGAAGCTCGTCGTGGAACAGGCTGCGCAACTGAGCGAGAGCGTTGCTGACGGCCGGCTGGCTCAAGTTGAGCGCGCGCGCGGCGTTGGTCACGTTGCGGTGGCGAAGCAACTCGCGAAGCACCGGCAGCAGGTTGAGGTTGGTCTTGCGAAGATTCGTCACCATCAGTCAGACTGATGCCAACCATTCGAACAGTCAATTTTACTTATGGTATTTCGCTGGATATCGTTGCGGCACAAGCGGAAAACGGGCGGACCAAGACCGGCGCGGCAGCTGGCGGGTCACCAAGCGCCGCCGAGAGGATGATCCAGCGTGAACGACCGATCATCGGCAACAAGCAGGAGCGACGTCCTCATCGTCGGGGCGGGGCCGGTGGGCATGACCCTGGCGCTCGACCTGGCGCAGCGCGGCATCGACGTCATACTGGTCGAACAGCGCGGCCGCGACGAGGAGCCGCGCAAGCGGTGCAACCATATCTCGGCACGCTCGCTCGAGATCTTCCGCCAGCTCGGCATCGCCGCCGAGATCCGCGACGCCGGGCTCCCGGCCGATTTCCCGCAGGACGTCGCTTATGTGACCTCGCTGACCGGCCACGAGCTCACTCGCATCCGCATTCCGGCCCGGCAGGATCGTTTCACAAGCAGCGGCTATGCCGATTCCGGCTGGCCGACGCCCGAGCCGCCGCACCGCTGCAACCAGACCTATTGGGAGCCGATCCTCCAGCGCCACGTCCTGGGCGCACCGAACATCCGCACCTTCTACGCCACCGCGATCGAGGAGGTCGGCCAGGATGCGAACGGCGCCTGGGCTCGGGGACGCGGCGAGGACGGCGAGGAGTTGCGCTTCGAGGCCGATTATCTGGTCGGTTGCGACGGCGGTCCGTCGCTGGTGCGCAAGGCGATCGGCGCGCGCTTCGAGGGCCAGAACGTCATCTCGGGCACACGCTCGGTCTACGTCCGCTCCAAGGAGCTGCTGAGCAAGCTCAAGGTCGATCCGGCCTGGATGACGTGGTTCCTCAACCCCGAGACCTTCGGCTGCGTCGTCGCGTTGAACGGCGACGATTTGTGGATCTTCGGTTTCTGGCTGCCGCCCGGCGAGCCCGATTTCGATTCGGTCGATCCCGCCCGCGCGATCAAGGCGGCGGTCGGCGAGGACTTGGACTATGAGATCGTCTCGATCGACGATTGGTACGGCCGCCGTCTCGTCGCCGACCGATTCCGCGACCGGCGTCTGTTCGTCTGCGGCGATGCCGCGCACATCTGGATACCCTTGGCCGGCTACTGCATGAACGCGGGTATCGCCGACGCCAAGGCGCTCGGCTGGCAGCTCGCGGCGGTCGTCA
>NZ_JAKFCG010000062.1:0-31793 GCF_036677245.1 Sphingomonas sp.
CACCGCGCCCGCTCCCGTCGCCGTCCAGCCGGCACCGGTACCGACGATGGAGCCGATCATCTACAAAGGCCCGCCGCCGGAGGAGACACCGGCTGCGAGCGAACCGGCACGGCCCCGCGCCGCGCGGGTCGCGCCGCGCGCCACTTCGCGGCCGCGAGCGACCGCGCCGACCCCTGCCGCCGAGCCGATCGTCGAGGCGGCGCCGGCGCCGGCCTTCACACCCGCGCCAATGACCGAGGCCCCAGCCACGGCGCCGATGGCCGAACTGCCCGCTCCCCCTCCGGTCGCGGCCGAGCCGACCCCGCCGGCCACCGAGCCGGCGCAGCCGGATCGTCCGGCCGGCCTCGCGTGGCTGTGGCTGTTCGGTGCAGCGCTGGCCGCGGTTGCCGCGATATTGCTGTTCCGCCGCCGCCGCATGTCGCACGACGATTACGCCCACGGCCCGCGCGAGCATTATGACGACGCCACTATGTTGGCGACGGGCGCGCCGGCGATCGCGCCGCTTGCCTATGAGGCCGCGCCGGCAGCGGCCGCAACCGCCGCGGCGGCCGCCGCGGGCACCGAGCGTGCGTCGCTCGAACTGCAGATGCGCCCGGTGCGCGCCGGCGTCACCGAGGACGACGCGGTCGTCGAGTTCGAGCTGACGATCGACAACCAGGGTTCGGGCGCCGCGCGCGACGTGCGCATCTCGACCTGGATGTTCCCGGCCGGTTCGCCGCGATCGGAGATGGAATCCATGCTGATCGAGCCCGATGCCGAGGCCGATCTGATCGGCGCGGGCGATCGCAGGAGCTTCGAGACCCAGGTCGCGCTTCCGACCGCCGGCATCGAGCAGGATTCGGTGCTGCCGGTGGTCGTCGCCGAAGCCCGTTACCGCCTCGATGACGGCAGCGAGCAGCACACCTCGGCCTCGTTCGCGGTCGGCGTTCCGCTCGGCGACGAGCTTGCCCACTTCGATCTCGAAAATCCGTCCGGACTCCACGAAGGCGTCGAAGCCCGCCCGCTCGACGAGCTGCAGAACGCGTGACCCTGCACTCCCCTCTGATGCGGTGATAACCCCCCTCCCGTTTACGGGAGGGGCAGGGGGTGGGCTAAGTCTCAATTAGCGCGCACTGGTCGACTGGCTCGCTACGCTCGACCCACCCCATGCATCTGCAAAACTCCGTTCGCGGTGAGCTTGTCGAACCGCTTTCCTTTCTTGCTCAGAGAGGAAAGGCCTTCGACACGCTCAGGCCGAACGGTTTTTGGGTGCTTCCGCACCTTTTGCAGCGGTCCCGCAAGCGGGAGGGGAAGTCTTGCGCGTCCAGTTCGACGGCGGGGGGCGCATCGTCCTACGATTTGCCGAACGGGTTGGCGGCGGCGCCTCGGCGCCAAGCTTAGCCGTCGACCCTCACCGCCTCGCCGAAACTCACCGACGTGAGCACTTCGCCGCTGGCATCCGCGATATCGATGCGGTGGCTGAAATTGATGCATCCCTTGCTCACCGTCTCGCAGATCAGCCCGCGGATGTTCTCGATCGCGCCAGCGCGCGCCGCCGCCAGGTCGGGAAAGTCCAAGCCTTCCTCATCGGCAACGATCATGTCGTTATAGAGGTGCAGATAATAATGGGGCACGCCGCACCCTGTCGGGCGCGCGCAAGGGCTGCCATTAAATAGATCAGTCCGGCGCTGACGCCGATCCAGCCCCCTGCCCTCCAAGACCGCGCCTCAGCCGCCGAGCGTGCGACGGCCCTCAAACGTCGAGATTGGCGACGCTGAGCGCATTCTCCTGGATGAATTCGCGGCGCGGCTCGACGACGTCGCCCATCAGGCGGGTGAAGATCTCGTCGGCGACGTCGGCCTGCTCGACCTGGACCTGGAGTAAGGAGCGATTGTCCTTGTCGAGCGTCGTCTCCCAGAGCTGCTCGGCGTTCATCTCGCCCAGCCCCTTGTAGCGCTGGATCGAAAGGCCCTTGCGTCCCGCGGCGAGGATGCCGTCGAGCAATTCGCTCGGCCGGCGCACCAGCACGCCGCGCGAGTCGGGCGCCCGATCGGGGCTGGGGATTTCGTCGAGCTCGGCGCCCGGCACATGCGCCTCCGGCGTTTCCTCCGGTTCGGCGCGCTCGTCGGCCGCCGCCGCCTTGAGCGAAACCAGCCGCGACGCGGTCGCATAGGTCGCGACCTGCTCGGCGGTCAGCTGGTGGAGCTTGCGCGCTTCGGCGCTGGCCAGGAACTTGTGGTCGACGACATGATGGTCGGTGACCCCGCGCCACAGCCGGCGAAGCACGTAATTACCGTCCTCGCTCGCCTCGGCCGTCCAGGTCGAGTCCTCGTCGGCCGCCTGCAGCCATTCGGCCGTGCGCACCGCGGCTTCGTTCTTCGCCGCGCCGTGCAGGTCGGGGCGCAGCGCACCGGTCAGCGCGAGCCCTTCGATGATCGCGGGATCGTAGCGGCGCGGCACATAGCGCATCAGGATGCGCATGCGGCGGGCGTGCTCGGCGAGCGCGCGCAGGTCCTCGCCCGAGCGCGGGCCTTCGGCGCTCTCCAGCACCATCGCGCCGATGCCGGCATCGACCAGATAATCGTCGAGTTTGGCATCGTCCTTGAGATAGACCTCGGACCGGCCCTTGCTGACTTTGTAGAGCGGCGGCTGGGCGATGTAGAGATGCCCGCGCGCGATGATCTCGGGCATCTGCCGATAGAAGAAGGTCAGCAGCAAGGTGCGGATATGCGCGCCGTCGACGTCGGCGTCGGTCATGATCACGATCTTGTGGTAGCGCAGTTTCTCGATGTTGAAATCGTCGCGGCCGATGCCTGTGCCCATCGCCTGGATCAAGGTGCCGACCTCCTTCGAGGACAGCATCCGGTCGAAGCGCGCGCGCTCGACGTTGAGGATCTTGCCCTTGAGCGGCAGGATCGCCTGGGTGTTGCGATCCCGGCCCTGCTTGGCCGAGCCGCCGGCGGAATCGCCCTCGACCAGAAACAATTCGCATTTGGCCGGATCGCGCTCCTGGCAATCGGCGAGCTTGCCGGGCAGCGACGCGATGTCCATCGCGCCCTTGCGCCGGGTGAGCTCGCGCGCCTTGCGCGCCGCTTCGCGGGCGGCGGCCGCGTCGATCACCTTCTGGATGATCGCGCGGGCATGGGCGGGATTCTCCTCGAGCCATTCGACGAGCTTGTCGGCGATCAGGCTTTCGAGCGGCTGGCGGACTTCGGACGAGACCAATTTGTCCTTGGTCTGCGAGCCGAACTTGGGATCGGGCAGCTTGACTGAGACGATCGCGGTCAGCCCCTCGCGCATGTCGTCGCCAGTGAGGCTGACCTTTTCGCGCTTCAGAGCGCCGGATTTCTCGGCATAATTGTTGAGCGTGCGCGTCAGCGCGGCGCGGAACGCGGCGAGGTGGGTGCCGCCGTCGCGCTGCGGGATGTTGTTGGTGAAGCAGAGCACCTGCTCGTAATAGCTGTCGTTCCACTCCATCGCGACGTCGATGCCGATATCGTCGCGCTGGCCGGTGACCGATATCGGATCCGGGACGAGCGGCGTCTTGGTGCGATCGAGATATTTGACGAACGCGGCAATGCCGCCCTCGTAGAACAATTCGACCCTTTTCTCATCCTCGTGCCGCGCGTCGACCAGCACCAGCCGTACGCCCGAATTGAGGAAGGCGAGCTCGCGGTAGCGATGCTCGAGCTTCTCGAAATCGAAATCGACGATCTTGAACGTGTTCGGCGAAGGCAGGAAGGTCACGCGCGTGCCTTTCCTGCCTTCGGGCGCCGGGCCCCTCAGCACGAGCGGCGCCTCGGCGTCGCCGTTGCGGAAGCGCATCCAATGCTCCTCGCCGTCGCGCCAGATGGTGAGCTCGAGCCATTCCGAAAGCGCGTTCACCACCGAGACGCCGACGCCGTGGAGGCCGCCGGATACCTTGTAGGCATTGTCGTCGGAGGTGTTTTCGAATTTGCCGCCGGCGTGGAGCTGGGTCATGATGACCTCGGCCGCCGAGACCCCTTCGCCTTGGTGGATGCCGGTCGGAATGCCGCGGCCATTGTCCTCGACCGACACCGATCCGTCGGCGTTGAGAATGATCGAAATCAGGTCGCAATGACCGGCGAGCGCCTCGTCGATCGCATTGTCCGAGACCTCGAACACCATATGGTGCAGGCCCGAGCCATCGTCGGTGTCGCCGATATACATTCCGGGGCGTTTGCGGACCGCGTCGAGGCCTTTGAGAACCTTGATCGATTCCGCATCATAAGTGTTTTCGCTGGGGGAAGTTGCCATGCTGATTATATAGCGAGCGGCGGCCGAAAACCCAAGGAAATAAGCCGTTCCGGCCGCTCACGACTCGGCGCGGCCGGGGTCGAGCGCCCCGCCGCCCAAGTCGAGCCATGTCGCGCCGGCGATGCCGTCGAACAAGGCGCGCTCGGTGCCCGTCAGCCAGACCTGCCCGCGCAATCCTTCGAGCCGCTCGAACAAGGCCGCCCGGCGGCGCGGATCGAGGTGCGCCGCGACCTCGTCGAGCAGCAGGATCGGCGGCCGGCCAGTCCGTTCGGCGACGAGATCGGCGTGCGCGAGCACGATCGCCAGCAGCAGCGCCTTCTGCTCGCCGGTCGAGCAATGCTCGGCGGGCTGGCCCTTGCCGACATGGGTGACGCGCAGGTCGCTGCGGTGCGGCCCGATCAGCGCGCGCCCCGCGCCGGCGTCGCCGCCGCGATTGGCGCGCAGCGCCGCCCGCAGCGCGCCTTCCACGTCATCGGCCGCCGGGCGCCAGCGTTCGAGCTTCACCGCCGCCCGGGCGAACGGCCCCTCGGGCTGCGCGTCGAGCCGCGCGGCGAGCGCGGCGAGGGTATGCTCGCGCGCCGCGGCGATACGTGCCCCGTGCTCGGCCATCGCCGCTTCGAGCGCCGCAAGCCAGCTCGGGTCGGCGCCGCCCGAGCCGCCCGACCCGCCGGGATCGGCGAGCAATTTGTTGCGCGCGCGCATTGCCGCCTCGTAGCGCGCCGAATGGGTGGCATGGCCCGGGTCGAGCGCCAGCACGAGCCGGTCGAGGAAGCGCCGCCGGCCGCTCGCTGCCTCGCTGAACAGCCGGTCCATCGCCGGCGTCAGCCACAGGATCGACAGCCATTCGCCAAGCGACGTCGCCGACGCGGTGCTTCCGTTGATCCGCACCTGCCTGCGCTCGGGCGCAGCGGCGCTGGTGCCGGTGCCGATGTCTATGCCCCTCCCGGCGGCCACACCGTCGGCACCGTCGCCACCGTCGGCGGCATCGAGCCGCGCCGCCACCGCGAAGCCGCCGGGGCCGTCGTTGCGGGCCATCGCGGAAAGCGCCGCCCCGCGCAGGCCGCGCCCGGGCGACAGCAAGGATATTGCCTCGAGCACATTGGTCTTGCCGGCGCCATTCTCCCCGGTCAGCACAACGAAGCCCGGCCCCAGGCGAAGCAGCGCATCGGCATGATTGCGAAAATTGGTCAGGGAGAGCCGCTGCAGGAACACGCTTCTTCTTAGAGCATTGCGGGAAAAGGTGGGTACCGGCTTTTCGCAAGCAGCAATGCGGTTCCAATTCCAGCATAAAGCGAAAAGGCGGGTACCGGCTTTTCACAAGCAGCAATGGACGTTGCAGGCGGCCGGCGGGTGCGCCAAAGAGGCGACGCCCGAACGAGATGACGTGCCCGCAACAGGAGGGACTCATGCGCCGGTTGCTTTTTCTGTTGCTGGCGCTTTGCTCGGCGCCTGCGTTCGCAGGCCAGCATGCCGTCTATGCCGATCCGGGCGGCAAGAAGTTGATCATCGACGTCGCCGACAACGGCTTTGCCCGGTTCGTGGCCGAAGGCGAGGCGAATTACTGCCTCTGGCGCGACGGCCATCTGTATCTCGTCAACCGCGAAGAGGGTCCTTTGACGGTGATGCGGATCACCGATCTGGTCGCCGCTGTCGACCAGGTCGCGGCGGAGCGTGGCGCGAACCCGGGCAAGCAGGCCGACCCCGCAAAGGCAGGCATGCGGCTCGCGGCCAAGGGACAGCGCAAGGTCGCCGGCTTCGATGGCCAGGTGTTCGCGATGTTCGGCATGAAGATGGCGCCCGAGATCGGGATCGAGTTCGTGACCACCCGAGCGCCGGCGCTGCAGCCGCTCGGGCGCGCGATGGAACAGTTCCTGCTCGCCGACATGGCCCTCGCGCACGACGCCGAAATGGCCGCCGGCACCCGCGCGGTCTTCGCCACCGGCGCGCCGCTCGACCTCGGCGGACAACTCGTCCTCGTGTCGGTCGAGACGATCGAAGTCCCGGCGAGTGCCATGGCGCTGCCGGCCGATCCCGAGACGATGGCGGAGATCATCGCCACGCTGAAGGCGGGGGAACCGCTGCAACCGCTGGACGCGGTCGAGGAGCCGGCTGCCGCTCCAGGCGAGATATAGGCGGGACGCTGCTCTCGGGGATCACTCGGCACCGGCAAGACGAACCCGCGAATAAGGTGTAGAGGCAGGACTCAGGGGGTATGATGCGCCTGATCCTTTTCCTTTTGCTGTCGCTCACAGCTTCGCCCGCCCTCGCGGGCCAGCGCGCCGTCTATGCCGAGCCGGACGGCAAAACCCTGACGGTCGAGGTCGCCGACAATGGCTTCGCGCGCGTGCGGACCGGCGACCCGGACCAATATGGCATCTGGCGCGACGGCCAATTCTACATCGTCGGCCGCGAGGATGGCCGGGTGATGGTCGCGCGCATCGAGGATATGGCGGCGGCGATCGACCAGGTCGTGCCGCCGATCTTCAAGGCGATGTTCGAGGCAGTGGGCACCGGCCCGCCGGCCAGCCTGCGCATCGAGGCGAAAGGCAAGCGTCGGGTCGCGGGGCACGAAGGCCGGGTCTATGCCGTCTATGGCATCGACAAGGACAAGCCCAAGGAGAGCGCCGACTTCGTGATGAGCAGCGAGCCGGCGCTGCAGCCGGTCGGCCGGGCGATGGAACAGTTCATGATCGCGACGATCGTCCCGATCGGGGCGCTGATTGGGGACGCCGCCGCGGAGATGGTCGCGGACACGCGCGCGGTCTTCGCCAAAGGTGCGCCGCTCGATCTTGGCGGCCGCTTCATCCTGGTCTCGTTCGAGCCGGCGGAAGTGACGCAAGAGATGGTGGCGCTTCCCGCCAAGCCGCAGAGCGTCGCGGAGATCGTCGCCAGCTTGAAGGTCGGAACGACGGAGCCTCAGGCCGAAGCGGCGCCCGCTGCCGAGTGAACCGCCGCGGCCGGGATCAGACCCGCATCGGCATCAGGACGTAGAGCGCCGCGGCCTTGTCGTTCTCGCGCAGCAGGGTCGGCGCGGCAGCGTCGGCGAGATGGACCTCGACCGTGTCGCCCTCGATCTGGCCGAGGATGTCGAGCAGGTAGCGCGCGTTGAAGCCAATCTCGAAGCCGTCCGAACTATATTCGCCGGAGACTTCCTCGGCGGCGGTGCCGTTCTCGGGGCTTGTGACCGACAAGGTGACCTTGTCGCGTTCGAGCGCCATCTTGACCGCGCGCGTCTTTTCGCTGGCGATCGTCGCGACGCGGTCGACCCCTTCCTCAAAGCCGCGCGGGTCGATGCGCAGCAACTTGTCGTTCGCGGTCGGGATGACCCGGCTGTAGTCGGGGAAGGTGCCGTCGATCAGCTTGGAGGTCAGCACCGCATTGCCCAGGCCGAAGCGGATCTTCGATTCGGACAGGGAGACCTGGACGGTGCCGTCGACCTCCTCGAGCAATTTGCGAAGCTCGGCGACGCATTTGCGGGGGATGATCACGTCGGGCATGCCTTCGGCGCCCGACGGCCGCGGCACGGTCACGCGCGCGAGGCGGTGGCCGTCGGTCGCAGCCGCCTTGAGCACCGGCTGCGCTTCGTCCGAGACGTGGAGGAAGATGCCGTTGAGATAGTAGCGCGTCTCCTCGGTCGAGATCGCGAAGCGCGTCTTGTCGATGATCTGCCGCAGGGTCGCCGCCGGAAGCTCGAACGCGGTCGGGAGCTCGCCCTCGGCGATCACCGGGAAATCATCGCGCGGCAAGGTCGCGAGATTGAAGCGCGCGCGGCCGGCGTTGACCTGCATCTTGCCTTCCGCCGCAGAGAGCTCGACCTGGCTTCCCTCGGGGAGCTTGCGGACGATGTCGAACAAGGTGTGCGCGGAGACGGTGGTCGCGCCGCTCTGGGTGACGTTGGCCTCGACGCTTTCGTTGATCTGGAGGTCGAGATCGGTCGCCATCAGCCGCAGCCCGCTGCCTTCGCGGCCCTCGATCAGGACGTTGGACAGGATCGGGATGGTGTTCCTGCGCTCGACCACCGACTGGACGTGGCCGAGAGATTTGAGGAGCATAGCCCGTTCGATCGTCGCCTTCATTCATAACCCCTTGACGCCGAGCGTTCGGCCCGGAGAGTTATAGCGAGACTTGGCGCTCCCGCCAGAGGATAATGCGCGCCGCAACGCGATCCCCCCGACCCCGCAGATGACACCCCAGATGGCCCGGCCAAGGGCGATCGGCACCGCATCGCCGAGCCACCGATCCGTCCGCCCGAGCCGCGTTTTTCGTTGCGGAAGCGATGCCGATCGGGGATCACCGGCGGGAATGCGGTTGACCCTCATCTTCCTCCTGCTGCTGACGATCGGCGCGCCTGCCGCGGCCGAGAGCATCTCGCTCGGCGTGTTCGGTTTCTGGGGCGCGTTCAAGAAGGACAAGCCCAAGGGCTGCTACGCGATCACCGCGCCGCAAACCGGGTCGCGGCGGCAGACCGGCGCGGCGCCTTCCCCCGCCTTCGCGTCGGTGGCTTACTGGCCTGCCCGCAACATCCGCGCCCAGGTCCACTTCCGGCTGAGCCGCGAGAAACGCGGCGGATCGGCGGTGCTGCTGCGGATCGACGATCGCATGTTCCAGCTCGTCGGCGGCGGCAGCGACGCCTGGGCGCCCGGCCCCGCCGCCGACGCGCTGATCGTCGCGGCGATGCGCAGCGCCGTCACGATGACGGTGGAGACGCGCTCGGCGACCGGCGCGCTGGTGCGCGATTCCTACCAGCTGCGCGGCGCGCCCACCGCGATCGACGCCGCCGCGGTCGGCTGCGCGCGCTAACAAACTCCGCTCATCATCATCGGCCCGGGCCGGCGAAGCGACGCAAAAGCTGGCAACTTCCGATGCTTCTCCCTACATGACGGGCGATGACTGCGATGCAAATCCCCGGACATATCGATCCCGTCCCCGTCCCGCGCGGCGCGATGCCCGCCGGCGACGGCCGGATCGATCTCGTCGGCCTGTCGCGCGAGGCGATCCGCGAGGCATTGGCCGAAGCGGGCCTCGATGCTCGCCAGGCGAAGCTTCGCGCCAAGCAGGTCTGGCACCAGATCTACAATCGCGGGGCGACCGGATTCGAGGCGATGAGCGACATCGCCAAGCCGCAGCGCCCTTGGTTCGCCGAGCGTTTCACGATCGGGCGCCCGGAGGTGGTCGAGCATCTCGTCTCGACCGACGGCACGCGCAAATGGCTGCTTCGCACCGCCGACGGCAATGATTTCGAGATGGTCTTCATCCCCGACGCCGACCGCGGCACCTTGTGCGTCTCGAGCCAGGTCGGCTGCACGTTGAACTGCAGCTTTTGCCACACCGGCACGATGCGGCTGGTGCGCAACCTCACCGCCGGCGAGATCGTCGGCCAGGTGATGCTCGCGCGCGATACGCTCGGCGAATGGCCGTCGCAACCGGAAGGCCGGATGCTCTCGAACATCGTGATGATGGGCATGGGCGAGCCGCTCTACAATTTCGAGAATGTCCGCGACGCGTTGAAGATCGTGATGGACGGCGACGGGCTCGGCCTGTCGCGCCGGCGGATCACGCTCTCGACCTCGGGCGTGGTGCCTATGATGGCGCGCGCCGGCGAGGAGATCGGCGTCAACCTCGCTGTCTCGCTGCACGCGGTCACCAAGGAGGTGCGCGACGAGATCGTGCCGCTCAACCGCAAATATGGCATCGACGAGCTGCTGCAGGCCTGCGCCGCTTATCCGGGCGCGAACAATGCGCGCCGCATCACGTTCGAATATGTGATGCTCAAGGACAAGAACGACAGCGACGAGGATGCGCGCGAGCTCGTCCGGCTGATCCGCAAATATGAACTGCCGGCGAAGGTCAATCTGATCCCGTTCAATCCCTGGCCGGGCGCCGGCTATGAATGTTCGTCGCCGGAGCGGGTGCGGCGCTTCTCGGAGATCGTCTTCGAAGCCGGGATCAGCGCGCCGGTCCGCCGGCCGCGCGGCCGCGACATCATGGCCGCCTGCGGTCAGCTCAAGTCCGCCGCCGAGAAGAAGAGCCGCGCCGAGCGCGACCGCGAGGCCGTCGCGGCCTGATCCTGCCGGACACGCGGCGGTTTCATCTTGCTATTTGCCCGAACCGAAGTGAGTCAGATCGCCGCCATGCCGACGATCTGCCGATGACCGCCACTAACGCCCAGCGGGGCCGCGCCTTCTGGGAGCATCCCGCATTGCTTGCGGCGCTGGTGCTCGCCGCTTCCGTCCCATTGCTGCTGCCGGCGATCCCGCCGCTGACCGACCTGCCGGGCCACATGGCGCGCTATCACGTCGAGCTCGCGATCGATCGATCGCCTCATCTCGGCCGCTACTTCGGCTTCGACTGGGCGCTGATCGGCAACCTCGGCGTCGACCTGCTGATCGTCCCGATAGCCAAGCTGTTCGGGGTCGAGCTCGGCACCAAGCTGATCGTGCTGGCGATCCCGATGCTGACGGTGGCCGGGTTCCTCGCGGTCGCGCGCGAGGTCCACGGCCGCATCCCGCCGACCGCCTTCTTCGCGCTGCCGCTGGCTTATTCCTTTCCGGTCCAATTCGGCTTCGTCAATTTCGCGCTCGCGAGCGGCCTGTGCTTCCTTGCCTTCGCGCTCTGGCTTCGGCTGGGCCGGACCGGCCGGCTTCGGCTTCGCGCCTTGCTGTTCGTGCCGCTCGCGAGCCTCGTCTGGCTGTGCCACATCTACGGCTGGGGCGTGCTCGGCGTGCTCGCTTTCTCGGCCGAGACCGCACGCCACCGCGAAAAAGGCGATTCCTGGCTGCACGCCGCCTGGCGCGGCGCGCTCGCCTGCTTGCCCCTGGCGCTGCCGTTCGTGCTGATGATCGTCTGGCGGAGCGGATCGGTCGAGGGCGACACCGGCGACTGGTTCAACTGGGGCAACAAGGCGATGTGGCTCGTCAGCCTGCTGCGCGAGCATTGGCAGGCCTGGGATTTCGCCGCCGCGATGCTGCTGATCCTGCTCTGCCTGATGGGGCTGCTCGGGATCGACTTCCGCATCGCGCTGCCGCTCCGGCTGGCGTTCGTCCTGCTCTTCCTCCTGTTCCTGCTGATCCCGCGCGTGCTGATCGGCTCGGGCTATGCCGATATGCGCATGGCGCCGGTGATGATCGCGGTCGGCCTGCTCGGGCTCGACCTCAAACCCGGCGCGCGGCAGCGGCTCGCCGCGCTCGTGGCGGTCGCCGGCCTCGCCTTCGTCGCGGCCCGGCTGACGGTGACGACGGTCGTCTTCGCGAAGCTCGACAGAGTCTGGCAGCATCAGCTCGCCGCCGTCCCCCATATCGCCCCCGGCAGCCGCGTGCTGGTGATGGCCGACGGCCCCTGCACCGGCGCATGGGCCAATCGCAGAGTCGATCACGTCGATGGGCTCGCGGTGGTGCGCCGCGACGTGTTCACCAACGGGATGTGGGCGCTTCCCGGGGCGCAGCTGCTGCAGGTCCGCTACACAAAGGGCGATCCGTTCGTCACCGATCCCTCGCACCTGCTCCGCCCACCCGTCTGCCGCGGCAGGATGCCCGGGCTCGACGACGCGCTTGCCGCCTTGCCGGGCAATTTCGATTATCTGTGGCTGATCGATCTGCCCCGCGACCAATGGCCCCGCGCGCCGGGGCTGGTGCCCGTCTGGCACGGTGAGACCGGCACCCTCTACCGCGCGGCGGCTGGAGCCCCGGCGGTCAATCGGGCCGCGGACGAAACCCGTCGTTCGGAGAGTCCGGCCCGCCGCTGAACACCCACTGACGGTTGAGCGCGAACACGATAACCGGGGTGACGAACAGCATCGTCAACACCGGCCACCATTTGGGCCCTGCGAGCAGGCCGGTGAGCAGCCAGACGAAAAGGCTGTTGAGCGCGAGGCTCACCAGCGACACCAGGAAGAAGCGCAAGGTCGTCAGCGGGTCGCGGCGATCGCCATGGCCCCTGAAGCTCCAGCGGCTGTGCATGACATAGCCTGTCGCCACCATCACCAGATAGGCGGCGAGATTGGCGGCCAGCGGCGCAATTCCGGCAAAGGCTGCAAGCACCCAGTAGATCGCGGCGCCGAGCGCGGTGACCAGGCCGCCGGTGATGGTGTAGCGCACGACCTGAGCGAGCATGGCAGATGGTGGCGACTGATCCAATTGCCCCGACGGCCCCGCTCGCTTGCCCTTTACGCCTCAGCGAGTAATGGCCGGTGGCGCGTTTGGGAAGAAAGAAGGTGGGCAGATGGCGGCGGGGATCCCGGACAGCTTCGACCGCCATTGGCGGCGCTGGTTGCTGCTGGGCTGGGTGCTGGCCTGCACTTGGCTGATCGCCGAGCGCTGGAACGGCATCCACTGGTTCGCGCTCCCCGATACCGACGACAATATGCGGATCATGCAGGTCCGCGCCTGGCTGCACGGCCAGGACTGGTTCGACCTCAGGCAGCACCGGCTCAATCCGCCGTTCGGCGCCAACATCCACTGGTCGCGGCTGGTCGACCTGCCGATCGCCGGCATCATCCTCGCGGTGCGGCCGTTCCTCGGCGGCATAATCGCCGAAAAGGTGGCGGTGGCGGTGGCGCCATTGCTCCCTCTGCTGGTGGCGATGGCCGCGACCAGCGTGACGATGCGGCGGCTGCTGTCGCCCTACGCCTATCTGCTCGCGCTCATCCTGTTGATGTGCGCGCATTCGAGCCGGCTGATGTGGTCGCCGCTGCGGATCGACCATCACGGCTGGCAGCTCGCCCTGCTGTGCCTGGTCATGCTGTCGTTCACCGACCGCAACCGTGCCCGCGCCGGCCTGCTGCTCGGCGCCACCAGCGCGCTGTCGCTGACGATCGGGCTCGAGATGCTGCTCTATCTGCTCGTCGCCGGTGCGCTGACCGTGCTGTTGTGGGTGCGCGACGGCGACGAGCGCAGCCGGCTCGCCGCTTATGGCGCGAGCCTGGCCGGCGGCACCGCGCTCGGCTTCCTCTCGTTCGCCTCCTACGACAATCGTGCCGCGATCTGCGATGCGCTGACGCCGGTGTGGCTTTCGGCGATGGTCGCCGCCGGCGCGCTGTGCGTTCTGCTCGCGATGATGCCGCTCGGCTCCGTGCGCGCGCGGCTGGGCGCGGCCGCGGGCGCAGGTCTGCTGCTCGCCGGCGGCTTCACCGGCTCCTGGCCGCAATGCCTCGGCCGGCTCGAAGCCGCCTCGCCGGAGCTCGAACGTTATTGGCTCGATCGGGTGCGCGAGGCGATGCCGCTCTACAGGCACGACCACGTCACGATCGCAGCAGTGGCCTCGCTGCCTCTGGCCGGACTCGCCGGCTATGCCGCGATGCTGTGGCGGCACCGCCGCGAGCCGGAGCGGCTGTTGCCCTGGGCCGCGCTCGCGATCCTCTGCTTCACGGCCACCGCCTTGCTGCTGTGGCAGAGCCGCACCGGCCCGGCGGCGCAGACCTTCGCGGTGCCGGGCGCGGTGGCGCTCGGTTGGCTGCTGGTCCCGCGCGCGCAGGCGAGCAGCAGGATGCTGGTGCGCGTGTTCGGCACGGTCGCGGCCTTTCTGATCGTCTCGGGCATCGGCGCGCAATTTGCGCTCAAGCAGATCCCGAAGCAGAACGGCGGCGGGCTCACGGCCGTCAGCCGGGCCAATCGCCTGTGCCCGACGATGCCCGCGCTGCGCCCGATCGCGCTGCAGCCCAAGGGGCTGGTCCTGACCTTCGTCGATCTCGGGCCGCGCCTGATCACCGTCACCCACCACGACGCGATCACCGGTCCCTATCATCGCAACGGCTCGGCGATCCTCGATGTGCACAAAGCCTTCCGCGGCAGCGTCGCCAACGCGCATGCCACGGTGCTTCGGCGCGGAGTCGATTATGTGCTGATCTGCCCGAACCTTTCCGAAGCGACCGTCTATGTGGCGGAAGCGCCGAAGGGCTTCTACCGCCAGCTTGCCGCCGGGCGCGTGCCGCCTTGGCTCGAGCGGGTCCCCCTGCCCGCCAAATCGCCCTATCGGATGTGGCGGGTCAGACGTTGAAGCTGACGCCGATCCCGTCGATCACGAACTGAGCGGCGAGCGCGGCGAGGATCACGCCGAGCAGGCGCGTGATCATCGCCTCGATCTTGTGGCCGATAAGGCGCATCAGCGGGCCCGCGGCGAGCAAGGCGATCAAGGTCAGCAGCAGAATGGCGCCGAGCGCGGCGATGACGGCGAGCGATTCGGCGAGGCCGTCGCTGCGCGCCATCAGCAGCATCGCGGAGGCGATCGAGCCGGGGCCGGCGATCATCGGAATCGCCATCGGGAAGACCGATATGTCCTCCGCCTCGGGGCTCGCGCTGACTTCCTGCGCGCGGTGCTCGCGCCGCGCGGTTCGCCGCTCGAAGACCATCTCCAGCGCGATCAGGAACAGCATGATGCCGCCGGCGATGCGGAATGCCGCCAAAGTGATGCCGAGCTTCTCGAGCAGGTCCTCGCCGAGCAATGCGAAAAACAGGAGGATCCCAGCGGCGATCGCGACCGAGCGCAGCGCCATCGAGCGGCGATGGGCCGCATCGGCGCCGCTCGTCAGGCCGGCGAAGATCGGCGCGCAGCCGGGCGGATCGATGACGACGAAGAAGGTGACGAACGCCGAGAGGAACAGCTCGCTCACAGCCAGCAAGTCTCGGCGCGGGTGCGGCAGCGCGGTTCCGCCGCCTCCCCCGGGCTGCGGTCGCGCGACGTCACAGCTCGGCCGGCGGGCTCAGCCCGGCACGCGCGTGCGCGGCCACCAAAGTGTTGCGGAGCAGCACCGCGATCGTCATCGGCCCGACCCCGCCGGGCACCGGCGTGATCGCCCGCGCCCGCCGGCGCGCCGATGCGAAATCGACGTCGCCGACCAGGCGGGTCTTGCCCTCGTCGCCGGGTACGCGGTTGATCCCGACGTCGATCACCACCGCGCCGGGGCTGATCCAGTCGCCCTTGATCATCTCCGGCCGGCCCACCGCGGCAACGACGATGTCGGCGCGGCGCACCACCTCGGGCAGGTCTCGCGTCCGGCTGTGCGCGATCGTCACCGTGCAATTCTCGGCGAGCAGGAGCTGCGCCATCGGCTTGCCGACGATGTTGGAGCGGCCGACCACGACCGCTTCGAGACCGCTGAGCGAGCCGAGCCGGTCCTTGAGCAGCATCAGGCAGCCGAGCGGCGTGCACGGCACCATCGCCGGCTCGCCGATTGCGAGCTTGCCGGCGTTGACGACGTGGAAGCCGTCGACGTCCTTGGCGGGATCGATCGCGGCGAGCACCGCTTTCTCGTCGATCTGCGGCGGCAGCGGCAGCTGGACCAAGATGCCGTCGACCGTTTCGTCGCGGTTGAGCTGCTCGACCAGCGCGAGCAATGTCGCGGAATCGGTGGCGTCGGGCAGGCGATGCTCAAAGCTTTCCATGCCGGCCGCGACCGTCGCCTTGCGCTTCGAGCCGACATAGACCTGGCTCGCCGGATCCTCGCCGACCAGAACCACCGCGAGCCCGGGCTTGCGCCCTGCCGCCGCGACGAACGCCGGGACGGCGGCGCCGACTCTCGCGCGCAGGCCTTCCGCGAACGCCTTGCCGTCGATGACATCGCCGCCGGCGATGTCGGCGCCGGCCGCTTCAGCGGGAGGGGCTTCGGCCGGCATCGATCGGCTCATCCCGCCGCCAGGTCGGAGGCGAGGCCCGCCAGCAGCATGCGCAGCACGGAAATCAGCAGCAGCACGACCAGCGGCGAGAAATCGATGCCGCCGAAATCGGGCAGGACCCGCCGGATCGGCCGATAGAGCGGCTCGGTGATGCGGTCGAGCGCGTTGAGGAACGAGCGCACGAAATCATTGTAGGTGTTGATCACGTTGAACGCGACCAACCAGCTGAGGATCGCCTGCGCGATGATGATGTAGGTCAGCACCCGCAGCAGAAGGTCGATCACACCAAAGACGGCAAACAGCATGTTCTCTCCAGCAAGCTCCGCCCGGCATTAGGCGAGCGGCAAGTGAGGGGCAATGGCTGCGGAAACGGCGCGAGCGTGATTCACGCCTGGCTCAAGCGCCCGCGCGCTCGCGGCTAGCGCGTCGGTACCGGCTCATCGCCCGAATAATCGTAGAAGCCCTTGCCGGTCTTGCGCCCGTACCAGCCGGCATCGACATATTTGACGAGCAACGGCGCCGGCCGGAACTTGGGATCGCCCGTGCCATTGTAGAGCACGCGCAGCACTTCGAGGCAGGTGTCGAGGCCGACGAAGTCGGCGAGCGTCAGCGGGCCCATCGGGTGGTTGAGGCCGAGCTTGACCGCCGTGTCGATGTCGCGGACGTTCGCGACTCCCTCGCCCAAGGCGAAGATCGCCTCGTTGAGCAGCGGCATCAGCACGCGGTTGACGATGAAGCCCGGCGCGTCGTTGGCGTGGACGACCTGCTTGCCGAGCGCCGCAGCATAGGTCTCGATCTTCTTCACCGTCTCGTCCGAGGTCGCGAGGCCGCGGATCACTTCGATCAGCCCCATCAGCGGCACCGGATTGAAGAAATGGACGCCGATGAAGCGCTCGGGATTGTGCGAGGCCTGGGCGAGCCGGGTGATCGGGATCGACGAGGTGTTCGACGCGAGCACCGCCTCGACGCCCATCACCTTGCCGAGCGCCTCGAAGATGCCGCGCTTGAGATCCTCGCGCTCGGTCGCCGCCTCGATGACCAGGCCGGCGTTGACCATTGGCGCGAAGTCCGCGACCGGCTCGATGCGCCCGAGCAATTGCTCCGCCTGCTGCTGGTCCATCTTCTGCTTCTCGACCAGCCGCCCCAGGCCGTTGGCGATGCTGAGCTTGCCGCGCTCCGCGCGTGCGACGTCGATGTCGGCGAGGAAGACATGATAGCCCGCCGCCGCCGAGACCTGGGCGATCCCCACACCCATCAATCCTGCACCGATCACGCCGACATTCTGCATAAGCTTCCCCTGTGCCTGACTCGCCCGGTGATCATCTGACTCACCCCAATGACTCACCAGAACTCTGGCCCTATCGCCTGCGGCGCCGCCGCGCTAGCATCGCTTGATGCTGCTCCTCGCGCTTCTTGCTGCGGCCGCCTCTCCCCAACAGGCCGTGCCCCGGCCCGGCGAGCTCAAGACATTTCGCGACTGGATAGTCGGCTGCGACAATGGCCGCGCCTGCCACGCGACCTCGCTGATGCCCGAAGGCGCGATCGCGGATTCGCCGCTGACGATGAGCATCAAGCGCGCGCCTGCGGCGGGTGCGCTGCCCGCGATCCGAGTGCATGGCGGCAACGGCAAGGCGGCACGGCTGGTCGCCGACGGACGCAAGCTCGGCGCTCGCCTGCGCGCGGAGGACGAGGATTGGCGGGTCGAGGATAAAGGCATCGCCGAGACGCTCGCCACCGTCCGCAACGCGCGCACGATCAGGGTGGAAGATGGCCGCGGTCAGCCGCTGGGAAGCATCTCGCTCGCCGGCGCGAGCGCCGCCTTGCTCTACATCGACGAGGTGCAGAAAAGGCTCGGGACCGTCACGGCGCTGGCGAGGGCCGGCCCGCGGCCCGCAAGCGCCGTCCCGCCGCCGCCGGCGCTTCCCCGCATCGCATCGGCCGCGGTGCCCGGCGCGCATGGCTTTCGAGTCGGTGAGGATCGGATCGCGGCGCTGCGCAAGCAGGCCGATTGCGTCCCCGAGCAGGAAGACTGGCCCGGCTACGGCAGCGAGCAGGACGTGCTCGACGCAGACCGCATTTTGATCCTGCTCGGCTGCGGCGCCGGCGCCTATAATTACAACAGCATCCCCTATGTCGCCCGCCGCAGGGGAGCCGCGATCGAGATCGTGCTGGCGCGCTTCGATCTTTCACCGAGCTTCGGAGAAGGCGGCGATCCGCCGATGCTGGTCAACGCGGGCTGGGATGCCAAAAACGGGCTGCTGACCAGCTTCGCCAAGGGCCGCGGGCTCGGCGATTGCGGCGTCGGCGATGACTATGCCTGGGACGGGACCCGCTTTCGCCTGGTCCGGCAGATCGCGATGGGCGAATGCCGCGGCTCGATGGACTATATCACGACATGGCGGGCGGTGGTGACACCGTAGAGTGATTTCAAGTCAGGTGGAATCACCTGACAACTCGGAAATCACGGAAAACAAAGAAAATCAGCCGTTTGATGCCGCATTGCTGGTTGCGAAAAAGCCGGTACCCACCTTTTTGCGCAAAGCTCTGGCTTACCGGGTCGCGCCGGGCTTCCAGAGGACATCGCCGCCCGCGCTCAGCGCCGCGAAGCGCGCGAGCACGAATAGATGGTCGGATAGGCGGTTGAGATAGGTCAGCGCGACGGGGTTGAGCGCGACGCTTGCTGAGGCGCCGACCGCCGTCCGCTCGGCGCGCCGCACGATCGCGCGCGCAAGGTGGAGATGCGCAGCGCCGGCGCCGCCGCCGGGAAGGATGAAGCTGCGCAACGGCTCGAGGCTCTCGTTCATCGCGTCGATCTCGCGCTCGAGCCGAAGCACCTGCTCTTGTGTGATCCGCAGCACCATCTCGCTCGGGCTGAAATCCTCGCCGGGAGTCGCAAGGTCGGCGCCGAGATCGAACAATTCGTTCTGGATCGCCTCGAGCATGTGCCGCTGCGCCGGGTCGGCGACGTGGAGCAACGCGATTCCGATCGCGCTGTTGGCCTCGTCGACGTCGCCGATCGCCGCCATCCGGGGGTCGGCCTTCGAGACTCGCGATCCGTCGACGAGGCCGGTCTCGCCGACGTCCCCGGTGCGCGTGTAGATTTTGGTCAGCCGGACCAGGGCGTCAGTTCCCGGAGCCGCGCGCGACCAGCAGGAACAGGATCACGAAGATGATCGCCACCGCCTGCCACATCACGCGCTTGCGCATCAAAGATTGCGAGCGCGCGCCGGTGACGTCCTTGCCCTGCGCCATGCCGATCACGCCCTTGACGAGGATGTAGAGCGTGGTCAGCGCGGCGGCGGCGACGAGCAGCAGGAGGAAGGTCGACATGGCGTCTCTCTAGAGCCTGATCGTGCGCGGTTGAACCGCTAAATGCGGCTGGGGACAAAGATGCGGCCGAAGATGCGGTCGGGCCACGACCCCCTATTCCTCCCCCGGTTTTCCGGGGGAGGGGGACCGCGCAGCGGTGGAGGGGCCCTTCACGAAATGCCCCTCCACCACCCTTCGGGTGGTCCCCCTCCCCTGCGAATGCAGGGGAGGAATGGATGATTTATGCAGCGCGCGCCCTCCGGGAGGGGGCCTAGCCGACCAAAAATCCATCCGGCAATCGCCCGGCGCGAAGCTCTTCGACCAGTCTGTGCGGATCGGCGCCGGCTTCGCGCAACGCGGCGAGCGACGGCGCCCCGCGGCGCTTGGCAAGCCGGTTGCCCTGCGCGTCGCTCAGCAATGCATGGTGGTGATAGCGCGGCGTCGGCAGGCCGAGCAATGCCTGCAGCAAGCGGTGGACATGAGTCGCGGCGAACAGATCGACGCCGCGCACGACGTCGCTGACCTGCTGCGCGGCATCATCGATCGTGACCGCAAGATGGTAGCTCGCCGGCGCATCCTTGCGCGCGACGACGACGTCGCCGAACAGCGACGGTTCGGCGGCAATCTCCTTTTCACCCTCGCACCAGACCAGGGGCCCGCTTAGCTCCGTGGCGCGTGCGACATCGAGCCGCCAGGCATGCGGCTCGCGTGCCATCCGCCGCTCGCGCTCGAGCTCCGGCAAGCCCCGGCATGTCCCGGGATAGAGCGGGCCGTCCGCGCCGTGTGGCGCAGCGGCGCTTGCGGCGATTTCGGCCGCGATCGCCGCGCGGGTGCAAAAGCAGGGATAGACCAGCCCCCGCGCGCGCAAATCGTCGAGCGCCGCCGCGTAGAGCGGGAGGCGGCGCGACTGGACCAGCATTTCGCCATCCCAGGCGAGGCCGAGCCAGGCCAGGTCCTCGACTATGCCGCCGACGAATTCGGGCCGCGCGCGGCCGGGGTCGATATCCTCGATCCGCAGCAGGAAGCGGCCGCCGCGCGAGCGCGCGAAATCATGCGCGAGTAGCGCCGAATAAGCGTGGCCGAGGTGGAGGCGGCCGGTCGGGCTGGGCGCGAAACGACTGATCACGGTCATGCAGCCTGCCCTTGACCGGCGCCGCATAGTCGTGCTGTCATGACGGCGTCATGCTTGGCAGCCACAGGCGTGATCAGACCGGAGGAAGCTTGAAGCAGCATTCTCCCACGATCTGAGTGCGACAGGCGGGGGCGGGCGTTTCGGAAGAGCTTCTCGACGAAACGGGAGCCCCGCGCCAGTCCATGTACCATCCCGATCTCATCCGTCATCCGGACAGCTGCCCGGCGCTGGTGCTCAACGCCGACTACACGCCGCTGAGCTATTATCCTTTGAGCCTGTGGCCCTGGCAGACCGCGGTCAAGGCGGTTTTCCTCGAGCGCGTCGACATCGTCGCCAATTACGCGCGCGAGGTGCACAGCCCGACGCGCACGATGCACCTGCCCTCGGTGATCGCGCTGCGCCAGTTCGTGCGGCCGTCCGAATATCCCGCCTTCACCCGGTTCAACCTGTTCCTGCGCGATCGCTTTGCCTGCCAATATTGCGGCGACACGCGCGACCTCACCTTCGATCACGTGCTGCCGCGGGCGCAGGGCGGCCGCACGACCTGGGAGAATGTCGCCACCGCCTGCGCACCCTGCAACCTGCGCAAGGGCGGCCGCACGCCCGGCCAGGCGCATATGAACCTCAACCGCCGGCCGATCCGCCCGACCAGCTGGCAGCTCCAGGAGCATGGCCGCAGCTTCCCGCCCAATTTCCTCCACGAGACCTGGCGCGACTATCTCTATTGGGACATCGAACTGGAGGCGTAAGACCTCCCCTCCCGCTTGCGGGACTGCTGCATAAAACATCCATTCCTCCCCTGCATTTGCAGGGGAGGGGGACCACCCGCAGGGTGGTGGAGGGGCATTTCGTGAAGGGCCCCTCCACCGCTGCGCGGTCCCCCTCCCCCAGAAAACCGGGGGAGGAATAGGGGGTCATGCGGTTCGACAAGCTCACCGCGAACGGAGTTTTGCAGCGGTCCCGTCTGCGGGAGGGGATGCAGCCGCTGGTTCGTCCCCCGGACGAACCAGGACGCGGCTGCATGGGGTGGGTCGAGCGCAGCGAGCCGGTCGGCAACCGTGCGCTAAATTGGGACTTAGCCCACCCCCTGCCCCTCCCGTAAACGGGAGGGGTGCTAGGCCCTGCGCCGTGTGGGAGCGTGGAAATCCGGATGCTTGCCCGCCACCCAGCGGATGAAGGTCGCGATCTCGGGATGGGCGCACAGCGCGTCGGCCGAGGAATAGTCCCGCTCGAGCTGCTTGTTCGACAAGGTCGCGTGGATCGTGCGGTGGCAGATCGGATGGACCGGCTCGGTGTCCCGGCCGCCGCGGCTCTTGGGGACGACGTGGTGCCATTCGATCTTGCGCCCGAGCGGCCGCCCGCAGAGGAAGCAAAGCGGCGGCGCCGCGTCGCTCACCGCCTCAGCCAGTGGCGCCCCGCGAACCAGCCGAGCACGATCAGACCGACCAGCACGCAGAAGGCGACCACGCCCCAGAAGGCCCAGGGGCGCTCGGCGTAGGGGATGCCCTCGACGTTCATGCCGAGCAGCCCGGTGATGAAGGTCAGCGGCAGGAAGATGAAGGCGACGATCGAGATGTACAGCGACCGCTGGTCGACCTGCTCGGTGCGCATGTCGGTGAGCTGTTCGTGGAGCAAGGCGGCGCGCTCGCGCACCGCTTCCAGTTCCTCGGTCATGCGCGCGAAGCGGTCCGCCGCCTCGCGGATGTGGAGCCGGTCGTCCTCGGCCAGCCAATCGAAATCGAGCATCGCCAGGGTCAGCAGCGCATCGCGGTCCGGCGCGACGAAGCGGCGGTAGCCGATCGCCGCGGCGCGGACCTCGGCGATCGTCGAGCGCATTTGGTAGACCTGCCGATCCTCGAGCGCGCTCTCGCAATCGTCGAGCCGGTCGCCAAGGTCGGCAACCTCGGGATCGAGCTCGGTGCTGATCGCGCGCGCGAAAGCGGCGACGAGATCGCCAGGATCGGTGATCTTGCCGGTCTCGAGCTCGCCGATCACCCTCCGCGTCGCCGCGAGCGGCCAGCGCGTCACCGAATTGACCCGGCCCTTGCGCACCCACAAGCGGATCGAGACCAGCCGGTCGCCATTGTCGCGCGGGCCGTCGCTGAGGCCGCGCAGATTGACGAGGGCACCGTCTTCGATCCGGTCGCAGCGCGGCCGCGTCTCGGTCGCGACCAGCGCGTTCGCCGCGACATCCGGAATGTCTCCCTGGCCGGTCAAGGTCGGGAGATCGGCGTCCTCGAGCCTGTCGACGTGGAGCCAGACGAAGCCGGGGCCCTGATAGGCCGCCGCTTCCTCGGCGCTGACTCGCCGCAGCGGTCCGTCGCCCGCGAGGAAGAGCGCGCAGCCCAATTATCCAAGGTCCGCGATGAAGGCGCGCACGCTCGGGCCGACATCGGCGCGCTCGAGCGCGAGCGCGATATTGGCGGTGACGAACCCGGCCTTGTCGCCGCAATCGTAGCGGACGGCATCGACGGTCAGGCCGTGGAACGGCTGCGTGCCGATCAAGGCCGCCATCGCGTCGGTCAGCTGGATCTCGCCGCCCGCGCCCGATTCCTGGCGGTCGAGCACGCGCATCACCTCGGGCTGGAGGATATAGCGGCCGACCACGCCGAGCGTCGACGGCGCTTCCTCCGGCTTCGGCTTCTCGACCAGCCCCTTGACCTCGGTCAACGCGCCGTCGCTGCGGCCGGGGGTGATGATGCCGTAGCTCGACGTCTTCTCGCGCGCCACCTGCTGCGCGCAGATGATGTTGCCGCCGACCCTTTCATAGGCATCGACCATCTGCCTGAGGCAGCCCGGCTTGCCCCACATCAGATCGTCGGGAAGGAGCACCGCGAACGGCTCGTCGCCCACGATCTCGCGCGCGCACCAGACGGCGTGGCCGAGCCCGAGCGGCTCCTGCTGCCGCACCGACACGATCGAGCCCGGGATCGAGCGGGTCGAATCGAGCGCCTCGAGCGATTTGCCGCGGCCGCGCATCACCGCCTCCAGTTCGTAGGCGATGTCGAAATGGTCCTCGAGCGCGTCCTTGCCGCGGCCGGTGACGAAGATCATCTGCTCGACGCCGGCCTCGCGCGCTTCCTCGACCGCATATTGGATCAGCGGCTTGTCGACGATGGTGAGCATCTCCTTCGGGATCGACTTCGTCGCCGGAAGGAAGCGGGTGCCGAGACCCGCGACAGGAAAGACCGCCTTGCGTACCGGTTTCATTCTATCTCCAAGATGCGTCAAATGCAGGGAGGGCGCCCGTCCGGCCGGTCAGCCGGGGGGCGGGAGGTCGAAACGATCGTCCTCGCGCTCCTCCGACCGGCGCAGGAGCTCGTTGACCCGTTCTGGCCGTGCAATCGGCGGCGGCTCGAGAAGTTCCGCAGCCGTCGGCTGATGCGTCGCCATCGCCGGCGCCACCGGCAGGCTCTGGCCTTCGGCCGGCCGCAGCTTCTGGCGCCCGCCGCAGGACGAGAGAAGGAGCAGCGCAGCCGCAACGGCAAAGAGTCGCATGGTCGTCCGTCCTTCGTGCCCGCGCCCGTTTCTGTGGACGCTGCTTCGTCGGCTGCTTAGTCGATCGCCCGAAGCGGGACAACGTTGCCTCGCTTGTCGAAGCCCAACACGGCCGGTAACGCCCGAAAGCACAACTAGCGCGCCACATGTTCAGCAGGCGCGTGTTCAGCAGGAGTTTCCGTGCGGCCGGCCATCTTCCTCTTGCTCGCGGCGTTGCTCGCCCCCTCGCTCGCGGGATGCGACACGAGCCGGCCGCCGGCGCCCGAGCAAAGCCGGGACGTGCCCGCGGCGCCCGCCGATCCGGGCACCGGAGCCGGACGGCTCGACCGGTCGCATGCCGGCTCGCCGGCGCCCAGGATCGCGTTCGAGGATGGCGACGGCACCTCGGTCACGATCGCCGATTTCGCGGGCAGGCCGGTGCTGCTCAACCTGTGGGCGACCTGGTGCGCACCCTGCGTCGCCGAAATGCCGACCTTGGACGCGCTCGCCGGCCGGGTCGGCGACCGGATCGCCGTGGTGACTGTCAGCGAAGACATGGACGGTCGCGCCAAGGTCGACGCATTCTTCCGGAAATACGGCTTCGCGAATCTCGAGGCGTTCCTCGATCCCGAGCTGGCGCTGATGCCCGCGCTCGAGATCGGCACCTTGCCGACCACCATCCTCTACGACGCTCGCGGCCGCGAAGTGTGGCGGATGATGGGGGTGGAGGAATGGAACGGCCCCAGCGCCGCAGCGCTGATCGCCGAGGCCGAGCGCGCGCGCTAAAAGCATTGCGCGAAAAGGTGGGTACCGGCTTTTCGCAAACAGCAATGCGGCCACAAACGATTATAGAGCAGGCTGCGATTTCTAATCGAAGCCTGCTCTATGGACGCCGCCGCCTCAGTCGCGAAGCAGTTCGTTGATGCTCGTCTTGGAGCGCGTGCGCGCATCGACCCGCTTGACGATCACCGCGCAGGACAGCGACGGGCCGCTGCCTTCGCTCGGCGGCAAGGTGCCGGGCACGACGACCGAATAAGCCGGGACCCTGCCGACGAAGATCTCGCCGCTGGCGCGGTCGACGATCTTGGTCGAGGCGCCGATGAACACGCCCATCGACAGCACCGCGCCCTCCTCGATCACCACGCCTTCGGCGACCTCCGAGCGGGCACCGATGAACGCGCCGTCCTCGATGATCACCGGCCCGGCCTGGAGCGGCTCGAGCACGCCGCCGATCCCGGCGCCGCCCGAGATATGGACGTTCTTGCCGATCTGCGCGCAGCTTCCGACCGTCGCCCAGGTGTCGACCATCGTCCCCTCGTCGACATAGGCGCCGATGTTGACGAAGCTGGGCATCAGCACCGCGCCCTTGCCGATGAAGGCGCCGCGCCGGACGATCGAGCCGGGCACCGCGCGAAAGCCAGCCTCGCCGAAGCGGGCCGCGTCCCAGCCGAGGAACTTGGAGGGAACCTTGTCCCACCAGGGCGCGCCGCCGGGGCCGCCGTCGATCAGCTCCATCGGCGTCAGGCGGAAGCTCAGCAGCACCGCTTTCTTGAGCCATTGATTGACGTGCCAGCCGTCGGCCCGTTTCTCGGCGACCCTCGCCTCGCCGGAGTCGAGCGCCGCCAGCGCGGCCTCGACCGCCTCGCGCACGCGATCCTCGGCCGCGCCATTGCCGTGCGACCGGCCAATCTCGTCGCGTGCCTCCCACGCCTGTTCGATCGTCGCTTGCAGCGCTTCGCTCATTCTATCTCTTCCTGTCGTGAAACCGGCCGCGAGGCCTCCAGACCGATGATCTCGGTCAGCCACGCCCCGATATCCTCGATATGATGATCGATAAAGGCCGGATCGGCGCCGTGGTCGCCACGTTCCGAGCCATTGTCGATCCAGACGGTGGTCATGCCGAGCGCCTTCGCGGGTTCGAGGTTGCGCGCCATGTCCTCGGCGAACAAGGCGCGGCGCGGATCGATCGCAAAGCGGTCGCACATCGCCGCATAGGCGCGCGGATCGGGCTTGGGCAGATAGTCCATCGCGTGGATGTCGTGGATTCCGTCGAACAAATCGGCCAGCCCGAGCTTGTCGAGCACCCGCCCGGCATAAGCGGCATCGCCGTTGGTGAAGACGAACCTGCGCCCCGGCAAATGTTGCAACGCGTTAACCACGACCGGATCCGCCGAGATGCGCGCGAGATCGATATCGTGGACGTAATCGAGGAATTCGCGCGGTTCGACACCGTTCGCGGCCATCAGCCCCGCCAATGTCGTGCCATGCTCGTGAAAATAGGACTTTTGCACACGGCGCGCCTCGACCGGATCGCAGTTGAGCAGCCGCTGGATGAAGCGCCCCATCCGCTCGTCGATCAGCTCGAACAGATTGGCCGAGGCGGGATAGAGGCTGTTGTCGAGATCGAAGATCCAACAGTCGATATGGTCAAAGGGCGGCCGCACGGGGGACCGTCTAGCCCGCAGCCCGATCTTCAGCAAAGCGAAAGGTTTTCATGTGCACAAGTATCTGATATTCCTAATTTAAGTGGGGTCTTAAATGAAGGGCGAGCCGATCAGGACCAGTCTCTCCGTCTCGGCGTGCGTGCTCGCGCTGGCGCTTGGCGGCTGCGGCGGGGGCGGCGGCGGGAGCGCGCCCCAGCCGATCCCGGCCCCTGCACCGGCCCCTGCGCCAGCGCCGGCACCGGCACCGCCGCCACCCCCGCCTCCTCCTCCGCCGCCGCCACCCACGGTGACGACCTCGGGCTTCAACGACGCCGAATATCAGCGCTCCAATGGGGCCAACACGCACAACGCGCTCGCCGCCTATGATGCGGGCGGCACCGGCCGCGGCGTCAAGATCGCGCTCGTCGACAGCGGGATCAACGCGGCGCTCGCCGAATTCGCCGGCCGCATCGATCCGGCCAGCCGCGATATCGCGGCGGCGCGCGGCGTGGTCGACAATGAAGGCCATGGCACCGCCGTCGCTGGTGTCGCCGCGGCTGCGCGCAACGGCGAAAAAATCCTCGGCGTCGCGTTCGACGCGACGATCCTGTCGCTCAACACCGCCGATCCGACCGATTGCGACGCCGATGGCTGCAACCACGGCGATGTGGACATCGCCGCGGCGGTCGACGTCGCGCGCACCAATGGCGCACGCGTGGTCAACATCTCGCTCGGCGGCGAGGGCGCGTCACCGGTCGTGACCGATGCGATCAGACGCGCCGCGGCGGCGGGAATGGTGGTCGTGGTCTCCGCCGGCAACGACGGCGCCGCCAGCCCGGACGAGTTCGCGCGCCAGCTCGCCGCCCAGGGCAGCGGCCACGTCGTCATCGCCGGCGCGATGGATGCGAACCGCCAGCTTGCCAGCTTCTCGAACAATGCCGGCACCGCGACGCAATATTATCTGACCGCGCTCGGCGAGCGGGTTCGGACATTCGACAATCTCGGCCGCGAGGCGCTTTATTCGGGCACCTCCTTCTCCGCGCCGGTGATCAGCGGCGCCGCAGCCCTGCTTGCCAGCGCCTTCCCGAACCTCAGCGGCGCCCAGATCGTCGAATTGCTGCTCAGCTCGGCCGACGATGCCGGCGCGGCGGGCGATGATGCGGTGTTCGGCAACGGCATCCTCAACATCCAGCGCGCGTTCGCTCCCAAGGGCACGACGGCGCTCGCCGGAAGCGCGATCCCGGTGTCGGTCAGCGACAACGGCACCACCTCGGGCCCGATGGGCGACACCACCGCCCAGTCGGTCGGCGCGATCATCCTCGACGGCTATTCGCGCGCTTATGCGCTCGACCTTGCCAAGACGCTCGCCGTGGCCGCGCAGGAGCAGCCGCTCGCGCGCTCGCTCGGCGGACATCTGCGCAGCGCGGCCGCGGCCTCGGGCACGACCGCCGTGTCGGTCACGATCGACCGCAATCTCCACAACCAGCCGGTGGTCGGCCTGGCGCAGACCGGCCTCAGCTATCACGACAGCCGCGCCGCTCGGACGGTCGCCGCACTCGCAATCAGCCGGATCGCGCCCGACACGGCGGTCGCGCTTGGCTTCTCCGAAAGCGGGCGGACCTTGCAGCGGCGGCTCGCCGGGGCTGGCCAGAATGCCTTTCTCGTCGCGCGCGATCCCGCCGACCGCACGGGCTTCGACAGCAATGACAGCCGCAGCGTCGGCGCGCGCCACCGCATCGCTGGCCTCGGCGTGACGCTCACCGGCGAGCGCGGCAAGGTCTATCAGCATGATGTGCGCTTCGGCGCCGAAGCGCCGCGCTACGAGGCGAATGCGTTGACCCTGGACCGCAAGCTCGGGCGAGCGACGTTGATGCTCGGCGCTTCGCGGCTGAGCGAACAGGCAACCATCCTCGGCGCGCGCTTCAATTCGGGCTTCACCAGCGGCGGCGCGACCAGCAACTTCCTCGACGGCAGCGCGGCATTCGATCTCGGCCGCGGCTGGAGCGCGTTCGGAAGCTACCGGCGGGGCTGGACGCACATGGCCGGAACCGGCGCGATGGTCGACCATGGCCGGCTGAGCAGCAGCGCGTTCGCGTTCGACATTGCCAAGCGCAACGCCTTTTGCGGCGGCGACTGGCTGGCGCTTCGGCTGATGCAGCCGCTGCGCATCCGCTCCGGCGGCTTCGCGATGAACCTGCCGACATCCTATGATTATGCGACCGGCCAGGCCGGCTTCGAGCAGCGGCTGCTGAGCCTTGCGCCGTCAGGGCGCGAGATCGATGCCGAAATCGCTTATGGCATCAGCCTGCCCGGCGGCAGCCTCGGCGCCAACGCCTATTTCCGCCGCCAGCCCGGCCATATCGAAAGCGCCGGCGACGATCTCGGCGCGGCGGTGCGGCTGAACCTGGGATTTTAGCGGGAAGAGAAGAAGCCCCTCCACCGCTGCGCGGTCCCCCTCCCCCATAAATCTGGGGGAGGAACATTCCTGGCCCGGGAAATCTGGCGGAAGAACATTCCTCCCCTGCTTTTGCAGGGGAGGGGGACCAGCTGAAAGCTGGTGGAGGGGCCTTATTTCTTAAACCGTGAAGCTCTCGCCGCAGCCGCACTGGCCCTTGGCGTTGGGGTTCTCGAAGGTGAAGCCGGCGGCGAAATCATCCTCGGTCCAGTCCATCTTCGAGCCGATCAGATAGAGCACCGAGGCGCCGTCGACGTAGAAGGTGCCGCCCGGAGTCACGATTTTCTCGTCGAACGGCGCTTCCTCGCTGACATAATCGACCGAATAAGCCAGCCCCGAGCAGCCGCGGCGCGGCGTCGACAATTTGACGCCGATCGTGCCCTCGGGTGCCTTGGCCATCAGCTCCGCGATCCGCGCCTCGGCGGCCGGCGTGAGGATGAGGGCTGCAGGACGCTCGCGTGTCTTGGTCGCCACTTTCGATCTTCCTTCCTTGGCCGAGCGACGGCCGGTTAAAGCATTCCGAGTTCGAGCTTCGCCTCGTCCGACATCTTCTGCGGGTCCCACGGCGGATCCCAGACGAGATCGACGGTCGCCGTGCCGACGCCGGGGACCGAACCGACCCTCAGCTCGACCTCGCCCGGCATCGATTCGGCGACCGGGCAGTGCGGCGTCGTCAGGGTCATCTTCACCGTGGCATGGCCCTCGGGCGACACCTCGACATTGTAGATCAGGCCGAGGTCGTAGATGTTGACCGGGATCTCAGGGTCGTAGATCTCCTTGAGCGCGGAAATCACCCCCTCGTAGAGATCGCCGCCCGGCGCCGCCGGCGCGTCCTCGGCCGCCTGCTGCGCGAGGAAGCCGGCAAGATAATCGCGCTTCCGCTCAAAGTCGGTTGCCGCGGGCTCGATCTCCCCGCGCTCGACTTCGACACGCGCCTTGGGCGGCTTGGAAGCCTCTTCGACCTCTTCGGTCTCGATCTTTCGTTCTTCGTTCATCCGAATATTCTCGCCACCCGTTCCATGCCGCGGACCAATGCCTCGACATCCTGCTTGCCATTGTAAACCCCGAAGCTCGCGCGCGCGGTCGCTTCGACACCGAGATGCTCCATCAAGGGCTGCGCGCAATGATGGCCGGCGCGGATCGCGACCCGGCTCTCGTCCAATATGGTGCCGACGTCGTGCGGATGCACCCCTTCGACCGCGAAGCTGACGATGCCGGCGCTGTTCTCGGGGCCGAACAGCCTGATGCTGTTGAGCGCGCCGAGCGCGGAACGGGTCTCGGCGACCAGCGCCGCTTCGTGCGCATGGATCGCGTCGAGGCCGATCGCGTCGACATAGTCGATCGCCGCATGCAGCCCGAGCGCGCCGACGATGTGCGGCGTCCCCGCCTCGAACCGCGCCGGCGGCGCCGCGAAGGTCGTGCCGGCGAACGAGACCTTGTCGATCATCGCGCCGCCGCCCTGCACCGGCGGCATCAGCTCGAGATGCTCGGCCTTGCCCCACAGCACGCCGAACCCGGTCGGGCCGTAGAGCTTGTGCGCCGAGAAGACGTAGAAGTCGCAGCCGAGCGCCTGGACGTCGACCGGCATGCGCGGCACCGCCTGGCAGCCGTCGACCAGCAGGGCCGCGCCGACGCCGTGCGCGAGCGCCGCGGCGCGCTCGACGTCGAGCATCGAGCCGAGCACGTTCGAGACATGCGCGAGCGCGACCAATTTGTGCCGCGGCGTCAGCATCGCCGCCATTGCGTCGAGATCGATCTGGCCGTCCGCCGTCAGCGGCGCGACGTCGATGGCGACATCGACGTCCCTTTGCAGGATCTGCCAGGGAACGATGTTCGAATGATGCTCGAGCATCGACAGCATGATCCGGTCGCCGGACTTGAGCTGGGTGCGGCCCCAGCTTTGCGCCACCAGATTGATCGCCTCGGTGGCGCCGCGCACGAACACGATCTCGTCGGCCGCGCCCGCGCCGATGAAGCGCGCGACCCGCTCGCGCGCCGCCTCGAACGCATAGGTCATCGACGCCGAGCGTTGATAGACCCCGCGATGGACGGTCGCATAATCCTGCGCATAGGCGCGGGTGATCGCATCGATCACCGGCTGCGGCTTCTGCGCGGTGGCGGCGGTGTCGAGATAGGCCCAGCCCGCCGGGATCGCGGGGAAATCGGCGACGGTGTCGAGCGGGCGGGTGGACAGAAGGGTGCTCATGCCCTCCCCCTCAGCCAGACAAGCGCATCCTCGCGGAAGGCGTCGCGCACCTGTTCCTCGCCGATCCGCTCGATCGCGTCGGCGACGAACGCCTGGGTGAGCAGCGCCTTCGCCTCGGGCAGCGGCAGTCCGCGGCTGGCGAGGTAGAAGAGCGCATTGCGGTCGAGCTCGCCGACCGTCGCGCCGTGCGCGCATTTGACGTCGTCGGCGAAGATCTCGAGCTCGGGCTTGGCGTTGATCGTCGCGGTGCGCGCGAGCAGCAGGCCCTTGAGCGATTGCTCGCCGTCGCTCTTCTGCGCGTTGCGCGCGACCTCGACCCGCGCCGCGACCGAGCAGGCCGCGCGATCGTCGGCGACCGAGCGCCAGACCTGGCGGCTGGTCGCGCCGACCGCGTCGTGGCGGATGACGAGATTGGCGTCGTGGCGCTGGGTGCCGTTGGCGAGCAAAGTGCCGCCAGCTTCGGCGAATGCCTCATGCCCGGCGAGCAGCAATTCGCCGTCGAGCCGCGTGTCCCGGCCGCCGGCGCTCAAGGTGATCAGCGCCAGGCTCGCGCCCTCGCCGACTTCGGCGCAATCGGCGATGCTGACGAAACCGCTGCTGCCGAGCAGGCGGCGGTTGAGCATCAGCCGCGCCCCCTTGCCGAGACGGGTACGGGCGAGGCGGTTGGTCCAGCCGGTGCCGATATAGGTTTCGACCACCGAAGCCTGAGCGTCCGCGTCGAGCATGATCTCGGCGGCGAGGTGATCGGCGGAGCCGGTCGAGGCATGGACGATCTGAACCAGCCCCGCCGGTGCGTGATCCCTGCCGAGGCGCAGGCGCCAGCCCGAGCGGCCGGCGAGCCGCGCCAGCGCATGCTCGGGCGCGGCGGCATCGACCTCGCCGATTTCGATCGGGCCCTGGTCGGCCGCGTGCGCGAGCTTTCCGTCGA
>NZ_JAKFCG010000063.1:0-61680 GCF_036677245.1 Sphingomonas sp.
CCGGCGTTGACGTTGGGCGCGATCGGCGCATCGGCGAACACGCAGGCGACACGCTCGACCATGCCCGACTGCACCGCGAGCGCCGCATATTGGATCATCTGGACCGCCGAGCTGCCCTCACCCTCGATCGAGGCGAGCAGCCGCAAGTCGCGCATGCCGAGATCGCGCTGGACGTTGAGCGGCAAGGTCTCGAACGGCTCGATCGGGCTGCGGTTCAGCAAGAGCCCGTCGATCGACGACAAGGCCAGGCCGGCGTCGGCGGCGGCGTCGCGTACGGCATCGCAAGCGAGGCGGCGCACGCTCGGCCCCGGTTTGCGCGAGAGGGCGCTGAAGCCAAGGCCGGTGATCGCTGCGATGGGACGGCCGGCCATATAGTGCTCAGATGATGAAAGGGAGGCCCGGGAGCGCGTCCGAGGCGGACACCAGATAGACGCCCTTGAAGGAGATCTTCAGCCCGTCGGCATGGCGACGCAGCCGATATTCGACCCGCGCCGGCCAGGTGACCGTCTCGCGGGTCGACTGGATGCGATATTCATAAAGGATCTGGGTGCAGAATATCGTGTAGGTGTCCGCGCCGGTGGCTTCGATCTGAAAGTTGGTCTGCGTGCGGACCATCGGCGACGCCGGCACCTGCGAATGGCGCTTGCCGGTATTCAGCTGGCGCATCCGGGTGGCGACCCGCGAGCGGTTATCGAAGATGATCGAGATCTTGTCGCCCGGCGGCAGGACGGCGCCTTCGGCGGTCGGCACCCAGTAGATCATGTCGTCGTCGACCAGCGCTTCCCACTCGCTGTAACGCGATTCATCGGCCAGCCGGGCCTCGAGCGCCAGGAATTCCTCGATCTCCAGACGCTCTTCAACCGAAACGTTCATTAATTCCCCCCAACACGGTCGGCAATCGGGCCACCATAAGCGGCCAAACAGGCCCGCTTCACACGGGCTCTCGCTAAATTCAGGCTGCCTTGACGAGGCGCGCGGGCTGGGGACCTCCGGTCATGACATCGCGATAGTGATGCCAGAAACCGCGATTGGTGAGCTCGTCGGTGAGGTGGCCGACCATGATACCGTCTTCCTCATGCTCGCGATCGATGCCGCGGCTGAGGTCGAGCCAGCCGCCCGACTGGCCTAGCGCTTCCTGGGTGCGCTCGGCGATCACCGCATCATCGGCGAGCAGGAACGCCGCCGGGCCAAGCGCGCCTTCGGATTGGCGCTTCAGGCGGTCGTTGACGCCCTTCTCGACGCCTTCGAGCAGCAACGGCGTGTGCCAGTGGATGCATTCGGTGGGGCTGACCGGCTCGAACATGCCGATATTGCCCTCGGCGAGGAACAGGTTCGGGAAGATGCAGGCGTGCGGCGGGCCCATCGTCAGCTTCTTGCGTCCGAGCTCCGCGCCATAGGTTTTGACCATGTTGGCGACATATTCGGGATAGCGGGTCTCGTCGCAGCCGAACCATTCGAGCACGGTCGTATAGGCTTTGCTGAAATCGATCTCGGTATGGCCCATGCCCCAGTAGCGCGCTTCGGAGACCAGATCCTCCTCGTCATTCTTGAACGCGGCGGCGTCATAGTTGGAGCGGATCGCCTGCGCGAACGAGGGGTGGACGAAATTGACGTGATAGCCGTCGACATCATTCTCCGGGAGCATCTTCCAGTTCGACTTGAAGCGATGCTGGACCCAGCCGCCGTCGAGCTTGAGCTTGCCGGTCGGCGACATCTCGCAGGCGCGGTCGATCAGCGCCGCCGACTTGCCGAGATGCTCCATCAGCGGAATGACATTGTCGTTGAAGCTGGCGAAATAGAAGCCGCGATAATTGTCGACGCGCGGCAGCCTGGTGAGGCCGAGCGCCTTGCGGTCGCCGGTGAGACCTGCCGGGTAGGGAACGTCGACCAGCTTGCCCTGAAGATCATAGGCCCAGCCGTGATATTTGCAGACGATCGCCCGTGCCGAGCCCCTGTCCTCCGCGCACAGCAGATTGCCGCGATGGGCGCAGCGGTTGACGAACACGTTGATCTGCTCGTCCTCGGCGCGAATGACGACGACCGGATCGCCAGCGATGCGGCGGCGAACGAAATCGCCGCGCTTGGGGATTTCCGACTCGTGGGCCACGTAGACCCAGCCCTCGCGGAAGATGCGCTGCATCTCGTCCTTGAAGATGGCCTCGCTGGTGTAGAGCGATCCATGGATACGGTCCTCCTGGATCAACGCGGCATAGTCCGGGCGAGCCTCGCTCGAACTGGCGGTCTTTCCGTGGAACGACATATCCGTCTCCCTTGCGTCCTTCGGCGGGTGTCAGAAGCCGTTATAATTGATCAAGCGATCAGTCAAGGCGTGGCCAACAAGCAGGCCGGTCAGGAGGCTTCGCTTTCCTTACGCAGGAGCGCACGAAATGTTTCGACGGGCTTGTTGAGGATCGCCGCGCAGATCTGCTCGCCCAGTAAGGCACGCGAGCGTTCGTCGGGCAGGTCTGCCCAGGCGGTGGTCCAGTTGAGCGCCGGCAGCAGCAGATGCCGCGCCGTCGCCGGATCGGTCTGGAGATGGCCGTCCTCGGTCAGCGAGAGCAGGAGATTGTCGAGCAACGCGCGATATTGCTCCGCCGGCGGGCGCAGACGAAGCCGTGCTTCGGCACCGAGCCGATCCCATTCGCGGATCCACACCCGGTGAACGTGGCGCAGCTCGCCGTGGACGACGCCGATATGGGCGGTGACGAGCGCAAGGAAGCGGGCCAGCGACCCAGGGCCGGCCCGGCTCAACGCCTCGTTCATCTGCGTGATGCCGTCGTTGATCCCCTTGCTGATCACCGCCTCGAGGAGGTCGTCCTTGGTCTTGAAGTGATAGAACATCGTGCCGGAGGTGAGGTTGATCGCCTGGGCGATGTCGCGGACCGAGGTCCGGTCGTAGCCCTGCTGCGCGATCAGGCGCGAAGCGGCGTCGATGAATTCGGCGATACGCGGCGTATCCGCGTAGGTGCGAAGTGGAGCCAGTGACATCCGCAAAATCTTTCTACAACAGCCACCCTCGAGAGGCTCTACTGTCTACGCCATTTCGGACCGATTTCAATGGCACGCCACGGTGGCGGCAAATAACAGCACCGAGCCCCGATCAGCTGCTCGGGCTCAGAAGCCGTCGACCACTTTTTGGACATGCTCGACCTGCGCCGGCGCGGCGAAACAATCTGCAACCAGCGAGCGCCACTCCTGGAAGGCAGGAGATTCGCGGAAGCAGATCATATGATCGTCGACGCTGTCCCAGCCGACGATCAGGCGATAGCGCTCGGGATGTTCGATCGAGCGATGCAGCGAGAAGCTGCGGCAGCCGCGTGCGGCGCGGAACAAGGGCTCGGCGGTGCTCACTCCGGCTTCGAAATCCTCTTCCGTGCCTGGCTTTATTTCGATCTGGGCGATTTCAAGGATCATCGCGGCCTCGCTGGTTGGGTGCTGGTGTCCGGTAATGACCTGCCGCGCTTTCCCTTATGGTGAAAGCCGAAAGCACATCGCTTCCAGTCTGCCGCTCCTTTGGGGGCGCAGCAAGGTCTAGCCGGCGGCGTACAACTGCTTGAGCGGGGTGGCAGCGTCGGCGAGCAGGCTTGGGTCGGGGCTGAGGCCTTCGGCGACCAGCTTGCGGCCCTGGACATAGTCGCGCGGCACGTTGACGCAGTCGAGCGCAATCACCTGACCCTCGCGCAGATAGACGACCGAGAAGCTGCGCGCCGCGGGATCGCCGCGTACCACGACATCGTCATAGCCGAGCGACAGGCCGACGGTCTGGAGCTTGAGGTCATATTGGTCGGACCAGAACCATGGCACGGCGTCGTAAGGCACGGGCTCGCCGACAATCGCCTTGGCCGCAGTGGTGGCTTGGTCGTTGGCGTTCTGGACCGATTCGAGGCGCAGCAGCGCGCCGCGCGCGAAGCGATTGTGGTGCGCGGCGCAATCGCCGACCGCGTAGATGTCGGCGAGGCTGGTCCGGCAATATTCGTCGACCTCGACTCCGTTCGAGACCCGCGCGCCGGCGGCGGCGAGCGGTTCGACATCGGGCATTATGCCGATGCCGACGATCACCATGTCGGCAGGAATGATCGTCCCGTCGTCAAGCCGCACGCCATTGGCCGTGCCGTTCTCGCCGAGGATAGCGTCGACCACGACCCCGGTCCTGAGGTCGACGCCGTGGGCGCGATGCTCGGCTTCGTAGAAGCGCGACAGCGGCTCGCCGGCGACTCTCGCCAGCACGCGGTCGAGCGCCTCGAGCAGCACGACCTTTTTGCCGAGCTTCGACAGCACCGCGGCGGCCTCGAGACCGATATAGCCGCCCCCGATCACCACCGTCCGCTCGACCTGGGAAAGCTCGGCCTTCATCTTCTCGACGTCGGCGCGGCAGCGGATGGTATGGACCCGCGCGAAATCGCCGCCGGCGCAGCCGAGCCGCCGCGCACTTCCGCCCGCCGCCCAGATCAATGCGCCGTAGCCGAGCATCTGCCCGTCCGCGAGTGTCACCCGATGCGCCTCCGCATCGACCAAGGTCACGCGGCCGCGCAGCATCGCGACCTGACGTTCCTCCCAATAAGCGGCGGGCCGGATCAGCAGCCGTTCGAATTCCTTGGCGCCGGCAAGATAATCCTTGGACAAAGGCGGACGCTCGTAGGGCAGCTCCGGCTCGTCGCCGACGATCGCGATGCTTCCTTCGAACTTCTGCTGCCGGAGCGCGATGGCTGCCTGCGCGCCGCCGTGGCCTGCGCCGACGATCAGGACGTCATATTGCTGCATCTCGCTGCCTCCAAACCACCATCAGCGGCCCTGTGTTCGTCGCCGCAGCGCCCGTTCGCAGGCAAAGTGGCGCGTTGCAAGTGCCGACGGCACCCGCCACGGAGCAAAGGCGGCGCATTCGATCAAGGCCGCCCGAGCAGCCGATCACGGTGCCGCTGAACCAGCTCCGTCATCCAGTCGGAAAAAGCCACGATCCGCCCGAGCCGGCGCGTATCCTCATGCGTCACCAGCCAGAAGGAGCGGGTGATCCGCACCTCCGGCACGATCCGCACAAGCTGCGGATCCTCATCGCCGATGAAGCAGGGCAGGACCGAGATGCCGGCCCCGGCCGCGGTGAGCCGATATTGGGCGTTGATGCTCGAGCTGCGGATCGTCAGCGCAAGGCCGGGCGCGACATCGTCCATGTAGCGCAGTTCCGGAGCATAGATGAAATCCGGAATATAGCCGATCAGAGGATGGGCGTGCAGCTCGGCGGCATCCTCGATCGTTCCGCCGTGGCGGTCGAGATAGGCACGCGATGCGTAGAGACGAAGGCAATAATCGGACAATTTTCGGCTGACGAGCGGTCCCTTGCGCGGCCGTGCCAGCAGCACGGCGACGTCGGTTTCGCGGCGCGAAGGGCTGAGGAAGCCGCTGTTCGCGACGAGATCGACCGACAGGCGCGGATGGGCCTCGGTAAACGCGCTGAGATGCTGCGCGACGAACCATGTCCCGAAGCCTTCGGAGACGCTGATCCGCAGCAACCCGCTCAGCCCCTGGCCATCCGCCGAGCGATTGTCAATCTCGCTCGCCGCCTGCTCCATCGCCTCGACCTTGAGGAGCAGGCGCTCGCCGGCCTCGGTCAGGGTCTG
Source organism: Sphingomonas sp. (assembly GCF_036677245.1). Taxonomy (GTDB): domain Bacteria; phylum Pseudomonadota; class Alphaproteobacteria; order Sphingomonadales; family Sphingomonadaceae; genus Allosphingosinicella. The sequence continues at coordinate 5,613 of NZ_JAKFCG010000063.1, forward strand.
GCCGGCCCGGGTCTGCTCGAACAACGTCTGCTCCAGCGCTTGCTCGAGCCGGCGGAGGCGGCGCCCGACAGTGGTCGCGTCGACGCCGAGCGCGGCCGCCGCACGCGCGAGCTGCCCGAAGCGCGCGACAGCCAGAAAGATCTGCAGATCGTTCCAATGCACGACCTGCGCATATGCAGGCGTCCGCAAGGAGTCCATGGAGCGGGCCGCAACCTGGCTTGCGAAACACCCAAAGTTGCATCAAATGGAGCTGCCGAGCACGGCTCGCGGGGGAGGAAGCCTAGTTGCCGCAGCTTATCGACGTATTGGTCGGCGATTTCGAGCAGGCCGTGCTCACCGGACTCGCGCAGCCGCAAAAGGTGATCCCGGCGCGCTTCTTCTATGATCGCCGCGGCTCCGAGCTGTTCGAGCAGATCACCCAATTGCCCGAATATTATCCGACCCGGACCGAGACCGCGCTGCTGCGCGCACACGGTGAGGACATCGCACGCTATACCGGCACCGGCCGCACGGTAGTCGAATTCGGCTCGGGCTCCTCGGCCAAGACGCCATTGCTGCTCTCGGCCGTCCGGGCGAACACCTATGTCCCGATCGATATATCCGGCCCGTTCCTTGCGGACGCTGCGGCCGGGCTGGCGAAGGCTTATCCCAATCTGAAGGTGCTTCCGATCGCCGGCGACTTCACGCAGCCGTTGCGCCTGCCCGACGCCATCGCCGCCGACGCGCTGCTCGGTTTCTTCCCCGGTTCGACAATCGGAAATTTCGCGCCCCGTCAGGCCATCGACCTGCTGCGCAGCTTCGCTGCGACGCTCGGCGAGGATGCGCGGCTGGTGATCGGCATCGACCTGCGCAAGAACCCGCGGCTGATCGAAACGGCCTATGACGATGCCGGCGGAGTCACGGCGGCGTTCAACCTCAACCTCCTGCACCGCATCAACAACGAGCTTGACGGCGATGTCCCGATCGAATTGTTCGAGCATCGCGCCGTTTGGCAAGACGCGCTCGGACGGATCGAGATGCACCTCGCGGCGAGCCGGGATCTCAGCTTCGAAGTGGCCGGCCGGCGCTTCGCGATGAAGGCGGGGGAGACGATCCACACCGAGAACAGCTACAAATACCGGCCGGAGGAAGCGCGCTTGCTGGCGCGCGCGTCGGGGTGGGAGCCGATGGCCGCCTGGTGCGATGCGGACGCTTTGTTCAGCCTGCATGTGTGGCAGGCGCAGGGACGGAAGCTCGAACCATGATCCTCGCGCGGATCCTCGGCGGCGATCGCGGTGCGGCAATGCTCGAGCGTTACCGCGAGGTGCGGAGCGGGAGCGAGGCGCTGGCGGCGCCGCTTTCCGCCGAGGATTGCCAGATCCAGTCGATGCCGGACGTCAGCCCGACCAAATGGCATCTGGCGCACACCAGCTGGTTCTTCGAGACGTTCCTGCTGACGCCGCGGCTCCAGGGCTATGTGCCGTTCGATCCGGCCTATGCGGTCCTGTTCAACTCTTATTATGTCGGCGTCGGCGAGCGCCATCCGCGGGAGCAGCGCGGCTTGCTGTCGCGCCCATCGCTCGAGGAGGTGCGCGCCTATCGGCGGCACGTCGATACGGCCATGGCGAGGCTGATCGAGATCGGCGGCGCAGAATACGCCGACCTGATCGAACTGGGTCTGCAGCATGAGCAGCAGCATCAGGAGCTGATCCTGATGGACATCAAGCATGTGCTATCCTGCAATCCGCTCGATCCGGTGTTCGCGCCCTCGGCCGCGACGCCGTTCGAGCCGCCGCCGCCGCGTGCCTGGTGGCAGCATCCCGGCGGGCTGTGCGCGATCGGCCATGACTCTAGCGACGACAGGGCGGGGGCCTTCGCGTTTGACAATGAAGGGCCGCGGCACCGGATATGGCTCGAGCCGTATCGCATCGCCAATGCGTTGGTGACCGCGGGCGAATATATCGCTTTCATCGAGGACGGCGGTTACCGCCGGCCGGAATTATGGCTCTCCGACGGCTTCGCGACCGCACAGAAGGAAGGCTGGGAAGCGCCGCTCTACTGGCGGCGCGAGGATAATTACTGGAGCCAGTTCACGCTCGGCGGCCGCACCGCCGTCCACCCCGACGAGCCGGTGCTCCACGTCAGCTATTATGAGGCCGATGCGTTCGCGCGGTGGTCCGGGTGTCGGCTGCCGACCGAGGCCGAATGGGAAGTGGCGGTCGCCGCGAGCGGACCACGCCAGGTCGAGAGGATCGCCTGGCAATGGACCAGCTCTCCTTATGTCGCCTACCCCGGCTTCAAGCCGTCGGATGGCGCGGTTGGCGAATATAACGGCAAGTTCATGATCAACCAGATGGTGCTGCGCGGCGGATCGTCGGCGACACCGACCGGCCACGCGCGGCTCACCTACCGCAATTTCTTTCCGCCGGGCGCACGCTGGATGTTCTCCGGGATCAGGCTGGCGGACGATCCGAACTGACCTGCGGGCTGTTGAAGCTGCTGGGGAAGCGGCGGATCACCGCTCATCGAGCCTGAAGTCGGAATTGGGATTGAGGCTTTTCGGCCGCGCCTCGATCGAGAATTCCTCGCTCCGTCCGCGGCCGGCGAGCCACAGTGCCGCGAAACTGACCGCTGCTGCCACGCTCAGATAGACACCGACCCAGAACAAGCCGCCGTTGTCGGCAAGCCATTGCGAGATGATCGGCGCCAACGCGCCGCCGAGAATACCGCCCACGTTGAATGCGACCGAGGCCCCCGTGTAGCGCACCTGCGGCGGGAACAGGCCGGGGAGCCAGTCGCCGAGCGGGCCGTAGACGAAGCCCATCAACAGCAAGGCGAGCGAGAGATAGAAGAAGATCAGGATCAGCGATCCGCTGCCGATGAAGGTCGACAGCAAGAGGCCCGTCGGAATCGTTCCCAGGCATCCGGCCATCAGTATCAGCCGAGTGTCGGTGCGGTCCGACAGCCAGCCCGAGAGGAGGATGCCGACGGCAAGGAACAGGATTGCGCCCAGCTGCACGCTGAGGAAGGTCTCGCGCGGATAGCCGAGCGTGGTCGTGCCGTAGCCAAGCGCGAAGGCGGTCGCGATGTAGAAGATCGCGAAGCAGGCGACCGCGGTGAAGGTGCCGGCGAGCGTCTCGCGCCAATGATGGCGCATCAAGGTCACGAGCGGGATGCGCGGCGGTGCCTTTTCGGCGATCGCGGCCTCGAAGGCGGGGGTTTCGGTGAGCTTGAGCCGGATCCAGAGGCCGAGCCCGACCAGCACTGCGCTCAGCAGGAACGGGATCCGCCAGCCCCATTCGCGGAATTCCTCCGCGCTCAGGGTCAGGCCGAGGATCAGGAACAGGCCGTTGGCGGCGATGAAGCCAACCGGGGCGCCGAGCTGGGGGAACATGCCGAACCGGGCGCGCCAGCCCGGTGGTGCATTTTCGACCGCGAGCAAGGCCGCGCCGCCCCATTCGCCGCCCAGCCCAAGCCCCTGGCCGACGCGCAATATGCACAGCATCAGCGGCGCGAGCCAGCCGGCGGTCTCGTAGGTCGGCAGGAATGCGATCGCGGTGGTCGAGCCGCCCATCAGCAGCAGCGAGGCGACCAACGTCGATTTGCGGCCGATGCGGTCGCCGAAATGGCCGAACAGGCTCGCGCCGAGCGGGCGGGCGAGGAAGGCAAGGCCGAAGCTCGCATAAGCGGCGAGCAGTTGCGCCGAAGGCGAGCTCGCCGGAAAGAACAACGGCCCGAACACCAGCGACGCCGCCGTCGCGTAGATATAGAAATCGTAGAATTCGATGGCGGTACCGACGAGACTGGCGGTGAGCACCCGCGACGAGGAATTCTTATTGCCTTGCTGCTTGTGTCCGGCCATCGATCCCCCCAGCGCGAAAGCGCTACCAAATCGAGCGCGCGGCAAATAACAAGAGGGAAGAATCCCTCGACCGGAGCCGCTTTGGCGAAAGCGGCGCCAAAGTCCAGCAGAGGTGGAGTCCGGCAAGGGTGGCCATGAGCACGTCCGCAGCGTCACAGCCAAAGCCGGGATCGGGCTCGATCCACGTCGGCGTCGGCGGTTGGGATTTCGATCCGTGGCGCGGCACTTTCTATCCGCCGGGCCTCGCCAAGGCGAAGCAGCTCGAGCATGCGAGCCGCCGGCTGACCGCGATCGAGATCAATGCGACCCATTACAAGCTGCAGAAGCCAGAGCTGTTCAAGCGCTGGGCGGACAGTGCGCCCGACAGCTTTCGCTTCGCGGTCAAGGCATCGCGGTTTTGCACCAACCGTCGCGTGCTCGCCGAAGGCGAGGAGGCGATCGCCCGCTTTTGCGCGCAGGGCCTGACCGAATTGGGCGCGAAGCTCGGCCCGATCCTGTGGCAATTCATGGGCACCAAGCGCTTCGATCCCGACGATTTCGGCGCGTTCCTCGAGATGCTCCCGAAAAGCCAGGACGGCGTGAAGCTGCGCCACGCGATCGAGCCGCGGCACGAAAGCTTCAAGGATCCCGCCTTCATCGCGATGGCGCGCAAGGCAGAGGTCGCGGTGGTGTTCGCCGATTCCGACGATTATCCGGAGATCGCCGACGTCACCGCCGACTTCACCTACGTACGCCTGCAGCGATCGCGCGAGGATGAGCCGGCGGGCTATAACGCGGCGGCGCTCGACCGGTGGGCGGCGATCGCCCGGGAGTGGGCGTCGGGCGGAAGCCCGGAAGGCCTCGCCTATGTCGTACCCGAGCCGGCGCCGGTGCAGCCGCGCGACGCATTCGTTTTCGTGATCGCAGGCGCGAAGGTGCGCGCGCCGGCCGCGGCCGAGGCGCTGATCGCGCGCCTGGCGAGCGACACCGCGAAAGGCTGAGAGGCACACGATGAATCGCCTGTTCGCCGAACAGCCGGTGACGATCTTCGAGCATGTCTCGGGGCTTGCCCGCGAGCACGACGCGGTGAACCTCGGCCAGGGCTTTCCCGATTTCGGCTGGCCCGAAGACGTGATCGCGCGCGCCGCCGATGCGCTGATCAGCGCATCGAACCAATATCCCTCGATGCGCGGCCTCCCGGAGCTGCGCGAGGCGGTGTGCAACCATTATCGCGTCCACCAGGGGCTGGAGCTCGACGTCGGCCAGGTGACCGTAACCTCGGGCGGCACCGAAGCGCTGACCGCAGCGATCATCGGGCTGATCGAACCCGGCGACGAGGTGCTGCTGTTCGAGCCGCTGTACGATTCCTATCTTCCGATCGTGCGTCAGTGCGGCGGCATCGCCAGGATCGCGCGGCTCGAGCCTCCTGGCTGGCGAGTCACGCAGGCCTTAATCGATGCTTCCTTCAGCGATCGTACCAAGCTGGTCATCTTCAACAATCCCCACAACCCGACCGGCCGTCACTTCGACGAGGCCGAGCTCGCGCTACTGGCGGCGGCGTGCGTGCGTCACGACGTGATCGCGCTGGTCGACGAGGTCTGGGAGCATCTGCTGTTCGATGGGCGGCGGCATCGGCCGCTCTCGTCGCTCCCCGGCATGGCGGAGCGCACCGTCAAGGTCGGCTCGGCCGGGAAGATCTTCTCGGTGACCGGCTGGAAGGTGGGCTGGATGGTCGCGCCCGAGCCGCTGTCGGCGGCGATCGCCCGGGCGCATCAGTTCATAACCTTCACCACGCCACCCAATCTGCAATCGGGGGTCGCTTACGGGCTCGGCAAGGGCCAAGCTTATTTCGACGACATGCGCACGCAATTTGCCGCCGCACGCGAGAGGCTGGCGGCCGGCCTGAACGAGGCGGGGTTCGTGACCCTTCCGTCCGAAGCGACCTATTTCCTGTGCGTCGATCTTGCCGCATCGGGAATCGCAGCCGACGACCTCGATTTCTGCGAACGCGCGGTGCGCGAGGCGGGGGTGGCCGCGATTCCGCTCTCCGCCTTCTACGACCAGGAGCCGGTGCGCCATATCATCCGACTGTGCTTCGCCAAGCGCGAGGAGACGCTCGCCGCGGGGATCGAGCGCTTGCGTGCGGCGCGGCAATTGTTTGCCCGCTAAAGCAATATTCCAAGCACCGTTCAACAGGCCACGCCCGAGAAGATCGCCCAAGCCACGCTTTGCTGGTTAATCGGACCTAATTCATATATACTGTGGGAACAAGTGCTGCGTAGCCATAGATATGGGGAGGATGCATGATGACCACTCGTCACTTCGCTCTGGTGTTCGGCGTCACATTCCTGCTTGTCGGAATCGCCGGCTTCATTCCCGGCCTGACGCAAATGCCGCATGCTCAACATCCGCAGCTGCAGGTGGATGCTTATTATGGCCTGTTGTTCGGCCTGTTTCCGGTCAATGCCCTGCACAATCTCGTGCACCTGCTGTTCGGCGTGTGGGGCGTTGCCGCTTATTATGGCCTGGGCGGAGCGCGCCTTTACGCGCGCGGCGTCGCGATCGGCTATGCGGTGGCGACCATTGCCGGCTTCGTGCCGGGGCTCGACACCGGCTTCGGCCTGGTGCCGCTGTTCGGCAACGACATCTGGCTGCACGCGCTGCTCGCCCTCGCCGGCGCTTATTTCGGCTGGGTCCATCGCGACAGGCCGGCCGAGACGATCATCCCGGCAGCCTGAATTGGCGATACATCAAGATCGTGGAGAAGGGCGGCTGCTTCAGCCGCCCTTTTTCTTCGTGCAGCTTGGCGCATTGATCCATGTTTGGATGCGACGCTGCGCGATGCGCTGCGTTTCGGCTCCGCATGCTGGGCTTTTTCGGCTCCGCATGTTGGGCGCGAGTGAACTATGTCCTTTGCGATCAGATTGTTGCGACAAAGCGACTCGCGCTCCCGAAAAAGGGCCGAGAGCGCCAGTCAGGCTGGGGAAAGGTAGCTCGGCGTAGGAGTTTGCGTTAAGGACAGGCCATGAAATATTTCTATCTCGTTTCCGCATCATTCCTTCTCGCCGCCATCGGCGCGCCGGCGCGCGCGCAGCTTCAAGATGGCGAGGCGCCGACGCCAGAGCAGGTCGCCGCGGGCGAGGTGGTCGCCAATCCGGTCGAGGAGAAGGAGCAGGCGCTGCGCGCGCTTCACGCCCAGATGGCGGCAGTACGCTGGACCCGCCCGGCCGCAGAGGAGCTACTGGCGTACATCCAGCGCATCGGCGAGGAAGGTCTCGACCCGCTCGATTATAGCGCCGACCGGCTGGAGGCTGCGCTCGCCGGGCGCGACGATGCGGCGCTGTCGTTCACCGCGACCGACATCTTCCTGCGTGTCTCGGCCGATCTCGCGCTCGGCCATGCCCGCTCGGACGGGCGCGTCGACTGGTTCGCGTCCGACGACGATCTCAACAGCAATATCCAATTCGAGCTGATGCAGCGCGCCATCGCGAACAACAACATTCGCGACACCTTGATCTCGCTGCTGCCGACCCACCCGCAATATGCCGAACTCAAGGCGGTGCTCGCGTCGACGCAGGACCAGGCGACGCGCGACGTGGTGCGCGCCAATCTCGACCGCTGGCGGTGGCTGCCGCGCGACCTCGGCAAGCGCTACGTGATCGTCAACGTCCCCGCCTACACCGCTGCGCTGGTCGAAGACGGGAGGGTGGTCGCACGCCACAAGGTGATCGTCGGCAAACCGGGCACGGCGACGCCGCAGCTCAGCGCGGTCGCCACCGGCGTGATCTTCAACCCATGGTGGGAAGTCCCCGAGAGCATCTCCGGCGAGGTGCGCGGGAAGAGGGGCTATGTCTCGGTGAAGAACGGCGACAAGGTCCGCTATCGGCAGCCGCCGGGGCCGTCGAACGCGCTCGGACGAATGAAGGTCGTGATGCCGAACGACTATGCCATCTATCTGCACGATACGCCGTCGAAGTCTTTGTTCAAGAAGCAGGTGCGCGCGTTCAGCCACGGCTGCATCCGCACCGAGGATGCGCTCGGCTTCGCGCAGCTGCTGCTTGCCAATCCGGCCTGGGACAAGGCCGCGATCGACCGCACGATCGCAGCGAAGAAGACCGTCAAGGCGGAAGCGACGATCAGCACGCCGGTCTATATCGCTTATTTCACCGCGGCGGCGTTGCAGAACGGCGGCGGGATCCGGAGCTATCCGGACCTTTACGGCCGCGACGCGAAGGTCGTGACGGCGCTCAACAGCCGCAGCGGCGAAGTCGACATCGCTTCGGCTGGGACGCAGTAGGAACAAACGAGCGCCGGCCCGCGCGAGGGCTGGTCGGCCGATCAATCCGCCGGGCGGAGATCAGACCTTGTCGGCGTAGAGCAGGCGGCCCGGCCCGAGACGGTAGAGCACATATTGAAGGTTGGTCTCGGACAAGGCGAAACAGCCTTCGCTGCGGCCGAGCTTGCCGTGCTGCGCGACCACCCCCGGCTCCGCATACCAGGCCGAGTGAACGACGATCGCCCGGGTCTCGGCATTGCTGTTGGAGTAATCGAGGCCCCTGAGGTGCAGCGAGCGGCCATATTTGCCGTAATAGATCCTGCCGGTGACATAAGCGCCCGCCGATGAGGCTTCGGAGCCCGGGACGTTCGAGAACCGCTCGAGCCACCCCGAGTGGGCGGGGTCGGAGCCGCGGCCGTGCGCGACCTGGTAGCTGGTCACCATGCCGCTCGCGACATCGAGCAGATAGAAACGCGGATCGCGCGAGGCCATCGCGAAATCGCTGATACCGATCACATCCTTGTGCGGGATAAAGGCGCTCTTGGCGGCGAGCGCGGCGCGGGCGCGCTCGAGCAGCTGGGGGTTGATCTGAGGCTGGAGAGGCTTTGGGGTCGCGAAGACGGTCGCGGCCGCGGCCGGACGCGCGGCAGCCACCAGTCCTGCTGCGGCTCCCACCTGGAGCATATGTCGACGCGTCAGAAGCAGACCCATTCTCCCCGGACCGGTAACAATAAGGCTTTTTTGCTGCGATCTCAACGCAGCTGGCGGCGCGGCGCGTATTTCCGTCCCGCCGTGGAATCACTTCGTCGCATTATCGGGAACAAAGATTAAGGAAGGTTAACCGATCAGGCGCTTTGCATCGTCGCTGACCGCGGCGGGCGAAGTGATGGAACCGCAGGGCAAACAGCGGAGTCTTTCGTCCATCGGGGAGGCAGGAGCGCGATGAGCGGGTTCGATCGATTGAGCGTCAAACCGGGCTTGCCGCCGATGGAGGCGAAGCTGGTCGATGCCCTGCCGACCGATCCGGGATGGCAATATGAGCCGAAATGGGACGGTTTTCGGTGCCTGATCTTCAAGGCGGGAGACGAGATCGAGCTCCAGTCGAAATCGGGCAAGCCGCTCGCCCGTTATTTCCCCGAGATCGTCGCCGCCGTCGGCGCGCTGAAAGCGGACACGATCGTGCTCGACGGCGAGCTGATCATCCCGATCGGGGATCATCTGTCGTTCGATGCGCTGCAGATGCGCCTGCACCCGGCCGAAAGCCGAATCCGCCGGCTGTCGCGCGAGACGCCGGCGGAGCTGATGCTGTTCGACTGCCTCGTCGGCGAAGCTGGCGAAAGCCTGCTCGACCGTCCGCTCTCCAAGCGGCGTACCGCGCTCGAGCAGTTCTACGCGCGCGAAGGCGCGCCCGGCTTCAGGCTCTCGCCCTGTACTGAGGATCCGGATCTGGCTCGGCAGTGGCTCGATCAGGCGGGAGGAGCGCTCGATGGGGTGGTCGCCAAGCGGCGCGACGGCGCTTACGAGGCCGGCGAGCGAGCCATGCTGAAGGTCAAGCAGATGCGCACCGCAGACTGCGTCGTCGGCGGTTTCCGCTATGCCGCAAAGAGCCGGGAGGTCGGCTCGCTGCTGCTCGGGCTCTACAATGACGAGGGCAAGCTCGATCATGTCGGCTTCACCTCGTCGATCCCGGCGGAGGCGCGGCCGGCACTGACCAAGAGGCTGGAGGCGCTGAGCGAGCCGCCGGGCTTCACCGGCAACGCCCCCGGTGGCCCGAGCCGCTGGAGCACCGACCGCTCGGGCGACTGGCAGCCGCTGCGGCCCGAGCTGGTCGCGGAAGTGCGCTACGATCATGTCACCGGCAACCGCTTCCGCCACGGCACAAAATTTCTGCGCTGGCGCCCGGACAAGGCGCCCGAGCAATGCCGCATGGACCAGCTCGAGCCTGAGGCTCGACCGGCGCAACTCGCCGCCAGCCTGGAGGGCGCATCATGAGCAAGCGCGCGCAACAACAAGAGACCCGCCATGAAGCCATGGTCGCCGGGGTGAGGCTCACCCATCCCGACAAGGTGCTTTACCCGGACCAGGGGATCACCAAGATCGAGCTTGCCGATTATTATGCTGCCGTCGCCGAGCATATGTTGCCGCACGTCGCCAATCGACCGATCACGATGGTGCGCTGCCCGACCGGCCAGGAGAAGAAATGCTTTTACCAGCGTCACGCCGGCTCAGGAGTGCCGGAGCAGCTGAGCGAAGTGAAGGTGCCGGGCTTCGATGAACCCTATCTCTACATCACCGATCTCTCCGGGCTGATCGCATTGGTGCAGATGGGCGTGCTCGAAATCCATCCGTGGGGGGTGACGACAGGCCATCCCGACAGGCCGGATCGGATCATCTTCGATCTCGATCCGGCCGAGGAACTGAGCTTCAGCGCCGTGGTGCGCGCCGCCCATGACGTGCGCGAGCGTCTTGCCGCGCTCGGCCTCGTCAGCTTCGTCAAGACGACCGGCGGGAAGGGCCTGCACGTCGTCCTGCCGATCGAGCCAGCCGATTGGCCCGCCGCCAAGGCATTCGCCAAGGCGCTCTCGGAGAGCATGGCGAGCACCGCACCGGAGCTTTATCTGACCCGCATCTCGAAGGCCGAACGCAGCGGCCGGATCTTCATCGACTATCTGCGCAACGATCCGACCTCGACCGCAGTGGGCGCTTATTCGACGCGATCGCGCAAAGGCGCTCCGGTCGCTTTGCCTCTGGAATGGGGTGAGGTGACGGCGACGCTCGACCCTTCCGCCTTCACGGTGAGAACGGTGCCGGCCTTGGTCGCGCGACGCAAGGCGGACCCGTGGGCGGCGCTGCTCGGGATCAAGCAGCAGCTGCCGCCGATCGAGACGATCCGGGGCTGATGCTAGAGCGGGCGGGGCGGTGATGCGGCGGGTACCTCGGGGTTTTACGGTAACGTAATAACCGGCTTCTTTTACCGCTTCTGCGCTTTTATACCTCGAGAACTGCGGTGCTCACTTGTGCGCCTTGGCCCGTCGGCAAGCAGCGTCGGCGATCGATCCCACAGCGGTCCGTCGAGGGCGTGTGGCCTCGACCGCTGGCTTATCGGAAGCAGGTTGGAGCGGTTGTTTCCAGAGTGTCAACGATCCTCGGGCACCGAATTGCTCAGCCCGAGACAGTGAGGAACTCCTCCAATTCAAAAGAACGTCTACATCGTTGACGACGACCGTGAGGTTCGCCGCTCGTTGAGCTTCATGTTGAGCACCGCCGACCTCAGCTCGCGTCCATTCGGCAGCGGTCTCGACTTCATCGAGGAGCTGGATGAGCTCAGGCCCGGCTGCATCCTGCTCGACATAAGGATGCCGCAGGTCGACGGCTTCCACGTGATGGCTGAACTCGCCCGCAAGCGCGTCGAATGGCCCGTCATCGTGATGACCGGCCACGGCGAGGTTTCAGTCGCGGTGCGCGCCATGAAGCTCGGTGCGGTCGATTTCATCGAGAAGCCGTTCGAGGAGGGCGTGCTGCTCAGCAGTCTCGAACGCGCCTTCAGCTTGCTCAAGGATCGTGGCGAGACCGCCGAGCGAAGGCAATCGGCCGAGCGGCGGGTGAACGCGCTCACGACGCGCGAGCGGGAAGTGCTGCAGGGGCTGATGGGCGGTTTGCCCAACAAGCTGCTCGCGCGTCGGCTGGGCATCAGCCTGCGCACGGTGGAGATGCACCGCGCGAACATGATGGACAGGCTGGGCGTGACCAGCCTTGCCGAAGCGCTCACCTTGGCCGTTCAGGCCAGTGTCGAGCCTCTCGAGGCTGAAGCGAATTCGAACGGTGCGGAAGCAGGATCGTGAAAGTGGGGACGCGGAAGCTGAAATGAGGTTGTGCGATGATCACCGATCATCGCACAACCTGATCCTCACAACGGGGGCGGCATGACTGAGTGGAGGAAGCTCGTAGATTATTCGGACACGCGGACCATCGCGATCGTCGCAGGCGACGACGACGCGGCCGAAATCGCGCGCGTGGTGGCCGACGATTCCGTGACGCAGCTGCGCATCGGCGTGGCCGATCTGATCTCCGGGATCAAATCTAACGAGCTTGGCATCGCCGTGATTGCGGAGGAGAATCTCACGCCGCGAGATTTAACGGCGATCAGCAAGGCGCTGGCGAAGCAGGATCCCTGGTCCAACTTCCCGATCATTCTTCTCGCCGATCGTGCCACGCTTTTCGACAGCGCTGCCGTCGAGACGCTCGATTTCGTGAGGATCGTCGAGAGACCGCTCCATCCGGTGAGCTTGAGCGCGGCCATCCGCGCTGCCTTTCGATCGCGCTCGTTGCAGCGGCAGGCATGGCAATATGCGCAGGACCGGATGGAAGCCGAATCCACGCTGCGCCGGTCGGAGAAGCTTCTCGCGACCAAGGTCACGCAACGGCTCGCGGAGCTCAAGGCACTGAGCGAACAGCTGGCCGCAGAGGTCGAAGAGCGCAAGGGCGCGGAAGAACGGCTGCGCGAGAGCGAGGAACGCTACCGCTATACGGTCGAGCTCAGCCAGCAGATGGTGTGGACCGCCGATCCGGAGGGACGGGTGATCTGGAGCAGCCCCGGATTTCGCCGCGCGACCGGTCTCAAGCTCGGACGGCCGTCGCGCGGATGGCTGTCGCAAGTCATCCATCCCGATGATGTCGACAGGGTCCGCAACGCGTGGAACGAGGCGCGCGAGCGCGGCAAGGCGTACAATACCGAATACCGGATGCGCGTGATCGACGGATCGTACCGCATGTTTTCGACCCGCGCGGCACCCCGCCGTGACGATAATGGCACGATCATCCGCTGGTACGGCCTGGCCGAGGACGTCCACGAGAAGAAGCTCGCGGCGATCGCGCTTGCCCAAGCCGAAGAACGCTATCGCCTTGCCGCGCGCGCGACTAACGATGCGATCTGGGATTGGAATTTGTTGACCGATATGGTCGAGTGGAGCGAGGCGGTGTTCGTCTATCGCGGCGACCAGCCCCGCGCCGATTCCACCATCCATTGGTGGGAGGACAATATCCATCCCGACGACCGCACGCGGGTGATCAACAGCCTCGCCGCGACGCTGAAGAGCGATCGCTCGCGATGGTCGGCCGCGTACCGGTTCCGCAAAATCGACGGCGGCTATGCCTATGTCTATGATCGCGGCTTCATCATTCGCAACGAGGACGGCAAGGCAATCCGAGCCGTCGGCGCGGTGGTCGACCTCACCGAGCGGCGAAGGGCCGAGGCGGAGCTGCGGCGCACGCAAGCCGAGCTGATCCACGTCTCGCGGCTGAGCGCGATGGGCACGATGGCCTCGACGCTCGCGCACGAGCTCAACCAGCCGCTGACCGCCGTGACCAGTTACGTGCGCGGCAGCAGGCGTTTGCTCAGCCATATCGACGATCCGAACGCGCAGCAGGTCTGCGACGCGCTCGAACACGCCGAGGAAGGGGCGTTGCGCGCCGGGCAGATCGTGCGCCGGCTGCGCGAGCTCGTCGCGCGCGGCAACGTCGCCGTCGGCACCGAGGATCTCGAGAAACTGGTCCAGGATGCGAGCGTGCTCGCCTTCGTCGACGAGCATCTTCACGGCATCAGCCATCGCGTGCTGATCGATCCTGCCGCGCGCTGGGTCCAGGTCGATCGGATCCAGATCCAGCAGGTGCTGATCAACCTCATCCGCAACGCGGTCCAGGCGATGCAGCATTCGGAAGAGCGCGAAGTGGTGATCGCAACCAGCGCCGGCTCGGGTGACCTCGTCGAGGTGTGCGTCTCCGACACCGGAAGCGGGATTCCGCACCAGGTCCGCGACGCGTTGTTCTCGCCGTTCCGCAGCACCAAGTCCGGAGGATTGGGCATCGGCCTGTCGATCAGCCGCACCATCGTCGAGGCGCATCATGGCAAGATCTGGGCCGAGGACCGGCCGGGCGGGGGAACGATCTTTCGTTTCACCCTGCCGCGAGCGGCGGTGCCGATCCCTGGTCTTTCCGACATGATCGACGCCGACACGACGGTCGATTGAAGCGGCCCGAAACCGGTCCAAGCTCCTGAGCAATATGGAAAGACGCGGCAGGGCGGCACAACCGGCGCACCTGACCGGGGCGATTTAGCTCGCAAAAAGCTGTTTAAACGGGTCGTCCCGGCGACTATCTTCCTCACAGGCAAGCAGCGAGGCGATCATGGCTGAAGAACAAGCGACCCTGGCGGGCGGATGCTTCTGGTGCACCGAGGCGGTGTTCAAGGACGTGATCGGCGTGAGCAAGGTCGAGAGCGGCTATATCGGCGGCTCGGTGCCGAACCCGACCTACCGCCAAGTGTGCAGCGGTGACACCGGACATGCCGAGGCGGTCCGGCTGACTTTCGATCCCGCTCAGATCAGCTATGACGAAATTCTCGACATCTTCTTTGCGACCCATGATCCGACGCAGCGCAACCGCCAAGGGAACGACATGGGCACGCAATATCGCACCGCCATCTTCCCACATTCGCCCGAGCAGGAGGCGGCGGCGCGCGCCGGCATCGATCGAGCGCAGGCGGATTGGGAGCGGCCGATCGTGACGACGATCGAGCCGCTGTCGGTCTGGTATGTCGCCGAGGGCTATCACCAGGATTATTTCGAGCGCGAGGGGGACAGCAATCCCTATTGCATGGCGGTGATCGCGCCCAAGCTGAGGAAATTCCGCAAGAGCTTTGCCGAGCGGCTCAAGACCGCCGAAGCGTCGGGCTGAAGCACGCGGCTGGGGCGGCGTCACGCTGCCCGCGCCGCGGACCTTGCTCTTGCTGCGCAGTGGATGATCCCGCTCCCGCTTGCGGAAGGGGACGCTTGGACTCGGCGCATGAATCCTGTCAGTCGGGTGGCTCGTCAGCCGGCTCGTCGCGCCTTGGCGCCGCGGCCCGCGCAAGCCGGTCGTTGATCGCAATGCCCAGTCCCTCGCGCGGCACCGGCGCGACCGCGATTGCGGCGCTGCGCTGGGTCTCGGCTTCATACAGGCGGTCGAACAAGGTTGCCGCAGCCTCGACGAGATCGCCCGAGATGCTGAGATTGCTGTCGCCCTGCACGCCGCCGAAGCCGATCATCCACTCGCCGGGCCCGGGCGCGGCGGCGTCGATTCGGAGCGGCTTGGCCGGCGCATAATGGCTTTGCATCTGCCCCGGCGCCTCGATCGCGCCGACGGGTGGCGCAGAAAGCGTGACGCCAAGCTCCGCTTCGCCCAGCGGCCCGGGACGCAGCAGGCGCGCAACGCCATCGCTCACGCCGACGATCGTCGATTCGATGCCGTGGCGCGTCGGCCCCGCATCGAGGATCAATGGGATGCGGCCGCCAAGGCTCGCCAGGACATGCTCGGCGCGTGTCGGGCTGATCCTGCCGCTCGCATTGGCCGACGGCGCCGCGAGCGGACGGCCGGTCGCTGCGAGCAGCGCCTGCATCGCCGGGTGCGCGGGCACGCGCAATGCGATGGTCGGAAGCCCAGCGACAACCAGCGAGGAGATCGGCGCATCGTCGCGGAGCGGAAGGACGAGAGTCAGCGGCCCTGGCCAGAAATGGGCGGCAAGCGTCCGGGCGAGCGGCTCGAAGAGGGCGATCCGCTCGGCTGCATCGAGATCGGCGACGTGGACGATCAAAGGATTGAAGCTCGGACGGCCCTTGGCGGCGTAGATGCGGGCAACGGCCTCGCCGTTGGTCGCGTCCGCAGCCAGCCCATAGACGGTCTCGGTCGGCAGCCCGACCGGCAGGCCCCGAAGGATCAGGCCGGCGGCTTCGTCGACCGCGCTGTCGCTGAACGGGAGCAATCGTGTGTCGTACGCGGCCGGCGGTGCATTCATGGCAATCCGGCTACAGCGCGGGCGAGGCCAAAGCCAGTCGTTCGGCATGGCGAGCGCCGCGCCCCGTCTAGGCAATCGCGCAAATCCGCCCTAGAGGATACCCGCTGCGGCTCCTTCGCGGACGGCAAATCGTGACCGGTTCGAGTTCGGAGAATGTGCGAGGCGCCGCATCGATCATCATAGGGCGCGCGCAGCCTTCCGCAGCGCGAGCCCCGAAAGAGCGCTCATAAATCGACAAAACGGGTGGAGCAGAGGATATGTCATTGCGGGTGAAGTTTGCGACCGGTTTCTACCAGTGGATGGTTCCGTTGCTGCTCGGGGACGTCAAGCCGGCCGGGGTCGACCTCGACATCGAGGTGATCAATAATCCTCGCGAGATTTTCGAGCGGATGCACAAAAACCAGGAGTTCGACGTCTCGGAAATGTCGATCTCCGAATATACGGCACAGGTGAGCAGGGGCTCCTCGCCGTTCATCGCGCTGCCGGTGTTCCCGATCCGCGCCTTCCCGCACGGGTTCCTCGTGGTGAACCGCAAATCCGGGATCAGCACGCCCAAGGACCTCGAGGGCAAAAGGGTCGGCGTTCCTTATTATCATATGACCTCGGCGGTCTATGCGCGCGGGATGCTCGAGAACGACTTCGGCGTCGACACACGCAAGATCCACTGGGTCGAGGGCGGGATGGACAAGCCCGGACGGCACGGCAATCCCGAGAAATGGCCGGACTCACCGGGGCTCGACCTCAAGGTCAACGACAGCGAATATTCGCTCGACCAATTGCTGGAGAGAGGCGAGCTCGACGCGACGCTTGGCGCGCTGATGCCGCCGTCGTGGTGGACGAACCCGGACATCGAGCGGCTGTTCACCGACAATACGGCGGCGGAGATCGATTATTATCGCCGCACCGGCATCCTGCCGGCGAACCACATCATCATCATGCGGCGCGCGCTGCTCGACCAGGAGCCGTCGCTCGCGGCGAGCCTGGTCGAGGCGTTCACCGCCTCCAAGGACCTCGCCGTCAAGCGGCTCAAGGGGCATATCTTCGGCCATTGGCCGATCCCGCTCAGCGAGCCGCTGTTCCGCACCATCGACGATGTGCTGGGCGGAGACCCGTGGCCGTTCGGGATCGAGCGCAACCGCAAGATGCTCGATGCCGTGACCAGCTTCATGTCGCAGCAGCATATGATCGAGAGACCCGTCAGCCCCGACGAGCTGTTCGCCCCAGGCATGTCATAGGCTGCGGTAGACGCCGAACCCCAAGGCAACGATCGTCCGATCGGCGCCTTGAGGTTCAGTGGGACAGGCGGCGCATGCTCAGCAGCGCCGCGCCCGCGGAGAGCGCCGCGGCGAGGAACAGCGCGACCGCACTCGACGGCGCGGAAACGCGGAACAGCAAAGCGACCGCGACCGCACCCGCGGTCTGCCCGGTGAGCCGCGAAATCGCGATCATCGCCCCCGCGCTGCCGCTGCGCTCGCGCGGCGCCGATCCCAGCATCAAGCGGTTGTTCGGCGTCTGGAAGAAACCGAAGCCAAAGCCGGTGAGCGCCATCCGCCAGCCGATGTCGAACGACGATGGCTCACCGGAGAGCGTTCCAAGCAGCAGCAGGCCCGCGGCTGCCAGCGAGAGGCCGATGCCGCCCATGATCGGCGCCGGAAAGCGCTCGACCAACCTTCCAGCGAGTGCTGCGGCGACCGCCACCGCCGCCGGCCAGGGCGTCATCAGCAGCCCGATCTCGAGCAGATCGAACCCGAACCGCTCGTGCAGGTAGAAGGGCAGGCTGATGAACGCCCCGATCTGCGCGGCGAACGAGCAGATCGAGGTCGCGTAGGAAAGCTTGAGGACCGGTATTCGGATGAGGTCGATCGGCAGGAACGGCCGCGTCTGGCGCTTCTGGTGGCGGACGAGGATGATCGCGGCGGCGATCCCGACCACGGCCTCGATGGCCGTGAGCAGCGAGGCATTGCCGTGCGCGACGCCGGAGCAGGCGAGGAAGATGGCCGCGAAGGCCACCGCCGTCAGCACGGCGACGCGATATTCGAAGCGGCTTGCGGCCGGCGGGACATGCGGCAGCGTTCGCAAACCCACCGCGACGCACAGCAAACCCAGCGGCGGACTGAGCGCAAACAGCCATTGCCACGGCGCGACGGACAGGATCGAGCCGGCAGCGAGGGGCCCGAGCGCCGAGAAGACGCCGATCACGAATGCATTGTAGCTGACGCCGCGGCCGAGCTCGCTGTGCGGATAGGTGTGGCGTACGAGCGCACCGTTGAGCGCCATGATCGTGCCGCCGCCGAGCCCTTGGACGAAGCGCGCGAGCGCAAGGCTCGTCAGATCGGTGGCGAGCATGCAGCCAATCGACGCCAGCATGAAGCCGACGACGCCGGCCAGATAGACACGGCGATAGCCAAGCACTTCGCCGAGCCGCGCGGCGGGGAGCAGGGCCATCGCAGCCGCGACCTGGTTGGCGCTCATGATCCAGGTGGCCGATGCCGCGTCGACGCCGAAGTCGCGCGCGATGACCGGCAACGAGACGGTGATCAGCGCGGTATCGAAAACCATCATCACGATACCCAGCCAGACGGCGAGGGCGGACCAGTAACGGTGCGGGACCGGCAGGCCGTCGGGTGCGGACGCCGTGGCGGGGCCGCCCGCGGCCAAGGCTTCGGATCCCCTGGTCAACGCGAGCCGGAGCCGCGGCTGCGTTCGGCGCGAGGCCCGCCCAGCAGCGCCGGCCGCCGCGGCGAGAGCCGGGGGAGGATCGAAGAAAAGCTGAAGCAAACGGACATCGAGGGGCCCGTTACAGCGGCAGCCCGGGCGCCATCAATCCGGTCATCAATATTGTCCCTTGGGTTCGAGACCGAAGGCGTGCTGGCCGTACATCGTGGCGACCACATCCCAATTGTAGCTGACATGCTTGCCGGCCGCGCGCACGTCCCGCCAGAAACGCTGCAGCGCGTTGTGCGTGTAGAGTCCCTGGCCACCGAAGCCGGCATAGACCGCCTCGACCGCCCGCACCGCCAGATCGAGCGCGAAGCCATGGTCGCGGCGGCAACGGATGCGCGTCGCGACCGAGATCTCCTCGCCGGCCTGGATCGTGTCGCGGATCTCGTCGAGATCGCGCCGCAGCAGGAGCCTGGCCGCGTCGAGGCAGGCGGTCGCTTCGGCATAGCGGATCTGCACGGTCGGGAATTCGGCGACGCGCGCGCCGGCGCCATGCGCACCGCCGCGGGTCGAGCGCTCCTGGATCGACGCGAGAAAGGCGTCGGCCGCGCCTTGCGCGCCGCCCAGCGCGCTCGAGATCAGCATCGTCGACGAAACCGCATTGAACGGGGTGCGGTAGAGCGGATTGGCGTGGATGCGCGCGCCAGGGGTGGTGCCGGCACGCAAATCGTCGAACGTGACGGCACGATGCGCCGGAACGAACAAGTCGGTCGCGACGATGGTCTTGCTCCCGGTCCCCGACAGTCCGATCGTGTGCCAATCGTCGTCGAGCGTGAAATCCCGTGCCGGCACCAGGAGGAAGCCGGGCTGCGGCCGTCCGCCCTGCTCGGCCGACTCGAAGACGACGCCGAGCACCGCCCATTGCGCGCCGTCGATGCCGCTGGCGAACGACCAGCGCCCGCTGATCCGATAACCGCCATCGGCAAGCCGGGTCGTCGCGATCGGGGCGTAGGAGCCGGCGCAGCGCGCTTCGTGATGATCACCCCAGACTTCCTCCTGAGCCTCGGCGGGAAACAGCGCGATCAGGAAATTGCTGACGGCGTAGGCGCTGTAGACCCAGGCGGTCGATGCGCAGCCGCGGCCGAGCTCGCAGGTGATGTCCATGACGGTGTGGAAATCCTGCTCGAAGCCGCCGTAGCGCTTCGGCTGCAGGACGCGGTAGAGATCGGCTTCGCGCATCACCTCGATGACCTCGTCGGAGACGCGCCGCTCTTTCTCGGTCTCGGCGGCACGTTCGGCCAGCAGCGGCACGAGGGCGCGCGCCCGCTCGAGGAGCGTGGCCGGCGAAACGGCAGCGCTGGCCGTGGGAGACTGGACGTTCATCGATTTCCTCGACTGAATGGGTGAGGCGCGGCTCCAGGCCCACCGACATGTTCTAAAGATATAACAAGATCGCCGATTTATCCACGCCGCGCAAGGCGCAAATGCCGCTGGCAAGTCCGGCAGCCCGCCAATCGCGCCCTGCCGAAGCGCGCTAGGGCTGGAGCTTAAGCGAATTACGGACCTGGTACATGTCGGGCCGTGCACAGCCGACCACATATTCGATCACCAGGCCGCTCTCGTCCTTGATCACCCAGGTGATCTGCAGCAGCGCCGAACCGATCGGCACGTTGAGATATTCGACGGCGTCAGGCCCGCCGAGGATCGCGCTGAAGGCCTGCTCGGCGGAATAGAATTTGATCTTCTTGCGGAGCAGCCAGAGCAGGGATTCCTTCTCGACGTCGCTCCGCGTGAACTGTCTGCCGAGCTCTTCGCGGGTGAAGATGCGCAGATAGAAGAAGGGCGTGCCCTTGTAGCTGCGGACCCTGATCGTCTCGAGCACCTTTTCGTCGCTGGTGAGCGCCATCGTCTTCTTCACGATCGGCGGCGGAACGACGTAGCTGAATCCGGCCAGCTTCGAGTCCGAGAGCGTCCTAAAGCTGTCGGTGAGCTGGAACAGATCCTCCATCGTATGCGGCGCGGGCGGGATCGGGACGACCTTGTTGACGAATGCGCCGACGCCTTGGGCGCGCGTAATCCATTTGTCATTCTCGAGTTCGTCGAGGGCGCGGCGGATGGTGATGCGCGAGACGTTGAACATCTTGCACAGCTCGACCTCGGTCGGAATCTTGGCGCCCTCGCCATATTCGCCCCGCTGGATGCTCTCGAGCAGGAGAAGGTAGACCTGGTGGTAGAGCGGCACCGCGGCGTCCCGATTGGCCGCCGGCGCCGATTGTGATCTGGCCATTTGAATCCGTACCCCACCTAAGCTCGTTGCGCGCCATGCCGTGGCGCCGCGTCAGAGTCGATCGCGAGACGGCGTTCGCCACTCCCGTTCCCCGGCCGCCGCGGCTTTACCCGATATTGAATATGCGATAATCGCCGCTCACAGCCAAAGGAAATAGTTGAAGTGTTGACGAGGCTTATGCTGACCCGCCGGTCGTGAGCTCCCCAAATCGATGATCGAGCGCCGCCGGCTCCTCGCTGACCCCGGGATGCTCTGCCATCAAGCGGATCGGCATGCTCCGTCACGACCCACCGTCAGCCGCGGCGACGCGCAGCAGCTATCATCCGGTGGCCGGGACGATCGTTTGCGTTGGTCTATCCCGCAGTATTCGGAGCAGACCTAGAAAAGGCGGTATTGAGCATGGCGTATTCCGGATCAGACAAAGCGGTTGGAGTCGGGCCGCTCGCGGAGGCCCTCGACACGCGTCGTGTGACCATTTGGCAAATGGCGCTGATCGTGTTGATGCTGAGCGCGCTGATCCTCGACGGTTTCGATTCCAAGCTGCTGTCTTATGCGGCGCCGCTGATTCTCAAGGAGTGGAACCTCACCCAGGCCGCCTTCTCGACCGCGCTGGCCGCGGCGATGGCAGGCATGGCAATCGGTGCCGCGGTCGGCGGATGGCTCGGTGACCGGAGCGGCCGGCGCAACGTCATCGTCGGCAGCCTGATCCTGTTCGGCGCCGCGACGATCGCCAGCGGCTATTCGTCCAACAAGGAATGGATGACCGTGTTCAGGCTGATCAGCGGCGTCGGTTTCGGCGCGATCGTGCCCAACGCCATGGCCCTCTGCGCCGAATGGCTGCCGCCGCGCCTGCAAAGCCGAGTGATCGCGATCATGGCGGTCGGCTCGCCGGCAGGAGGAATGGTCGGCGCCGGAATCACGATCACCTTGCTGCCGGAATATGGCTGGCGGGGCGTGTTCATCATCGCCGGCATCGCCACCGCCGTGCTGGGATTGATCATGCTGGTCTGGCTCCCCGAATCCCCGACATTCTCGCTGCTGAAAGGGCGCGAGAAGCAGCTGGAGAAGGATTGGCGCCGCATCATCCGCAGTCCGCTGCCGGTCGACCAGAGCGCCTTGGCCGCAGCGGCGGCCGAACGGAAGCGGGAAGGGCCGCGGCCGCGAAAATCGATCTTCGTACCGGAGCTGCTCCGCCTCAACGTCGGCATGGCGCTGCTGATCTCGACCGGGCCGTTCGCGATCTACATCTTCGGAAGCTGGATGCCGGTGATGCTGACGACCGCCGGCCTCAAGATCAGCGACGCTATCCAGGGCAGCTTCGTGCTCAACCTGCTCGCGGTCATTGCCGGGCTCAGCGCCGGCGAACTCGTCCGCCGCTACGGCACCTTGATCATGTACATCGGCTGCGGCATCGTGATGATCGCGTCGCTGGTCACGGTGGCCGCGGTGCTGGCCTGGAGCGACGCTCCCGGCCTGGGCTGGTCGAAGATCATCCTGCTTGGCGCGCTCGGCGGCTACGGCGCCGGCGGCGGCGCTCTCGTCAGCACCGCCTCTTCGAACATGACCGCCTCCTATCCCGCCGACCGGCGCGCGACCGGCGTCGGTTTCGGCGTCACCTCCGCGCGCATCGGAATGATCATCTCGATCTTCGCCGGCGGGCATCTTCTCACCGGCTTCAACAACGACCCCAACGGCCTGTTCCTGGTCGCGGGCCTGGCGATGCTGGTGGTGATCGGCAGCGCCTTCATCATCGACCGGCATATTCCGGGCCGCAGGAGCGCGAGCGCCGAACTCAAGCCTGCGCCTGCCGAATGATCGGCGAAACGGGCAGCTGACGGGCCGGCGACCCGGTCCAGCGCCGGTCGGGGCCTTTCCAGCGCAGGCTGTCAGGCGTTCGCGTGTTCGACCAGCTCGTCGAAGTCGAGATCGAGGCGGCGGATCTGCGCCGCGATCACGGGCCAGCGGTTCTCGAGAAAATCGCGGCGCTCGGCAGTGCGCAGCCGAGCGCTCGCGCCCTGCGCGACGAACATGCCGACGCCGCGCCGCACGATGATCAAGCCTTCGTCCTGGAACGTCTGATAGGCCTTGGCGACAGTCAGCGGGTTGGCGCCATGCTCCGCCGCGAGCGAGCGCACCGAAGGCATCGGATCGCCGTCGCGCACGGCACCGTCGAGGATCATCGCCGCGATGGTGTCGCGCAGGCGCAGATAGACGGGGCGTTCTTCGTGGAACATTGCCGCCATGCTGTCCTAATACAGCAGCGCGGTCAAGGTTCGCCCAGGAGAGGTCGTCCTAGCTCGTCGTGGCGTTTGGCTGCCAGGTCGACGCCACGTCCTCGAATGCCGGGCGCGGCCGCTCCTCGAGGGGACGGCCGGGCGTGCCGATGAAGAAGAAACCAGCGAGCTTCTCCTCCCCCGAGGTGAATTCACGCCTTATCTCCTCGGAATAGGTCGGCCATCCGGTAATCCAGCCGCCCGCATAGCCGAATGCCGCGGCTGCAATCAGCAGGTTCATGCATGCCGCTCCGCACGAAAGCTCCTGCTCCCAAAGCGGGATCTTGGTGCCGATCACCGGCGAGAAGATCACGACGATCAGTTCGGGCGCCTGATGCGCGAACTGCTCGTTGGCCTCGATCCTGCCGGGCGCCGGATCGGGGTCCTCGATCAGCGACGCGCGCTGGACGAGCGCAGCGAAATCGGCGCGTCTTTCCCGCGGGACATGGACGAACCGCCAGGGATTGAGCTTGCCGTGATCCGGCGTGCGCGACGCCATCTCGATGATCTCGCGAAGCTCCGCCTGGCTCGGCCCCGGGGAGACCAGCTCGCGCGGCTTGCCCGAGCGGCGGGTCTTGAGGAAGGCGAGGAGCGAGGAGCGATCGTTGAACATGCACGGGTCCTTTTCGGCAAGGCGGCGCCAGCCCGCTCTGCCGCCAGCGCTTCGGCCGAGCGACGCGAGTGGCCGCAGCGGGAGAGTGGGCTGGTGCCGCCCGAGGGGAGGCCTAGCAGCCGGAGACAGCGGCAACAATCTGCTTCACGCCGGCCGTTGCGGCGATCGACTTTGGCCCCTAGTTTGACGCACGATCAGCCGCCGCCGCGGCCTCAAGTGCATGGAGCAGCGTGTGGCTACTGAAACCGTCATCGCCCTCATCTCGGTTGGCGCCCTGCTGGTCCTGCTCGCGACGGGCGGGGTTGTCGCGGTAACCCGCAACCCCGAATTCGCAGGCCACCCCAAAGGACTGTACGTCCTGTTCTTCGCCGAGATGTGGGAGCGCTTTTCCTATTACGGAATGCGCGCGCTGCTGATCTTCTACCTCACCAAGCACTGGCTGTTCGCGGACGGGCCAGCCAACATGATCTACGGCGCCTACACGTCACTGGTCTACATCACGCCGCTGCTCGGCGGTTACCTGGCGGATCGCTATCTCGGCCAGCGCAAGGCGGTGCTGTACGGCGGCATCCTGATCGCCTGCGGGCATTTTCTGATGACGATCGAGGGAAGCGGCGGGCAGAACGACCCCGCGATCAGCATCTTCTGGCTGGCGCTGGCATTCATCATCGTCGGCACCGGCTTCCTCAAGGCAAGCATCTCGGTGATCGTCGGCCAGCTTTATCCGCGCACCGACGTGCGCCGGGATGGCGCCTATACGATCTTCTACATGGGCATCAACGTCGGCGCGGCGATCGGCACGATCATGGTCGGCTATCTCGGCGAGACCTATGGCTGGCGCTACGGCTTCGGCCTTGCTGGGATCGGCATGCTGCTCGGGCTCGTGGTGTTCATCTGGGGGCGGCCGCTGCTGCTCGGGCGCGGCGAGCCGCCGAGCCTCGACAAGCTGAAGCAGCGGATCGCCGGCGTCAGCTTCGAGAACTTCATCTATCTGCTCGGCCTTGCGGTCGTGCTTGCGACCTGGGCGCTGATCCAGTTCCAGAATGCGGTCGGCTGGCTGCTCTTGCTGTCCGGCGCGGTGATGCTGCTCTACATCGTGGTCGAGGCGTTGAAGATGCCGCGCGACGATCGCGACCGGCTGTTCGCGATCATTTTCCTGATCGCGCTGCAACCGGTGTTCTGGGGGCTGTTCGAACAGGCAGGGGGCTCGCTCAACCTGTTCACCGATCGCCATGTCGACCGGGCTGGCGTGCCTGCTTCGCTGTTCCAGTCGATCAACCCGATCTACATCGTCCTGCTCGGTCCGGTTTTCGCCTGGCTGTGGACAAGCCTGGGCCGCCGCGGCCTCGAGCCGTCGACGCCGGCCAAGTTCGGACTCGCGTTGCTCCAGGTCGGCTTCTCGTTCCTGGTGCTGGTGTGGGGCGCACAAGCGGTCGGCATCGGCAATCCGACGCCGGTGATCTTCATCTTCCTGATCTATCTGTTCCAGACGACGGGCGAGCTGTGCCTGTCGCCGGTTGGGCTGAGCGCGATGAACCGGCTCGCGCCGCGCCAGATGGCAGGGCTGATCATGGGCGCATGGTTCTTCGCGACCGCGGGCGGCAATTTCGTCGCCGGGATGATCGGCCAGGCGACCGGCGCCGAGCATGTCGGGGAGGCGGGCGGGACCGCCGCGAAGGCGCTGTTCCTCGACGTCTATTCGACGATCGGATGGATCACGATCGGCATCGGCGTGCTGGTGATGGTGGTCTCGCCGCTGGTGAAGCGGCTGATGCATCTCGATACGCTCAAGGACGAGGACGAACTCGCCGGCTACAAGGAGATCGGCGAGCGCGAGGCAGCGGGTATGTTCCCCGACCGCGAAACCAAGCCGGGACCCGACAAGATCTGATCGGTCCGCGAAACGCAGCTCGCGCTCTGGATCGCCCCGGGCGTCAGGGCGCCTGGTCGATCGCGTCGAGCACCACTTCGGGCGCGACATCTCGCTTGAGCTCATGGACTTCGGCGCCGGCCTCCTCGCCGACGCCGAGACGATCGGCGATCGCCGCGACCATCGCCACGAGGCGGGTCACTTCATGCTCGGCGAGCAGATTGATCTGGAGATCGAGATCGGCCCTCTTGTCCGCCGCAGCCGCCATGCGGTTCTGGCTGATCAGCACGAATGTGGAAAGGAAGATGGCTTCGACCGAAGCGACCATCGCGAGCACCACGAACGAGGGATCCCAGCGAGGAACGCCCGGTATCCAGCCGAGGTTGGCGATCACCCACAGCCCGAACAATGTGAGGTGGAGATAGACGAAGGGCATTCTGCCGGTGAAGCGAGTGATCGCGTCGGCGATCTTTTCCTGCCGGGTCGCCGCCGCCGCCTCGGCTTTGCGCCGGCGTTGCAATGCGTCGATGTTGCGTCTGAGCGCGGAAGCGAGATTCTCGGGCCCCGGCGGCGGAACCGTCGGACCGCGCTCCGAGCCGGCACGGCGGGAAGGGGAGGATGTTTCGATGATGCACCTCGCAGCGCGCAAACAACCGCCAGCCCTCGCGGCGGGTTCCTGCACGGCGCCGATCGCGCTATCACGCGGGCTAGGCCAAAGGCGGGCCAGTGGGCGGGATAGAGTGGCATGACGCGTAAATTCTTCGGTACCGACGGCATCAGGGGGCGCACCAACGAAGCGCCGATGACAGCCGAGATGGCGCAACGAGTCGGGCAGGCCGCCGGGGCGCATTTCCTGCGCGGCGACCACCGCCATCGCGTGGTGATCGGCAAGGACACGCGGCTTTCCGGCTATATGATGGAATCGGCGATGATCTCCGGCTTCACCAGCGTCGGCATGGACGTGGTGATGGTCGGGCCGGTCCCGACTCCGGCCGTGGCGATGCTCGCCCGATCGATGCGCGCGGACCTCGGCGTGATGATCTCCGCCAGCCACAATCCGTATATCGACAACGGCATAAAATTGTTCGGTCCGGACGGCTATAAATTGTCGGACGAGGATGAGCTCGAGATCGAGGCGCTGATCGAGCGGGGGCCGAAGCTGGTGCCGCCGGCCGAGATCGGCCGCGCACGCAAGATCGAGGATGCGCGCGGCCGTTACATCCATTTCGCCAAATCGACCTTCCCCGAGGAGCATAGCCTCGACGGGATGAAGATCGTGGTCGATTGCGCAAATGGCGCCGCCTATCAGGTCGCGCCCTCGGCGTTGTGGGAATTGGGGGCCGAGGTCGTCTCGATCGGTGTCAGCCCGAACGGGCTCAACATCAACGAAGGGTGCGGCTCGACCGCGCCGCAGGCGCTGCAGCAGCGTGTGGTCGAGGAGGGCGCGGATATCGGCATCGCGCTCGACGGCGATGCCGATCGGCTGATCGTCGTCGACGAGAAGGGCAAGGTCGTCGACGGCGACCAATTGATGGCGCTGATCGCGCTCTCTTGGGCGCGGCGAGGGTTGCTGCGCGGCGGCGCGGTGGTCGCGACGGTGATGTCCAACCTCGGGCTCGAGCGCCATCTCGAAGCCAATGGAGTGGGGCTCGTCCGTGCCAAAGTCGGCGACCGCTATGTGCTCGAGGAGATGCGGCGCGGCGGCTATAATGTTGGGGGCGAGCAATCCGGGCATATCATCCTCACCGACCACGCCACGACCGGCGACGGCCTGGTGGCGGCGCTCCAGGTGCTGGCCGAGCTGGTCGAGACGGGGAAGCCGGCGAGCGAGCTTCTCCATCAGTTCGACCCGCTGCCGCAGCTCCTGAAGAACGTTCGCTTCGGCGGCGGCCAGCCGCTGGAGAATATCGGGGTCAAGGACGCGATCGCCGATGCCGAGGCGCAGCTCGCGGGCAAAGGCCGGCTGGTCATCCGCAAGTCCGGCACCGAGCCGCTGATCCGTGTCATGGCGGAAGGCGAAGATCCGGCGCTGGTCGAGCAAATGGTCGACCAGATCTGCGAGGCGGTGAAGGCGGCCTGATGCTCGAAATGCGCCCGGACTGCGAGCGTTGCGGAGCGGACCTCCCGCCATCGGCCGAGGCCTATATCTGCTCGTTCGAGTGCACGTTCTGCGGCGAATGCGGGCCTGAGCTCGCCGGCATATGTCCCAATTGCAGCGGAGTCCTGGAACGACGCCCGTCGCGCGCCGAGGCGTTGCTGGCGCGCTATCCTGCCGGCGCGGTACGGAAGGGGCCGGGTTGAAACCACCGCGGGTGCTGATCATCGCTGGCTCCGACAGCGGCGGCGGAGCGGGCATCCAGGCCGATATCAAGACGGTGACGTTGCTCGGCGGCTTCGCGATGACTGCTGTGACCGCGATCACCGCGCAGAACACGCTCGGGGTCGAGGCGGTGATGCCGGTCCCCGCGGAGATGGTGCTCAGGCAGATCGATGCGGTCGCAAGCGACATCGGGATCGACGTCGTCAAGATCGGCATGATCGGATCGGCGGCGACGGCCGAGGCGGTTGCCGAGCGGCTCGCGGCAATGGCGGGCGTTCCGATCGTATTCGATCCCGTGATGGTCGCCACCAGCGGCAGCCTGCTCGCGGATGACGCGACGATCGCAGCGTTCGTCAGGATCATGGCGGCGGCAACAATGGTGACGCCCAACCTTCCCGAACTGGCGGCGCTGACCGGACGAACCGTCAATGATGCCGCGCAAATGGAGGAGGCGGCCGCGGCGCTTGCTCGAGAGCGGGAGATCGCCGTGCTCGCCAAGGGCGGTCATCTTGGCGACGCGATATTGACCGACCTGCTGGTCACGCCGGGGGGCGAGGTGATCCGCTGGCAGAGCGCGCGTATCGACACGCGCCATAGCCACGGCACCGGCTGTACCCTGGCGAGCGCGGTTGCGGTCGGCCTCGGGCGCGGGTTGCGCCTCGCCGACGCGATCGAGGTCGCGCGCGAGTTTGTGCGGAGCGTCATGCTTGCCGCACCCGGCTTTGGTGCCGGACATGGCCCCATGGGGCACGGCCTGGGCGAGCCCTAGACTTGAAAGAGCATGCTTCACGCTTTCGGTGAAGCGCGAAGCGCTTCCACCTCAAACAATCAGGCTCTGGCGCGGCTTTTTCCACAGCAAAGCAGGGACTGACGAAGTTTCGCTGGAAGACGCAGCCGGCGGTGAATAGGCTGCGGCGATGGCGGGACCCTGCTTCAAGATCGAAAAGAACTTCCCGGAACCGCTCGCCGGCGTCGACGAGGCCGGGTGCGCACCGCTCGCCGGTCCGGTGGTCGCGGCAGCGGTCGTGCTCGATCGGGCCAAGTTCCCGCGCGGCATCGACGATTCGAAGGCGATCCCCGCGAAAGCGCGCGAAGCGATCTATCTCAAGCTGCACAAGGTGGCGAGGATCGGCGTCGGCATCGCCAGCGTCGAGGAGATCGACCAGCTCAACATCTATTGGGCCCGGATGTTGGCGATGAGCCGCGCGGTCGACGCGCTCGGCTTCGACCCGGCGATGGTGCTGGTCGACGGCAACCGCTGTCCGCGCTGGGAACGGCCATCGCAGGCGATCGTCGGCGGCGACGCCAAATGCCGCTCGATCGCCGCAGCATCGATCATCGCCAAGGTGACACGCGATCGAATCATGGAAGAGCATGCGCGCGAACACCCCGGCTACGGCTGGGAAACCAACAAGGGCTATCCGACGCCTGAACATGTCCGTGCGCTCGATCGCCTCGGGCTGACTCCACTCCATCGCCGCAGCTTCGGACCGGTCCGCCAGCTAATGCTCGCTTTGTGAGTCTTTCGCGCCACACCACTTCATATTGAGTCTGAAGATTGGCCCCCCGGCTAGATGTAGCGCGGGACTCCTTTCGTTCCTGGAACGGTTAACAGTTGTTAACGGCTCCCCGTAAGCAGTTGTTCTTGACCGCAGAGTCCGTCTGACTCACCTTGGCGGCGTAACCGGGGGATTATCGCCAATGACCGTGATGGGGCGTGTGAGAACGAGTGCGCGGCGCGTTGCGCCGGAAACGGCGGAGGCGCCGGACCTGCCGGTCGGGCAGATCATCGAGGACGATTGCATCGCCGCCATGGCGCGCCTTCCGGCCGCCAGCGTCGACATGGTGTTCGCCGATCCGCCTTATAATCTGCAGCTCGGCGGCGATCTCTTCCGTCCCGAAGGCGGCAGGGTCGACGCGGTCGACGACGCCTGGGACAAGTTCGACACGTTCGAATCCTATGATTCGTTCACCACTGCGTGGCTCCGCGAGGCCCGCCGCATCCTCAAGCCAAACGGCACCTTGTGGGTGATCGGCAGCTATCACAATATCTTCCGCGTCGGCGCGGCGTTGCAGGATGCCGGCTATTGGATCCTCAACGACATCATCTGGCGCAAGGCCAATCCGATGCCGAACTTCCGTGGCACCCGTTTCACCAATGCACATGAGACGTTGATCTGGGCGTCGCACAGCGAGGACAGCCGTTACACGTTCAACTATCGCGCGATGAAGGCGCTCAACGACGAGCTGCAGATGCGGTCGGACTGGGTGCTGCCGATCTGCTCGGGCGGCGAGCGCGTCAAGACGGACGGGGTCAAGGCGCATCCGACGCAAAAACCGGAGGCCTTGCTCTACCGGATCCTGCTCGCCTGCACCAACCCGGGCGATGTCGTGCTCGACCCGTTTTTCGGCACCGGCACCACCGGCGCGGTTGCGCGGCGGCTGGGGCGGCGCTGGATCGGGATCGAGCGCGAAAAACGCTATGTGAAGGTCGCGCGCGAGCGAATCACCTCGACCCTCGAGCTCGACGAAAGCGCGATGCGCACGATGCAGTCGAAGCGGGCGCAACCGCGCGTCCCGTTCGGCGCGCTGGTCGAGACCGGGCTGATCGCCCCAGGCGCAACCTTGACCGACGCCAAGCTGCGCTGGAATGCCCGCGTCCGCGCCGACGCTTCGGTCGAAATGGACGGCAAGCAGGGCTCGATCCATCAGATCGGCGCCAGCGCGCAAGGGGCGCCTTCGTGCAACGGCTGGACTTTCTGGCATCTGCAGCAAGACGATGTCCTGGTGCCGCTCGACGAGCTGAGGCAGCGTTACATCCTGGGACAGGCGTGACAGTCGGACTCGACTCCGATCCGAAATGGATGCATGCAAAAAAGCGGCGGCCGCCCCTTGGACTGTCTGCCCTTTAGCGCTGCTGGAACGCCGGGGGGCGAACCGACACGGGGTCAGAAAGTGTTTCAGGGGCCGGAATCAACCGGTCTTCGAAGTGTCAGTGTTCCCTTCTGCTCTTTGATCCAGCGGCCGCCATTTCTTTTGCTTCCGATATTCAGGGCATCGGCTGGCCTAGCTTCGACCGGCATAACCTCGCCTCGCGCCGAGCCGCGTCAACCTTGCCGCGTCGCAGACTTGCCCGCGGCCGGCGCATCTGAAATGAGCACGGCCGACCTATTTGAATAGAGCCTGGTGAGCGGGAGGAGCCGAGCGCATGGCGGATAAAGTCTATCTTCGCCCGGCCGGCTTCATCGACGCGCCGTTCGGCCTCGACGGCAAGGTGGCTCGCCTGGCCGGCGGGCTGCTGTGGTTCTCCCAAGTGGAGATGATCGTCGGCGGCGCAGGCGCCACCGATCTGGTCAGCGTCCCCGACATCGATCGGTTCATCGCGGACCTAGGCGCGGACCAGCGGCCGGCCGCGGCGGCGGCCTGGGCGAACATCATTGCGCCGCGCCTGCCGCTCAAGCTCGGCGAGCGGGTGGTGCGGCTCGACCAGCCGCAGGTCGTGGGCATCGTCAACGTCACGCCTGACAGCTTCTCGGACGGTGGCCGCCACGGCGATGCCGCGGCGGCGGGCAATGCCGGCTTCGCCATGGCCGCGGCCGGGGCAGCGCTCGTCGATGTCGGCGGCGAATCGACCCGCCCCGGTGCGCAGCCGGTTTGGGACGAGGATGAGAAAGCGCGGGTGTTGCCGGTACTCGCGCAGCTGCTCGGCTCTGGTACAGCCGTCTCGCTGGACACGCGCAAGGCGGCGGTGATGGAGGCCGCGCTGGCGATCGGCCCGCTGATGATCAACGACGTTTCGGCGCTGACCTATGATCCGCGCGCGGCGGAGGTGGTTGCGCGGTCCGCTTGCCCGGTCGTGCTGATGCACCACCAGGGACCGCCGGAGACGATGCAGGAGGCGCCGCGCTACGCGCGGCCGGTGCTGCTCGAAGTCTATGATTGGCTCGAAGAGAGGATCGAGGCGGCCGTCGCGGCGGGTGTCGAGCGCTCGCGGATCATCGTCGATCCAGGCATCGGCTTCGGCAAGACAGTGCAGCACAATCTGCAGTTGTTGAACGGCCTGGCGATGCTCCACGGCCTCGGCTGCCCGGTCATGCTCGGTGTGAGCCGCAAGCGGATGATCGGCGCGCTTGCCGGCGAAGCGCCCGCCGATCAACGGCTGCCAGGATCGATCGCGCTTGCGCTCAAGGGCGCCGATCAGGGCGTGCAATTATTGCGCGTCCACGATGTGGTCGAGACGGTGCAGGCGATCCGGGTGTGGCGCGGGCTGAGGGACGCCGCGCTCACGCCTCCTCTATAACGGCAGATCTAGAGCGGAATGCGCGATATCTGGATCACGCATCCCGCTCTAATCATTTGTTACCGCATCGTTTTCTGCGCAAAACCGGTTCCCACTTTTGCGCACGATGCTCTAGCGGCTAAGATCCGCGTCCGGAGCTTTGCCAGGCGGCAACGGCCACGCCAGTGCATGCATCAGATCGGACAGAGGGGTCACGTAAGCGACGTCGGCAGGTGCCGTCGCGCGAAACTTGATCTGCCAATTGCCGTTCACATAGCAATAAAGATCGGCCTCCGATCGATACGGCTTGGGTGCGCGATTGCCTATCGCGTCGAGTGCGTAGACCGCCCTCAGCCCAGCACGGGGATGGCGCGCGGACGGCGACGGCACGGCGCCTTCTTCGACGAGCTTCGCTCCGGGATGTCGGCTGATGATGCCTTTCACCTCTTCGAACTCGGCCATGCAAAGGCTGGCCTGCGCCGCCGACAGGTCCTCGGCGGCGGACACCGCTGGCGAGGGATAGATGTAAACCGTGACGTAGAAATCCCCCAGCCGATAATTCGCGCCGACATCGGTGCCGTTCGAGGAGAAATCCATAACGTCGGTGCGGCGGAAGCGATCGACCGCGGCTGGAAAAGCCATTCCGCTCGGCTCGTGAAAAAAGGTCGCATCCGGGTCGACCCGCAGCAGTGTCTGGCCAGCAGCAGCTGAAGGAACGAGCAAAGCCGCCAAGATCCAGCCCATCGCGCACCGCATCGCGTCACCCCCCGCACAGCGAGCGGCGAATGTCGTCGGGAACGGAGGCGAAGTAAAGCGCGGGCTGAGTCGTCCCGCCCGACGGCCAAAGCTCTCTAGGCAGCCGCTTCGCCGATGCCGAGCTCGGCGAGCTTGCGGTACAATGTCGAGCGTCCGATGCCGAGACGGCGGGCGACCTCGGTCATGCGGCCGCGATAATGGCCGATCGCGAGGCGGATGACGTCGGCCTCGATCGCGTCGAGCGGGCGCAGATTGCCGTCGGGGGCGTAAAGCGTGATCCCCGGCGCGCTGTTGAACGCGGCCGCCGCCGAGGCGCCGTTGAGGACGCGGGCGTGATAATCGTCGGCGCGCTTGCTGAAGGTCGATTCCTGCGCGATTTGCGGGAAATCCGCAGCGGTGAGGGCATTGCCCTCGCACAGCACCGCGGCACGGAACAGGACGTTCTGGAGCTGGCGGACGTTGCCCGGCCATCCATAGCGCATCAGCACCGCGAGCGCGTCGTCGGTGATGCTGAAATGGCGCATGCCGGGCTGGTCGGCGATTCGCGCGAGCAGGTGGCGGGCGAGGCCGGGAATGTCGCTCCCCCGCGCGCGCAGCGGGGGGATGTCGCAATGGACGACATTGAGGCGATAAAAGAGATCTTCGCGGAAACGGCCCCGCGCGATCTCGTCGGAGAGGCTGCGGCTGGTCGAAGCGATGACGCGCACGTCGACGGTCTGGACGATGCGGCTGCCGATACGCTGGAACTCGCCCGTATCGAGGGCGAGCAGCAGCTTGACCTGGACCTCGAGCGGGAGATCGCCGACTTCCTCGAGAAACAAGGTGCTGCCGTCGGCTTCCTCGAAACGGCCGATGTGGCGGTCGAACGCGCCGGTGAATGCACCCTTTTCATGGCCGAACAGCGCCGATTCGATGTGATTGGACGGAATCGCCGCGCAGTTGAGGCTGATGATCTGCCGCTTGCCGCGCGGCGAGGCCGTGTGGATCGCCTGGGCGAGGACTTCCTTGCCCGACCCGCTTTCGCCCTCGATCAGGACCGGAATGCGCGCGCGGGCGGCCTTGGCGGCGATCGCGAGCGCGGTGCGGAACTCGGGCGCGGAGCCGACGATCTCGTCGAACGCCAGCGGCTTGGTGATCTTTTCCGAGAGCGGGCGAAGCTCGCCGCTCGATTTGCGCCGATCGGTCGCCGCGTCGAGCGCCGCGAGCAGCCGATCGGGCGAGAGCGGCTTGACCAGGAAATCATGGGCGCCGGCACGCATCGCTTCGACCGCGACCGCGACGCTGGTGTGGGCGGTGAGGACGAGCAATGGAAGATCGGGGCGCACGGCGCGGATCTGCTCGATCAGCTCGGTGCCTTCGGCGCCGGGCAGCAAATGGTCGAGCAGGATCGCATCGATGTCCTTGCCCTCTTCACCGACGAGCAATTTGTGCGCTGCGTCGACATCGGGGGCGCCCATCACCCACCAGCCGGCGCGCGCGCCGATGGCGGTCACCAGGCGGCGTTGCGCGGGTTCGTCGTCGATCAGCAACAAACAGCGGGTGGCGTCAGGCCGCATTGTGCCCCCTTTTGAGAACTTGGTTGAGGGCAATTAAACCTAGTCTCGTAAAATTCGGCTTAATGCGCTGCAAATTTGGGTTGCCAAGTCGAGCTCCCCATTTTGCGCACCGTCAAATTTGGCCATCGTGATTTGGCGTAATTTGGGCTTGGGGTGGCGCACGCAGCTTGATAAGAAGCCCGGCAACAGAGGCATGACGAGGACAAGATGGCAGCCGAGGGTCAGAGTCAGAACGACATGCAAGCGCATGTGAAGAGCTATTCGGATTTCGCAGTGATGATGAAATGGGGTGCCATCCTCAGCGTGATCACCGCCCTGATCGTCATTCTGATCATCCGCTCGTAACCGAGTGAAAATCGCGATCCTCCACGAAAGCGCAGAGGGGGAGCGCCGCGTCGCCGCCACGCCCGAGACGGTTCGCAAATATAGCGCGCTCGGCGCGACCGTGGCGGTGGAGACGGGCGCCGGGCTCGGTGCCGCGATCGCCGATTCCGAATATGAAGCCGCCGGCGCGGCCGTGGGGCCGCGCGCTGCAGTGCTTGGCGACGCCGATGCCGTGCTCGGCGTGCAGGGGCCGGACGCGGCGGCGCTCGCGGGGGCGAAGCCAGGCGCGCTGATTGTCGCCAGCCTCAATCCTTTCGCCGAGCGTGCAAGGATCGAAGCCTATGCCGCTGCCGGGCTCGAGGCGCTGGCGATGGAATGGATGCCGCGCATCACCCGCGCGCAATCGATGGACATCCTCTCTTCGCAGTCGAACCTCGCCGGCTACAAGGCGGTGCTCGACGCCGCGGCCGAATATGGCCGCGCATTGCCAATGATGATGACCGCCGCCGGCACGATCTCGGCCGCGCGCGTGTTCGTGATGGGCGTGGGCGTCGCCGGCCTGCAGGCAATCGCCACCGCGCGGCGGCTCGGCGCGATCGTCTCGGCCACCGACGTCCGCTCGGCGACGCGCGAGCAGATCGAGAGCCTCGGCGCAAAGGCGGTGTTCGTCGAGGATGTGCCGGGCATCGAAGGCGAAGGATCGGGCGGCTACGCGACCGAAATGTCCGAAGACTATAAGGCGCGCCAGGCCGAGCTCGTCTCGAGCCACATCACCAAGCAGGATATCGTCATCACCACCGCACTGATCCCCGGTCGACCGGCGCCGCGGCTGATCAGCGATGCGCAGGTGGCATCGATGCGGCCGGGCGGCGTGATCGTCGATCTCGCCGTCGAGCAGGGCGGCAACGTCGAGGGTGCGGTTGCCGGCGAGGTGGTCGAGCGCCACGGTGTCAGGATCGTCGGCCATCGCAATGTGCCGAGCCGGCTCGCCGCCGACGCCTCGGCACTCTACGCGCGCAACCTCTACAATTTCCTCAGCGCCTTCTGGGACAAGGAGGCGGGCCGCGTGCTGCTGCCCGACGACGACGAGATCGTGAAGGCGATCAGGCTGACCAAGGACGGCAAGACGGTCAACGAAAGGCTGTCGAGCTGATGGCATCGACCGGGAGCTAAAGATGAGCTTTGTATCGATCCTCTCGGTCTTCGTGCTGGCCTGCTTCGTTGGTTATTATGTCGTCTGGTCGGTCACTCCGGCGCTGCACACGCCGCTGATGTCGGTGACCAATGCAGTTTCCTCGGTGATCATCGTCGGAGCGTTGATCGCCAGCGCCGCCGCCGGCTCACCGAGCGCCAAATGGCTTGGGCTGCTCGGGGTGGTGATGGCGAGCATCAACATCTTCGGCGGGTTCGCGGTCACGGCGCGCATGCTCGCGATGTACAAGAAGAAGGAGCGGCGCTGATGCATGACGCTGCCGCCGTTCCGGCCTGGGTTGCGACTGCCTATCTGATCGCCGGCATCTGCTTCATTCTCGCGCTGCGTGGCCTCTCGAGCCCGGTCAGCTCGCAGCGCGGCAACCGCTTCGGCATCGTCGGCATGGCGATCGCGGTGGCAACGACATTGGTCCATTATGCGCCGCGCTCCCCTACGGGCGCGTTCGACAGCCTGCCGCTGGTCGAGATAATGATCGCAATCGCGATCGGCGGCGCGATCGGGCTCGTCGCCGCCCGGCGCATCGCGATGACGGCGATGCCGCAATTGGTCGCCGCCTTCCACTCGCTGGTCGGTCTCGCCGCAGTGCTCGTCGCGGCCGCCGCCTACCTCAACCCGCAGGCGTTCGGCATCGCCGATGCGGACGGCACGATCCACGGCGTCAGCCGGCTCGAGATGGGCCTTGGCGTTGCGATCGGCGCGATCACCTTCTCCGGATCGGTCATCGCCTTCCTCAAATTGAACGGCAACATGTCGGGCAAGCCGATCCTGCTGCCGGCGCGCCACCTGATCAACCTCACCACCCTGGCGCTGATCCTCGGGCTGATCGGCTATTTCGTCACCGACCAGAGCCCGTGGGTGTTCTGGACGATCACCGCTCTGTCGTTCCTGATCGGCTTCCTGCTGATCATCCCGATCGGCGGCGCGGACATGCCGGTGGTGGTCTCGATGCTGAACAGCTATTCGGGCTGGGCGGCGGCGGCGATGGGCTTCACGCTGGGCAACAGCGCGATGATCATCACGGGCGCCCTGGTCGGAAGCTCGGGCGCGATCCTCAGCTACATCATGTGCCGGGCGATGAACCGCAGCTTCATCAGCGTCATCGCCGGCGGCTTCGGCGGCGATGCGATCGCGGGCGGCGGCGGCCCGGCGATCGACCGTCCGTACAAGCGCGGATCGGCCGAGGATGCGGCATTCCTGATGAAGCAGGCCGAGCAGGTGATCATCGTTCCCGGCTACGGGATGGCGGTGGCGCAGGCGCAGCATGCGCTGCGCGAAATGGCCGATCTGCTCAAGAAGGAAGGGGTCGGCGTCAAATATGCGATCCATCCCGTCGCAGGGCGAATGCCAGGCCATATGAACGTGCTCCTGGCCGAGGCCAACGTTCCCTATGACGAGGTGTTCGAGCTCGAGGACATCAACTCAGAATTCGCCCGCACCGACGTTGCGTTCGTGATCGGCGCCAACGACGTCACCAATCCCTCGGCCAAGACGGACAAGACCTCACCGATCTACGGCATGCCGGTGCTCGACGTCGAGAAGGCGAAAACCGTGCTGTTCATCAAACGCTCGATGGGCGGCGCCGGCTATGCCGGGGTCGAGAACGAATTGTTTTTTCGCGACAATACGATGATGCTTCTTGCAGACGCCAAGAAGATGGTGGACGATATCGTCAAGGCGCTCGCTTAAGGCAGCACCCGCGCGGTCCAGAAAAGCCCAACGTTAACCGAACCGAATGCAGGTCTGTCCTAGGCAGGTGCAAGCTCCTCAAAAAGGGGCGGGGGAAGGGACGGTCCACGGTGCGCAAATTGGGTTTGATCGGCGGGATGAGCTGGGTCTCGACCGCCATGTATTACGAGCAGATCAACAAGGGCATCGCGCGCCGGGTCGGCGGCGTCGGCAATGCGCACCTGCTGATCGAGAGTTTCAACTTCGCACCGGTCGCGCAATTGCAGGCCGAAGAGCAATGGGATGCGCTGGCGGCCTTGCTCGCGGCGTCGGCCCAGCGGCTCCAGCAGGCAGGCGCCGAAGGGCTGCTCCTGTGCAGCAACACGATGCACAAGCTCTATGACGAGATCGCCGCGACGGTCGAGATCCCGATCCTCCACATTGGCGACGTCACTGCCGCGAAGATGGTGCAGGACGGGGTGCGGCGGGCGGGCCTGATCGGCACGCGTTTCACGATGAACGAGGCTTTCTATCGCGACCGCATCGAGCAGCATGGCATCGCTATCGCGACGCCCGATCCGGCGATGATGAAGGAGATCGACCGGATCATCTATGAAGAGCTGACCCGCGGGACGATCTCCCGGGTGTCGCAGCGCACGCTCAAGACCTGCCTCACGATCATGGGCCAAGCGCGCAACCAGGCGGTGATCCTGGGCTGCACCGAGCTGGTCATGCTCGTCGATCCGGTCGCCAACGTGATCCCGGTCTACGATACGACCGCGCTCCACTGCAAAGCAGCGGCGGCCTGGATCATGGGCGAGGAGGCGCAAGCGGCGCCGCAGGTTGCGCTGGCCGCCGTCGGCCGCTGACCGCGACGTTCGCCCGAGGCTTTGCCGGGCGCGGGCTTGCTCTCGGGCGTCCGAAATGGCAGTGCGCGAGCTTCCGCAGCGCGGGCGCTTAGCTCAGTTGGTAGAGCATCTCGTTTACACCGAGAGGGTCGGCGGTTCGAGCCCGTCAGCGCCCACCAGCACCTTTAGTCGGCAGTTTCCATAATCCGCGGATCCTGCATCCGCAGGCGCGCGAACTCATAGACCTGCCGCCCGATCAGATCGAGCTGCGCCGCCGCGCCTTCGTCGCTGCATTGGCCATCGTTGAAGATGCGGGCGGAGGTGTTGATCGCCGCGCCGAGCGGGGTCGGCCAGCCACGCAGCGCATGGACGATGGACCGCAAGGTCGC
The DNA here is from genome assembly GCF_036677245.1 of Sphingomonas sp. Taxonomy (GTDB): domain Bacteria; phylum Pseudomonadota; class Alphaproteobacteria; order Sphingomonadales; family Sphingomonadaceae; genus Allosphingosinicella. Next base: position 44,591 of record NZ_JAKFCG010000063.1, read on the forward strand.
CAGCGTGCTGCCGGTTGCCTGCCAGCCATAGGCCGTGACGATAAGCCCGACCGGGACGCCGTCGAGATAGACGCGTTTGTCCTTGGCCGTATCCTCGAGATAATCGAGCGCATTCTTCACCATCCCGGAAATCGAGCCGTGATACGCCGGGCTGGCGACGATCACGCCATCAGCCTGGCGGATACATTCGACCAGCTCGCGGCCTTGGGCGGACTCGCGGCTTTCGGGGGTGAGATAATGGGGCAGGACGCTGATCGTCTCGTTGCCGAACAGCCGCACCCGCGCTCCCTCGCGCTCGGCGGAAGCGAGCGCCAGCGCCAAGGCTTGCTCGGTCGATGAACCCGGCAAGGCGGTTCCGCCAATACCAACAATCAAGGGTTGCGCTACCGCCATTCGGCTCTCCTGAGTTCAGGAGCGATGCTGTTGCGCCTCCTGCTTGTCAAGGCGCGAGCCCGGCCAATCATTGCTTGCGCCGGTGAGCCCGCGAGCCACCGCACAGGCAGGCGACACGGGCCGCACGGAACTTTTCCCCCCTTCGTCCGCTCTGCAACCAGAGGGAGGCCGTTCTGGACCAAGCACTTGACTATGCGCAGCTCGAGCAGGGCGCGCGCTATCTCGCATCGCTGACGCACGACGACGCGGAGCGCCGAGAACATCTCGGCTGGGCCAACCGCTATAATCGGCTCAAGATCGACGCGAGCGAAGGCTCCGGCACCGCGCGCGCTTAGCGCTGACGCACCCTTTCTCGAGCGTCGATTAAACGGCGCCGTCGAGGTCGTTTCCAGCAAGTCCATAATTGGATTCTCCACAGAGCGGCGGCTCGCCAGCAGCGGTCGAGACGCGCCGGTCCGTCGCGTTCTGCGCCTCCTCCTGCTTTGCCGCTCGACCCGCACCGTCCAGCTTCCCCCCCGCGTAACAGATGGTGCGCGCTGTCAGTGCCGCCGGTGCCGGCATAGCAATGCTCGCTTGCGCCTTTGGTAAGTTCAAAGTTTCGCGGCACGAGGTGACCGCGAAGCACCCGCTGCTCGGGCCCCGAAATGCCGGTCCGGCGCGGTTTTCGGCGGGGGCGGGGCGGCGCCTACCGCGGCGCCACGGGCATCATAGATACCAATTTGATAACCTTTTTCTGCGATGGCCAATCCGGAATTAAACATGATGTGGTCCGCACTCCTTCCCAAAGCCTTGAAACCCCGCAGCAATCGCGGGCGTATCCTGCTGTGGTCGTGCCTCGCGGGACTGATCTTCGGCACGATTCAAGCTGGTGTGCCGCTCGAGGAGAAGCTGCGCGACGTTCGCAACGAGGCGCGGCGGCATCCGGTTAGCGGTGACATCACCTTGGTCGCGATCGATGATCGCAGCCTCAACGAGCTTGGAAACTTTCCGTGGCCCAGGAGCCACCAGGCGGCTTTGGCGGACAAGCTGGATCGCATGGGGGCCAAAAGGGTGTTCTTCAACATCCTCTTCACCTCGAGCACTGATCCCAAGAACGATCGCGAATTCGCTCGCAGCATAGAACGTCTCGGCGGGAGGGCAGTCCTCGCGTTGCAATTTGATGATGATGCAGTGACGAAAAAGCGTGTCGAGAGCTACCCGCTGTCCGAACTTGCTGATCATGCAACTCTTGCACACACCAATTTCCGCTTCGACGCGATGGGTGCGGTTCGACGCCTTCCCTTCGCGCTTGATTTTCAGAAGGGGACATTCCCCTCCTTCGCCTCCGTGCTGGGCCGGAGCGAGCAACGATCTCAGAATTTCCTTGTCGACCATGCGCTGGACCCTTCGTCGATACCGACGGTGAGCGCGGTCGATGTGCTCAAAGGCAGGGCTCCACGCAGCCGGATCGAAGGCAAGGATATTGTCATCGGCACGACCTACGGAGCGCGAGGCGCGAGCTATGTGGCCCCGGGGCACGGCGTCATGTCGAGCGTCTATCTGCATATCCTCGGCGCCGAGACGCTCAAGGAGGGGCCGCCCGTCGAGTGGCCGTGGCTGATCGCCTTCATCCCGGCGCTCGCGATCATCACAGTCTGTGGGTTCGTGCGGCGCAAGCTCTTCTCGGTCGCGCTGCTTGGTGGCGGAATCGCAGGCGCACTTGTCCTACCGTTTTTCCTCGAGCGGCATTTGATTTTCGCCGAAGTCGTGCCGTCGCTGTTCCTGATGAGCGCCGTGGCCGCCTGCTTGAGCTGGTCGACCCTGCGTCGCATGTACCGCGCGCGCGGCACGACGAATGCCGTTTCCGGGCTCCCAAACCTCAATGCGCTGCATCAGCAGAAGGTGGAACACAAGCGGGCGCTGGTGGCTGCGCGGGTCCACAATTATGCGGCCATCGCCGCCGCGCTTCCGGCCGGGAGCGAGAAGGCGTTCATCGACCAGATCGCCAAGCGGCTGATGGTCGGCGCTTCGGATGCAATTCTCTACCAAGGCGATGAAGGCATCTTCATGTGGTTCGCCGATGCCGGACCAACGCCGACCGGCGAACATCTCGACGCTCTGCACACTTTGTTCCGGAGCCCAGTGATCGTCCACGACAAGCAATATGATCTGACGATCACCTTCGGATTCGAGGCGGAGGCGGAGCGCTCGATCCCCAATCGGCTGGCGAGCGCGCTGCTCGCCGCCGACCAGGCACTGAGCCAGGGGCTGAAGTGGAAGGAGCATGACCATAGCATCCACGAGGATACGGCCTGGAAATTGTCGCTCCTCAGCCAGCTGGACGCGGCGGTCGACGGTGGCGACCTGTGGGTCGCCTACCAACCCAAGCTCGACCTCACGACCGGCAAGGTCGCCAGCGCCGAAGCGCTTGCGCGCTGGACTCATCCCGAGAAGGGGGCGATCAGTCCGCTCGAGTTCATCCTCGCGGCCGAGCAGAACAACCGGATCGAGAAGCTCACCTATTTCGTGCTCGAACATGCCGTTCGCGTTGCGGCCGCGATCAATGCGCAAGGCATGGATTTCAGCATCTCGGTCAATCTGTCGGCGCGGCTGATCGAGGATCAAGGGCTGGTCGCGAAAGTGACCGAAACGCTCGCCAAGCATGGGCTCAAGCCTCAGCATCTGACGCTCGAAGTCACCGAGACTGCGGCACTGAGCAGCAGCCTCCCGAACATGCAGACGTTGCAGCAACTGCGCGATCTTGGCGTCCAGATTTCGGTCGACGATTATGGCACCGGCCTCTCGACTCTCGATTATCTGCAGAGAATTCCTGCGACCGAGATCAAGATCGACCGAAGCTTCGTGATGGCGATGCGCGAAAATCATGGCGCCCGCGTGATGGTCAATTCGACCATCCAGCTCGCCCATTCGCTGGGCCAGAAGGTCGTTGCCGAAGGGGTCGAGGATCAGGAGACGCTCGACGACCTCACCAACATGCATTGCGACCTGGCGCAAGGCTATCACATCGGCCGGCCGGTCCCGTTCAAGGCGTTGAGCAAGCAATTACTTGGGCAGAGGAGCCGCGCCGCATAGCCGCACCAATCTGGATTAGTTAACGACTTGTTATCCTTAATCGTTACGGTTAAGATCCCCTTACCACAGCGCGATTCGCCGCGCGTGTCGGAAGAAGGGGAATTTGAATGAGCAAGAAAATTGCCACACGCTGGGATCCGACCGTGGGCTGGGGTAAGGGCGCCGACCGCGGCTGAACCCGCCCAAGAATTTAAAGAGCCCCGGTCTCGGCCGGGGCTTTTTTATTGCCTTGGGAAGATTGGAAAAATCGAAAAACATGGCGACTTCAACTCGGCTGATCGTAGCCCGCTTTTGATCGTTTCTTGGCCGCACCGAAGCTGAGCACGGCCTCGTCGCCGGCCGGGTAAGACGACCCGAACGACTCCCCGCTGATTGCTTTTCGCGCGCCTGTCGATCATGCCGAATCGGCAACGATAAGGCGCGGTGAACGGTCCACCGAACGCGCGACCGGATGGAGAAGAGGCTTCCGTGCCGCGCCTGTGCGCGACTGCCATCGATGGCCGAGCAGGGGAAATATGACGACAGCGCGAAAGCCGTTCTGGAGAAGCCTGTACGTCCAGGTGTTGATCGGCATCGCGCTCGGCATCCTCGTCGGCTGGCTTTGGCCCGACGCGGGACGTGCGCTGAAGCCGCTCGGCGACGGCTTCATCAAGCTCGTCAAGATGATCATCACCCCGATCATCTTCCTGACGGTCGTCACCGGTATCGCCGGAATGGTCGACCTGCGGGAATTCGGACGGGTCGGCACCAAGGCACTGGCCTATTTCCTGACCTTCTCCACGCTCGCGCTGGCGATCGGGCTCGCGGTCGGCAATCTCGTGCAGCCGGGGAGAGGCCTCAATGTCGATCCCGCAACGCTCGATCAGGGCGCGGTCGCTTCCTATGTCGGCAAGGCGCACGATCAGAGCGTCACCGGCTTCGTGCTCGGCATCATTCCCGACACCTTGATCAGCGCCTTCACGTCGAACGAGATCTTGCAGGTGCTGTTCGTGGCGATCCTGTTCGGGATCGCGCTCGCGCATCTCGGCGAAAAGGGCGAGCGGCTGGTAGGCAGCCTGCGAACCCTGACCGCGGTCGTGTTCCGCATCGTCCACATGCTGATGTACGCTGCGCCGATCGGCGCGTTCGGCGCGATGGCGTTCACGATCGGCGAATATGGGATCGGCGCGCTGGCCAACCTCGCCGGCCTCGTGCTCACCTTCTACGCGACCGCATTGCTGTTCGTGATCGTGGTGCTCGGCGTCGTCGCGCGCCTGGCCGGTTTCTCGCTGCTGGCGCTGGTGCGCTATCTCAAGGACGAGCTGCTGCTGGTGCTCGGCACATCGAGCTCGGAAAGCGCGATGCCGTTGCTGATGGAGAAGCTCGAGCGCGCCGGTGTTCCCAAGCCGGTGGTCGGGCTGGTCGTGCCGACCGGCTATTCGTTCAACCTCGACGGCACATGCATCTACATGTCGCTGGCGGCGCTGTTCATTGCGCAGGCGACGAACACGCCGCTCTCTGCCGGCGATCAATTGCTGCTGATGGCGGTGGCGATCCTGAGCTCCAAGGGGGCGGCCGGCGTCACCGGATCGGGGTTCATCGTGCTTGCGGCAACCCTGTCGGTGGTTCCGGCGGTGCCGGTGGCCGGCATGGCGCTGATCCTCGGCGTCGACCGGTTCATGAGCGAATGCCGTTCGCTGACCAATTTCATCGGCAACGCGGTCGCGACAATCGTCGTCGCGCGCTGGGAAGGCGCGATCAATGTCGGCCGGCTCAACCGGGTCCTGGCCGGTGGAGCGGGCGAGCTGACGGAGGAGGAAAGCGATGCGCTTCAGATCGAAGGCAAGATCGAAGCGCTGTCCTGATTGCAATGTGAAAAAAGCTCCCGCCGGGGTAACCGGCGGGAGCATCCGCATGAGTTTGCGAAAAACCTCCGGGAGGGGAGGGGTTAGAAGTCGACCTGGGCGCGGAGCGCGACGCTGTTGCTGTTGTACTTGCGCTGATCGACGGGCGCGGTCGAAGTCGGCTCGACAATCGCTGCCGAGGGGCCGCCCTTCACCTTGGTATGCGCGAACTGAAGCAGGAAGCGGACATAGTCTTCCGGGATCCAGATCAGGCTCGCGAGATACCCGGTCTGGGTGCCGCCGCGGCTGAGGCTGTTCGAAGCCGCCGCCACGCCAGTCGTGAAGTTGTTGGTGAAGCCTTGTTGGAGATCCTCGGTCATCAGATCGAGGTAATCGTAGCGGGCGTTGACCTGCAATGCGCCCCAGCCGCCCTTGCTGAACGGCTTGAGCACCTTGGTGCGGTCCCACGCGCCGTTCTTATAGCCACGGGTCTCGCCGGTCAGGAAATAGCCCGCCTCGGCATACCAGCTGAAGAAAGTCGGATCGTCCGACGGGACGAGCGCCGTGTTCGCGGTCGAGAAGGCATCGAGTCCGGTCTGGATGTCGCCACGCGAATAGGCATTGACCTTCGCCCACTGCGCTTCGCCGACGACGTGCAGCGAGTTGAACACCCCGCCGAGCTCGAAGCCGTAGATGTCGTCGCTCTTGGCGGCAAACGCGCCAGTGTCGACGAAGCGAACGTCGGTGGTCTGCAGGAACGGGCGCGCGCGATAGCGAGCGAGCTGGTTGGTCGAGGGAGCGCCGACGGAGCTCGAAGCCGTGCCGGCATTGTTCGATTGAAACTCGCGGTGCTGGAAGTTCGCGCCGAGGTGGATCATGCCGCCCATGAACTGGGGCGAATAGGTGGCGCGTGCCGCACCGATCCAGCCTTCGTTGTCGAACGAGCCATCGATCGAGTGGGCGGCGAAGATGCCGGCGTTGAAGCGAGCGATATTCGCCTTGTCGACCAGTCCCACCGACAGACCGATGCGGCGCGTGTGGCCGAAGGCATCGTTCATCTGCGCGCGCTCGAGGAAGCTGATGAAGCGCGAGCTGGTGATCTGCTCGAGGCTTTCGAACGTCTCGTGATTGCCGATGGCGATCGACCATGGCTTGCCGGAAGGTGCGTAGGTAAGGATCGCGTCGCCGAACCCAACGTTCGAGTTCGCGAAATCCATCTCGAACTTGTAGCCGAAGCCGCCGGGGACGGTGCCTTCGGCACCAAGGCGGATACGCCGGACGCGGCTGTTGAAGCCGAGGTTCCGAGTCACGATCGCGTCATCGGGATTCTCGATATAGCCAACGTCATATTGGATGCGGCCACGCGGCTTGAACGACCAGCCGGCCTCCTTGTCCTCATATTGAGGAGCGCCTTTCCAGCTCGGGGTGGCTTTGCCCATCGCCGATTTGAGCTCGTTGAGCTGCTCTTGCATCGCCTCGACCTGGGCTTCGAGGAAGGCGGCCTTGGCGGCGAGCTCCTCGTTGGTGGCCGGGGCTTCGGGCGCGACCTGCACCTCGGCGTCAGCGCCGTCGGGCGCCTGCGCAAATGCGCTGCCGGAGAAAGTGAGTGCGCTGGTCGCAAGCAGCGCGACAAAAAGCATGTTCCGTTTCATTTGAAATTTTCCCCCGAAATCGGATGTTCTGATTGGCTCGCCGCCCCGCTTAGCGATGCGGGGCGACGGCGTTGTGACGGTTTGATTGCGTTTTCATGACAAGGGCACCGGGGGTGCCCATGAGGTTATTTCAGGCTGGCAAGGGCAACCGGTGAGAGGCTGCGGGCGGCCTTCGCATAATTGGCCCGAACGGCATCGGGCGAGGCGATCAGGCCGCGGCGCGCGAGGTAGCCATTGCGGCCCCAGGTCGACTCGCGGGTGAATTCCGCAACGAACTGGCGAATGCCGGGGATGGCCGCGACATGCGCATTCTTCACATAGATGAACAAAGGACGAGCGCCCGGGTAGCTGAAGCTGGCGATGTTGTCGTAAGTCGGAGCGACACCATTGATCGTCGCGCCTTGCAACGTTCCGGCATTCTCCTCGAGATACGAATAGCCGAACAGGCCGTAGGAGCCGGGCGAGGCGGCGAGCTTGCGGACGATGAGATTGTCGTTCTCGCCGGCTTCGACGAAGGCGCCGTCCTCGCGGATGCCGGTACAGATCTTCTTGAACTTGGCCTCATCGCTCTTCTTGAGCGCAGCCATCGACGGGTTCTTCTCGCACGGGGCGGTCATCAGCAGCTCGGTGATCGCGTCACGCGTGCCGGATGTGGGCGGCGGACCGAGAACGCGGATCGCAATGTTGGGAAGCTTGGCGTTGACGTCGCGCCAGGTCTTCGCGCGATTGGGCTTGCCGAACGGGGTTGCCGCAATCGCCATGTAGATGTCGCGCGTCGTGAGGTTGAGCGCCGGCGAATTCTTGGCGCCGGCAAGCACGATGCCGTCGAGGCCGACCTGGATTTCGGTGATCTTGGTGACGCCGTTCTGGGCGCAGAGTTTCGCCTCGGACGCTTTCATCCGACGCGAGGCATTCTCGATGTCGGGAAAGCGCTGACCTACGCCGCCGCAGAAAAGCTTCATGCCGGCGCCGGTTCCGGTCGATTCGATGATCGGTGCGGGAATGCCCGGATTGGCTCGCGCGAACCGCTCCGCAACCGCAGTCGAGAAGGGATAGACGGTGGACGAGCCGACAATGTGAATGCTGCGTCGTGACGCAGCCCAGACCGGTGTAGCCGCAACGGCTGCTAAGCTGATGGCGGCAACGGCCGTCCTGATTTTCATTGGAATTTCCCTTCGCTTCGGCCGCCGCATTGGCGGCAGCTCCGCTGCGAGAGCTAATCCGATTCGGTGACAAGCGAGCGAAGGTAGGAAGTCGGAACGATGACAGTGCCGTCACATTACTGTCATGAAGAGCGGTCCAGGCTTGGCTGCGCGCGCCAAAAAATCCCGCTTAACCGATTTCTTCGGAATCGAGGGCATAGCCCGCCGAGCGGACCGTGCGGATGATATCGCGGCGGCCACCATCGTTGAGCGCCTTGCGCAGCCGGCGGACATGGACGTCGACGGTGCGAAGCTCGATGTCGCTGTCGTGGCCCCAGACGCTGTCGAGTAACCGCTCGCGCGAAAAGACACGGTTCGGATGCTCGAGGAAGTGACGCAGCAGCCTGAATTCGGTCGGTCCGAGCGCAACCGCCTTGCCCGAGCGCCTGACCTTGTGCGCGACGACGTCCATCTCGAGATCCGAATAGTTCAGCACCTCGCCGGCGAGCGCGGGCCGAACCCGGCGAAGCACGGCGCCGACCCGTGCGATCAGCTCGCGCGGGCTGAACGGCTTGGTCAGATAATCGTCGGCGCCGGTCTCGAGCCCGCGGATCCGATCGAGCTCCTCGCCGCGCGCAGTGAGCATGATGATCGGGACGTTGGCGGTAGCAGTGCTCCGGCGCAACCGGCGGCAGACCTCGATCCCTGAAATGCCCTCGATCATCCAGTCGAGAATGACGATATCCGGCACATTTTCCTGAGCCAGAAGCAAGGCTTCCTCACCATCGGCCGTCGAGCGCACGTCGAATTGCTCGCGTTCGAAATGCCACACGAGAAGGTCGGCAAGGACCTTGTCGTCCTCGACGAGGAGCATCTTGGCGTTGCTCATTTCGGTGTGCTCATTCCCGTGTGCTCATTGCCGGGCTCATGGCGTTGCCGAGGGGTCTTGCCCGCGCGGCCGGTCCATCAGCCGCTCGCCGGTCGCGGTAAAATAGACCATTTCCGCAATATTGGTCGCATGATCGCCGACCCGCTCGATGTTCTTCGCGACGAACAGGAGGTGTGCGGAACGGCTGATGTTTTGCGGATCCTCCATCATGAAGGTGACGAGGGCGCGAAAGATGCTGTTGTAAAAATCGTCGACGGCCTGATCGCGCTCGCAGACCGCCTGCGCCTTCTCGGCATTGCGCTCGACAAAGGCGTCGAGGACGTCGTGCACCATCTCGGTCGCGATTCGCGCCATTTCGGGGAGCAGCGCAAGCGGCTCGATCTTACCCGCGCCGTCGACCTGCGGAACCCGCTTGGCGATATTCTTGGCATAGTCGCCAATCCGCTCGACCAGGCCGACGATCTTGAGCGCCGCCACGGCTTCGCGAAGATCGTCGGCCATGGGCGCGCGCAACGCGATCAGCTGCACGACCTTGCGCTCGGCCTCCGCCTCCATCACATCGAGCTTGCGGTCATTCTCGACGACGCGAAGCGCGCCTTCGACGTCGCGCTGCATCAGGCAGCGCATCGATTCGCGGATCGCGTGCTCGGCGAGCCCGCCCATCTGGCAGATGAGCGCGCGGAGTTCCGCCAGATCTTCGTCGAAAGCCTTGAGGGTGTGTCCGCCAATCGTGGCCATGTGCTGATCCTTAACCGTAACGTCCGGTGATATAGTCCTGAGTGCGGGGCACCTGCGGCCGCGTGAAGATGTCGGACGTCTCGCCATATTCCACCAGCTCGCCGAGGTGGAAGAAGGCGGTGCGCTGCGACACGCGCGCGGCCTGCTGCATGTTATGAGTGACGATCACGATCGCGTAGCGACCGCGAAGCTCGTGGATCAACTCCTCGATCCGCGCGGTGGCGATCGGATCGAGCGCCGACGCAGGCTCGTCCATCAGGATGACCTCGGGATCGACAGCGATTGCGCGGGCAATGCAGAGCCTTTGCTGCTGCCCGCCCGAAAGCGCGGTGCCGCTCTCGTTCAGCCGATCCTTCGCCTCTTCCCACAGTCCGGCGCGCTGCAGCGAGCGTTCGACGATCTCGTCGAGCGCGGTCTTGTCGCGCGCGAGCCCGTGGATGCGAGGGCCGTAAGCGACATTCTCGTAGATCGACTTGGGAAAGGGATTGGGCTTCTGGAAGACCATGCCGACACGCGCGCGCAATTGCACGACGTCCATCGACGAGGAATAGATGTCCTCGCCGTCAAGCTCGATGCGGCCTTCGACGCGTGCGCCGGGGATCGTGTCGTTCATGCGGTTGAGCGTCCGCAGGAAGGTCGATTTGCCGCACCCTGAGGGCCCGATGAAGGCGGTTACGAACTCGGTCGGAATATCGAGCGAAACGTTGTCTACCGCCTTCTTGTCCCCGTAATAAACGTTGACGCCGCGGACGCGGAACTTGACGTCCTCGAGGCCGCCGCACGGCGCCGCGCCATCAATCGCCATAATCTCTTTTGCGGTCATGATTTTCACCAGCGTTGCTCGAACTTGTTGCGGAGATAGATAGCGAGTCCGTTCATCGCCATTAGGAAAGCGAGAAGCACGAGGATCGCTGCGGAAGTCTTCTCGACGAAGCCGCGGTTGACCTCATCGGACCAAAGGAAAATCTGAACCGGAAGCACGGTGGCGGGCTCGTTGATTCCTCCGGGTGGCGTGGCGATGAACGCGCGCATGCCGATCATCAGCAGCGGCGCAGTCTCGCCAAGCGCGCGCGCCATGCCGATGATCGTGCCGGTGAGGATGCCGGGCAGCGCGAGCGGCAGGACATGGTGGAATACCATTTGGACCTGGCTCGCGCCGACGCCCAGCGCGGCTTCGCGCACCGATGGCGGCACCGCCGTCAGCGCGTTGCGGGCGGCGATGACGATCACCGGCATCGTCATCAATGCCAGGGTCAAGCCTCCGACGATCGGCGCCGAGCGCGGCATGTGCATGAAGTTGAGGAAGACGGCGAGGCCGAGCAGGCCGAAGATGATCGACGGCACTGCCGCGAGATTGTTGATCGAAACCTCGATGATCGTCGTCCACCGGTTCCTCGGCGCATATTCCTCGAGATAGACCGCGGAGAGCACCCCGATCGGAAAGGCGATCACGATCGTCACCAGCATGGTCAGCAGTGACCCTTTGAACGCGCCCCAGATGCCGACGACGGTGGGATCGGTCGCATCGGACGAGGTCAGGAAGCGCAGATTGAAGCCGCGCTGCAGCGCGCCGGCGGACTTGAGCCGCTGAGCGGCCTGCTTCAGCTCAGGAGGACCCTCGCCATCGGCGGCGGCATCGAGCGCCGATGAGATCGGCAACCAGAACGTGGCATTGCGTCCCAGCAACGACGGCTCCTCGGCGATCGCCTCCCGGACACGCAGCCAGGCGGCCTCAGATATAAGCGTCGGACCGAGTGGTCCGTATTGGGCTTGCGCTGCCGCCGCCACAGCGCCCTCGATGTCTGCCCCGGCGAGCGCGGTTTCGGCGTCCGGACCCTGCAGCGTGGCAGGATCGAGAAAGAGATCGGAACGCGGAAAATCGACGTCGATCCTGACCCGCGTTTCCATGAAACCGCCGAGGCCGTTCACCGCCATCGTGATCAGCAGGAACAGCAGGAAGCCGATACTGAGCACGATCGCGGCAAGGCCGATCCGCCTGAAACGGCGCTCGCTCGCGTAGCGGCGGCGCAGACGTTCCTGCATCGCCTTGCCGGACCATTGGGTGGCTGCTCTATTCATAAGCTTCCCGATATCTGCGCACGACCTGGAGCGCGATGACGTTGAGCAGGAACGTGATCGCGAACAAGGTAAGGCCCAATGCAAAAGCGGCGAGCGTCTTCGGGCTGTCGAATTCCTGGTCGCCGGTGAGAAGCCCGACAATCTGCGCGGTCACCGTGGTGACGCTGGCGAATGGATTGGCGGTAAGGTTGGCGGCGAGCCCGGCCGCCATCACGACGATCATCGTCTCGCCGATCGCTCGGCTGACGGCGAGCAGCACGCCGCCGACGATGCCCGGCAGCGCGGCGGGCACAAGCACCCGGCGGATCGTTTCAGACGGTGTGGCGCCGACCGCCAGCGAGCCGTCGCGCATCGCCTGGGGCACGGCGGCAAGCGAATCGTCGGCCATCGAGGAGACGAACGGGATGATCATCACGCCCATCACGAGGCCGGCGGCGAGCGCCGATTCCGACGAGGATGGGATGCCGAGCGATACGCCGAAGTCCCGCACCGCAGGCGCAACCGTAAGCGCGGCGAAATAACCGTAGACCACAGTCGGAATCCCGGCGAGGATCTCGAGCATCGGCTTGAGCCACTGCCGAGCCCGGCGATGCGCATATTGGGTGAGATAGATGGCGCTCATCAGCCCAAGCGGCACCGCGACGATCATCGCGATGATCGCGCCGATGAAGATCGTTCCCCAAAAGAGCGGAATGGCGCCGAACGCGCCCGACGATCCGGCCTGGTCGGCGCGGATTGCGGTTTGCGGACTCCATTGCAGCCCGAACAGGAACTCGGCCGGCGAGACATGGGAGAAGAAGCGCAACGTCTCGAAAAGGAGGGACAGCACGATGCCGGCCGTCGTCAAAATCGCGATCAGCGAGGCAATCAGCAGAACCGCCATCACCAACCGCTCGACCTTGGTTCGCGCGCGCAAATCCGGGCGGATACGCAGGAAGGCGAAGGCGCCGCCGGCGAAGGCGACGATCAAAGCGAGGATCGAGCCGAGCATCGCGTAGCGGCTGATGGCCGCTTCGAACGCCGGAGCGACGCGGTTCGACAGCGGGTTGAACGCCCCGTCCAGCTCGCCGGTCGCAAGCGCACGCGCCTCCTCGATCACCGCATTTCGCCCCATCGGGTCGGTGGGCAGCGCCGCAGCCGCAGGGCTTTGCAGCACCGCTTCCGTGACGAGCATTGGTGAAACCATTTGCCAGATGACGAAAACCGCCAACGCCGGTAGGACCGCCCAAAGCGCGACGTACCAGCCATGGAACGACGGTACCGAGTGCGGCCTCAAGGCGATCGTCGGCGCTGGGGCGAAGGCCGCAGCGCGGGCGCGGGCGCTGACCCAGCCGACGACGCCGAGAGCCAGGATCACCGCGAAAAGAAGAAGAGGGGACATAAGCTGAAGCCTTTTCCGGCTTGCGCCTATTCGAGCCCTTCAGCGGTCATCGGCTTCAGGTCCGTCGCTGTACCGTTGGCAAGGCCAAGCGTCTCCGGTGGCGAGGCAATAAGGCCGCGCCGGGTGAGGTAGCCGTTCGGCGCCCAGCCCTTGGCGAACTCGGCGACATATTCGCGGATGCCCGGGATCGCGGACAGGTGATCGCCCTTCACATAGATGTAGAGCGGCCGCGCGCCGGGATATTCGAAGCTGGCGATGGTTGCGGCGGTCGGGACGACGCCGTCGAGCGGGATACCGCGCACCTTGTCGGCATTCTCCTCGAGGAACGAATAGCCCATGATCCCGATCGAGCCTTCGTTGGCCGAGACTTTCTGGACCAGAAGATTGTCGTTCTCGCCGCCCTCGATGTAAGCGCCGTCTTCACGGACCTTGGTGCAGATGTCCTTGGCCCGGTCTTTGTCGCTTTGCTTGAGCGCCTTCATCGCCGGATCGCTTTCGCAACCCTTTTCCATGATCAGCTCGGCGAAGGCGTCACGTGTACCCGAGGTGGGCGGGGGGCCGTAGACTCGAATCGGAATCGCGGGCAGCGACGCATTGACGTCCTGCCAGGTCTTGGCGGTGTTCGGTATGCCAAACGGATTAGCGGCGAGCGCACGATAAACATCCGCTTGGGTCAGCGAGAATTTCGGCGAGCCGGTCGCCTCGATCAGCGCCAGCCCATCGATGCCGATCGGGAGCTCGATGACCTGGGTTACGCCATTCTTCTGGCAATCCTCATATTCCGACTTCTTGATCCGCCGGGAGGCGTTTTCGATGTCAGGATGCTGCGTCCCGACGCCCGCGCAAAACAATTTCATGCCGCCACCAGTGCCGGTCGATTCGATGATCGGCGCCTTGAAGCGGGGATTGTTGCGGACGAATTGCTCGGCGACCGCAGTCGCAAAAGGATAGACAGTCGAGGAGCCGACGATCCTGATCTGTGAACGAGTTCCGCCCGACTGGCCGCCGCCGTTGCCGTCTTGTCCGCAGCCCGCAAGCGCGAGCGCCGCAAACGCAAGTGCGATCGAAATTCTGTTCAAGTCCAGTCTCCGTGGGAATGGCCGATTCGGCTAGGTTCCGGATAGGGCGCTTGTGGGAAGCTATTGTGACAGTCGTGTTACACTTTTGTGGCAACGGCCAGCGGCAGCAGCACGTGCACGGTCGTGCCGTGGCCGAGGCGGCTTTCGATGCTCAACCGGCCGCGATGCCGTTCGACAATATATTTGACGATCGCAAGGCCAAGCCCGGTCCCGCTTTGCGAACGGCTGCGGCTGGCATCGATCCGATAGAAGCGCTCCGTCAGGCGCGGAATATGCTCGGGCGCGATGCCCTCGCCCTGATCGCTGACGGTGAGCCGCACCATGTTTCGCTCCACGACGGCACGCAGCACGATCTCCCCACCGGCGCGCCCGTAGCGAATCGAATTGCTGATCAGATTGTCGAGAAGCTGGAGTAGCTGGCTGCGATCGCCGGCGATCGCCGGAAGCTGCTGCGGCACCTCGAGGTGGACGTCGCAGGATCGCACCGCTGCCGAATTGCGGCAGTTCTGGATCGCCTCCTCGATCAGCGGCGGGAGCTCGATTGCCTCGGGCAGCGGGCTGAAGCGCTCCGCCTCGATGCGCGAGAGCGAGATCAGATCCTCCACCAGGCGCTGCATGCGGCGCGCCTCGTCGTGGATAATGCCGGTGAAGCGCTCGCGCGTCGAAGAGTCGATGTCATCTCCCTGCTCGCGCAACGTCTCGGCATAGCCGACCAGGGTCGCCAGCGGCGTGCGCAGCTCGTGGCTGGCATTGGCGACGAAATCGACCCGCATCTGCTCGGCAGCGTAGGATTCGCTGCGGTCGGTGAGCCGGACGAGCTTCGCCCCGTCGTCCAGCCCGCGCACGTTCATCATCCAGCGCCGCTCGGCAGAACCTATGCCGGCAAGCTCGACCTCGTCTATGCTGCCGTTCGAGCCCAGCAGGCGTTCGACCGCAGCCGGATGGCGGATCGCGAGTCGGACATCCTGGCCGTCGATCCACTCGCCCAATATCTGGCGGGCAGCCCGGTTGCTGATCATGATGACCCCGTTCGCGACGATCAGGCTCGGTTCGGGCAACGCGTCGAGCAAGCCGCGGAGGCTGGCAACGGCGCTGTCGAGAGGTTGGTCGGTCACGCGTGCAAACTAGGCGCCCCCCACGTGCGATCAAGCCCGTGTCGAATGCGACGCGCGCGCGTGCCTAATGACATGCACGACGTGCAGGACCGCGACCACGGCGCCGCCCACGAGGAGCCCGACAACGCCCGATCCCGCCGCAATCACCAGCCACTCGACCGCCCCAGCGCCAAATGGTGCGGCGTGCGCGGCCGTTTCGGCGCCGTGGTGAAGCGCGCCCGGCAACGCAGTCAGCCCGAAATGATCGAGGCCGTGCACGATGATGCCGCCGCCGACCCAGAGCATCGCCGCGGTGCCGATGATGGAAAGCGCCTCCATCACGACTGGCATGCCGCGCACGAGCAGCCTGCCGATCGCACGCGCGCCGGCTGCGCGCCGCTTGGCCAAATGGAGGCCAACGTCATCCATTTTGACGATCATCGCGACGACGCCATAGACGGCCCCGGTTATGACGATGCCCACCACCGCGAGTACGATGGCGCGGGTCAGGAGCGGGCTGTCCGCAACGTCGGCGAGCGCGATCGCCATGATCTCGGCGGAAAGAATGAAGTCGGTGCGGATCGCGCCGGACACTTTCTCGAGCTCGATGGCGGCGGGATCGTCGGTGTGCGGGACGAGATCCTCGTCGACCTCATGACCGATCAGCGCTTCGACGAGCTTTTCGGTCGCCTCGAAGCAGAGATAGGCACCGCCCATCATCAGCAACGGAGTCACCGCCCAGGGCGCAAGCGCGCTGAGCGCGAGCGCAGCGGGCAGGAGGAACAGCAATTTGTTTTTGAGCGAGCCGCGCGCAATCTTGGCGATGATCGGCAGCTCGCGGTCGGGCGTGAAGCCCGTCACGTAGCGCGGCGTCACCGCAGTGTCGTCGATGACGACGCCGGCGGCCTTAGTGCCGGCGCGCCCGGCGGCGCCGGTGACGTCATCGAGGGACGCAGCGGCGAGCTTGGTGATGCCGGCCACGTCGTCGAGCAGAGCTACAAGTCCAGAGGGCATTGAACCTCACAAGTTGGCAAGAGACTGGTTCGGGTGATAACGAGGGAAGGGCGACAGCGATGCACGCGCGGACGGATCGTGCGGGCGATTGGATCGTTACGGTTGCGTTCGCTCTAAGTAACAGGCGTTATGTACGAGTCACGCATTCCCCCCATTGCCGGTGCCGATCAGCTGACGCCGGGGCGCAATTGCTGGCGCATCGAGCGAGCCGACCAGGCAGCCGTAATCGTCGATGCCGCCGATTATTTCGCAGCGGCACGCGCGGCGATGCTGACCGCGCAGAAACGAATCATGCTGATCGGCTGGGATTTCGACGCGCGCATCCGCTTCGGCGACGAAGGCGAGGGGCAGCCGGTGCCGATCGGAAAATTCATCCAGTGGCTGGTCAAGCGGCGTCCGGGCCTGGAAGTCTATCTGCTGCGCTGGGACCTGGGGCTGGTGAAGACGATGTTCCGCGGTTCAACCCCGCTGACCTTGCTGCGCTGGAAGCTCCACAAACGCATCCATTTCAGCCTCGACGGCGCGCATCCGACCGGCGCCTCGCATCATCAGAAGATCGTCGTGATCGACGATTGCCTCGCCTTCTGCGGCGGCATCGACATGACGCGAAGCCGTTGGGACACACGCGCGCACCGCGACGACGATCCGCAGCGGATCGACCCCAACGGCAAGCCCTATGGCCCGTGGCACGATGCGACGACGGCGCTGACGGGGCCGGCCGCAGCCGCACTCGG
>NZ_JAKFCG010000064.1:0-3043 GCF_036677245.1 Sphingomonas sp.
CTTGACGTGGTCGAACAAGGTCGGGCCGATGAAGAAGCCTTGCTCATGGCCCTGCAGCGCGAAGCCGCGGCCGTCGACGACCAGCTCGGCGCCTTCGTCGATGCCCAGCTGGATATAATCCTCGATGCGCTTGCGATGGGCGGCATTGACCACCGGGCCGTAATGGGCGTCGGCGTCGGTCGAGACCCCGACGCGCAGCGCAGCGATCGCCGGAACCAGTTTCTCGCGCAGCGCCTCGGCAGTCTTGTCCCCGACCGGCACCACGACCGGCAATGCCATGCAGCGCTCGCCGGCCGAGCCGAACGCGGCGCCGGCAAGGTCATTCACCACCTGGTCGAGATCGGCATCGGGCATGACGATGCCGTGGTTCTTGGCGCCGCCGAACGCCTGGACCCTTTTGCCGTTCGCGGTGCCGCGCGAATAGATATAATGGGCGATGTCCGACGAGCCGACGAAGCTGATCGCCCGGATCTCGTCATGGTCGAGGATCGCGTCGACCATCTCCTTGTCGCCGTGCACGACCTGGAGGATGCCCTCGGGAAGCCCGGCCTCGATCATCAGCTCGGCGAGCCGCACCGGCACCGACGGATCACGCTCCGACGGCTTGAGGATGAAGGCGTTGCCGCAGGCGATCGCCATGCCGAACATCCACATCGGGATCATCGCCGGAAAGTTGAACGGTGTGATGCCGGCGACGATGCCGAGCGGCTGCCGCATCGAATAGACGTCGATCCCCGGCCCGGCGCCCTGGGTATATTCGCCCTTGAGCGTGTGCGGGATGCCGCAGGCGAATTCGATCACCTCGAGCCCGCGCTGGATGTCGCCCTTGGCGTCGGCGATCACCTTGCCGTGCTCTGACGAGAGCAGGTGCGCCAACGCGTCCATGTCGCGCTCGACCAGCGCCTTGAAGTTGAACAGCACGCGCGCGCGCCGCTGCGGGTTGGTCGCGCCCCAGGCGGGCTGCGCCGCAAGCGCCGCCGCCACCGCCTTGTCGAGGTCAGCCGCGCCGCCGAAGCGCACCCGCGCCTGCACCTGGCCGTTGTTGGGATCGTAGACGTCGCCTTGGCGCTCGCCGGCCGCAAAAGCGCCGCCGCCGATGAAATGATCGATGTTTCGCATGGCATCCTCCTGGGCGCGGAGAGTGGCGACCCGAAGCCGTGCAGGCAAGGCACGGGCGTGCAGGTCAGCACTGCATAAGTGCAGCTTGGGCAGCGAAATAGCCGTCGCGGCTCGGGTGCGCAACGCCAGTGCTCATGGGGTCCGCCAATGGGGCGCGCGATCAGAGGCGCACGGCTTCACGCGCGCACCGTGCCGGGCTAGGTCTCGGAAAAAGGCGGTGGCGATGAATCCAGCCCTGATAATGCCGATCCTGCTGGTGCTCCTCGGGGGCGGATTGCTCGCGCTGCAGCCTCCGACCAACGTCATGCTCGCCAAGGCCGGGGGCTCGCCGGTGCTCGCCGCTTTGCTCTCGTTCGCCGTCGGCACCGCGGCGCTGCTCACTGTGTGGCTGGCGAGCGGCAACCGGCCCGGGACGGCGCCTTTCGCGGCGCTGCCCTGGTATGCCTGGCTCGGCGGCCTCTACGGCGCGGTCTACGTCGCCGTCGCGGCCTATGCCGCGCCGCGGCTCGGCCTCGCCGCGCTGATCACGATCGGCATCGCCGGGCAGATCCTGACGGCGATGTGGCTCGACCATATCGGTGCGCTCGGGATGCCACGCTACCCGATCAGCCTGGTCCGGGTCGGCGGAGCGTTGCTGGTGGTCGCCGGCGTGGTGCTGGTGCGCAGGGGCTGAGGCGCTATTCCTCCCCGGCACGGGGAGGGGGACCGCGAAGCGGTGGAGGGGCGGCACCCCTGCCAGCCGAGCAGCCCCTCCACCACCCTGCGGGTGGTCCCCCTCCCCGTGCCGGGGAGGAATGACAGCGCGGCGCACGGCTTCACGCGCGTGACGCGCCGGACTATCGTGTTCTACAGCAACGAGGGGGGAGACAGCGATGAGCGAGGCACGCACCCAAACCGGGTATCCGCCCGAACAAGGAGCCACATTCGTGCTCGTCCACGGCGCCTGGCATGGGGGATGGTGCTACGCGCGCACCGCCGCCTTGCTGCGCGCGCGCGGCCACCAGGTGTACACGCCGACCTTGTCCGGGCTCGCCGACCGCGCCCATCTGTTCAGCGGCGCGATCACGCTCTCGACCCACATCGCCGACGTCGTCAATCTGATCAAATGGGAGGATCTGGACGATGTCGTGCTGTGCGGCCATTCCTACGGCGGCATGGTGATCACCGGCGTCGCCGAGCAAGTCTCCGACCGCATCGCTTCGATCGTCTTCCTCGATGCCTTCATCCCGCAAGCCGGCGATTGCCTGTTCGACATCGTGCCGCTGCCGGTGGCGGACTTCCTCGCCGATGCCGGCGCCAACGGCGGGGTCGGCATCACGCCGCTGTCGGCGGCCTTGTTCGCCGTCAACGAGGGTGATCGCGCGCGGGTCGATGCGCTGTGCACGCTCCAGCCGATCGGCACCTTCACCGAAAAGCTGCCGTCGGTCGCCGGCCGCGAAAGGATTGCGAACAAGCATTACATCTTCGCGAGCGGCTATGCCGACGGCGGCCTGTTCAAGGGCTTCCACGCGACGGTAGCGCAGGATGCGGGCTGGACGACGGCGATCGTCGACTGCGGCCACGACGTGATGCTCGATCAGCCCGAGCGGCTTGCCGAATTGCTCGAAGAGGCGGTTCCGGCAGAAGCTTGAAGGCGGACGCAGGTAAAAGGCCCCTCCTGCGCTCAGACGCGGCCGGAAACCTCGCGCAGGAAATTGCCCATCACGCCGTTGAACTCGGCGGGCTTTTCGAACTGCGGCCAGTGGCCGGCATCCTCCATCAGATACCAGCGCGCATCGGGAATGATGCGGCTCGCTTCCTCGCCGACTTCCCAGGGCATGGTCGGATTCTGGCGCGACCAGAAGACCAGGGAGGGACAGGCGATCCGGGCGAGATTGTCGCGGGTCAGGCGCCAGCCGCCGCCGCCGGTCATGTTCGCGACCAT
>NZ_JAKFCG010000065.1:0-3817 GCF_036677245.1 Sphingomonas sp.
TGCCGATCATTTGAGAAAGTTCTGGGCCCCTTATCTGAGATCGGTGCTGCTCGACGAATATTCGATCAACCAGAGCGCTTTTTCGCCGACCGCTCGCCAGGCAATCCTTTTGGTGAAAAGTGCATCAAGGCCTGGCGGAGCCACTGTGAACCGAACTTCGTCGAGGTCATCTGTTCCTCACGCATCTGCTGCCAGTGGCGACGCCATTGGCGTGCGCGGGGCAGCCAGCCTCCGCTGGAGCAGCATGCCGACCGCCATCGCGCCAACGAACAGCCAAGGCTGCCAAAGGCCAAAGACCAGCCCCGCGATGGCTGGTCCTGGACAGAAGCCGACCAGGCCCCAGCCGATCCCGAACAAGGTTGCGCCGCCGATCAGCTGACCGTCGAGCTGTCGCGTCTCGGGGATGAAGAAGCGTTTTTCGAGCAGTGGCGCTCGCAGCCGGCGCGACGCGAAATAGCCGATTGCCGACGCGAGCACCGCCCCGAACATGACGAAGGCGAGCGTGGGATCCCATTGGCCCGCGACATCGAGAAATGCCAGCACGCGCGCTGGGTTGATCATGTCGGAAAGAGCCAGGCCGGCACCGAAGAGAAGGCCGGCGGCAAGCGCGGAAAGAGCGATACGCATCTCAACCTCCGATCAGGTGACGGGCAATGAAAATTGTGGTCATTGCCGCCGCCATGAACGTCGCCGTGGCGACGAGCGATCGGCGCGACAGCCGGCTGATCCCGCAGACGCCGTGACCGCTCGTGCAGCCGCCTCCCAGCCGCGTGCCGAAGCCGACGAGCAGACCGGCAGCGATCAGCAGTGGCGCCGACGACGTCACTGCGATGTCCGGTGCGCGGAGGAATATCGACACCAATGCGGCACCCAACGGAAGTCCGATGACGAACCCCGCTGCCACGCGCCAAGGCGGGCCGCCGTCGGAAATGCGGACGAGGCTCGCAAACATGCCGCTGACGCCGGCGATGCGGCCGGTCACGAGCAGCAGCATCGCGGCGCCGGCGCCCAGCAGCAGCCCGCCTGCAAGGGCAATCAGGGGAGAGAGCGGTTCGAGCATCGCAAGATCCTCACAAGGTGTTGAGCGGGAGCTTCAAATAGCGTGCGCCATTGGCCTCCGGCTCTGGCAGATTGCCGGCGCGCATGTTCACCTGCACCGAAGGCAAGATCAGGCGCGGCATCGCAAGCGTCGCGTCCCGCGCCGTGCGCATGGCCACGAACGCGTCTTCGCTGACCCCTTCATGGATGTGGACGTTCGCGGCACGCTCGGCGGCGATCGTCGTTTCCCAAGCATAAAAGTCGCGGTTCGGCGCCTTGTAATCGTGGCAGAGGAACACGCGGGTTTCGTCGGGCAGCGCCAGGAGCCGGCGGATCGACTTGTAGAGCTGGCGCGCGTCACCACCGGGGAAATCGGTTCTGGCGGTGCCGTAATCGGGCATGAACAACGTATCCCCGACAAACGCTGCGTCGCCGATGACGTAGGTCATGTCGGCGGGCGTGTGGCCGGGCACGTGGAGCGCGATTGCCGGAATAGTGCCGAGATCGAATTTGTCGCCGTCGCGGAACAGCCGGTCGAACTGCGAGCCGTCCCGCGCGAATTCGGTTCCTTCATTGAAGATCTTGCCGAACATCTGCTGAACGACGCGGATCTGCTCTCCGATCGCGATCTGCCCGCCGAGCCTTTGCTGGATATAGGGCGCCGCCGAGAGATGATCGGCGTGGGCGTGGGTTTCGAGCAGCCAATCGAGCACAAGACCTTCCGAACGGAGATGCTCGACAACGCGGTCGGCGGTCTCGAACGAAATTCGTCCGGCGGCCTGATCGAAGTCCATCACGCTATCGATGACGGCCGCCGACTTGGTGATCGGGTCGTGGACGACATGGGTCGCGGTGAAGGTGCGCTCGTCGAAGAAGGTCGTGACGACCGGTGCGGAGATCTCGCCCCGGCGCGTGCGCCCGACCTGTTGCTTCGCTTGACGGAGATGCGGATCGCCGGACATGGTCACCCTCCTGTTCCGCTATCGTCGCGCGGCGCACGCCCTCCAGCCATAAGGGTTGTTCCTGATCGCCCGGCCGCACCGAGCTCCGGGCAAAAGATGTCGCGCAGGACCTGCAGAATTTGGCCGGCCCGGGCATCGGCGACACGATAGAATAGAGTCTGCGCCTCGCGACGGAAACCGACGAGCCCCTCCTGGCGGAGCTTCGCCAAATGCTGCGACAGGGCCGACTGACTGAGGCCGATCTGCCGGACGAGTTCGCCCACGGACAGCTCGTCGGCGGCGCTCAGGTGGCAAAGGATCAGCAGGCGATGCTCGTTGGACAGCGCCTTCATCAGCGCCGCAGCCTCCCCGGCTTTGGCGGCCATGTCCGATGGTGAAATGGCGAGTTGCTGCAACATGGTTTTGCCTGTCTGTTAGAAATCCCTAATTTAGACTATTCTAATATTAAGTCAAGCCGTTCCTGCGCGACCGGCCGAAGCCACTGTCATCCTCGTTTCGGCCTGCCGCGCTGGAGATTGCTGATCCTGGCCGTCGCGGCCACGTGGGTGGCGCGCTATGCCTTTCGCTGCGGGCCGCTGCTCGTCTGAAGTTGCGGGGTCCCGTGGCTCCGTCTAGGCAATCGCCAGATGCGCCTCGCGCCCTTCCCACCTTTATTCGCCCCGCGCGAAGTTTCCGCTCCCCCACGCCCAGCGATCATGGCGCTGGTCGTCGTGCTTCACCTCTTGCTGTTGAGCATGCTGTTGCGGCTCGCCCCGCCCGTACCGCGCAAGGAGCCGCCGCTTGCGACCATCGTCGATCTGATCCCGGCAGCGCCGGACGTCCCGACGCCGGCCCGGTCCACGAAGGCGCGTCCAGAGGCAAGCGCAACCTCGCGGACGGAGACGGCGCCGACCGCGACCGAGTTGCCCGATAATCTGCCGCCCCCCGCTTCCTCGATCTGGTCGCAGGTGATCCCGCTGACTCGCGAGCAGATGGCGAGCGCCGATATCGCCCGCTTCCCGCCCCGCGCCGCAGAGAAGGGCAGCGGCGCCGTTGAAGGCAGCGCGGACAGCGGGGAAACCGACGATTCCACCGGGCCCGGCGCGGGTCCGAACGGCGAGACGCTCTACAACGCGCGCTGGTATCGCCGCCCGACGGACGCCGAGCTCGCCTTCTATCTCCCGCCGGGCAGGCCACCGAAAGGGTGGGGGATGATCGCCTGCCAGACGGTTGCCGGCTATCGGGTCGAGAATTGCCAGGAGATCGCGCAATCGCCCGCCGGCTCCGGCCTCGCCGGCGCGGTCCGCCAGGCGGCATGGCAATTCCGCGTGATGCCGCCCCGCATCGGCGGCAAGGTGATGGTCGGTGCCTGGGTCCGTATCCGGATCGATTATACGATCAGGGGGACAAAATGATCGCGGCGCGCCGGACATCATGGTAACGGCGCGCCATGCTTTCACTCAACGGAATCACGGTTCGCCTTGGCGGGCGATCGATCCTCGACGGCGCCTCGGCTTCCTTGCCGCCGCGCAGCAGGGTCGGGCTGGTCGGCCGCAACGGCGCCGGCAAATCGACCCTGGTGCGCGTCATCGCGGGGCTGCTCGATCCTGACGAAGGGGCGGCGGAGATGCCGCGCGGTTCGCGGATCGGCTATATCGCGCAGGAGGCGCCGGCCGGCCCCGGGACGCCGTTCGAGACGGTGCTTGCCGCCGACGTCGAGCGCGCGGCTTTGCTCGCCGAGGAGGAATCCTGCGAGGATCTTCATCATATCGGCGAGATCCACGAGCGGCTGAACGCGATCGATGCCTATGCCGCCCCGTCGCGGGCGGCGCGCATCC
>NZ_JAKFCG010000066.1:0-19556 GCF_036677245.1 Sphingomonas sp.
CCGGAGCTCCAACCAAGCCCTCGGAGGCGGCGTCGTCTCGCCGTGTTGCCGCCGCTCCGGCTCGAACCCAGTAGCTTCTCACCCGGTCCTGTTCGCCATCGCTGGGCGCCGTGCTGCGAGGCGGACGTTGGCGGAGTGGGTGGGATTGCCCGCGCTTCGCGCGGTCGTCTCCGCCGCGTCGCCGCGGCTCCTGCTCGAACCCGGTGGCTTCTTACCCGGCCCTATTCGCCAGTGCTGAGCCCCGCGCTGCGGGGGGCAGCGCTGGCGGAGAGGGTGGGATTCGAACCCACGGTACCCTTGCGGGCACAACGGTTTTCGAGACCGTCCCAATCGACCACTCTGGCACCTCTCCGCAAGACAGGGCGACCCCGAGCGAAGCGGGGCGGTCGACGCGGCGCGGGCTCTAGCGCAGCGTCGTTCGCTTGCCAAGCGAGGGCCGGCTGGCCCACAGCAATATGTTGCGGTCGGCGCTGCCGCGACTACATAGGTGGCAGCACAGAGGAACGAAGATGCCGGACACGAGCCCCCTCCCCAGCCTGTTCATCCCGCACGGCGGCGGACCGTGCTTCTTCATGGACGATCCCACCGGACGCTGGACGAGCATGGAGACGTTCCTGCGCGGCCTTCCGCAAAGCCTGGCCGAGCGGCCAAAGGCGATCCTGATCATCTCGGGCCATTGGGAGACCGAGGGCTTCTGCTTCACCGGCGCCGAAGCGCCCGAGCTGATCTACGATTATTACAATTTCCCGCCGCACACCTACGAGTTGCGCTACGCGGCGCCCGGCTCCCCCGAGCTGGCCTCACGCGCGGCGACCTTGCTGCGGGAAGCGGGGCTGCCGGCGTCGATCGATCCCGACCGCGGCCTCGATCACGGCGTGTTCGTTCCGCTCAAGGTCGCCTTTCCCGACGCCGACGTGCCGATCGTCGAAATGTCCGTCGAGCAGGGCCTCGATCCGGCGCTGCACATCGCCGCCGGCCGCGCGCTGGCGCCGCTGCGCGACGATGGCGTGCTGATCCTCGGTTCCGGCATGAGCTTCCACAATATGCGCGGCTTCAACGACAGCCGCTTCACGGCGCCGTCCGACACGTTCGACGCCTGGCTGACCGAGGCGGCCGAGGCCGACGCAGGCGCGCGCGTCCAGGCCCTGCTCAACTGGGGCGATGCGCCGGCCGCGCGGGTCGCGCATCCGCGCGAGGAGCATCTGTTGCCGCTGATGGTCGCCGCTGGCGCCTCCGAAGGACCTGGCGAGCGGGTCTTTTCCGGCCATGTGATGGAGACCGCGATTTCCGGTTTCCGCTTCTCGTGAGGCGGCTCGGCTGCTTCATATCCTCGCATCGCAACGTCGGCCGGGGCCTGATTCTGGGCCCTTTCTTGCCTCTCGTGCATTGTGACCTACATAGGGAATATGATGCCGAGACATGATCCCATCCCTGCGAGCGCTCCGCTCACCGCCCCGCCGGTGGCGCCGCCGATAGCTCATGCCGATTTTGCGATCGGAGAGATCGTCCGCCACCGCGTGTTCGACTTCCGCGGCGTGATCTTCGATGTCGACCCGGTCTTCGCCAACAGCGAGGAATGGTATCAGTCGATTCCCGAGGAAGTGCGCCCGAGCAAGGACCAGCCCTTCTACCATCTGCTCGCGGAAAATGGCGAAGGCAGCTACGTCGCCTATGTCAGCCAGCAGAATCTGGTGCCGGACGACAATAAGGAGCCGGTCGACCACCCGGCGATCGGCGGCATCTTCGATGATTATGCCAACGGGCGCTACAATTTGCGGCGCGAGCACAAGCATTAGAGCGTCACGCGTGCTCGCGGGCAGCTGCTTTCCAGAGGCAAGCGCGGCGGGCTTTGACATTGACAGGCCCGACCTGCTCAAGTAGCAGCCCCACTTCCCGCGCAGCCTGAGGCTGCGGCCTTTGCTTTGCGCGGATCACTTTAGAAGGTTTTGATAAAGCCATGTTCGCAGTCGTGCGCACGGGCGGCAAGCAGTATCGCGTTGCCCCTGGAGACAAGATCGTCATCGAGAAGATCGCCGGTGAAGCCGGCGACACCATCCAGCTGGGCGACGTCCTGCTGGCAGGGGAAGGCGCCGAGCTGCGCTCGACCGACGGCCTTGTCGTCGCCGCCGAGATCATCGCTCAGGCGAAGGCCGAGAAGGTCATCGTCTTCAAGAAGCGCCGCCGGCACAATTACCGCCGCAAGAAGGGCCACCGCCAGCAGCACACGATCCTGAGGATCGTCGCGATCGGCGATCAACGTGCCGAGCCGGCGCCGAAGAAAGCCAAGGCCGCCAAGCCCGCCGACGAAGCGGCACCGGCCGAAACGCCCGCCACCGAGACGCCCGCCGCGGCGGCAGTTGAGACTGCGGTCGAAACTGGGACCCCGGCTCCGGCGGCAGCGGCCAAGAAGCCGCGCGCCAAGAAGTCGGATGCGGACGCGCCGGCCGACAGCGAAGCCCATGTTCAGGCGCCGCTCAAGGTCGAGGGTGCGGAGAGCGAGATGACAGACTCGCCAGTTGCTGCTAAGCGCCCCCGCAAGGCCGCCAAAGACGACGGCGAATAAGACCAACGGATACGAGACGAAGGCGTAAGCGGATATGGCACATAAGAAAGCAGGCGGCTCCTCGCGCAACGGGCGCGACTCAGAGAGCAAGCGCCTTGGCGTGAAGAAGTTCGGCGGCGAGACCGTGCTCGCCGGCAACATCATCGTACGTCAGCGCGGCACCAAATATTATCCCGGCACGAATGTCGGCATCGGCAAGGATCACACCTTGTTCGCGCTCAGCGCCGGCCGCGTCGCGTTCCGTGACGGCAAGCTCGGGCGCAAGTTCGTCTGCGTAGACATGCAAGCGCAAGCGGCAGAATAAGGACGATCGCTGACGGGTCGTCCTCACGAGGGGCGGCCCGGGTTTGAGCGAACCGATTCGAGGGAGAAGGGCCACCCCCTTCTCCCTTTTTTATTGCCTCCCTCGAAATTGTCGCCGGACCGTCACCCAAGCTGGGCAAGGAGCGGCGCGAAGGAAGAGAGGTCATCATGTTCGCGCGAACCGAAAGATTGCTGCTGCGGCCCTCGTGGAGCGAGGACGCCCCTGCCCTCGCGCAGGCGATCGGCGACGAGGCGATCGTCCGCAATCTTGCCACCGCACCCTGGCCTTATGGCGCGGGCGACGCGCAGGCGTTCGTCGCAGCCAGGCGCAGGCCCGAGGAGACCAGCCTGCTCGTGTTCCGCCGCACGCGCGGCGCGGCGCAGCTGATCGGCGGCGTCGGCCTCGGACGCGGGCCGGATGGCGAGACAGAAATCGGCTTCTGGATTTCGAGGCCGCATTGGGGGCTCGGCTATGCGACCGAGGCCGCGGCGGCGATGGTCGCGCTGGCGCGCGATTCGCTGCGGCTGAAGCGGCTCGCGGCGAGCCATTTCCTGGACAATCCGGCGTCGGGCCGAGTGCTCGAGAAGATCGGCTTTCGGACCAGCGACATCATCGAGCCGCGCTACAGCGCGGGCCGAGGCGGCGCCGCGCCGGCCAAGCTCTACACGCTCGCCTTCGCTGGCGAGGCGGCCGAAGCGCAGCAGGCATTCGCCCAGGCCTGCGGCGACCGGATGATCGCGGCCTAAGCGCCGGCAATTCCCGCAAGCGCGGCCGCGGCGACTGCCGCGGACGGGCGGCTGCGGGGTAGCCGCGGCGCTTTGGCTCGCCTACATCCGGCTCATGCATTTTCTCGACCAAGCCAAGATCTCGATCCGTTCGGGTGCCGGCGGCCCCGGCGCCGTCAGCTTTCGCCGCGAAAAATATATCGAATATGGCGGTCCTGACGGCGGCAACGGCGGCAAGGGCGGCGACATCATCTTCGAAGCGGTCGAGGGCCTCAACACCCTGATCGACTTTCGCTACACCCAGCATTTCCGCGCCGAGCGTGGCAAGGGCGGCGCAGGACGCAACCAGACCGGTGCCGGGGGCAGTGATCTGCTGATCAAGGTGCCGGTCGGGACCCAGATATTGAGCGACGACAAGGAGCATGTCCTCGCCGACTTCACCGCGCCGGGGCAGCAGGTCGTGGTGCTGCGCGGCGGCGACGGCGGGCGCGGCAATGCGAGCTACAAGACCTCGACGAACCGCGCACCGCGCCAGCACGGCACCGGCTGGCCGGGCGAGGAGATGTGGGTGTGGCTGCGCCTCAAGCTGCTTGCCGATGCGGGGCTGGTCGGATTGCCCAACGCCGGCAAATCGACCTTCCTCAACGCCGTCACCAACGCCAATGCCAAGGTCGGCGCCTATCCGTTCACGACATTGCATCCCCAGCTCGGGGTCGTCCGCCATCGCGCGCGCGAGTTCGTGCTTGCCGACATCCCTGGGCTGATCGAGGGCGCCGCCGACGGCGCCGGGATCGGCGACCGTTTTCTCGGCCATGTCGAGCGCTGCCGGGTGCTGCTCCACCTCGTCGATGCCGGCAACGAGGACGTGGCGGCGGCCTATCGCACGGTGCGCGACGAGCTCGAAGCTTATGGGGCGGAGCTCGTCGACAAGCCCGAGGTGGTCGCGCTCAACAAGATCGACACGATCGACGACGAGCTGATCGAGGCGCTCGCGGCCGAGCTCGAAGCCGAATGCGGCCAGGCCGTGCTGCGCGTGTCGGGCGCCTCGGGCGCGGGAACCGAGGCGGTGCTCGACGCCATCCTCGATCATCTCGACATGCGCGAGGAGCAGGACGAGGCGGCGCAGGCCGACGCATGGTCGCCGCTCTGAACAAGCATCGCAAGACCCGCACGCTTGCGGTCACCGGAGGGACCGGATTCGTCGGCCAGCATCTGCTCCAGCTCGCGCGCGCCTCGGGCTACGACGTCCGGGCGCTGACGCGGGGATGGAAGCCGCCCGAGGACGAGGTCGCCTGGGTCGATGGCGCGCTCAACCGGCCGGACAGCCTGGTCAAGCTCGCCGCCGGGTCCGACGCGGTGATTCACATCGCCGGGGTGATCAACGGCAGCAAGCAGGAGTTCGACGCCGTCAACGTCGCTGGAGTCGCGGCGATGATCGATGCGGCGCGCGCGGCGGGGGTGCGGCGCTTCATCCATGTCTCTTCGCTGGCCGCGCGCGAGCCGCAGCTGTCCGACTATGGCTGGTCCAAGGCGCGCTCGGAGCGGCTGGTCGCCGCGTCGGGGCTCGAATGGACGATCATCCGTCCGCCGGCGGTCTATGGCCCGGGCGACCGCGAGACGCTCGAATTGTTCAAGATGGCCAGGCGCGGGATCGTCGCTTTGCCCCCGCGCGGCCACTTCTCGCTGATCCACGTCGAGGATCTCTGCCGCTTGATCCTCGCGGTGCTCGATGAACCGGACACCGTCTCCGAAACCTATGAGCCGGACGACGGCCGCACCACCGGCTGGGAGCACCGCCATTTCGCGCGCACGTTGGGCGATGCGCTCGGCAAGCGGACGATGGCGCTCGCGCTGCCGCGGCCGTTGCTCCGCGGCACGGCGCGGCTCGACCGCCTGCTGCGCCGCGCCAACGCCAAGCTCACCGCCGACCGGGTGCGCTATTTCTGTCATCCCGACTGGGTCGTGACCGCCGAACGCCGCCCTCCCTCCCCTTTGTGGGAGCCGCAGATCGATACCCCGGCCGGCCTCGTCAGCACCGCCCAATGGTACCGGGATGCGGGCTGGCTGCGCTAGGCGGCGCGAAACCCGAGCACGCGGCCAATAACGCTGCCATGTTGACGACACACCGCCGCCCAATTCGCTTGGCAGAGGCGGTGGCCGGACATAAAGGCCTGCCATGACAGACAGAGAAGAGACTTTCGCGAAAGTCGCCGAGCTGATCGAGCCGTTCAACAAGAAGGACATGGCGCTCACCGAAGCCACGAGCTTCGCCGGCGACCTCGAGTGGGACAGCCTGACGGTGATGGATTTCGTCGCCGCGATCGAGGACGAGTTCGATATCCTGATCACGATGAACATGCAGGCGGAGATCGAGACGGTCGGCCAGCTCGTCGATGCGGTCGAGGAGCTCAAGAACGAGGGATGACCGACCTCTTCTCAAAGTTCGACGCGCTGATTGCCGAACGGCAGGCACTGCTCGACACCGGCGTGCGCGATCCGTTCGGGATCGTGATGGACAAGGTGCTCTCTCCGACCCTCGCGATCATCGAGGGCCGCGAGACGATCCTGCTCGGCACCTATAATTATATGGGAATGACGTTCGACCCCGACGTGATCGCTGCCGGCAAGAAGGCGCTCGACGATTATGGCTCGGGCACCACCGGCAGCCGGGTCCTCAACGGCACCTATCAGAGCCACCGCGAATGCGAGGAGGCGCTCAAGGAATTTTACGGCACGCGCCACGCGATGGTCTTCTCAACCGGCTACCAGGCCAATCTCGGGCTGATGTCGACGATCGCGGGCAAGGAGGATTACATCATCCTCGACGCGGACAGCCACGCCTCGATCTACGACGGCTGCGCGCTCGGCAATGCGCAGATCGTGCGCTTTCGCCACAACAGCGTCGAGGACCTCGCCAAGCGCCTCGGCCGCCTCCCCGCGGAAGGCGGGCGATTGGTCGTCCTCGAAGGCGTCTATTCGATGCTGGGGGATATCGCGCCGCTGCGCGAAATGGTCGCCGTCGCCAAGCAGCACAAGGCGATGATCGCGGTCGACGAGGCGCACGGCATGGGCTTCTTCGGCGCCAACGGCCGCGGCGTGTTCGAAGAGGCCGGGGTCGAGGACGATGTCGATTTCGTGATCGGCACCTTTTCGAAATCGGTCGGCACGGTCGGCGGCTTCATCGTCTCGAACCATCCCAAGTTCGAGGTGCTGCGCCTCGTCTGCCGCCCCTATGTCTTCACCGCCTCGCTGCCGCCGTCCGTGGTCGCGACCGCGGCGACCTCGATCCGCAAGCTGCGCCATGCCGGCGACAAGCGCGCCCATCTCTGGAAGAACAGCCGCCGCCTCCATGAGGGGCTGCGCGGCCTTGGCTTCAACATCGCCACGCCCGAAGCGCAGTCGGCGATCATCGCGATCCTCTTGCCCGACCAGCAGAGCACGGTGCTGATGTGGCAGGCGCTGCTCGAGGGCGGAGTCTACGTCAACATGGCCCGTCCGCCGGCGACGCCGGCCGGCATGTATCTGCTGCGCTGCTCGCTCTGCGCCGAGCATAGCGACGAACAGGTCGGCCGCATCCTCGAGATCTTCGCCACGGCCGGAAAGGCGACCGGCTGCATCGCCTGACTTTCGAGCGATCGCCACCTGACTCTGATCGAGGAGGACCGGAGCATCGACTTGCGCGATATTCTTGCCCAGGCGTTCGGCTTAAGCGACCGATAACCTTTCCACCCTTATTTCGTTGAACTAGGATAGACCCCCTATTGGGGAGATACGAATGGACGCTGCGCCGGAGGAGGCATCCCCGGGCTCGTGGCGGCGGGGCTGGGCAAGTTTCGGCGCATTCGCCGCGACGATCGTTCTGATCGCGCTGGTGGTGATGGTCACCATCTCCAACCGCAACCGCGACAATGCCCTGGCGTGGGAACGCCACGCCTATGACGTCGTGCTGCTGACCCGCACCGTCGACGCCACAGTCGCGCGCGCCGAGGCAGCCCTTGGCCGTTTCGTGCTCGACGAACGGCAGCCGACCGGCACCGTCTATTATAACGAATGGCTGCTCGCCGGACGGCAGATCGGGCAGCTCAAGCAGCTCGTCCACAATGATCCGCTGCAAAAGGTGCAGGTCGCAAGGCTCGAAGCGCTGTATCTGCAGCGCGGGACCGAGCTTGCCGTGGCCGCCGAGCGGGTGGCGAGCAAGCAGGCCGGCGGCGGCGTTCCCTCCTTTTACCAGGCCGGCCTCCTCCCCACCGGCCCGGCACTGCGCAAGCAGCTCGACGCGATCGCCACCCAGGAACGCGACATCTTGCGCCAGCGAATGGCCGAGACGCAGCGGTTCGCGGCACAGGCGGACAAGCTCACCGAATGGCTCGGCTGGGTGGGCCTGCTGATCGGCCTTGGCGCGATCGTCCTCGGTTTCGCCGCTTATCAGGCGATCGCCGAACGGCTGGTTGCCCGGCGCGATGCCGAAAATGAAGCGAACCGGGCGATGACGCTCGAGCAGGCGGTGCAGGAGCGCACGCGCGAGCTGCGCGATGCCAACCAGCGGCTGCAGGCCGAGGCGGCGGAACGCGCCGCGGCCGAGGCGCAGCTGCGGCAGGTCCAGAAGATGGAGGCGGTCGGCCAGCTCACCGGCGGGATCGCGCATGACTTCAACAACATGCTCGCGGTCGTGGTCGGCGGCCTCGACCTTGCGAAGCGCAAGCTGCGCGGCCCCAAGCGCGAGATCGAGTTCCATCTCGACAATGCGATGGAGGGCGCGACCCGGGCAGCGGCGCTGACCCGGCGGCTGCTGGCGTTCGCCCGCTCGGAGCCGCTGCTCCCCGAAGGCGTGGCGCCGGCCGAGCTCGTCGAAAGCATGCTCGACCTCGTCGACCGTTCGATCGGCGAGCGCATCACCGTCCGCACCCGCTTCGCCGAGGAGCCGTGGCACGTCTGGGTCGACGCCCATCAGCTCGAGAATTCGATCCTGAATCTGGCGGTGAATGCGCGTGACGCGATGGACGGCCAGGGGCAGCTCGACATCATCATCGACAATGTCAGCCTCGCCGACGAGGAGGTGGGCGATCTTCCGGCCGGAGATTACGTCCGCATCAGCGTTACCGACGATGGCATCGGCATCGCGCCGGAGCATCTCGAGCGGGTGTTCGAGCCGTTCTTCACCACCAAGCCGGTCGGCAAGGGCACCGGCCTCGGGCTCAGCCAGATCTTCGGCTTCGCGCGGCAGTCGGGCGGAGACGTCACGATCGCCTCAACTCCGGATGTCGGCACGACCGTCGCCATCTACCTGCCGCGCTCGCTGGAGGCGGCGCGCCAGCACGCCGAGAAGGCGGCGCAGATCAGCGCCCAAGATGCGGAGCCGACATTGGTCGGAGCCGGAAGCTCGATCCTGGTCGTCGAGGATGATCCGCGGGTCAGCCGCGCAACGGTGAGTTCGCTCGAGGAACTGGGCTATGTCCCGATCGCCTGTGCCGGCGGCAAGGAAGCACTGGAGATACTGGCGACCAGTGATCGCATCGACCTGATCATCACCGATGTGATGATGCCGGAGATGACCGGCCCCGAGCTCGCGCGCATCGTCGCAAGCCAGTATCCGCAGATCGCTTTGCTGTTCGTCACCGGCTATGTCGGCGAGGCGAGCGATGGCGAAGACCTCAGCGGCTACGACCTCCTGCGCAAGCCGTTCACCGTCTCAGCCCTTGCCGGCGCGGTCTCGGCCGCGTTCGCGAAGCGGCTCAGCGAATTGCCCCCCGACTCAACAAGCGAGGCAGCAGAGTGAGCGCGCCGAGCAGCGGCCAGCGCCGCTGCCAGGGGGCAATGACGATGTCCGTTCCGGCATGGCGGTTGATCTTCCAGGCGAGATAATCGATCCCTCCAGCGAAAGTGAAGCTCGCCTTGGCCAGCCGGAGCACCGAAAGCGCCTTGCCCTTGCGCTGCATCCGACGCCAGTAAAGCGCCGCCTTCGCCCGCACCTTGGAATCCGGCGCGCCATTGCCGGGCCCGGGTTCGAACCCGGCCGCCGCAGCAAGCCCGCGATAACGGTCCGGATCTGCCGCGACGATCGCATCGGATCGCGACGATCGTTCGGCGCGCAGCTCGGCGCCGTAGGTGAAGGCGAAGCCGCGGCGCCAGATCGCCAGGGGATCGCTGGCCTCCTCATCGGTCATCGCCGCGCGCGCCAAGGCAAGCAGGGTCTGCGGCGCGCAGGCGACCGCCGCGACCGCGCTCGCGCGTGCCGCATCGTCGGCGGCCCAGGCCAGCCGGGCAGGCTGGGCAAAGCGGGCGTAGACCGAGACGCTGCGCGCGGCGGCGCTGCATTCGCGCGCAAAATCGGCTTCGCTCAGCACCGCATATTTGGCGCTGAGGCCATTGTCAGCGAACGGAAAGACATTGGGAGGGATGAGCCGGTTGGCGGCAGCCAGCCATGTGCGTGGATAAGCCGCG
Source organism: Sphingomonas sp. (assembly GCF_036677245.1). GTDB lineage: Bacteria > Pseudomonadota > Alphaproteobacteria > Sphingomonadales > Sphingomonadaceae > Allosphingosinicella. The sequence continues at coordinate 10,034 of NZ_JAKFCG010000066.1, forward strand.
GCGTAGCTCGATACGATCAGGTAGAAATCCAGCATCAAGCCGTCGAGCTTGCGTTCGCGCAAGCAGGAGCCATAGAAAAGCACCGCCCGCGCGGCCCCGGGATAGGTGGCGGCGACCGCCGCCGCCAGCTCCGCGACGCGCGGATCGACCGGCTCCGTCAACTCCGCCCTGACGATCTCCCTGATCCCGGACATGAAGCGCTCGCATCCATCCGATGAAGGCGCGGCGTCGCCGCGAGGCGCCCGAGCCACCATCGCCGGCCGGTTTACGCCGCGAGGCGCAGGAAAGGAACCGGCGCGGTGGGCTTGAGCACGATCGGGTGGCCGCTGCTCGTCTGGAACAATTCGCCGTCGAGAATGACATTGCTATGCTCGCCTTCGATACGGATCTCGTCGCCGTGCTCGAGGTGGACCCCCGCCATCCGATATTTGCCGAGCTTGCCAATCACGGCCGCGAACAATGCGCGGAGCAGTGCCGATCGCCGCCGCTCGATGACCATCAGCTGCAACGCGCCGACCGGCCCCGCGGTATTCGGCAGCTGGCCCTTGAGCAGCAACCGCTGCAAGGTCGTCACCATCAGGAAAGCAAAGCGGCCCTGGATCTGGCCGTGGCGCACGACCGAGATCGTCATGTGCTTCGGCCGCGGCGGGAGGAAGGCTGCGCGCAAGCCGAACAGGATCGAGAACATCGCCGCCATTGCGGTCAGCAAATGGCTGAAGCCGTTGGGCAGCCCAAGCGGATATATTTTGTGACGGCAAAACAGCATCGTATCGGCAAGACCGGCGCCGCCGAGGAACATGCCGAGCACCGGCTTTTGCGCCGAGCCGTCGGTCAGCGCGATCAGCGCGCGCGAGACGATGTGGGGGACCATGTCCGTGCGGACGAGCTCGAGCACCCGCTCCAGCGCGACGATCGGATCGCCGCCCGCACCAAGGTCGAGCGCGATCAAATTGGTCTTGCCGTTCGGAAGCACCGCAACCGGCGGGATCGCGTCGCCGAAGTGACCGCCATGATAGAGTTCGGTCAATGCCGCCTGAACCGTGCCGTCGCCGCCATTGATTACGAGCACGCTCGGCTGCACCAGCGCGATCGTCCGAAGCGCTACGCCGATCTGATCGACATGCTCCACCTCATAGTGGAAGATGTCGTTATGCTCGGCGCAAAAGCTCCTCACCCGGGGAAGCAGCGACCTGTTCCCGGACGATCTCGGGTTCGAAAGGAGCGCGATGCGTGCCATCGATCAGCCTTGCCTCGCCGGGCCAATCGACAAGCCTTTGCGGTAGTTCAGCATCACGTCGATGGGACGGACGCCCGAGCCTACCGGGAACGCGACCTGCCGATAATCCGGCTTGTAGTTCAGGATGCTCAGCTTCGGGTTGCGCGAAAAGCCGCCGCCATCGTTCCAGTCGGAGCCATTGGCCTTGGTGTCGTGACGGACGGCAATCGCATATTCGCCCGGCTTCGGCACGGCGACGCAGACCCGCATCGGGCCATTGCCCATCACCGGCAGATCGATGCGCCGTAGCCACTTGCCCTTCGCCAGGAAGGTTGAATTGGCCGGATAAAGCTGCACGCGCAGCTTGCCTGCAGCGACCTTGAAGCCGGATATTGTGACGAGGACCGCCGGGCGGCCGGATTCGCCCTGGCACAGCGCCGCATCGGGGCCGAGCGCCGCCTGGGCGGCGGCGGCAGGCGCGACGAAGGCCAGCGCCATCCCAACGATCGGTACAAACAGTTTCAACATGACCAAAATGCTCCAGGAAGCTATAGCCTTGCCGTCAAAGGGCATGGCCGGTGTTCTCAAAGCCCCCATGTATCCCCCAGATCGAGTATTGTTGCGGCCAAAATGTGGTGATGGGGCGACCAAAAGTTGAGTATCGGCACGCAAATTGACCGTTATGTGGCAAGGCTGATCGCGATCCCCCTGATCGGCACACTGACCTTGGCGGCAATGCTGCTGCTGCTCGACAAGATGCTGCGGCTGTTCGACTTCGTGGTCAGCGAGGGCGGACCCGTCAACGTCGTCTGGCAGATGCTCGCCAACCTCATCCCGGAATATCTCTCGCTCGGCATTCCGATCGGCCTGATGCTGGGGATCCTGCTCGCGTTCCGCCGGCTCGCTCTGTCTTCCGAGCTGGACACGCTGCGCGCGGTCGGCCTGAGCTATGGCCGGCTGCTCCGCGTGCCTTATTATTATGCCGTCGGGCTCATGCTTCTGAACCTTGCGATCGTCGGCTTCATCCAGCCTTATGCGCGCTACAAATATGAAGGGCTGCGCTTCGAGCTTCGTTCCGGCGCGCTCGGCGCTTCGATAAAGGTCGGCGAGTTCACCAACCTCGGGAAGCAAATGACGTTGCGCATCGAACGCAGCGACGACCAGGGCCGGCACTTGCACGGCGTGTTCGTGCGTGCAGGAAGCAGCGACGGGCGGACGCTCGCGGTGACCGCCGACCGCGGTGCGTTTCTCGCCACCGACGATCCCGACACGATCATACTCCGCCTGAGCAAGGGCCGGCTGGTGCATGATTCGCCGCGCTATCGCGCGCCGCGCGTGCTGAGCTTCGAGAACCACGATCTGCCAATCGACCTGCCGACGATCGAGGCGTTCCGCGGCCGCGGCGACGGCAATCAGGAACTGACCCTACCGGAGCTGATCAGGATCGGGCAGGCGCCGAATGTCGGGGATGCGCTGCGCGATTCGGTACGCGCCAACCTGCATCTCCGGATCGTCGAAGTGGTGATGATGCTGCTGCTGCCTTTGCTCGCCGTCGCCCTGGCGATCCCGCCCAAGCGGAGTTCGTCGAGCCTCGGCATCTTCGTCTCGATCGTGATGGTGGTGACCTATCACAAGATCAACCAATATGCCGAGCAGATGGGCGCGCAGGGGCGGATCGATCCGCTGATCGCCCTATGGGCACCGTTCCTCGTGTTCGCCGCCCTCATCATGTGGATGTACTGGGTGTTGGCGCATCGGCCCGGCGGGCAGCCGATCGGCGCGCTCGAGCGCGGAACGGCCAAAGCTGTCAAGGCGGTGATGAGCGTGTTCCGCTTCGGGCGCCGCCCCGCGCGTGCGGCATGATGTTCGGCCGCATCATGATCGGCGGATGAGCGGGACCCGATGAACATCAATCTCCATTTTTTCCCGTCACGGCGGATCGCGCTCTACATGTCGCGGATGTTCGTCGTCCGCAGCTTCGCCGTGTTGGCGGCGCTCGTGCTCGTCCTGCAGACGCTCGACCTGCTCGGCGAATCCGGCAAGATCCTCGCGCAGCCCGGCAATGGCGACGCACAGCTGTGGTATTATGTCTCGCTGCGCTTTCCCCAGCTGATCGCGCGCTTCCTGCCCTTCTCGGTCCTGCTTGGAACGCTGATCACGCTCGCGACGCTCAATCAGCACAGCGAAGTCATCAGCATGAAGGCAGCCGGCATTTCGGCGCATCAGATCATCGCGCCGCTGGTCGTCGCGAGCATCGGCATCGCCATCGTCACATTCGTCTTCCAGGAGCGGGTGGTGACACGCGCCACCGCCGCGCTGAGCAGCTGGGCCGCGGTCGACTATGGCCGCGTTCCTCCCGAATCCGGGGTCATCGAGAACGTCTGGGTCAAACACGGCGACGATCTGGTCCATGCGCGCCAGGTCTACGGCCGAGGAGCGACGACTCGGCTTCGGGACGTGACCGTTTACCACCGCGAGGGCGGCACGTTGACGGGCACGATCAGCGGCGTCGACGCGCGGCAGGCCGAGGGGGGCTGGCGCCTCTCGCCGGCGAAGAGCTTCGATGTCACGACCGGGACGGTCCGAACGGCGCCGTCGGCCACCGTCGGGCAAGGCATCACCTCGGATCAGTTCACGCTTGCGCGAGTCTCCGCCGACCAGCAGGATTTCATGACGCTGAAGCGGTCGATCGAGGAGTTGAAGCGTGCCGGCCGTCCGACCGGGCCCCTCGAGGCGAGCCTGTGGCACAAGCTGTCCGGACCGGTTTCGGCCGTGCTGATGCCCTTGCTCGCCGGCGTGGCGGCGTTCGGGCTTGCCCGCTCGGGGCAATTGTTCCTGCGCGCGATCATCGGCATGGCGCTGGGCTTCGCCTATTTCGTGGTCGACAATTTCGCGCTCGCGATGGGCAATTTCGGAGCCTACCCGCCGCTGCTCGCCGCCTGGGCCCCGTTTCTGCTCTTCCTGCTGATCGGCGAGACGGTGTTGATTCGCACCGAAGAATGATCGGCAGAATGATCGGATCGGCTGCAATTGCCGCGAATCCGCCGCATTGCGCTTGCATCAGCACCGTCCCATATGGTCGAACTGCAGGTGCGCCCTTGCGGGCGCGCTGAACAAGGCGCGGCGACCAAGCGAATGAAGGTAAAGGGAAATATAGGGTGAAATTCGCGACTTCGGTGCGGCCGTCCTTCTGGAAGCGGACTCATCACCTCGACAAGATGACGCTTCGCGAACTGGTCATTGCCTATGCGCAATATCCGGCAATCATCGCTTATACCCTGCTCGCGCTGGTCGCCATCGGCCTTTATGTCGAGCGCCCTGCCCCGCTGCTGCCGACCGTGACCGCGGTGCTCGCGGCGGCGCTGATCTACCCGTTCATCTGGTACGTGCTCCATCGATGGGTGCTGCACAGCCGCTGGATGTTCAAGATCGCGCCGCTCGCCGCGACCTGGAAGCGCATCCATTATGATCATCATCAGGATCCCAACCACCTCGAGGTGCTGTTCGGCGCGCTGCACACCACGCTGCCGACGATCGCGATCGCGACGGCCCCGCTCGGCTATGCGATCGGCGGCTTCGGCGGCGCCTGCGCGGCCTTCGCGACCGGCCTGCTGACGACCTGCTTCTACGAATTCTGCCACTGCATCCAGCATCTCGCCTACAAGCCGAAATCGAAATGGACTGCCGAGATGAAAAGGCGGCACATGGCCCACCATTTCCACGACGAGAATGGCAATTACGGGATCACGACATTCCTCTGGGACAAGCTGTTCGGCACCTTCTACGATCGCACCGAGCGGCCGGAGAAGAGCCCGACCGTATTCAACCTCGGCTACACGCCGGAGATCGCGCGCCGCTGGCCCAAGGTGGCTGAGCTTTCCGGCGGTGTCGAAACGGCGCATCCGCGACGGCGCGAGCGCTAAGACACTCGGCCCCGCTCGGGCGACTACGGAATGAACGCTGCGCCGCCCCTCGTCCGCGCCGTCGCCTCAGCGGCGGACCGCAAATCATTCGTCGATCTGGCCTATCGGCTGAATGCCGCCGATCCGCACTGGATCCCGCCGCTCAAAAGCGAAGTGCGCGCGCTCATAACCCCCGGCAAGAACCCCTGGTTCGAGCATGCAGAGGCGGCGTTTTTCCTCGCCGAGCGCGACGGCCGCGCTGTCGGCCGCATCTCCGCGCAGGTCGATCGGCTGGTGCTGGAGACGATGGGCGCCGGCACCGGGCAATGGGGAATGTTCGAGGCGCAGGATCAGCCGACGGCGCAAGCGCTGATCGCGCACGCCGAGCAGTGGCTGCGCGACAAGGGCATGACGCGTTCGCTCGGGCCGTTCAGCCTTTCGATCTGGGACGAGCCCGGCCTGCTGATCAAGGGCTTCGATCACAGCCCGACCTTGATGATGGGCCACAACAGCCCGGACTATGAGGGATGGATCGAGGCGGCCGGCTACCGTGGGGTGAAGGATCTCCTGACCTACGAGCTCGACATTACCGTCGCCATGCCGCCGATCGTCCAGCGCATCGTTGCGAGCGGCGACCGCAACGAGCGGATCCGTATCCGCAAGGTCGACAAGTCGCGCTTCGACGAGGAGGCGGCGCTGATCCTGGGCATCCTCAACGATGCCTGGTCCACCAATTGGGGCTTCATCCCGCTGACCGATGCCGAAATCGCCTATGCGGCCAAGAAGCTGAAACCGCTCGTCTATGAGGATTTGATCCGCGTCGCCGAGTTGGACGGCGAGCCGGTCGCCTTCATGATGACGCTTCCCGACATGAACGAGCTGATCAAGGACCTCGACGGAAAGCTGTTTCCGTTCGGCTGGGCGAAACTCCTGTGGCGGCTGCGCAAGCCGCAGGTCCGAACGATGCGAGTAGCGCTGATGGGCGTCTTGAAGCGACTGCAATCGACCCGCCTTGCGAGCCAACTCGCCTTCATGATGATCGAATATACCCGCCGCGGCGCGCTCAAGCGCTACAGTTCGAGCCGCAGCGAGATCGGCTGGATCCTCGACGACAATGCGGGTATGCGCTCGATCGCTGACGCGATCGAAAGCCATATCAATCGCATCTATCGGATTTACGAAAAACCGCTCTGAGCCGCGGGGTCGAACACCCATACCGCCGCAGCGGCGGAAACCCTTCTTTTCCGAATTTTCGCCGGACCCGTGACGCCCTCATCCACGTTACTGCGATCGCACCTCCCCGACGCAGGACGAGACCTATGAGATTTGCCGTTCACGCCGCCTCTTTCGCGGCGATCGCCTTGCTCTCCGCTTGCGGAAGCAACACCTCCTCGAAGCTCGAGGAAGCAGCCGAGCAAAGCGACCCGGCGGCAGCCAATGTGCTGCTCGATCAGGCGAACGCCATTGAGCAACAGGGCGACAGCGGGTCGCTCAGCGATCCCAATTCGCCCGCCCAGCAGGCACTCGAAGCGGCAGGCAATGCGGCGGGCCAAGGGACTCCCGCGCCCTCGCACCAGCCGGGGCCGGCAACCGGGGCAAAACCGCACACGGCTGGCGAGCCGGTCCCCCCGCCGCAGGTCGGCTCGGCGCCGCCGCAGGGCGCGCCGAAGAACTAGCCGCCGAAGCTGCTCCCGCGCCTAATCCCCCTCGAGCTCGACCCAGGTGGGGGCATGGTCGGACGCCTTCTCGCGTCCGCGATAATCCTTGTCGACGCCGGCATCGAGCAGGCGATCGGCGGCGTGCGGCGAGAGCAGAAGGTGGTCGATGCGGAAGCCGGCGTCACGCTGCCAGGCGCCGGCCTGATAATCCCAGAAGGTATAGACCGCCCCTTCCGGATAGCGCGCGCGGATCGCGTCGGTCCAACCCTGGTTGAGGATGCGCCGAAACGCGGCGCGGCTTTCGGGCTGCATCAGCGCGTCGTGCGCCATCGCGCGAACCGAGAAGACATCGTCGTGGCTGTCGGTCGGAATGACGTTCCAGTCGCCCGCGAGCACCACCGGCCGCTCGATCGCGAGCAGCTCCAGCGCATGCGCGCGGAGGCGGTCCATCCACGCCAATTTATAGGAGAATTTCTCGGTGCCGACCGGATTGCCGTTGGGCAGATAGATCGATCCGACCACGACGCCGGCGACCTCCGCCTCGATATAACGGCTGTGGCTATCGTCAGGATCGCCCGGCAGCCCGATTCGGCGGAGCTGCGGTTGGCCCTCGCGCGTCAATATGCCGACGCCGTTGAACCCCTTCTGCCCATGCCAGATGCCGTGATAGCCGGCCGCGGCGATATCGGCGGCGGGAACGCTGTCGTCATCGCATTTGATCTCCTGGAGGCAGACCACATCCGGCTGCTGCTCGGTGAGATATTCGATGAGCCGCGGCAGGCGCGCGCGGATGCCATTGAGGTTATAGCTGACGATCTTCATTGCCGGGGCTTAGCCCGGCACGTGCGGGGTTCAAAGCGCGACTTGGCTGAGCGGCTAAACCGAGAAGCTCGAGCCGCAGCCGCAGCCCGACACCGCATTCGGATTGGTGACCTGGAAGGCGGCCCCGCCCAGCGATTCGACATAATCCACCGCACTGCCGCGGACGAGATCGAGGGTCATCGGATCGACCACCAAGGTGACGCCGTCCTGACTAGTGCTGAGGTCGTCGCCGGCGACGCCGTCAGCGAGATCGAAGCGATATTGGAAGCCCGCGCAGCCGCCGCCGTCGACGGCAAGCCGGAGGATCGCCGGCTTGCCCTGGCGCTTCGCGATCGCCGCGACGCGTGAGGCTGCTGCGGGCGTAAGGGCGATATCCTGGGTTTGACTCATAGTCTCAAGATAAGGCAGCGAAGGGGCCGGAACAAGCCGCCCGCTTCAGCCACGGGTCCGATAGCCGCAGATGATCCCGAAAAGGAAGGCCATGAACAGGCCGAGCTGGACATGACCGCCTTGGTCCGACCAGCCCAGCAGCTCTCCGCCGAAGGCGAAGAGGCCGATGAACATCAGCAGCGCCAGTCCCATCATCGCCCGTCTCCGAACATGAAATTCCATTAGCCATGTCACGAATGTGTGAAATCCGGGTGAATGCTTGTCTGGGTGAACCCGAACCGCCATAGAGCGCCGCATCAGCCAGACAGTGGAGCAAGGCCATGAAAACCCGCGTTTACGTCACGCTGAAGCATGGCGTTCTCGACCCGCAGGGTAAGGCCATCCATCATGCGCTCGAGGGCCTCGGCTTTTCGGGAATCAACGACGTCCGCGCCGGCAAGATGATCGAGCTCGATCTCGCCGAAAGCGTCAGCGACGAAGACATCGAGGCGATGTGCCGCAAGCTGCTCGCCAACACGGTGATCGAGAATTTCCGGATCGAGCGGGAGGTGCATGCATGAAGAGCGCCGTCATCGTTTTCCCGGGGTCGAACTGCGATCGCGATCTCGCAGTCGCGTTGCGCGACGTCAGCGGAAACGAGCCGGTGATGGTCTGGCACCGTGAGACCGAGCTCCCCGAAGGCCTCGACCTGATCGCCGTGCCCGGCGGCTTTTCCTACGGCGATTATCTTCGCTCCGGCGCCATGGCCGCCAATTCGCCGATCATGCGTGCGGTCAAGAAGGCCGCCGACGCCGGCACATCGGTGCTTGGCGTCTGCAACGGGTTCCAGATCCTCACCGAGGCGGGGCTGCTCCCGGGGGCGCTGATGCGCAACGCCGAGCTCGCCTTCGTCTGCCGCGACGTTCCGCTCACTGTCGAGAACAGCCAGTCCGCCTTCACCAGCCGCTACAACGCGGGCGAGCAGATCGTCATTCCGGTGGCGCATCATGACGGCAATTACACGGCCGACAAGGAGACGCTCGATCGCCTCGAAGGCGAAGGCAGGGTGGCGTTCCGCTATGCCGCGCCGGTCAACGGCTCGGCGCGCAACATCGCCGGTATCCTCAACGCGGACGGCAACGTGCTTGGCATGATGCCGCACCCCGAGCGGATGATCGAAGCGGCGCATGGCCGGAGCGACGGACGACGGCTGTTCGAAGGTATTTTGGAGGCGCTCGGCTAGATCCTAAGGCGCCGAGGTGGGCACCGGCTTTTGTAAGAAGCAAGGCGGTGTCGCACGGAGATAATGCAGGCTTCGATCCCATCCAGCCGCAGCCTGCCCTACCCGATCGGTACCGTCACTCGACGCGGTCGGGCGGGTTGTGCCGCTCGATGAACTTGTACGCCGCCTCGAGCATCGCCAGCCGCGTCTCGCCATTCAGCAGCCAATGATCGGCCTTATCGAGGGTCAGTAGCTCGGCCGCCTTCCCGGCCTTGCGCAGCGCGTTGGCCATATTGCTGCTCTGCTCGGGAAGGACAACAGTGTCGTTCGAGCC
>NZ_JAKFCG010000067.1:0-1509 GCF_036677245.1 Sphingomonas sp.
GAGCCGGCAGTCGGCACGATCCGGGCAGGGGCGCCGTCGGAGCCGCCGAAGCCCTTCGGGTCACCGCCGCCGAGCTTGCCGGCGACGATCTTCAGCGAGGTGCCGCGGGTAAGCCCCTTGGAGACGGCGTCGGTTTTGCCCTCCGAAATGCCGCGCCCGAGCGCGGTGTTGGAGAAGTCCGACTGGTCGACATGGGCCAGATCGTGGCGGCCGAGATAGGAGACGGCCAGTTCGCGGAAGATGTAGTCGAGGATCGACGAAGCGCTCTTGATCGCGTCGTTGCCCTGGACGGGACCGGCCGGCTCGAACTTGGTGAAGGTGAAGGCGTGGACATATTCCTCAAGCGGCACGCCGTATTGCAGGCCGAGCGAGATGGCGATGGCGAAGTTGTTGAGAAGGCCGCGCAGCGTCGCGCCCTCCTTGTTCATGTCGATGAAGATCTCGCCGAGGCGGCCGTCGTCATATTCGCCGGTGCGCAGGAAGATCGTGTTGCCGCCGATCTTGGCCTTCTGGGTGTAGCCCTTGCGGCGGCCGGGCAGCTTTTCCTGCTCGCGGCTGACGCGCTCGATGATGCGCTCGACGATGCGCTCGGTGATCTGCACCGCCTGCTGCGCCGCAGGCGCGGCGAGAAGCGTCTCCAGCGCCTCGTCCTCGTCGTCGCTGTCGTCGGCGATCAGCGAGGCGTTGAGCGGCTGGGACAGCTTCGAGCCGTCGCGGTAAAGCGCGTTGGCCTTCAGCGCCAGCTTCCAGGACAGCATGTAGGCCGACTTGCAATCCTCGACGGTCGCTTCGTTGGGCATGTTGATCGTCTTGGAAATGGCGCCCGAGATGAACGGCTGGGCGGCCGCCATCATGCGGATGTGGCTCTCGACGGAGAGATAGCGCTTGCCGACCTTGCCGCAGGGATTGGCGCAGTCGAACACCGGCAGGTGCTCATCCTTGAGGAACGGTGCGCCCTCGAGCGTCATCGCGCCGCAGACATGGATGTTGGCGGCCTCGATCTCCTTCTTGGTGAAGCCGAGCGCCGGCAGCATCTCGAACGAAAAATCGTTCAGCTGCTCGTCGGTGAAGCCGAAGGTCTCCTTCACCCAGTCGGCGCCGAGCGTCCACTGGTTGAAGACGAACTTGATGTCGAAGGCGGAGCCGAGCGCCGCGTTGAGCGCGGCGATCTTCTCGTCGGTGAAGCCTTTTGCCTTGAGCGAGCCGGGGTTGACGCCGGGCGCCTGGTTGAGATTGCCGTGGCCCACCGCATAGGCCTCGATCTCGGCGATCTGGCTCTCGGAATAGCCGAGCGTGCGCAGCGCCTCGGGAACGGCGCGGTTGATGATCTTGAAGTAGCCGCCGCCGGCGAGCTTCTTGAACTTGACCAGCGCGAAGTCGGGCTCGATGCCGGTCGTGTCGCAGTCCATGACGAGACCGATCGTGCCGGTGGGCGCGATGACGGTGGCCTGCGCATTGCGGTAGCCGTGCGTCTCGCCGAGCTCGATGGCGCGGTCCCAGGCGGCCTTG
>NZ_JAKFCG010000068.1:0-103788 GCF_036677245.1 Sphingomonas sp.
GCCGAGCCGACGCGGCTGACCGAGAGGCCGACGTTGATGGCCGGACGGATGCCCTGGTAGAAAAGCTCCGTCTCGAGGAAGATCTGGCCGTCGGTGATCGAGATCACGTTGGTCGGAATATAGGCCGAAACGTCGCCGGCCTGGGTCTCGATGATCGGCAGCGCCGTCAGCGATCCGGCGCCGTTCGCCTCGTTCATCTTCGCGGCGCGCTCGAGCAGCCGGCTGTGGAGATAGAAGACGTCGCCCGGATAGGCTTCGCGGCCCGGCGGACGGCGCAGCAGCAGCGACATCTGGCGGTAGGCGACGGCCTGCTTGGACAGATCGTCATAAACGATCACGGCATGCATGCCGTTGTCGCGGAAATATTCGCCCATCGTGCAGCCGGTGTAGGGCGCGAGGAACTGCAGCGGCGCGGGCTCCGAAGCGGTCGCGGCGACGACGATCGAATATTCCATCGCGCCATTCTCTTCGAGCGCGCGGACGATCTGCGCCACGGTCGAGCGCTTCTGGCCGATCGCGACGTAGATGCAGTAGAGCTTCTCGCTCTCCGACCCGGTCTTGTTGATCTCGCGCTGGTTGATGAACGTGTCGAGCGCGACGGCGGACTTGCCGGTCTGGCGGTCGCCGATGATCAGCTCGCGCTGGCCGCGGCCGACCGGAACGAGCGCGTCGAGCGCCTTGAGGCCGGTCTGCACCGGCTCGTGCACCGACTTGCGCGGGATGATGCCGGGGGCCTTCACCTCGACTCGGCGGCGCTCGGACGATTCGATCGGGCCCTTGCCGTCGATCGGGTTGCCGAGGCCGTCGACGACTCTGCCGAGCAGGCCCTTGCCGACCGGAACGTCGACGATCGTGCCGGTGCGGCTGACCGTGTCACCCTCGCGGATCGCCGAGTCATTGCCGAAGATCACGACGCCGACGTTGTCGGCCTCGAGGTTGAGCGCCATGCCCTTGATGCCGTTCGCGAATTCGACCATCTCGCCGGCCTGGACATTGTCCAGCCCGTGGATGCGGGCGATGCCGTCGCCGACCGACAGCACGGTGCCGACTTCAGAGACCTGGGTCTCGGTGCCGAAGCTGGCGATCTGATCGCGGATGACCTTCGAAATTTCTGCGGCGCGAATGTCCATTGTTAGCCTTTCATCGCATGCGCGAGGGTGTTGAGCTTCGTCCGAATCGACCCGTCGATCATCTGGCTGCCGATCTTGACGACCAGCCCGCCGAGAATGCCCGGATCGACATTGAGCTCGACGTTGATGTCACGGCCCGTGCGGGCGCGGAGGTTTTGCTTGATCGCGTCGATCTGCTCCTGGTCGAGCGGATGCGCGGAGGTGACTTCGGCGGTGGTCTCGCCGCGATGATGCGATGCCAGCATGTTGAACGCGCGGATGATCGCGCCGAGCTGCGACAAGCGGCGGTTCTGGGCGAGAACGCCGAGGAAATTGCGGGTGATCGGATCGAGCCGCATCGCCTCCGCCGTGGCGGCGATGGTGCGCAGCGCCTCCTCGCGGCTGATCAACGGGCTCGCCGTGAGCTGACGGAAATCGTCCGATTCAGCCAGCGCGCTTTTGAGGGAATCGAGGCTTTCGCCAACCTTCTCGAGCGCCTTTTCATCGCGCGCGAGTTCGAACAGCGCCATCGCGTAGCGCCCTGCCAAGCTTGCCTGAATGCCGCTGGAATACTCCACGGGCTCTTCAACTCCCAGATCGGATATTTGCCCAAACGAAAGGGGGGCGCCGAGCACCCCATTTGGGTCGCCGCGCGCCCTAGCAGGGGCGTTGCTGCGTTGCAAGATAGCCAAGTTTGGAAAGCGCGCATCGTTGGAAGGCAAGCATCGGGCGCTTTGAAAGCAAGGATCGGGATGCGGCCTGTCCGCCGGGCCTTTATAGAAAGGTGCATGGACACGCACCAACCTCATGCCCCGACCGCGATCGACGCCGACCTTGCCTGGACCGCGGTGATGCGCCGCGACCGCGCTGCGGACGGGCGTTTCGTCACCGGCGTGCTCACCACCGGCATCTATTGCCGTCCGTCCTGCGCCGCGCGGCACCCTAAGCGCGAGAATGTGCGCTTCTATTCCTCGGCCGCGGATGCGCGCGGCGACGGGCTGCGCCCGTGCCTGAGGTGCAAGCCGGACGAGATTTCCCGCGAGCAGGCGGCGATCGAAAAGGCGCTGCGCCTGCTCGAACAGGCCGAGGAGCCGCCCTCGCTGCAGCGAATCGCCGAGGCCGCGGGCTATTCGCCGCACCATTTCCACCGGCTGTTCCGACGCGCCACCGGAGTCACGCCGGCCAATTATGCGCGCGGCGAACGGGCGCGGAAGATGGCCGCCAATCTGCGGCAAAGCGAAAGGATCACCGATGCCATTTACGATTCAGGCTATTCGGGCCCGGCACGTTTCTACGCCGAAGCCAAGTCGAGGCTGGGCATGACCCCGTCGGCATGGCGCGATGGCGGGCGCGGCGAGACGATTCGCTGGACCATCGCCGAGACTTCGCTCGGGCCGATGTTCCTCGCGGCCACCGAAAAGGGCATCTGCCGCCTCTCGTTCGATGAGGACGAAGCGGCGCTGCGGCGGCGCTTTCCCAATGCCCGAATCGAGCGCGGCGGCGCGGCGCTCGACCAGCTCGCGGCGCGGGCGGTGGCTGCCGTCGAGGCGCCGGAGCGCGCGCACGACCTGCCGCTCGACGTCCAGGGCACCGCATTCCAGGAGGCGGTGTGGCACCAGCTTTCGCGGATCCCACCGGGAGAGAATCTGAGCTACGCCGCGCTCGCCGCAAAGGCCGGCAAGCCCGGCGCCGCGCGTGCCGCGGGCACCGCCTGCGGGGCGAACCCGGTCGCGATCCTGATCCCTTGTCATCGCGCGCGACGCGGCGACGGTTCGGCGGGAGGATATGCCTATGGGCTGGAGCGCAAGGCACGGCTGATCGAGCAGGAAAGCCGCTCGTCGAAATTGCTCTGAGCGTGCGAACGTCCGGCGGAACCTAAGCGGCGCACGGACATTGGCCGATCGAGCGACAACAAGGCAGGAAGGTGAGCCGATGTCCGATGGCGAACGCCCGTCTGGCCGCCCCGTGCAGGGCCGCGAACCCGGTACGCCGCGCTGGATCCCGTGGACGATCGGGATCGTCTTCCTGCTCGTCATCCTCTACCTCGCGGTGCGCGCGTTCCAATATGGCGCCGACGACCGTACCGACACGCGGGCACCGCTGCCGAGCGCCGACAGCGACGTGACCGGCAACGGAGTCGGCTCGCAATAAAGGCTCAGAGAAAGCTGTAGGGATCGACGTCGACCGCGACGCGGACGCCGCGCGGCCATTCGAGCGCGCCGAGCCATTCCCGGATCACGTCCTGGACGTCGAGCGAGCGCGCGGCGTGGACGAGCAGCCGCTGGCGGTGCCGCCCGCGCAGCATCGCGAGCGGGGCTGGCGCCGGCCCGAAGACCGCCATTCCCTCGACTTGCGGCGCGGTGCGGCCGATCAGCCGCGCGGTCTCTGCGGCCTCGGCCAGGTCTTCCGAGGAGATGATGATCCCCGCGAGCCGGCCGAACGGCGGCATCGCTGCCTCGCGCCGGGCCTGCGTCTCGGCCTCGTAAAAGCCTTCGGCGTCGCCGCTGACCAGCGCGCTGATCACCGGCGCTGCCGGCTCGTGGGTCTGGACCAGCACACGCCCTGGCTTCTCGCCCCGACCGGCGCGGCCCGCGACCTGCATGATCTGCTGGAAGCTGCGCTCCGCGGCGCGAAGATCGCCGCCCGAGAGGCCGAGATCGGCGTCGACCACCCCCACCAGCGTGAGGTTTGGGAAATGATAGCCCTTGGTGACGAGCTGGGTGCCGATCACGATGTCGACCTCGCCGCGCTCCATCCGCCCGACGAACTCCGCCGCCTTGGCCGGCGACCAGATCGTGTCCGACGTGACGATGATCGAGCGCGCCTCGGGGAACAATGCCGCCACCTCGTCGGCGATCCGCTCGACCCCAGGACCGCAAGCGACCAAACTGTCTTCTTCATGGCATTCGGGGCAGGCGCGCGGCGGCGGCATGACATGGCCGCAGTGGTGGCAGGCGAGCCGCCCGACCAGCCGATGCTCGACCATCCAGGCGGTGCAATTGGGGCATTGAAAGCGGTGGCCGCATGAGCGGCAGAGCGTCAGCGGCGCGTAGCCGCGGCGGTTGAGGAACAGCAGGCTCTGCTCGCCGCGCTCGAGGTTCGCCTCGAGCTCGCGTACCAGGCTTGGCGCGAGCCAGCGGCCGCGGGGAGGCGGGTCCTGGATCAGATCGACGGCGGCGATGTCCGGCATTTCGGCGTCGCCGTAACGATTCGGGAGCGCGACCTCCTTGTAGACGCCGATCTCCGCCATCTGGCGCGTCTCGATCGCCGGCGTCGCCGATGCCAGGATGACCGGGATCGCTTCGAGCTTGGCGCGCATCACCGCGACGTCGCGCGCATGATATTGGACGCCGTCCTCCTGCTTGAAGCTGGTCTCATGCGCCTCGTCGACGACCAGCAGGCCGAGCTTCGCATAAGGCAGGAACAAAGCGGAGCGCGCGCCGACCACGACCTGCGCGTCGCCCGTCGCGATCGCCCGCCACGCGCGGCGGCGTTGCGATTGGCGCAGCCCCGAATGCCAGGGCACCGGATCGCAGCCGAAGCGCGCGGCGAAGCGCTTCAGGAACGGTTCGGTCAGCGCGATCTCGGGAAGCAGCACCAGCGTCTGCCGGCCCAGGCGAAGCGCCTCCGCGATCGCTTCGAAATAGACTTCGGTCTTGCCCGATCCAGTGACGCCGTCGAGGAGGAACGGCGCGAAGCGCTCGGCGCGCATCGCCTCGACGAATTCTGCCGCCGCCGCGGCCTGGGCCGCTTCCAGCGCCGGCGGATCGTGATCGGGATCGGGGCTGGGGAAGGGATCGTCGACCGCCACCTCGACCGCCTCGATAGCGCCTGCCTTGACGAGCCCGCGGATGACGCTGTCCGAGACGTCCGCCGCAAGCGCAAGCTCGCGCACCAGGCCTTGGCGCTCGCCGATCCGCTCGAGCGCCTGCGCGCGCTGCGGCGTCAGCCGTTCCGGGACGCGGCCGGTGGCGCGATATTCGGTGATCGTGCGGCTGCCGTCGAGCGCGCTCGCCGACGCCAGAGCCATGCGCAGCACCGCCGCGATCGGCGCCAGATAATAATCGGCGGTCCATTCGATCAGGCGCCGCAGCGGCGCCGCAAGCGGCGGCAGATCGTAGACGTGCGCGAGCGGGCGCAGGCGCTTCTCGTCAATCTCGTCGGTCGGCAGCCGGTCCGCCTCCCAGGCGACGCCCGTGATCTGGCGCGGCCCGAGCGGCGCGAGCACGATCGAGCCCGGCTCGACCGCCGCATCCACAGGGACGCGATAATCGAGGGGACCAAGGGCTGCGTTGAGAAGGACGACGCGGACGCGGCTCATGCCCCCCTCTAGAGCCTGATCGTGCCGGGTTGAACCGCGGATCGCGGCTCAACGCACTCGTCAGGCTGTCGCGGTAAGCGCAGGCCCTTCGAACGTGCGTCGTTCCAGCCGCGGCAGGAGCAAAGCCTGGCTTGCCGCGCGGGCGAGCAGGAAGAAGCTGAACGCGAGCCACAGCCCGTGATTGCCGAGCGGCTCCGCCGCCACCAGCAGCACGCCGTAGACGCCGATCGCGATCACCATCGTCGTCAGCAGCGACCGCGTCCAGCCGGCGCCGATGTAGATGCCGTCGAAGACATAGGAGGTGACTCCGAGCACCGGCAGCAACACTGCCCAGGGGAGATAGGTGAGCACCGCGCCGGCAACCGCCGGATCGGTGCTGAAACTCGCCGCGAACGGCCCGCCCACCACGGCGTAGACGATCGTGATCAGCAGTCCGCCGGCAATGCCCCAGAGCAGCAAGGCCCGGACCAATCGCTCGAAGCGGGTGCGGTCGCGCGCGCCCACCGCCTCGCCGCACAGCACCTGCGCTGCGCTTTCGAAGCCGTCGAGGATCAGCGCCGACAGGATGAACAACTGGTAGAGGATGCCATTGACCGCGAGCACCACCGGCCCATGGTGCGCGCCAACCCTGGTCATCAGCAGGATCGCGCCGGTGAGCAGCAGGGTGCGCAGGAACAGGTCGCGGTTGAGGCGGAGCAGCGCGCTCAGCGCGGACCGCTCCCATGTGACGCGTTGCCGCGCAAGGCGGAGCGCGAGCGCCGCCGGCTCCTCGCGCGCCGCGACGATGGCGGCTGCAATGAGCTTGCCGGCTTCCGATATGAGGGTCGCGGTGGCGACGCCGGCGACGCCCCAATCGAACACCAGCACGAAAATGATGTCGAGCGCGATGTGGATCAGATTGGCGGCAACCTCGATCACCAGGACCGCACGCACCCGCCTGCGGCCGATCAGCCAGCCGACGATCACCGCGTTCACCAGCCACAAGGCGCCACCCCAATAGCGGATGCCGACATAGGTCGAAGCCTCGGTGGCGACGCCGCCGCGCGCATAGAGCAGGTCGAGCCCGAACGGGATCGCGATCGGCATCAGCAGCAGCAGGATGAAGCCGATCATCAATGCCAGCCCGAGCGCGCGCACCAAGGTCGCCGCCTGGCCGGCGGGATCGTTGCGGCCGGCGGCCTGCGCGGTGAGCGCCACCGTGCCGCTGCGCAGGAAATTGAAGACGACGAGCAGGCCCATCATGAACTTGGCGCCGAGCTCGACTCCGGCCTGGGCCTCCGCCTCGCCAAGCTGGCCGATCACCCACAGATCGGCGAGACCGAACAAGGCGGTCGCGACGTTGGTCAGCATGGAGGGGAGGGCGATCGCCCAGATTGCGCGGTGCAGGCCGCTGTCGCTGTGGCTGATCAAGACCCCGTCCCGCTGATGACTCGCGCCCGCCGCTCGCTCCCATTAGTAAGGTGCGAATCTCCTGACCAAGGCATGCCCCATATGAAGTTCTTCGTCGACACCGCCGACATCAATGACATTCGCGAGCTCGCGGAAACCGGCTTGCTCGACGGGGTCACCACCAACCCGTCGCTGATCCACAAATCGGGGCGCAACTTCCTCGAGGTCGTCAAGGAGATATGCGGCGTCGTCCCGGGTCCGGTCTCGGCCGAGGTCGTGGCCGGCGACCATGCGACGATGATGCGCGAGGCCGAGATCCTGCGCCGAATCGCCGACAATATCGCCGTCAAGGTGCCGCTCACGATCGATGGCCTCAAGACGTGCAAGGCGCTGACCGGCGACGGCACGATGGTCAACGTCACCTTATGCTTCACCGCCAACCAGGCGTTGCTCGCCGCCAAGGCGGGGGCGACCTTCATTTCGCCGTTCGTCGGCCGCCACGACGATATCGGCTTCGACGGCATGCAGATCATCTCCGAGATCCGGTTGATCTACGACAATTACGATTATGAGACGCAGGTCCTGGTGGCGAGCATCCGCCATCCGATTCACGTGCTTGAATCGGCCAAGATCGGCGCCGACGTGATCACCGCTCCGCCGGCGGTGATCAGGCAATTGTTCAAGCACCCGCTCACCGACCGCGGCCTCGAGAGCTTCGCCGCCGACTGGGCGAAGACCGGCCAGACGATCGGCTAAGCCGCTCAGGCGCACGGCACCATCGTTCACGTTCCTCGCAGCCATTCCAACGCCGGCAGGCGTCGCCCGCCCCGGCGAGGATTTATTTCCATCGCTTATTAACCACAGTGGGGATAAGCTGCGGGCGGGATGGGTAAAGTCATCAACTTCGAGGATCGGGCGGTCGCTAATCTGCGCGCGCGCGTCCAGGCGGTCGAAGAGGCCAATCAGGACCTCATCGCGTTCGCGCGCGGCCATTCCGGAGCGGTCGCGTCGATCCACGAAGCAGTGCTCGCCGCGGTCGAGGCCGAGGGCTTCGATCATCTGATCCATATCGTCACCCAGCTGTGGCCGCAGATCCTCGGGCTCGACGCCGTCGCTGTCGCGCTGTTCGCGGGCGACAAGGGCATGCGCGCCGACGCCTCCGGCCTCCAATTCGTCGATCGCCGCGTGATCGAGCGCTCGATCGCTGGTTTCGAAGGCGTCGTGCTGCGCGGCGTCAAGCGCGGCCACCCGCTGTTCGGCCCGGCCTGCACCTTGATCCGTGCCGAGGCATTGATCCGGCTCGACAGCGAGCCGCCGCTGCCCAACGGCCTGCTCGCGCTCGGCCAGCGCGAGGAGCAAGGCTTCGAGACGCGCCATGGCTCCGAATTGCTCGTTTTCCTCGGGCGCGTGCTGACACGCTGCATGGGCCGGTGGCTGATCCCCTAGAAGTTCACCCGGCGCGCGCGACCGCGCTGGCCTGGCACGATCATCTCGCGCGCGACCGTCGTCGCTCCGAGCATACTGTCCGCGCCTATGTCGCAACCGCCCACCGGCTGATCGATTTCCTCGCCGAACACGGCGGAGGCCCGGTCGAAGCTGCGGCACTGCGCCGCCTTCAGCCGGCCGACCTTCGCGCCTTCCTGGCCATGCGCCGCGCCGAGGGGCTCTGCAACAACAGCGCAGCCCGCGAGCTTTCGGCGGTGCGCGGCTTCCTTGCCTTCGCCGTCGCCGAGCATGGCGGCGAGGGCGGCGTTCCGCGGATCAGGGCGCCCAAGCGTCCGCGCAGCGTACCGCGCCCGATTTCGCCGGCCGAAGCCTTGTCGCTCGCCGACGAAGTCTCCGATGCCGCCGATCTGGAGTGGATCGCGGCCCGCGATTTCGCGGTGCTGCTTCTGCTCTACGGGGCCGGGCTGCGGGTCGCCGAGGCGCTCGGCATCACCGGCGCCGCGCTTCCGCTCGGCGAGGTGCTCATGGTCACCGGCAAGCGCAACAAGACCCGCATCGTCCCTTTGCTGCCGGCGGTCCGCGAGGCGATCGAGCGTTATGTCGCCCTCTGCCCCTATCGCCCGGACAAGCACGAGCCGCTGTTCCGCGGCGCGAGGGGAGGGCCGCTGCGTGGTGAGATCGTCCGGCGCGCGGTGCGGGCTGCGCGGGTCAAGCTCGGTCTGTCCGACCGGACGACGCCGCATGCGCTGCGGCACAGTTTCGCGACGCACCTGCTCGGGCGCGGCGCGGACCTGCGCTCGCTGCAGGAATTGCTCGGCCACGCCAGCCTCTCCTCGACCCAGATCTACACGGCGGTCGACATGGCCCATCTGCTCGACGTCTACCGCACCGCGCACCCGCGAGCCTCTTGAAGCCTCGGGAGCAGGGGGAGATTCTCACGCCGGCGGGTGCCGGTGGCGCCAGGTGAGCTGCCGCCAAATATAGGCCGCGACGATCGCGAAGATCACCGCGGTCGACAGCGGCCCAAGCACCTTCTCGATCTCGCCGAAGCGGCGGCCGAGAGCCCAGCCCGCGGTCGCGAGCAAGGCGGTCCAGCCGGCGGTGCCGACAGTCGACCAGATCACGAACGTCCTGAGGCGCATGTTGAGCAGTCCGGCCGGCACCGACACCAGCGATCTCACCGTCGGCAACAGACGGCCGACGAACACCACCACTGGCCCGAACCGGCCAAACAGCCGCTCGGCTTTTTCGACGTCGTACCAGTCCATCGTCAGCCAGCGGCCGTACCGGTCGATGAACGGCTTGAAACGTCGCAGCCCGACCACCCGCGCGGCGAGATACCAGAAAAGATTGCCGACCATCGCGCCGCCGGTGCCGCTGGCGATCACCCCCCACAGCGTCAGCGTCCCGCGCGCCGCGCTTATTCCGGCGAGCGGCATGATCACCTCCGACGGGATCGGGGGGAAAATGGTCTCGAGGAACATCAGGAAGAAGACGCCGAGATATCCGGTCTGTTCGATCAGCCGGAAGGACCAGTCAGCCATGCAGCGCGCTCGCCTTGGCCTCGATCGCCTCCCAGATCAGCGCAGGCGTGTCGGTGCCGTTGAAGCGGTCGATCGCGACGATGCCGGTCGGCGAGGTGACGTTGATCTCGGTGAGATGGCCGGCGATCACGTCGATGCCGACGAACACCAATCCGCGGCGCGCAAGCTCGGGGCCGAGCGCGGCGCAGATCTCATGCTCGCGCTCCGTGAGATCGGTCGCTGCGGCGCGTCCGCCTGCGGCGAGATTCGAGCGTATCTCGCCGTCGCGCGGCAGGCGGTTGATCGCACCGGTGGCCTTGCCGTCGACCAGGACGATTCTCTTGTCGCCCTCGCTGACCTGCGGAAGGAACGCCTGGACCATGAACGGCTCGCGCCACACCTGGCCGAACAGCTCGGTCAGCGCCGCCAGATTGGCGTCCTTGCGACCGACGTGGAACACCGCCGATCCGGCATTGCCGTAGAGCGGCTTGACGACGACTTCGCCATATTCGGAATGGAAGGCCCGGGCTTCGTCGAGGCTGCGGGTGATCAAGGTCGGCGGCATGAAACGCGCATAATCGAGCACGAACAATTTTTCGGGGGCATTGCGCACCGCCGCCGGATCGTTGACCACCAGGGTGCGGTGCTGGATGCGCTCGAGCAGGTGCGTCGCGGTGATATAGGCGAGATCGAACGGCGGATCCTGGCGCATCAGCACGACGTCGACGTCGTCGGCAAGATCGAGCATCACCTGCTCGCCGAACGCGAAATGGTCGCCATCGACCCTCTGGACGGTCACCCGGCGCGCCGGTGCGGTGACTCGGCCGTCGCGATAATTGAGGTCGCCGGCGGTATAATGATAGAGGCTGTGGCCGCGCTGCTGCGCGCCGAGCATGATCGCGAAGGTCGAATCGCCCGCGATGTTGATCTTCTCCATCGGGTCCATCTGGACGGCGACGCGCAGGGCCATAATGTTCACATCCTCGACGGCTGATCCGTTCGGCACGCGAAGCGGGGGGGCCCACCGCTGCCGAGGCTTCTGATTGATGTTCCGGCCGCAACGCGCAAGCGCTTATTGCTCGTCAGCCGGGTGCGTGAACCGGCTCAGGAAAAATGAGGCGGTCATGGGTCGGGGCGGGCGTCGGGTCCCGGTCACCCGCTCCAGACGTCGGCGAGATGGCGTGGAAAGTGCCACGGCACGATGAAGATGGCATCGATCCGCACGTCGTCGTCGGCGCGCATGAACCGCGGCGCGAGCGCCTCGGCCGCAGCCGCGACGCGGCGCAGCCGGTAGTGATCGAGCGCGAAAGCGGCGGTCGCGGCGTTCGCGCGCGCCTTGACCTCGATAAACGCCAGGGTCCGGCCACGGCGGGCGACGAGGTCGACCTCGCCGACCGGTGTGCGCATCCGTCGGCCGAGGATCGTCCACCCCTTGAGCTGCAGCCACAGGGCGGCGACCAGCTCCGCACGCCTGCCGCCGCGCTCGGAGCGCCTGCGGTTCATGCGAACCCGTTCATGTCGCCGCCTCGTCGGGCACGCTCATTTGCCCGGTCCGCTGAGCGCGAGCGCGCGTTCATAGACGCGGCGGCGCGGGAGCCCGAGCATCGCTGCCACCTCCGCCGCGGCGCGCGAGACGGGGAGACGCCGCATCGCTTCGGCCAAGGCGTCGTCGATGCTGCGCTCGTCGGCCGGCTCTGCGGGCGCGGGCGGGCCGACGACGATGACGATCTCGCCCTTCGGCGGCTGCTCGGCGTAGCGCGCGGCAAGGACGCTCAGCCGCTCGGTGACGCTTTCCTCGAACTTCTTGCTGATCTCGCGTACCACTGCCGCATCCCTGTCGCCCAGCCCCTGATGGAGCGCCTGCAAGGTGGCGGCGAGGCGCGGGCCACTTTCGTAGAGGATGAGGGTCGCCTTGATGGCCGCGACCTCCGCGATCGCCGCCGCGCGCGCGCCCGCCTTGGCGGGAAGGAATCCGAGGAACAGGAAGCGGTCGGTCGGTAGCCCGGCCAGGGTCAGGGCGGCGACCGCCGCGCACGGCCCGGCGACGGTGGTGACGTGGCGGCCGGCGGCACGCGCCTCGCGGACCAATTTATAGCCGGGATCGGAGATCAATGGAGTCCCGGCGTCGGAGACCAAGGCGATCGCCTTGTGCGCCATCTCCGCGACCAGCCCGGGGCGGACGCGATCGGCATTATGATCATGATAGGGGGTCATCGGCCGCTTGACGCCGATATGGGCGAGCAGCTTGGCGGTGACCCGGCTGTCCTCGACGGCGAGCAGGTCCGCCGCGGCAAGAACCGAGGCGGCGTGCGGACTGAGATCGGAGAGATTGCCGATCGGGGTCGCGACGATATAGAGGCCTGGTAACAATCTATCGCTCATAGGATTCCGGTCATGGCAGAGCAGTTGCATCACCCGCAAGCGCGGCGGTCATTCCTGGCACTCGCCGGAGCCGGCCTGCTGTCGATCGCGCTCGCCGGCTGCCAGGTCGTTCCGAGGCGGCCGGCGCCGCCGCCGCCGCCCGAGCCGACCGGCCCGGTGCGCCCGCCGATCTCGCCGAACCTGCCGCCCGACGAGACCCGCAACCGGGTCGCGGTGCTCGTGCCGCTCTCGGGCACCAATGCCGGGGTCGGCCAATCGATCGCCAACGCCGCCAATCTGGCATTGCTCGACACCGGCGGCGAGCGGATCCGCATCACCGTCTACGATACCGCCAAAGGCGGCGCGTTGGCGGCGGCCAACGAAGCGCTCGCCGACGGCAATGGCTTGTTCCTCGGCCCGCTGCTTGCCGACGATGCGCGCGCGATCGCGACGGTCGCACGCAGCCGCGGTGTTCCGGTGATCGCTTTCTCCAACGACAGCAGTATTGCCGGCAGCGGCATGTACCTGATGGGCTTCACACCTACACAATCCATAACCAGAACGGTGTCTTTTGCGATCGAACGCGGGGTCCAGCGCTTCGCCGCGCTGACGCCGCAGGGCGTCTATGGCCGGCGCGCGTCGCAAGCGATGATCGACGCGGTCGAGCGCGCCGGCGGCCGGATGGTGGCGATGCAGGAATTCGGTCGCACGCCGGCCGCGATGCGCGCGGCGGTCACCACCCTCAACGGCCAGGGCGCCTATGACGCGGTGCTGATCGCCGACAGCGGCAAGTCGGCCGCCGCGGTCGCGGCTCTGGTTCGGACCGGCCCGTCGGGCCGCGCCCGGATCCTGGGAACCGAGCTCTGGTCGACCGAAGCGGGGCTTGCCGCGCTTCCGCCGCTGCGCGGCGCTTGGTTCGCGAGCGCCTCCGATACGATGTTCAATCAGTTCAAGACCCGTTACCGCGCACGCTACGGGAAGACGCCGTACCGGCTGGCGAGCCTCGGTTACGACGCGGTGCTGCTTTCCGTCAGAGTCGCCGCGGACTGGCGGATCGGCTGGCCTTTCCCGGAACGGGCGTTGCTCGATCCCGGCGGCTTCGCAGGAGTCGACGGCGCGTTCCGGTTCCGGCCGAACGGCGTCGCGGAGCGCGCGCTCCAGGTCCAGGAGATCGGGCCCGCAGGGTTGACGGTGATTTCGCCGGCGCCGCGCGGTTTCTCGGACTAGGCGTCGAGCCGGATCAGCGTCGCCCTCCTGCCGCTCGCGCGACCGCTGCAAAACTCCGTTCGCGGTGAGCTTGTCGAACCGCTCGCCTTCTTTCTCGGAGAAGGAAAGGCCTTCGACGGGCTCAGGCCGAACGTTTTTTCAGGCGGGGAGGGTGACGATCTCGGGCAGGATCGCGTCGAGCAGCAGGCTCCCCTTGCTCGTCACCCGCAGGCGATTGCCATCGCGTACAAGCAATTGCCCGCGCTCGAGCCGCGCGACCGCACCATCGTCGACCAGGTCCTGCGGAGCCATGCCGCTCAGCCGCGCGATGCGCTCGAGATCGACGCCTTCGCGCAGCCTCAGGCCCATCAGCAGCGCCTCCACGCCGCGATCCGGGCCGGAAATCGGCTGCTCGAGCGCGATGCCGTGTCCGTTGCGCGTCAGCGCGGCCAGCCAGTTCTCGGGTTTCTTGTGGCGTTGGACGACCGCATTGCCGCGCCGGCCATGGGCCCCGGGGCCGATGCCGCAATAATATTGATAGCGCCAATAAGCGAGATTGTGGCGGCTTTCCTCGCCGGGCCGGGCATGGTTCGACGTCTCGTAAGCCGGGAGACCGGCCGCCTCGGTCATCTTCTGAGTCAGCTCGTAGAGCGCCGCCGCATGGTCGGGATCGGTCTCCGCCAATTCCCCTTTGGCGGCGAGCGCCGCAAACTTGGTTCCAGGCTCGATCGTCAATTGGTAGAGCGACAGATGGCCGGTGCCGAACGCGAGCGCTTGCTCGAGCTCGGCGCGCCACGCCGCCTCGGTTTGACCCGGCAATGCGTAGATGAGGTCGAAGCTCACCCGCGCGAAGCGGGATTGCGCCGTCTCGAGCGCTGCCAGCGCCTCGGCGACGTCGTGCGCGCGGCCAAGGAAGCGCAACGCCCGATCGTCGAGCGACTGCAGGCCCAATGAGATGCGGTTGACCCCGGCGAGCGCTAGGTCGGCGAAGCGCGCCGCCTCGACCGAGGAGGGATTGGCCTCGAGCGTGATCTCGACCTCGTCGCTGAAGCCCCAATGGGCGTCGGCCGCTTCGATCAGCGCCGCGACCGTCGCGGGAGGCATCAGCGAGGGCGTGCCGCCGCCGAAGAAGATCGAGCCGAGCTTGCGCCCCGGCTCGCGCGCCGCCTCATGGGCGAGGTCGGCGAGCAATGCGTCACGCCAACGCTCCTGATCGACCGAAGCGCGGACATGGCTGTTGAAGTCGCAATAAGGGCATTTGGAGATGCAGAACGGCCAGTGGATGTAGAGCGCCAGCGGTTCCGCCAGTGCCGAACCCGATGTGTCTCGCTGTTCTCCCGCTACGGCGGCGGCGGGCTTGGCTCCCGTCTCGGCACCGGAGGCGAGCGCGATCGTCACTGGACCAGGTCGGCGACCAGCTTGCGGAACGCTTCGGCGCGGTGGCTCATCGCATGCTTCTCGGCGGGGTCCATCTCGCCGAACGTCTGCTGGTGGCCGATCGGCTGGAACATCGGGTCGTAACCGAACCCTTTTTCGCCGCGCGGCGGCCAGACCAGCTGCCCATAGACTCGGCCTTCGAAATTCTCGCACTGGCCGTCGTTGGGCCAGGCGACCGCAAGCGCGCAGACGAAATGAGCGTCGCGGCCGGCCTCCGGTCCCTTGGCGAGCACTTCTTCCCAGATGCGCTCCATGCCGATGCGGAAATCGCGATCCGGCCCGGCCCAGCGCGCCGAGTGGATGCCGGGCCGCCCTTCGAGCGCGTCGACGCACAGGCCGCTGTCGTCGGCGAGCGCCGGAAGGCCGGACAGATCGGCCGCGAGACGCGCCTTGAGGTCGGCGTTGTCGACGAAGCTGGTGCCGGTCTCTTCAGGTTCGGGCAGATCGAGCGCCGCAGCGGACACCGGCTCGATGCCGTAGGGGCCGAGCAGCTCGGCGATCTCGCGGACCTTGCCCTGATTATGACTGGCGATGACGAGCTTGCCGGGCCCGAGCCGCCGCATCATCGGCCCGCCGCCTTGGCCTGGGCCGCGAAAATCTCGGTGCAGCCGATCCGGGCAAGGCGAAGCAGGCGAAGCAGCCCTTCCTCGTCGTAGCTTTCGCCCTCTGCGGTGACCTGCGCCTCGACGATATTGCCATTCTCGGTGAGCACGAAATTGCCGTCGGCGCCGGCGGTCGAATCCTCGTCATAGTCGAGGTCGAGCACCGCGGCTCCGCCGTGGATGCCGCAGCTGACCGCCGCAACCTTCTGCAGCATCGGATCGGTCTGGAGCAGCTCGCGCGTGATCAGCCCGTCGATCGCAATGCGGAGCGCCACCCAGGCGCCCGAAATCGCCGCGGTGCGCGTGCCGCCGTCCGCCTGGATGACGTCGCAATCGAGGGTGATCTGCCGCTCGCCGAGCGCCTCGAGGTCCACCACCGCCCGCAGCGAGCGGCCGATCAGCCGCTGAATCTCCTGGGTTCGGCCCGATTGCTTGCCGCGTGCCGCCTCGCGCGATCCGCGCGTGTGGGTCGCGCGCGGCAGCATGCCATATTCGGCGGTCACCCAGCCCTTGCCCTTGCCGCGCAGCCACGAGGGCAAGGACGTCTCGACCGAGGCGGTGCACAGCACGCGGGTGTCGCCGAAGCTGACGAGGCAGCTTCCCTCGGCGTGGCGGGTGAAACCCGCTTCCATCGTGATTGGTCGCATCTGATCGGGGGCGCGGCCGGATGGGCGCATAAATTCACTCCTGCAATGTGCGGCGGCTTTAGACAGTGGCCCGATGACGGTCCAGCGCGAAGGCCGGCTCACCGCGCCCGTCGGGCTCGACTTGCGCCCGCTTGACCTCGGTCGCGCCACGTCGGAAGGCACGAATATGGCACGGACAGCTTTTGCCTTGCTGCTCGGCGCGGCAGCGCTGCTCGGCGGATGCGCGATCATTCCCCATCCGCAGGGTGTGGCCGAGCACCAGCCGACGGAGCTGAAGTCGATCGCTTACGAGGCGGGGCCGTGCAGCACCCTCTGTCCGGTCTACCGCGTCACCGTCGGCACCGACGGCAAAGGTCTGTTCGAGGGCGTACGCAACACGGCGGCGGCTGGCCGGCATTATTTCGCGGTTCCGGCCGAGGCATTCTCCGCATTCGCCGCCGCGCTCGCGCCGGTGCGGCCGAAGGAGGGGCTGTCGCCCTATGACAGCCGGCGCGGCTGCGAAACCAAAGCGGAGGGCTTCCCGTCGGTGCGGATCAGCTGGCGCGGCCGCTCCGGACCTCGCCAGAATCTGCTCTACGATTTCGGCTGCAACGCCGAACGCAATCGCGAGGTCTCCGACCGCGTCGGGCAGGCGCCGTCGCTGCTGCCGATCGGCGCGCTGATCGGGCCGCTTCCCTGAAAGGCCGCATCTTCCGCCTGCATCGGGCGCGAGGCAAATGCAGCGCTGTTGAGTGGCGGAGAGCGTGCGCCTACATAGCGGGCGATGGGCAGCACTCCGGTCACGGAAATCACCGAACGCGCGCGCGACGTTTTCCGGCTGGTGGTCGAAAGCTACCTCAATTCGGGAACGCCGGTCGGCTCGCGCACCGTCTCGAAGCTCCCCGGAATCAATCTCTCGCCGGCCTCGATCCGCAACGTCATGCAGGATCTCGAGGAGCTCGGACTGCTCAGCCATCCGCATACGTCGGCGGGGCGCATCCCGACCGAAAGCGGGCTGCGCCTGTTCGTCGACGGCATGATGCAGGCGGCCGAGCCGAGCGCCGAGGAGCGCGCGGCGATCGAGGGCCGGATCGGGCAGGGTGGGCCGATCGAGGAGGCACTGGTGGCCGCGACCGCGGCTCTGTCTGGACTCTCGGCCTGCGCAGGGATCGTGCTGGTGCCCAAGCGCGAGCCAGTGCTCAAGCAATTCGGCTTCGTTCCTTTGTCCGCGACGCAGGCGCTTGCGGTGATGGTCGGCGGCGACGGCAGCGTGGAAAACCGGGTCGTCGACCTGCCGCCGGGGGTGACCGCCGCCGCGCTCAACGAGGTCGGCAATTATGTCAGCGCGCGCCTGGCGGGACTGACCTTGGGGGAGGCGCAGGCGCGTCTCGAAAAAGAGATCAAGGCCGGCGAAGCCGCGCTCGACAGGGCTGCGCAGGAGCTCGTGGCGCGGGGTCTCGCAATCTGGTCGCGGGACGGATCCCGGCCGGTGTTGATCGTGCGCGGCCAGGCCAATCTGATCGACCAGGAAGCTGCGGCCGACCTCGAACGAGTCCGCCAGCTCCTCGATGAGCTCGAGGGCAAGGAAGAGATCGCTCGGTTGCTCGAGCGCGCGCACGCCGGCCAGGGCATGAAAATTTTTATCGGATCGGAAAACAAGCTTTTCGCGCTTTCGGGCTCGTCGGTCATCGCTGCGCCCTATCGTGGCGGCGACGGAAAGGTGGTTGGCGTGGTCGGGGTTATCGGGCCGACGCGGTTGAACTATGCCCGCGTCGTTCCCATGGTGGATTTCACTGCTCAAGCATTATCGAGATTGATGACATGAACGACGACCAGAAGCTGCACGAACAAGCCGATCAGGGCGACGCCGCCGGAGGCGAAACCGCGCCGGAAACGGCAGGCGGTGAGCTCGACCGGCTCACCGAGCTCGAGAAGGAGCTCGAGGAAGTGCGGCAGCACGCGCTTTACGCGCAGGCCGAGACTCACAATGTCCGCCGCCGGCTCGAGCAGGAAAAGCTCAATGCCTCCGCTTATGCGGTGACCGGCTTCGCGCGCGAGATGCTGTCGGTGAAGGACAACCTCGATCGTGCGCTCGGGTCGGTGCCCGAGGAATTGCGCCAGGACGGCAAGCTCGCCGCCTTGCTTGCCGGTATCGAGGCGACCGCACGTGAGCTCGACGCGGTGTTCCAGCGCAACGGCATCACCCGCATCGACGCGATGGGCGTGCCGCTCGACCCCAATCGCCATCAGGCGATGGTCGAAATCCCCAGCGAGGAAGCCGAACCCGGCACGATCGTCCAGGAAATGCAGTCGGGCTATATGATCAAGGACCGCCTGCTCAGGCCGGCACTGGTCGGCGTCGCCAAGAGGCCGTAACTTTGCTCAACCTCCTCCTTGGGCCCGTGCTGAAGGAGGAGGCGCCGAAGGAGGAGGGGC
The DNA here is from genome assembly GCF_036677245.1 of Sphingomonas sp. Taxonomy (GTDB): domain Bacteria; phylum Pseudomonadota; class Alphaproteobacteria; order Sphingomonadales; family Sphingomonadaceae; genus Allosphingosinicella. Next base: position 18,457 of record NZ_JAKFCG010000068.1, read on the forward strand.
GGGTGACGCGCCGCGGGTTGTCGTCGAGCCGAGCAGCGGCAGCTTGAGCTGGTGGACCAGGCTTCCCGCGGCCAGGTCGTGCGAGTCTCCCAGCCCGATCCGCATCGCGCGCACTTCTTCCACATTGCGGGCGCAATAGGTGCCGAGCAGCCGGTCCCAGACGCTGAACACGTCCCCGAAATTGCTGTCGGTCTCGCGTTGGACCGCCGAGTGATGAACGTGGTGCATCTGCGGCGTGACGATCAGCCATCTCAGATACGGCTCGGCGCGGCCGAGATGCAGATTGGCATGGGTCAGCAGCACCAATCCGACCGATAGGATCTCATAGAGGATGAGCGCCGGGACCGAGAGTCCCAACAGCACCGCCACCGACCCCAGGATCGCCGCCTGGACAAGGGGCGTGACGGGATGGTTTCGAAAGCTCGTCGAAAGATCGATCGCGGTGTCGCAGTGATGGATCTGGTGGATCCGCCAGAGCACCGGCACTTTGTGCTCGAGACGATGGAGCGCGTAAGCTGCGAGGCTTCTCAATGCGATGGTCAATGCGAAGGGGAGGGCCGCAGGCATCGCCACCAGATTGAGCAGGCCGATCGATGCATTGGCCGCCCATTGCGCGGCGAGGATCGTCGACAGCGGAAGGATCGCCGCGATCGCGAAGGTGGCGACGCCGAGGCTGAAATTGGTGAAGAGGCGGCCTTTGGCTTCGACCGCTTCGCGGTGGATCGGCAGCGCCAGCTCGACGATCGCGATGGCGAGGAACAACAGCCAGAATGCTGCGAACGGCAGCCATTCCATTGGTATTCCAGCGATGCTGTCGGTTGCTGATGCGGGCACATTCTCTCCAGAGAGAGCGAATTGACAGTCCAACGACGAGCAATTAGCCCTGTTTGGTCAGTCTAGCGCAAGCGCGGTTTCATCTCCAGAGGAGGCTCGAATGCCGTCTTTCATCCCCGCAATCCGTTGCGTCGCGGCCCTTGGTGTCGCGCTGATCGCCGCCGTCGAGCCGGCGCTTGCCGGCATCGATCCGCCAGCCGTTCCGGCGCCGATCCTCGGCGCGGGCGTGCCGGCGCTGATCGCCTTCGCAGGCGGATATTGGGCAATCCGCAAGCGCCGCAGGTAGAAACATCGACGCGGGGACGCATCTTCGGCCGTTGACCAACGGCTGGTTGGGCCTACAACGTCAGCTTCTTGCCTCGCTCATCTTCCGGGCGGCGGCGTCGATAAGGAGATGACCCCAGTGCAAGCAATGACCGCTGTTATTCGCACGATCGCCGCGATTGGGATGGCCACCGTCGTCGCAATAGAGCCCTCCTTCGCAGGTGAACAAACCGTAGCGGTCCCGGCACCCATCGTCGGCGCAGGCATTCCCGCGCTGATCGCCTTCGCAGGCGGATATTGGGCAATGCGCAAGCGGCGCAAGCGCTGACACTCTCGACGTCCGTCACTGGCCGCTAGACGCGCATTATGATGGCGCCAAGCCAAGGCTCGGTTGCGATCGCCGGCGCGCGACAGACCCGGTCACGGCTGTTTTTCTGGCTTTTCCTGCTCGCCATCGGGAACGCGCTGGCGGGCTTCGCGCTGCAATTTTTCCACGAGCATGATCTCGCTTCATCGCTCGGCAATCTGTTCGGGATCAGCGCTGTCGTCTGGGTCGCCGCCGTTGCTGGCATCGCGCTTCTCGCGGAGCCGACGGCGCCGGCGCCGGTCGAGCGGCTCGACTGGGCGATCGCGGCCATGACCGCCGTGGCGGTGCTGGTCCCGCTCGGTCCGGCAAGCTCCGTGGCGCTGACTTTGCTGTCGATCTACGCCATCCTGACCAGCGCGCCGGGATCCACGCTGCGCCGCGCGGCGATCATCTTCCTCGCGATCACCGGCATGCTGATCTGGGGGAGGCTGGCGCTTGCGCTGTTCAGCGGACCGTTGCTCGACGCCGACAGCTTCCTCGTCGCGAGCCTGTTCGGCATGGGAAGGGTCAGCAACTTCATCAGCTTTGCCGACGGCAGCGGTCAATTCGCGGTCGCGCCGGGCTGCTCGTCGCTTCAGGGCATGTCGGTCGCGATCGTGATGTGGGCTCTGGTCAACCAATGGTTCGAAGTGCCGTTCAGTCGTGCGGCGCTCGTCGCGCTGCTGGCCGCGCTTGCGGCGACGGTCGCGATCAACGTGCTCAGGATAGGCGCCATCGGGCTCTTCCCCGCCCATTTCGACGAGATCCATACCGGCATCGGCTGGCACGTCTTCTCCTGGCTGACCCTGATTTCGGTTGCGGGAATTTGCCTCTACGGCGCGCGGCGTGAAATTTCCCAACGCGCTTGAAGGCGCGCTGGTCGGGCTGCTCGTCCTCAGCCTGGGCCTCAAGCTCGGCGCCTCGCGAAGCGAGCCCGTGCCGGACGAACAGCTTTTCGCAAGCCAGGTCTCGCGCTTCTTGGAGCGCGAGGGTTATTCGACCGCCGCCGAGCTGCGCCCGCTGGGGATGATGGTCAGAGCGCGGCGCGACGGCTGCCGCCTCGCGATCCGCAACTATCCGCCGCACGGCACGCTCGCGCAGGCCTATGCGCGGCTCGCGCGGCCGGTCGGCCCGCTCCATTTCGTCTATCGTGGCCGAGTCAGTGATCGCGCGCCCAAGCTGCTGCCGCTGAGCGAATATTTCGTCGGACGCGAGCTGCGCCGGCTGGGCATCGCCGCGCCGCGCGCGCCGATCCTCGCCGTCGCCGCGTCGCGCGGCTGCGACCTCGGCCGTCTGCGCTGGGAGGCGATTTCAACCTTCGCCAGATAGCGTGATACCAAGCCGGGTGCAGTGGCCCGACCCTCGGACATCGCCGAACGCGCGACCGCCGTCAGTCGCGCTCGAGCTTGCCGGTCCACGGGCGGAAGAACAGATGCCCTTGCTTGGTCGTGCCCTGATAGGATTCGCCCGACGAGCAGTTGATCTTGTAGATTCCCTGTGCGCTTGCGACCGCCTCGGAAGAGACGACACGGCCGCATGCGAAGCCGATCCGATCGATTGTGCGCGCGATCTCGGCGTCGCCCAATGGCGGGCGGCCCGATCGCGTCGGGACCGCATCCGTGTCGCTCTTGTTGCGCCCGGCACTGGCCGCGTTCTTCTCCTCGCCGGGCGCAGCGCCCGCGGATGTTGTGCTGCGCTCCTCGTCGTCCGTTTTCGTCTCAGCGGCCTTTTTCTCGGGTGCTTTCTTCTCCGCGGCCTTGGTTTCCGCCGGCGCGGCTTCCGGCGCCTCGGGCGCCGCAACGGCAACGACATTTTCGGCGACAGGCGCTGGAGCTTCGGGAATGCTCACGTTGCGATCGGGGTCGGGCCGATAAGGCTCGGGCGCGGGAAGCTCGACCGTGACTCCGGAGGTGGCTTGTTCTTTCGCCGTCGGCTCGGAGCCAGACGATCCGCACGCGCCGAGCATCAGGGCCGAAAGCATCGGGATAGCGAGCAATGACGAAGGCAGGCGTGCCGCGCGCGATTTCGATTTGTGCACCGTCACCAGGCCCCTTCCTGCTCTACCCCGCGTGCACTCTAAGCCGCGCGAACCGCTTGTCTATCCGCTCGGGCGCGGCGGTGACGAATTCGCCCCATCCTGGTGATAGGCGCCTCCAAACGGGACAAGCGCCTCGAGCGCCGTGCGCGACGGAGCGCCGGCGACGTCTTGGCCGTTCCTGAGCAGGAAGAGGTGGCGAACGATTTCCGCCTGCTGCTCGAGCCCGTAATCCTCGAAGCGCCGGCCAGGCTTCAGGCGGTAGCTGTAGCGGCAGAAAGGGTGGCGCATCAGCGGCAGATAATATTTCCCGCGCGTCTGGCTTTGCCACACATGGGTCAGCTCGTGGACGAACAGCGCCTGCAGCCGGAGCGGCTCGCGGCTGTAATCCTCGCTCCACTGCTCGCCAGCCGGGTGGACATGGATATGGCCGGTCGGAGCCATCACGATGCCGCGCGGCTGGAACGGAAACCACCGCCGCCGCCGCACCGTCACCGGCGCACAATCGAGCGCATCGCCGAAGATCGAGCGGGCGAGGGCGCGTTCGCCCTGGGTCAGCGCGCGCGACGTCATTCAGCGTCCGTGTCTCATGCGCGATTCCCGCGTCAGTGGCCGCCGTGCCCGGGCGCCGTTCCGGCTGGGCCGACGACATCGGCATCGGCAACGATCTGCCGCGGAGGGTTGAAGCGGAACGTGAGGCTGATCTTGCCGCCCGGCTTCACCGAGGGGTCGATGCCGAACAGCATCGCATGTTTGCCGCCGGGTTTGAACTCCATCTCTCCCGTTTCGGGAAATTCGGCGGTCGCGATCGGTCGCATCCGCATCACGCCCCGGTCCATCTGGCTGTCGTGCAGCTCGATCCGGTCGACCTGGGGGCTGCTGACGCTCGCCAGCGCCATCGGGCTGCTGTTGCTGCGCAGGGTGAAGTAAGCGGCGCCGGGCACGCCGGCTGCAGCCGGAAGGCGGACCCAGGCCTGTTCGACGGTCACTTTGACCGTCTTGGGCGGGCGCTCGCATCCCCAAAGCAGGCAGACGGAAGCCACGGCTGCGGCGGTGACCAAAGGGCGAGCAATGATGTCGTTCACCGGCCGGCCCTTAGGCGCGGCGACTTCTTGTAGCAACGCAAACGGCACCTATATCGCATGCGAAACACTCGCGTGCCTTGTTTGCAGGGCGCGGGTCTTGTTATTTTTGAGGGGCATAAGAGGGTCATATGGCAAAAGTAATTGGTATCGATCTCGGCACCACCAACAGCTGCGTCGCGGTGATGGAAGGTGGCAAGCCCAAGGTCGTCGAAAATGCGGAAGGCGCGCGCACGACGCCGTCGATCGTCGCTTTCGCAAAGGATGGGGAGCGGCTCATCGGCCAGCCGGCCAAGCGCCAGGCGGTCACCAATCCCGACAACACGATTTTCGCGGTGAAGCGCCTGATCGGCCGCCGCTTCGACGATCCGGTGACCAAGAAGGACACCGAGCTGGTTCCGTACAAGATCGTCCGCGGCCCGAATGGCGATGCGTGGGTGCACGCCGGCGGCCAGGATTATTCGCCGTCGCAAATTTCGGCGTTTATCCTCCAGAAGATGAAGGAAACCGCCGAGGCCTATCTCGGCGAGACGGTCAGCCAGGCGGTGATCACCGTCCCGGCCTATTTCAACGACGCTCAGCGCCAGGCGACCAAGGACGCCGGCCAGATCGCGGGCCTCGAGGTGCTGCGCATCATCAACGAGCCGACCGCGGCCGCGCTCGCTTACGGGCTCGACAAGCAGGACGGCAAGACGATAGCGGTCTACGACCTTGGAGGCGGCACGTTCGACGTCTCGATCCTCGAGATCGGCGACGGCGTGTTCGAGGTGAAGGCGACCAACGGCGACACCTTCCTCGGCGGTGAGGATTTCGATTCCAAGATCGTCGAGTTCCTCGCGGACGACTTCAAGAAGGCCGAAGGCATCGACCTTCGCAACGACCGGCTTGCGCTGCAGCGGCTCAAGGAAGCTGCCGAGAAAGCCAAGATCGAGCTGTCGTCGGCGCAGACCACCGAGGTCAATTTGCCGTTCATCACGGCCGACCAGAATGGCCCCAAGCATCTCGTCAAGACGATCACCCGCGCCGATCTGGAGCGCCTGGTCGCCGAGCTGATCCAGCGCACGCTCGAACCGTGCCGCAAGGCGCTCGCCGATGCCGGCCTCAAGGCCGACCAGATCGCCGAGGTCGTGCTGGTCGGCGGCATGACCCGCATGCCGAAGGTTCGTGAGGTGGTGAAGGATTTCTTCGGGAAGGAGCCGCACACCGGCGTCAACCCGGACGAAGTCGTTGCGATGGGCGCAGCGATCCAGGCGGGCGTGCTGCAGGGCGACGTCAAGGACGTGCTGCTGCTCGACGTCACGCCGCTGTCGCTCGGTATCGAGACCCTGGGCGGCGTCTTCACCCGGATGATCGATCGCAACACGACGATCCCGACCAAGAAGTCGCAGACCTTTTCGACGGCGGACGACAATCAGAATGCGGTCACGATCCGGGTCTTCCAGGGCGAGCGTGAAATGGCCGCCGACAACAAGATGCTCGGCCAGTTCGACCTGATCGGAATCCCGCCCGCGCCGCGCGGCGTGCCCCAGATCGAGGTCACGTTCGACATCGACGCCAACGGCATCGTCAACGTCTCGGCGAAGGACAAGGGGACCGGCAAGGAGCAGCAGATCCGCATCCAGGCCTCGGGCGGCCTCAACGATTCCGACATCGATCAGATGGTCAAGGATGCCGAGCGGTTCGCCGAGGAGGACAAGAAGCGCCGTGCCGCCGCCGAGGCGAAGAACAATGCGGAGAGCCTGATCCACACGACCGAGCGCCAGCTCGAGGAGCATGGCGACAAGGTCGATGCCTCGCTCAAGTCGGAGATCCAGGCGGCGATCGACGAGACCCGTTCGGCGGTCGAGAGCGGGGATGTCGATGCGACCACGCAAAAGGCGCAGGCGCTCGCGCAGGTGGCGATGAAGCTTGGCCAGGCGATCTATGAGAAGGAGCAGGCCGCTGCTGCTTCTCCGGGCGACGCCGGCGCCGGCCAGGGTGCCGAGGCCGGAGGCGGCGAGGAAGTCGTCGACGCGGAATTCTCCGAGGTAGACGACGACAACAAGGCATAAGATCGTGGCTCGGCTCCCGCTCTTCTTTGTGACCGGCAAGGAAGGGCGGGAGCCGCACGTTTGGGGGAGCCGGGATTTCGATGCTCGATACTGATTATTATGAACTGCTCCAGGTGGAACGGACGGCGGACGAGAGGACGATCAAGTCCGCATACCGCCGGCTTGCGATGGAATGTCACCCCGATCGCAATCCCGGCTGCGCCGATTCCGAAGCGCGCTTCAAGGCGATCAGCGCCGCCTATGACTGCCTGAAAGACCCGCAGAAGCGCGCCGCTTACGATCGCTTCGGCCACGCCGCATTCCAGAACGGCGGCCACGGCGGAATGGGCGGAGGGGCGCAGGATTTCGGATCCTTCTCGGACATCTTCGAGAATATCTTCGGCGAATTCATGGGCGGGCAGGGCGGCCGGCGCTCGAACGCGCTACGCGGCTCGGACCTGCGCTATGATCTCGAGATCACGCTCGAGGAAGCGTTCGCGGGCAAGACCGTCGAGGTCAAGATCGATACGACGGTGGCGTGCCAGCCGTGCGGCGGCAGCGGCGCCAAGGCCGGGACCAGCGCACGCACCTGCGGCACCTGCGATGGGCGCGGGCAGGTAAGGGCGCGGCAAGGCATCTTCGTGCTCGAGCAGACCTGCCCGAGCTGCCGCGGCACCGGCCAGGTGATCGCCGAACCATGCGAAGCCTGCCGCGGCGACGGCCGGGTCGAGAAGCAGCGCGGGCTCGAAATCCGGATTCCGGCTGGAGTCGATGAAGGCACCAGGATCAGATTGTCCGGCGAAGGCGAGGCCGGCGCGCGCGGCGGTCCCGCCGGAGACCTCTACATTTTCGTCCATCTCCAGCGTCACCGGATATTCCAGCGCGACGGCACGACCCTGTTCGCGCGCTGCCCGGTCAGCATCACCACTGCCGCGCTCGGCGGCACGATCGAAATGCCGGGGCTCGACCGCGAGCGTCACGCGATCAAGATCCCGGCCGGGACGCAGACCGGCAAGCAGCTTCACCAGCGCGGCGCCGGAATGCCGGTCCTCAACGGTCGCGGCTTCGGTGACATGGTCATCCAGATCGAGGTCGAGACTCCGACGCGGCTTTCGAGTCGGCAAAAGGAACTGCTCGAGGAGTTCCGCAAGACCGAGACCGGCGAGGAGTGTCCCGCTTCATCGGGCTTTTTCGCCAAGCTCAAGACGATGTGGGACGATCTCACCGACTAAATCCGGGGGCGCGGTCGGGATTCCCGCCTGCCATTGCGATGAAGTTGCGCGCGTCGCCGATCCCTGCTTGGCGGGCCCATCGAAATCTCGTTAGGATGGGGAAAAACAGGAGGGATCGACCATGCGTGCCCATTTCGTCGCTTTGCTTCTCGCGGCCATCGCCGCGCCGGCCGCCGCCCAGCAGGATTTCTCGAAGGCGGAGATCAAGACCGAGCTGCTTGCGCCTGGTGTCGCCGTGCTGTTCGGGCCGGGCGGCAACATCGGCCTGTCCTATGGGGAGGACGGCAATGTCCTCATCGACGATCAATATGCGCCGCTGACCGACAAGATCGTCGCGGCGATCGCGGCGCTCGATCCTGACCCGGTCAAATTCGTGATCAACACCCATTGGCATGGCGACCACACCGGCGGGAACGAGAACTTCGGCAAGCGCGGTGCGGTGATTCTCGCGCATGACAACGTCCGCACGCGGATGACGACCGCGCAGGTGATGAAGGCATTCAACATGACGGTGCCGCCGTCGCCCAAGGATGCGCTGCCCGTCGTCACGTTCGGCGATGGCGTGACCCTGCACATCAACGGCGACACCTTGCACGTCATCCATCTCGCCCATGCCCACACCGACGGCGATGCGCTCGTCCACTGGCAGAAGGCCGATGTGCTTCACATGGGCGATGCGTTCATGCTGCGCGATTCGTTCCCGTTCATCGATCTCGGCTCGGGCGGCTCGATCGATGGCCTGATCGCCGCCGCGAACCGCGGCCTCGCTTTGGCCAAGCCGAGCACCAGGATCATCCCCGGCCATGGCCCGGTCGCCACCCGCGCCGACCTGGTCGCCTATCGCGACATGCTGGTCGATGTTCGCGCCAAGGTCGCGGCTGCGATTGCTGCGAAGCAGACGCTGGCGCAGCTCCAGGCGAGCAAGCCGGTCGCGCGCTACGCCATGCCGGACGGTTTCGTGAAGCCCGACCAGTTCGTCGAGACGGTCTACACGAGCCTCAGCAACCCGCCGCCCGCGCCGCATTCCCACTAAGCACGCGAGGCAGGGACCACGCCGTGCGACGTCATTCGCGGGTTCGCGGATGACGGTTCGGGTCAGGGTGCCTCTTCGCCGAACACCCGCGCGAAGATCGTGTCGACATGCTTGAGATGGTAGCCGAGGTCGAACTTCTCCTCGAGCTCCTGGTCGGAGAGTAAGGCCGAAACCTCGGCATCGGCCTTGAGCAATTCGAGCAGCGACAGCTCCCCGTCCGAATCCCACACCTGCATCGCGTTGCGCTGGACCATCCGGTAGCTGTCCTCGCGGCTCGCGCCGGCCTGGGTGAGCGCGAGCAGCACGCGCTGCGAGTGGACGAGGCCGCCCATGCGGTCGAGGTTCTTCTGCATCCGCTCGGGGTAGACGAGCAATTTGTCGACGACGTTGGTGAGGCGGGCGAGCGCGAAGTCGAGCGTCACCGTTGAATCGGGGCCGATGTAGCGCTCGACCGAGCTATGGCTGATGTCGCGCTCGTGCCACAAGGCGACATTCTCGAGCGCCGGCGTGACATAGCCGCGCACCATCCGCGCGAGGCCGGTGAGATTCTCGGTCAGCACGGGGTTGCGCTTGTGCGGCATCGCCGACGAGCCCTTCTGCCCCGGCGAGAAATATTCCTCCGCCTCGAGCACCTCGGTGCGCTGGAGATGGCGGATTTCGGTCGCGAGCCGCTCGACCGACGATGCGATCACGCCCAAGGTCGCGAAGAACATCGCATGGCGGTCGCGCGGGATGACCTGGGTCGAGACGGGCTCGATCGAGAGCCCCATCTTGGCCGCGACATATTGCTCCACATAAGGGTCGATGTTGGCGAAAGTGCCGACCGCGCCCGAGATCGCGCAGGTCGCAATCTCCTCGCGCGCGGCGATCATGCGGCTGCGGCTGCGGTCGAACTCGGCATAGGCCTGGGCAAGCTTCAGGCCGAAGGTCACCGGCTCGGCATGGATGCCGTGGCTGCGGCCGATCGTCGGGGTGAGCTTATGCTCGTAGGCCCGCCGCTTGATCGCCTCGAGCAAGGCATCGAGGTCGGCGATCAGCAGATCCGATGCGCGCGCGAGCTGCACCGCGAGGCAGGTGTCGAGCACGTCGGAGCTGGTCATGCCCTGGTGGAGGAAACGCGCCTCGGGCCCGACATGCTCGGCGACATTGGTGAGGAAGGCGATCACGTCGTGCTTCACCTCCGCTTCGATCGCGTCGATCCGCTCGACCTCGAACGCGCCGCGCTCCCACACCGCCTGCGCCGCTTCCTTCGGGACGATGCCGAGCTCCGCCATTGCATCGAGCGCATGCGCCTCGATCTCGAACCAGATGCGGAATTTGGCCTCCGGCTCCCAGATGCTCGCCATCTGGGGCCGCGCGTAGCGTGGGATCATCGACACTTCCTATTGGGGTTGTGCGCTGCGGGTAGCAAAGTCGCACCGGGCCTTCAACGCGCGCGGCACAGGCTGCGCGCCGCGTCTCAGTCAGCGCAGACCGGATGGCCCGCCGTGCCGCGCTCGATCGGAATATAGCAGCCGAAATGCAATTCCTCCGCCGAACAGACGCCCGTCGCCGCGGCGCCGACGGCGATCGCTCGCCACTCCTCGTCCTTCGCTTTGTCGATGTCGATCAAGCAGCGGCCCTCGCATTCGGCGCTGGCGCTGCAGGTCTTGCCGGCATCCTTGGTCTGGATGACGCACACCGGCTCGATCGTCCGGCCGCGATAGGCCATCGTGCCTGCGCGGGCACGGCAGGCGATCGTCTCCGCCGCGATGTCGGCGCCATAATCGCGTCGATAGGAGTCGCGCGCGCCGGCGATCGGGACGGGTGGATTGTCCTGGGCGAACAGCAAAGCGGACGAGCCGGCAGCGACCAGCAGCGCCAGGAGGAGACCGGCCAGAAGGAGACCCGCCAGAAGGAGACCCGCCAGAAGGAGACCCGGTCGCCTGGAGACGCTCACGGCACTGGGCCGGCAGGCTGTATCGACGGCTGCTGATTGGCGGCCGTGCGCCGCTCGGCGAGGACGATGCCGGCGCCGATCAGGATCACGCCGACCGCGTGATAGGCACCCGGCAGCTCGCCGAGCAGCAGGATCGAGAGGATGGCACCGAACGCCGGTGTGATGTTGAGATATTGCGCGGTGCGCGCCGAACCGATCAGCTCGACGCCGCGATTGTAGAACAGATAGGCGATCAGCGACGGAAACAGCGAGACATAGGCGATCGTCAGCCAGCTTTCGGGCGCCGGCACGATCAGGCGCCCGCGGCTGAGCTCGTGCAGGTAGAAGGGCAGCACCACCAACACGCCGACGAACAATGTCGCCGCAAGGAAGCTCAGCGGGTGAACCTGCGGCCGCTTGCGAAGATAGACGGCGTAGACCGACCACAACAGGCCGCCGAGCAGGATCAGAGCGTCGCCGAAGTTGAGGCGCAGGCTGAGCAGGACCTCCGGTACGCCGCGGGAGACGATGATCAGGACGCCGACGAGCGACAGCAGGATGCCGAGCAGCTGCGATCGCGTCGTCCTGTCGCGAAACAGAAGCATGCCCGCGACGAGGATCATCGCCGGCTGCGCCGCGCTCAGGATCATCGCGTTGAGCGCGGTGGTATATTGGAGGCCTGAATAGAGCAGGGTGTTGAACGCGCCGATCCCGAAGCTCCCGAACAGCAGCAGGATCGGCCAGCGCCGGCGCAGGACGGGCCAATCCTTCTTCAAATAAGGCCAGGCGAGCGGGAGCAGCAGCAGAAATGCGAGCAGCCAGCGCCAGAAGGACAAAGCGATCGGCGGCACGAACTCGCGCGCGGCGCGGCCGATGATCGAATTTCCCGCCCAGAACAAAGCGGTGAACGTCAGCAACAGATAGGCTGAGTTCCAGGCGGCGCCGAAGCGTGTCTTGCTCAAATTCGGCTACTCGCTGGCGGTGCGCGCGCTAGGAGGCTGCCCCGCCCGTTGATTTGCGGCAGCGCGGCGCTCGGCGAGGAGGATGCCTCCGCCGATCAGGATGACCCCAATGACATGGTGGAGGCCGAGCCGCTCCCCGAGCAGGCCGATCGACAGGAACGCGCCGAACGCCGGCGTGATGTTGATGAACTGGCCGGCGCGCGCCGAGCCGATCAGCTCGACGCCGCGGTTGAAGAAAAGATAGGCGATGAGCGAGGGGAACAGCGACACATAAAAGATCATCATCCAGCTCTGCGGAGCGGAAACGATCAAGCGGCCCTGGCTGAGCTCGTGCAGATAAAAGGGCAGGATCACCGGCACGCCGATGATCATGCTCGCGGCGAGCAGGCTCAACGGGTGGACCTTGGGGCGCTTGCGGAGAAAAACGGAATAGATCGCCCACAGCAGGCCGGCGAGCAGGATCAGCGCGTCGCCGATGTTGAGCCGCAGCGCGAGCAGTGCCTGGATGTCGCCTCGCGAGACGATCATCACCACGCCGCTGAGCGACAGCAGCACGCCGAAGAACTGCCACCGCGAGAGCGGGTCGCGGAACATCAGCATCCCGACGATGATGATCATCGCCGGCTGCGCCGCATGCAGGATCACGGCGTTGAGCGCGGTCGTATATTGCAGGCCGGTGTAGAGGAGGGTGTTGAAGGCGGCGATGCCGAAGATCCCGAACAGCAGCATCAGCCTCCAGTGGCGGCGAAGCACCGGCCAGTCGCGCCTGAGGTGCGGCCAGGCAAACGGCAGCAGGATGAGCAACGCGATCACCCAGCGCCAGAAGGAGAGCGCCACCGGCGGCACGAACTCGCGCGCGGCCCGGCCGACGACCGAATTGCCGGCCCAGAACAAGGCGGTGAGCGTCAACAGCAGATAGGCTGAATGCCAGGCGGCGCTAAGGCGGGGCTTGCTCAAATTCGGCTACTCACAGGGGACGACGAAGGTTCAGGAGCTATGGTCGCTTCGCAGACTTTGCCGTGGTCGGCAACAGCCCCAAGGCAAGGATCGCCGGCTGATGCTGGCCAGCAGGACAATTGCTGCGCCCGGCCTTCCGCGCGCAAACCGATGCATCAAGGAGCGCTTCAGCACAAGCATGTGCGCCCTCGAAAGGCTAAGAATCTCTTAATTAATTCTTAGGGATAGCACCGTATTGGATGAATTCTAGGTTATTTTTGAAGCGGTAGTTGAACGACGAAGCAGCAGCGGAAAACCAACCCTGGGGGTTTCGATGAAACGTCTCGATCACTGCAGATATGTCCCCAAGCCAAATAGCTCGCCGACACATATCCTGTCGCGGCTGACATTGATCGCGGCGCTCGCGGCTCCGACACAAGTTTCGGCCCAGATCGTCTCGGCCAATGTCGGTGCGACCTACAATGGTGCATGGTGCCGCCAGCAGGTCCCGACCAACCGCTTCGCCTGCGGCTCGTCGTCGGTCGCCACCAGCGACAGGGCGACCGCAGTGGGTGTGCTCGCGACCGCGACCGGCACCGACAGCACCGCCGTAGGGCAGGGCGCGCAGGCGACCGGCACCAACTCGGTCGCAATCGGCAGCGGATCGATCGCCTCGGCAGCCAATACCGTCTCGTTCGGGGCGGCGGGCGCGGAGCGAAAGCTCGTCTATGTGGCGCCTGGCGCGGTCACCAGCCTCAGCACCGACGCGGTCAACGGCTCGCAGCTCTACGCGACCAACCAGAATGTGACCGCTGCGCAAACCAGCGCGACCGCGGCCCAGACCACCGCCAATAGCGCGCTCACCGCCGCGGGCACCGCTCAGACGACCGCCAATGGTGCAGCGACCGCCGCAGGCGCGGCACAGACGACGGCAAACAGCGCGCTTACCGCCGCGGGTGCGGCCCAGACGACGGCGAATGGCGCAGCGACGGCCGCGGCCACGGCCCAGACAACCGCCAATGGCGCAACGACGGCCGCGGGCGCGGCTCAAACGACGGCGAACAACGCGCTGACCGCCGCGGGCACCGCTCAGACGGCCGCCAATGGTGCAGCGACCGCCGCAGGCGCGGCACAGACGACGGCGGACAGCGCGCTTACCGCTGCGGGCACCGCTCAGACGACGGCCGATGGCGCAACGACGGCCGCAGGTGCGGCACAGACGACGGCGAACAACGCGCTGACCGCCGCAGGCGCGGCTCAGACGACCGCCGATGGCGCAGCGACGGCCGCAGCCACGGCTCAAACCACCGCCGACAGCGCGCTGACCGCCGCGGGCGCGGCCCAGACCACCGCCAATGGAGCAGTGACGGCCGCGGGAACGGCGCAAACCGCCGCGAACAGCGCGCTGACCGCCGCAGGCACGGCCCAGTCGACCGCCGATACGGCCGTGGCCGCCGCGGGAACGGCGCAGACCACCGCCGATACAGCGGTGGCCGCCGCTGCCACGGCTCAGACGACCGCCAATGGCGCAGCAACGGCCGCAAACGCCGCCCAGACGACCGCCGATACGGCGGTGGTCGCCGCGGGTACGGCGCAGACCACCGCCGACACTGCCCTCACCGCCGCAGGCACCGCCCAGACGACGGCCGATAGCGCAATCACCTTCGCTGGCATGGCCCAGCTGACTGCAGACACGGCGTTGCTCGATGCTGCCGGCGCTCAAGTCACTGCCGATGGCGCGGTGATCGACGCAGCCGCGGCCCAGGCCAGCGCCGACACGGCGATAGCGAACGCCGCCACCGCACAAACAACCGCCGACACTGCGGTCACCGGCGTTGCGAGCGCGCTCGTGCAGGGTGCCGCGGCGCAGGCCAGCGCCGATGCCGCCCAGCTGACTGCGGACACGGCGCTGCTTGACGCTGCCGGCGCTCAAGTCACGGCCGATGGTGCCGTCGTCGCTGCTGCGACAGCACTGGCGCAGGGCATCTCCGCGCAGGCGACTGCCGATAGTGCCGTCGCCGATGCTGCCGCTGCGCAGAGCTCCGCCAATATCGGCATCGCCAATGCGGCGATTGCGCAGGTCGCGGCGGATGGCGCGCAGGCGACGGCCAACACCGCGTTCGCGCTCGCCCAGGATGTGCAGGTCAGCGAGACCGCGACGCGGCTGGTCGCCGACACCGCCTTCGCGGATGCAGCCTCGGCGCAAGTCACCGCCGACACCGCCTTGATCGACGCTGCCGCTGCGGACGCCAAGGCTGCGGCTGCGCAAGCCACCGCCGACACCGCATATGCGAACAGCGCTTACATCCGGACGAACTCGGCCGGAGCGGCGCCGCAGGCGACAGGCGCGGATTCGTTCGCGGCGGGCCCCGGCAGCATCGCGTCGGGCAACAGTTCGGTGGCGATCGGATCCGGGGCGGTCGCCAAGGATGGCGCGGCGGTCTCGATCGGCCTCGCCAACGTCGCATCCGGCAATGGCGCGGTGGCGATCGGCGATCCCAATTTGGCAACCGGTGACGGCGCTGTCGCGGTCGGGAAGGACAATGTCGCGACCGGCACCGGCGCGGTTGCGATCGGCAACACCAATAATGCCGTCGGCCAGGGCGCGATCGCGATCGGCGACCGGTCGCAAGCCAACGGCGCCGCCGCGATCGCGCTCGGCGCCAATGCGGTCGCCAACCGCGACGGCCAGATCGCGCTGGGCTCGGCTGATGCGACCTACACGCTCCCCGGCCTCAGCTCATCCGCCAGCCAATCCGCCCAGTCGGGCCCGATCGGCTATGTCACCTCCGATGCGGGCGGAAACCTCGGCGTCAGCAACATCGGGCCAGGCGAAATCGCAACTTTGCGCGATCGCACGCTCGGCCTCGAAGGTTCGGTCGCCGGCCTCGAGCGCGACGTGCGCCGGAGCTACGGCGGCGTGGCGGTGGCGATCGCGCTCGGCGGCACGATGATCCCGCCCGACAGCAATCATGCGGTCTCGTTTAACCTCGCGACCTTCCAGGGGGTGCAGGGCTTCTCCGGATCCGCGGTGACCCGTGTCACCAAGAATATCTGGGTCAATGCCGGTATCGCCGGGTCGACCGTGAAGGGCACCACCGGCGCCCGCGCAGGGGTTGCCTTCGGCTGGTGACCCGCGGCGCTATGAGAGCCGAGAGAGGATCAGCGCGGTCAGCGGATTGGCGGGGTCTGAAAGAAGCTTCGCCGTCAGCCCGAGCGACATGATGATCAGCAATGGCCTCGCCATGCGGCCGCCAAATCGCATTGCGGCATGAGCGCCGACCTGGCCGCCGGCGATGTTCGCCAGCGCCATCGCCAGGCCTGCTACCCACAAGATCTCGCCGCTCGCGACGAAGATGATCAGCGCGGCCAGGTTGCTCGCGAAGTTGAGCAGCTTGGTGTGGGCGATGGCGCGCACCATCCCCAGGCCGAACACCGCCACCAGCGCGGTCGTGAAGAATGAGCCGGTGCCCGGTCCGAAGAAGCCGTCATAGGCGCCTATCAGCAGCGCCGTGACGACCAGCAGCGGCGGCCCGGCGCGGCTGTGCCGGTCCTCGTCGCCCAGCCTTGGGCCAAACAGGAAATAGAGCAGGATCGCGACGAGCAGGATCGGCACGAGCCCTGCGAGCCAGCTTGGGTCGATCTGCGTCACCGTGAACGCGCCGCCCGCCGCGCCCGCGAAGGCCGCCGCGGCCGGCAGTGCGAAGCGCCGCAGGTCAATGTGGTCTTTGCGCGCGAACGCGAACACCGCTCCTCCCGTCCCGAACGTGCTTTGCAGCTTGTTGGTCGCCAATGCCGCGACCGGCGGAACTCCGACCGCCATCAGCGCGGGGATGGTCAGCAGCCCGCCGCCGCCGGCGATGGCGTCGATCATCCCCGCGACGAACGCGACCGCCATCAAGAATGCGATGATGTCGGGACCCAGCTGCATGATCGCCGTTTACGCGGCGTCCGGCACGGAACACAGCGCAATCGCCACGCGGAGTGCTCAGATCAGCCCGAGGGCCCGAAGGCTGCTGTGACCTTTGCGCCCGATGATGACATGGTCGTGGATCGTGATCTTGAGGTGCCGGCCGGCCTCGATCATGTCGCGGGTCAGGCGGATGTCCTGCTGGCTCGGTTGCGGATCGCCGCTCGGATGGTTGTGGACGATGATCAGGGCGGTCGCGTGGCAATCGAGCGCGCGGCGCATGATCTCGCGGACGTAGACCGCGGCCTCGTCTACCGAGCCTTCGGACATCGCCTCGTCGCGGATCAGCATGTTCTTGCTGTTGAGGTAGAGCACGCGCACGCGCTCGACGGGATTGTGCGCCATGTCGGCGTGGAGATAGTCGAGCAGGGCCTGCCAGCTGCCGAGCAAGGGCCGCTCCGCGAGCTGCGACTTGAGCAGCCGCAGCGCCGAGGCCTGCGCGATCTTGAGCGCCGCGACCGCGCCCTCGGAAATGCCACCGACCCGCGCGATCGCCTCGGCATCGGCGGCGAGCAATGCGCCATAGCCGCCGAATTGCTTGATCAATTTCTTCGCGAGCGGCTTGGTGTCGCGGCGCGGCAGCGCCAGCGCGAGCAGATATTCGACCAGCTCATGATCGAGCAACGCATCCGGCCCACCCTCGATCAAGCGCTTGCGCAGCCGGGCGCGGTGGCCGCTGGCATCGGGAAGCTCGTCCGCCATCAGGCTGGATTAAGCTGCCTTATGTTCATAGGCAAACCTGCAGGCGGAACGAAGCTGTGCGTAATCGACACTCCGGAACGCTCCGCCCGGTGTCATCAACTAGCATCGCCCATTGCGGACGTTGGCACAGATCGCTTAGCCTCCCATAATGCAGACTAGCGAGACAGGCTTACTGGTGGCCGAGCAGACGCGCGACCTAGACGACGTCACGATGGACGGTCAGCGGTTCACGGTCTGATGAGCAAAGATGCCATCCTGATCGCGATGACCATCACGATAAGCAGCTTCTACATCATCCGGGCTCTCGATGGCCTCACGGACAAGGTCACCCGCCTTGTCGATGTGCTCCACGAACGGAAGCCGTGAACCGCTGGCAGGGCGGTCCTTCGGCGACTAGCTCTAACAGTTCCTCGAACGGAGGCACCTCGGTCATCTCGTGCACCGCATCGGTGCGGTGACTCGAAGAAACGATGCGAGGAGGTTGCGGTCGATGAGCGCATTGAGTCGTGGAAGTCGAAGCCGAAGTCGGACATAATGACGTGCGCGGATAGGCCGACGTCTCAGCCTTGGCCCTTCTGGAAGGGGCCGCTGGTCTCCACCGTCAGCCTATCCGCTACCACCCACCCGGTCACAGCGTTGGAATGCCGCCTCCCGATGCGTGGTAAGGCCATTGTCCGCGCGACTTGGGAGTGAAACAAGAGATCATCCAACGCTTCGTCGCTTTTGTCCCGATATTCACAGGGTCCGCGCTTAGCGCTGCAACATGTCGACTCGTCCGCTCAGGACTCTCGTCGCTCAGCTGAGGCAGCTATAATATGCGGCCGTCGAGTAAATGCCCAATAGTTGCCCACATTAGTTCAATGCGACAATGTGCGACGATGTTCTCCTTCAGACGTGCAGTAATAATGACTTGGCTAGCGGGGCTTGGGGCTTGCGGCGCGCCGACCCCGAAGGAGGACCCGCTAAACCCGCTCATGATTGCCGAGAATTATGCGCGGGAGCCACTATCCAGGGCAGGTTCCGGAAGGTTTGGAGCGACAGTGGTTCGTCGAGGACCACGGGGATATCTGGATCGCGGAGTTTGGCGCCCAGGGTAGCGTGGGGGGCGGAATCAGGATGGCGATCACGAAACATGATGGGCGCGTTATGGGGTCCGAGCAGACACAGTAGATCGATTCAACCCATTACCCATTGCGGGCAAACACGGCGTTGCTCGCATTAGAGTCGTGGTGGCAGGGCCTCGTACGGCGCTTCCTCATGCGGGCCAGTCATCCGGAATTTCTCGATCGCTTCCCAAGCTCTCGCAGCAATCGCGACCTTGAATGGATTACTGAGTAACCAGCGGAACCGTGCAGACTTGCGCGCTTCGGCGACGATACGTTCCAGCAGCTCTGCTGACGGATCACGAAGGATATCTTCAAGCGGACCGCAGCCCATTGACCCAAGAAACGCGGCGTCATCCGATTGCGAGGCCGCGATGATCACATAGGCTAGTGCCTTTTCTGGATCGTGGACGTGACAGGCGATGATCTCTTCGAAATCCTCTGGCAAATCGTCAAAATCGCCATCGTGATGTAGAGCATAGGCATAAAGCTGTTGGCGCATCCGGTCCGCATCTGGCCGAGCAAGTGCCCTTTGAAGCTCGTCAGAATATGTCTTCTTGGCCATCATTGCAGCCTAATCAAAAGTCCTTTCGGAACTCTTCTTCTCTCTCGACATCACGGTCCGCTTCCGATCTAAAGAGGGCATTGCCGCGAGTGACCTTTACTCCACCTTTATGAAGCGAGACAGGTTGTGAGTATGGACCCATGCACCGCACTGTCGGAGAAACTCCAGCAGCATCCGGAGCTCGTCTACAGCGAGGCGCCGGGTTATATTCGAATCGAACCTCCAACTTCGCACGGCTTCGCTGTCGAACTCCGCAGTGCGGAGCGAGAATTTACGGTCTACCTCGGCGACGCTGGGTTTCACGAAAGCTTCACCTCTGCGGAAGAAGTTCTGACCTTCGTCGCCTGGTGCTACTCAGGTGGAGCGCGCGTCCGGGAAATGTGGCGAGGCAGTTTGCCGCAAAAGGCGGTTCTTGAAGCTTTCGAAGATGGCGCGTGGGGCATAGTCTCGGAAGTGCGGTTCATCTTCGTTCCTTTTTGGCGCGGACGACGCGAGGTGGTTTTGGAGAACCCCGCTCTCCTTTAAAATTGAGGACGCCCGAGGTCAGTAACCTTCGACTGATATGTAGTCTGACAGCGAGATTTCGCGATTGTTATTGGAGGCGCTCTGTCTCCTATTCGGCGTGGCAGTCGCGAGCGTGGTAGGTAGGCGCAAAGGTGTATCTCTTGGTGCGCTCGCGGGCTTCGTAGCCGGATGTGCACTCTGGGTCCTAATGTTTCTGGTTCAGCTTCGCTGGTCCGCAAACTGGCAGTAGAGAATGTCTGCTTTCCGCCCGTCACGGAACGTTCAGCGGAACTCTCGGGTCACCTCGATCCTACCGATGATCGCCGCATTGAAAGCTTCCATATCTTCGGCGGGGATCCAATATTCCTGATGTGCGCTTCCGCCCGCGTTCTGAACATCGTAGCGTGACAGATAATCGCGCCGGACCTGAAACCGCGTCACGAACCCCGCACCGCTCGCAGGTACGTTCCAGTCGCGCGCGATCTTCACGGCATAGTCTTCCGTCGTCACCGGATAGAAGATCGGCTGCTCGGGGAGCCGAGGCGGAAAGGCCTTCATCTCCGATGCTTCGATGAGGCGAAGCTCGGCGGGGCCGACTGGTCGCCAAAGCGTGATCGTCTCGTCGCCCGTCGCGTCGGCCTTTGCGCGATCTGCCTTGCCGCCGGCATCGGGATGCTCGTCCGCCATCAGGCTGGATTAAGCTTCCTTATGGTCATAGGCAAACTGGTGCGCAGGCGGAACGAAGCCGGACGCAAGGAGGTTTGGCTGCCATGATCCTTATCCGCTCGATCGCCCCAGCTTCACTCGTCGGCTAGCGAGGCAGTGGAGGAGGAAGCGCAGGTCGTCTCCAGGCGCCTCTCGCGCGGGCGCATCGCCGTGCTTGCGCTGGGCCTCGTCATCCTGCTGTTCCTGCTGGTCATCTGGCTGCAGCGCAAGACGATCGCTGCCGATTATATCAACCGCGAGCTCGAGCGCCGCGGCGTCCAGGCGCGCTATGAGATCGGGCGGCTCGGGGTCGGCATGCAGCGGCTCGATAATGTCGTGATCGGCGATCCGGCGCGGCCGGATCTCACCGCGCGCGTGGTCGAGGTCCATCTCTCCTACGGCTTCGGCACCCCCCGCGTCGCGCTGATCCGCGCGCGCGGCGTGCGGATGTTCGGCCGGCTCGCCGGCGGCAGGATCTCGCTCGGCCAGATCGACAAATTGCTGCCCCCGCCGAGCGGAGCGCCGTTCAGCTTGCCCGACCTCGCGATCGACGTCTCCGATACGGCGCTCTCCTTGCGAACGGGCGCGGGCAGGGTGGCGCTCGCGCTCGAAGGACACGGCAATCTCGCCTCGGGCTTCGCCGGCAAGATGGCGGTCCGCTCGCGCCGGCTCGCGTTCGGCAATTGTGTCATGCTCGCGCCTGCCGGCCTGCTCGACGTGTCGATCTCCGACCGCCGGCCGTCGCTCGATGGGCCGCTGCGCAGCCCGCGCCTGTCGTGCGGCGACGCGCTCGACGTCCGCGACGCTTTGGTTTCGCTCGACGGCACGCTCGCTCCGGCGCTCGACGGCTGGGTCGGCCGCGCCGCAGTCCAGTCGGCTTCGCTGCGATCGGGGAGCAGCGCGCTTGCCGGGGTGAGGGGCCGCCTGTCCTATGCGGGGAACCCGACACGGACCCGCGGCACGCTCGCGCTTGCCGCCGCCGGCGGGCGCAGCGGCGCCACCACCGCCGGGCCGCTGTCGGTCGACGGCGCTTATGATGTCTCCGCGACCCGCGGCAGCTTCGCGTTCGCGGGCGATGTGTCGGCGAGGCGGGTGGGCGCGCCCGTACAGGCCCTGCGCCCGCTCACCGCCGCCCTGGCCGCCGCCGCCGGGTCGCCGCTCGCGCCTTTGGCCAATGCGGTTTCGGAAGCCGCGCTTCGGGCCGGGCGCAATGTCGATCTCGAGGGGCGGATCGTGGTTGCGAACGGCGCCGGACGCGGCGGTGCCCGTGTCGAGCGGCTGCGCGCGACCAGCGGCAGCGGCGCACGCCTCTTCCTCCTCGGCGGCAAAGGTGTGACTTATTATTGGCCGAGCGGCGCGCTGCGCAGCGACGGCAGCTTCCAGCTCGGCGGCGGCGGCTTGCCGACGGTGCAGGCAAGCCTTGCCCAGCAGAGCGCGGGTGCGCCGATCAGCGGCGTGATCCGCATGGCGCCCTTCGCGGCCGGCGGCGCCCGGCTCGCGCTCGGCGACGTGCGCCTGCTCGCCGCGCCCGGCGGCGCGACACGGATCGAGACGGTCGCGACGATCGACGGGCCGCTGCCCGATGGGCGCGTCACGGGGCTGGTGCTGCCGGTGCGCGGCCGGTTCGGGGGCGGCGCTTTCGCGTTCGGGGAGGGTTGCACGCCGGCCGCGTTTCGCGCGCTGGCCTATTCGAGCCTGCAGCTTGGGCCGACCAGGCTCAATCTCTGCCCCGACGGCCCTGCCCTCGTCTCGAAAGCGCCCGGCCGCGATATGCGGGGCGGCGCTCGGGTCGCGTCCCTCCGCCTCGCCGGCCGGCTCGGTACCTCGCCGATCGCGCTCGCCTCGCAGCAGTTCCGGTTCGACCTCGCCTCGCAATCCTTCGCCGGCAGCAACGTCGCGGTTCGGCTCGGCCAGCCCGGGGGGATCAGCCGGCTGGATCTCGCGCAGCTCGGCGGCAGGATCGGCGACGGCGGGGTCACCGGCACCTTCGCGGGCGGCTCCGGCAAGCTTGCGGCGGTGCCGTTGCTGCTCTCGGCGGGGAACGGGCGGTGGCAGGTGATCGGCGGCAAGGCCACCGTCACCGGCGCGCTGACCGTCGCCGACGAGGCGAATCCGCCGCGCTTCTACCCGCTCGCGACGCGCGACTTGCGCCTGACCCTGGTTGGCAACGACATCAGCGCCACCGCCGCGCTGACCGATCCGGAGACCGGTACGCACGTCACCGACGTCACGGTCGCCCACGCGCTCGACAGCGGCCGCGGCAAGGCCGTCCTCGACGTTCCTGGGATCAAGTTCGACGAACGCTATCAGCCCGAGGAGCTGACGCGGCTCACCCTCGGCGTGGTCGCCCTGGTCGACGCAACCTTGAAGGGAAGGGGCGAGATCGGCTGGGGACCGGAGGGCACGACGAGCAGCGGCACCTTCTCGACCGAAAAGGCCAATTTCGCTGCGACCTTCGGCCCGGTGACGGGCCTCGCCACGACGATCCGCTTCAGCGACCTGCTCGGCCTCGAGACGGCACCGGGCCAGCAGGCCGATATCGACCAGATCCAGGCGGGCCTCGACGTGTTCGACGGGCGGGTGCGCTATCAGCTGCTCCCCGGCCTTCGCGTCAAGGTCGAGGCCGGCAACTGGCCGTTCGCCGGTGGCGAGCTGATCCTTGAGGAGACGATCCTCGACTTCAGCCAGCCGAGCGAGAAACGGCTCACGTTCCGCGTCGTCGGCATGGATGCCGCCGCATTCGTCCAGCAGATGGAGTTCAGCAATATCTCGGCGACCGGCACGTTCGACGGCGTCGTCCCGATGATCTTCGACGAGCGCGGCGGGCGGATCGCCAACGGCCATCTCGAGGCGCGGCCTGGGGGAGGCGTGGTCTCCTACATCGGCGAGCTGACCGACAAGCAGCTCGGCACCTACGGCAAGCTCGCGTTCGACGCGCTCAAGGCGCTCCGCTACAGCCGCCTCGAGGTCGATCTCGACGGATCGCTCGACGCCGAGTTCCTGACGCGGATCCAGCTCGACGGCATCGCGCGCGAGCCGAGCGCGACGCCGGTCGGCGGGAGCGGCATCAGCGGCATGGTCGCGGCGCGTGCGCTCGGCCAGCTCGCCAAGATTCCGTTCGAGTTCAATATCATGGTGCGTGGGCCGTTCCGCGCGTTGCTCGGGACGATGCGGTCGCTGCACGATCCCACCCAGCTCATCCAATCGGTGCTGCCGCCGGAATGGCGCGATCAGCCGACCACGAATGTTCCCAAAGACAACCCCGAAAGCGTTCAGCCTGCGGAAAGCGAGGATATGCGATGACAGCGTCGATATTGACGAGAGTTGGCCCCGGTGCGAGGCTGAAGGCGATGAAAGGGACGCAGATCCTGACCGCCGCCGCGCTTCCGGCGATGCTCGCGGCCTGCGTTCAGGTGAGCGCGCCGGAGAAGCCGATCGAGATCAACTTGAACATCAATATCAGGCAAGAGGTCGTCGTACGGCTGCAGCAGGACGTGCGCGACCTCATCAAAGAGAATCCAGGAGTGTTTTGACATGAGCCGCACCTTCAAGATCGTTCTCGCCGCAGGCATCGGCCTGGCCGCGGTCGTCGGCGGTGCCGGCGCGGCTTATGCTTATTATCAGGCCGACAACAGCGCCGAGCTGCGCGCCACCGGCCAGGCCGGCGAGCAGGCGGACGGCTATCTCGGCGTCGTCGGCTCGGCTTCGGGCGACATCCGCGCGCAGGTCGACGCGGTCAACATCAAGCGCCGCGCCTTCTACACGCAGCTGGCCGCGAAGCGCGGCGCCAAGATCGAGGAAGTCGCCGCGACCACCGCCTGCGAGATCCTCGCCACGCGCGTCCTGCCGGGCCAATTCTATCGCCTTCCGGACGGCGTCTGGCGCAAGCGCGACGGCAACACGCCGGTGGCTCGCCCGACCTATTGCGGCTAACCAAAGCGCGCGCCGCGCGAGGGGTGGGCGGGCCCCATCTGGTGCCACCGGCGCGATCCCGAAAACCGCTGTGCGGCAGGGCTTTCGCAGTGCAGCACGGCTGTTGACTCCTGCGTGGCCGCTACCTAAAGGAACCGCGCCTTGGCGGGCTCGTCCGCTGGCATGTTCCTCGCCCCTGTTGCACTCGCTTTGCGCGGGGCATTCACCTGGGAGAGCGGCATGGCGGAAGATGAGCCGCGAAGGGACCCTGAGCTTCCCGAGGATGCACGGCTGACGTCGCTTGAAGAGCGGCTCAAGGCAGCGCAGCAGACGGAGGCGATCAGGTCCGGGCCGGTCAAGCGGGACGACAATTATCGTCTCGGCATGCGCGTGCTTGGTGAATTGATTGGGGCTCCGTTCGGGGGGGCGCTCATCGGCTGGCTGCTCGACCGCTGGCTGGAGACGGCTCCCTTGCTGATGCTGGCGTTGCTGTTCCTGGGCTTCGTGGTCGGCATCAGGAACGTCATTCGAATTTCAAAGACGCCCCCGGGCTCCGGTCCGGGTGCTGGATAACAAGGGTTTCTCGCGCGTGGCGGCCGAAAGCAAGATCGATCCGATGCACCAGTTCCTGGTCGAGCCCCTCGGGCCTCGGCTGCAGCTCGGCGCGTTCGACATCAGCTTCACCAACAGCTCGTTGTGGATGGTGATCACGCTCGTCCTGATCTGGATCTTCATGCTTGGCGGCATGAAGCGCGAGCTGGTCCCCGGCCGCTGGCAGGTGGCGGTCGAAGGCTTCACCGGCTTCATCCGGAACATGGTCGATGCGAACATCGGGCCCGAAGGGCAGAAGTACATTCCCTTCATCTTCTCTTTGTTCATGTTCATCCTCGTCGCCAACTTCCTCGGGCTGATGCCGCTGGCGATCATCCCCGGCCTTCACGCCTTCACTACGACCAGCCATTTCAGCATTACCGGCGTGCTCGCGATCATGAGCTTCTCGATCGTGCTGATCATCGGCTTCTGGCGCCACGGCCTCCATTTCTTCTCCCTGTTCGTGCCGCACGGCACGCCCAAGGTGATGCTGCCTCTGATCGCGCCGATCGAGTTCGTCTCGTTCATGGTGCGCCCGTTCAGCCTCGGCCTGCGTCTGTTCGTCGCGATGATCGCCGGTCACATCCTGATGGAAGTGTTCGGCAGCTTCATCGTCACCGGCTTCAACGGCGGCCCGATGGGCTGGGGCATCGGCATCATCAGCTTCTTCTTCATTGCCGGCGTGGTCGCGCTCGAGATCCTCGTCTGTGCGATCCAGGCCTATGTGTTCGCGTTGCTGACCTCGCTTTATCTCAACGACGCGATCAACCTTCACTAAACCTATCTATTCAAAGGAGTTCATCATGGATCTCGAAGCAGCGAAAGTCATTGGTGCCGGTCTCGCGGCGATCGGAACGGGCGCCGCCGCCATCGGCGTCGGCCTGGTGTTCGGCAACTTCCTGCAGAGCGCGCTGCGCAACCCGGCCGCGGCCGACAGCCAGCAGGGCCGTCTGTTCATCGGCTTCGCCGCGGCGGAGCTTCTGGGCCTGATTGCCTTCGCCGTGGCGATGATCATCCTCTACGCCATCTAAGCTCCGGCGGGCCGGAGCGCATCCGCGCTCCGGCCGCACAGGATTGACCAATGCCTCAGATCACCCAGCTTCCTTTCATCTTCGCCTCGCAGCTCTTCTGGCTGCTGATCGTCTTCGGTGCGATTTTCTTCGTGATCGGACGCGGCATGCTGCCGAAGATCCAGTCGACGGTGGACGCGCGCGACCGGAGGATCGCCGAGGATCTCGCGCTCGCCGAGCAGGCCCGCGTCCGCGCGGACGAGATCGAAGCGGCCTATCGGCGGCGGATGGATGAGACCCGGGACGAGGCGATGCGCGTGGCCGCGGCTTCCAAGCAGGAAACCGGCCGCGAATCCGAAACCCGGGTCAAGGCGGCGGATGCCGAGATCGGCACCCGCGTCCAGGCAGCCGAGGAGCGGATCCGTGCCGCGACGACAGCGGCGATGGCCGAGATCGAGACTGTCGCCGCCGAAGCGGCGCAGGAAATGGTGGCCAAGCTCGCCGGCGTGACCGTGTCGCGCGATCGTGCGGCCCAGGCCGTGAAGGGTGCGCTCAACAATGGCTAATCCGCATGCCCCGCTCGACACCGCCAGCGAGCGCATGAACCAGAAGGATGCGACGCCCTCGCACGGCGAGCCCGTGCCGGGGATCCACGAGGATGCCGGCGGCGGCCATGGGCCCGAGCCGACCGCTTTCGGCCTCGACGCGCCGGCGTTCATCTCGCTCGCGATCCTGTTCATCATCGCGATCATCCTCTGGAAGAGGGTGCCGCAGGCGATCGGAAGCGCGCTCGACAAGAAGATCGCGGTGATCCGCGAGCAGCTCGACCAGGCCGCCAAGCTGCGTGCCGAGGCCGAGGCGCTCCGCGGCGAATATGAAGCCAAGACC
This sequence comes from Sphingomonas sp., assembly GCF_036677245.1. GTDB lineage: Bacteria > Pseudomonadota > Alphaproteobacteria > Sphingomonadales > Sphingomonadaceae > Allosphingosinicella. The sequence continues at coordinate 45,079 of NZ_JAKFCG010000068.1, forward strand.
GCGGCTGCCGACAAGGAGCGCGAGACGATGCTCGAGCGCGCCCGTCACGAGGCCGAAGCGATCGTCACGCAGGCGAGGGCGGACACCGCCGCTCTGCTCGAGCGTCGCGCCCGCATGGCCGAAGACAAGATCGCCGCCGCCGAGCGCCAGGCGATCGACGAAGTCCGCGCCCGCGCCGCCGCCGCGGCCGCCGTCGCCGCCGAACGGCTCATCTCCGAAGAGCTCGACGCCAACGCCAACAAGGCGATGGTCGACAACGCGATCGCCGACCTGGGGCGTCGGCACTGAGCGACTTACCCCTCCCGCACGCGGGAGCGCTCTAAACTCCGTTCGCGGTGAGCTTGTCGAACCGTTTTCCTTTCTTGCTCAGAGAAGGAAGGGCCTTCGACGAGCTCAGGCCGAACGGTTTTTGGGTGACTCGGGACTTTTGCAGCGGACCCGCAAGCGGGAGGGGAGATGGTGCCCTCCCTTAGGACTGGCACCACAGCGCGCCACCCCCTAGATTCCCCCCGTGACCGACCAGCCGACCGACCGTTTCAACGAAGAGAAATCCGTCTACACCGTCCGCGGTGCCGACAAGCCCGATCTCGAGACGGGCGTCGCGGCGATCCGGCAGGTGACGCGGACCTTGCCGGTGCGACCCGGTGTCTATCGGATGCTCGATGCGCGCGGCGAGGTGCTCTACGTCGGCAAGGCGCGCGCGCTGCGCAACCGGGTCACCAACTACACCCAGGTCGCGCGGCTGACCAAGCGGCTGCAGCGCATGGTCGCGCAGACCCGCGCGATGACGATCGTCACGACCAACACCGAGGCGGAGGCGCTGCTGCTCGAGGCGCAGCTGATCAAGCGCTACCGGCCGCCCTACAATGTGCTGCTGCGCGACGATAAGAGCTTCCCGTTCATCCTGCTGCGCGAGGATCATGATTTCCCGCGTGTCCAGAAGCATCGCGGCGCGCGCCGCGCCAAGGGCCAATATTATGGTCCGTTCGCGAGCGCGGGCTCGGTCACGCGGACGCTCAACGCGCTGCAGAAATTGTTCCTGCTGCGCAGCTGCTCGGACAGCTTCTTCGCCAATCGCGCGCGCCCGTGCCTGCTCTACCAGATCAAGCGCTGCTCGGCGCCGTGCGTGGGGCGCATCGACAATCAGGCTTATGGCGAGCTGGTCGGCGACGCGAAAGACTTCCTCGCGGGCAAATCGACCAAGGTCCAGGCCAAGCTCGGCGCGCAGATGAACCTTGCCGCCGAGGCAATGGATTACGAGCTCGCCGCGGTGCTTCGCGACCGGCTGCGCGCACTGACCTTCATCCAGGGGACGCAGGCGGTCAACGGCGAGGGCCTCGGCGATGCCGACATCTTCGCGCTCGCCTGCCGCGGCGGGATCATGTGCATCCAGGCCTTCTTCATCCGCGGCGGCCAGAATTGGGGTCATCGCAGCTTCTTTCCCGCCCACACGCAGGACGTCCCCGAAGAGGAGGTGCTGACCAGCTTCCTCAGCCAATTCTACGAGGAGCTGCCGCCGCCCAAGCTGATCCTGCTCGACCGCGCCCTCGCCGAGGCCGACCTGCTCTGCGAGGCGCTGTCGGAACGCGCCGGGCGCAAGGTGACGCTCAAGGTGCCGCAGCGCGGCAACCAGGCGGCGATGATGCGCCAAGCGACGCGCAACGCCGAGGAGGAGCTCGAGCGCCATCTCGCCGAGACCAGCACCCAGAACCGCAATCTGCGTGCGCTCGCGGAACTGTTCGAGCTCGAGGGGCCGCCGCAGCGGATCGAGGTCTATGACAACAGCCACGTGATGGGCACCAATGCGGTCGGCGCCATGATCGTCGCCGGGCCGGAGGGCTTTCGCAAGAACGCCTATCGCAAGTTCAACATCAAGCGCGAGGAGACCGTCCCGGGGGACGATTTCGCGATGATGCGCGAAGTGCTCAGCCGCCGCTTCGCGCGTCTCGAGAAGGAGGATCCCGACCGGACCCGCGGCGACTGGCCCGATCTGCTTTTGATCGACGGCGGCAAGGGCCAGCTCAGCGCGGTCTGCGAGGTGCTCGAGGATGCCGGCATCCACGACGTGCCGGTGGTCGCCATCTCGAAAGGGCCCGATCGCAATGCCGGACGCGAGGTGTTCCACTTCCCGGGCGGGCGCGAGGCGACGCTCGCACCCAATTCGCCATTGCTCTTCTATCTTCAGCGGCTGCGCGACGAGGCGCACCGCTTCGCGATCGGCGCGCACCGCCAGAAGCGCGCGAAGAGCATGACCTCGAGCCCGCTCGACGACGTCCCCGGCATCGGCCCCAGCCGCAAGCGCGCCCTGCTGATGCATTTCGGCACCGCGCGGGCGGTGCGCGGCGCGGCGCTCGAGGATCTGGAGAAGGCGCCCGGGATCTCGCGCGCGATGGCGCGCGGCATCTACGATTATTTCCACCCGAGCGGCTGAGGACAGCGCGGCATGCGGCTGGAGAGCGAGGCGATCGTCTGCTCGGTGCGCTCGCATGGCGAGCATGGCGCGATCGTCCGGCTGCTGACCCCGGCCGACGGCATCCATGCCGGCTATGTGCGCGGCGGCCGCTCGCGCCGGCTGAGGCCGATCCTGGTGCCGGGCAATCTGGTGCAGGCGGAGCTTCGCGCGCGGACCGACGAGCAGCTCGCGCAGCTCAGCGTCGAGCTCATCCACAGCCGCGCCCCGCTGCTGGCCGAACCGCTGCCGGCGGCAGCCGTCGATTGGGTGTGCGCGCTGACGGCGGCGACATTGCCCGAGGGGCAGCATTATCCGCGGCTCTACGACGGCCTCGACGCGTTGCTCGGCGCGGTCGAGGCGGCGCCGGCGGCAAGCGGCTGGGGCGCGGCGCTGGTGCGCTACGAATATATGATCCTGGCCGAGCTCGGCTTCGGCCTCGACCTCTCGCAATGCGCCGCGACCGGCACGACCGAGGATCTCGCTTTCGTCAGCCCGAAGAGCGGCCGTGCGGTCAGCGCCGGCGCGGCGGGCGCCTATCGCGACCGGCTTTTCGTCCTGCCGCGCTTCCTGCTCGAAAACAGTCCCGCCGGCTGGGAGGATATTTTTGACGGCCTCCGCCTCACCGGCTATTTCCTCGCGCGTGACATCTTGATCGATCGGCAGGCCGACATACTGGCTGCGCGAGATCGGCTTGTGGAGCGGCTAAGGCGAGTCACGCGTTGATGCCGCGACGTAGATCTGGAAAGTCGTCTCGGTGAAAGCTCTCTTCCCCCACAGCGCTACTACCCGGGGGGTCACCGTCAGGGTCTCGGTCAGCTTCCTTCCCGAGCAATCGGAGCCGGGCAAGGGGCGCTGGTTCTGGGCCTATCATGTGCGCATCGAGAACGAGGGGCAGCGGGCGGTCCAGCTGATCAGCCGCGAATGGTCGATCGTCGACGGGCGTGGGGCGCGTCACGAGGTGCAGGGCGAGGGCGTGGTCGGCGAGCAGCCGGTGCTCGAGCCCGGTGCCGCGTTCGATTATGTCTCGGGCTGCCCGCTCAACACCCCCAGCGGCTATATGGAAGGCCGCTATCACATGATCGGGGACGACGGCACCGGCTTCGCGGTCGCGATTCCACGCTTCCCGCTCGTGGCGCCGACTGTCCTGAGCTAGCTCGCGCGCCGCGCGCCGCGACCTTGCCTAAAAGATCTTCCCGATGTCGAACGTATAGGTCAGCGCGGCCCCGGCGAAATATTGGTTGCGCGAACCGATGTCGCGCACGATCGGCGATTCCGCCGCATCCTTGACCAGCCGTTCGTAGCGCGCGAATCCCTGGACGCCCCAATTGTAGTTGAACTGATAGAGCAGACCCGCGGCGGCTCCGAACGAGTTGAGGCCGCCGTCGGGATCATAGACCGCGAGCCCGGTCGCCGCCGCGACGGTCGGCGAGACGCCGTAATAAGCGCGCTGATAGCGCTGGTTGACGAAGGTCGCGCGCGGGCCGATCGAGAAGACGAACCGGTCCGCATCGCGGACGATGTAATCCACGCCGGCGCTGCCGATCCATCCTTTATGGCCGCCGAGGCCTTTCCGCCCTTCCACGCGCACCCGGATGTTCGGGTGCAGCCGGAATTGCGCGAACGCGCCGACCTCAGGCGTGAAGTCGACCTTGCCGATCGGCACGCCGTCCTCGACCGCCTTGCGCTCGGGCGCGAAATTGGCGACCGGGCCGAACTCGAGCGGCTTGTTGGGATTGATCGTGAGGCCCGGGCTGTCGCCGGGGGCGCCGAACGGGAGCGGGTCCCCGGTCTTGCGGAAGCCAAGCACCGGGAAGAAACCGACCTGATATTCGTCCGAGCCCGGGTAGGTCGGGATCAGCTGCGGCCCCGCGCCGACGCGGATCGTCCAGCCGCGGTCTTCATCCTGGGTTCCTGCCGCGCCTGCATCCTGGGCGAAAGCGGGCACTGCCGCTCCGGCGAGCGCCACCGCCGCGGCCGTGGCTCGGCTCAGGACACGCAACGTGATGGGCGCGCTGCCCACGATTGACGATCTCGACAAAGCAAGTTCCCCCTATTCCGAAAAATTGCCCGAAAGCCGGGCCAGGCCAGATGCGACAGAGTGCCGCAGCCGACCAAAAGTGCTGCAACTCGACCCATAACGTGCGCCGAGCCGAGGCGTTCCGTCGACGGGCCGTGCATCTCCCCGCGCCGTGTCAGCGCACCAGCGCGATCGCGCGGCTCATCAGCAGCTGAAAGAGGCCTTCGTCGACGCTTTGCGCGGGGTCGTTCCAGGTTCCCGACACGGCGCGCCATTCGCCGTCCTTGCCGCGGAGCAGAAAGGTCATGTTGAGCACGCCGGTCTCCGATCCTCCCTTGTAGCCGAGATAGGCGAACTCCTCCGCCGGGACTCGGCCGATCCCCGGGTTGACCGCAAGGATGCCAAGCGTCTCGCGGTCGCCGTGGCGGCGCAGCCAATTCATCACTCTGACAAGGTCGCCGGTCGACGCGAACCACTCGACCGTGTCGATCGCGTTGGGCACGGCGATCAACCTGCTGAGATCGACCTGGTCGGCCTTCAGCGCCGCCATCGGCCCGGCAAGCAGCGCGCGCCGCTCGGCTTCGGAGGAGCCCGCCCAGCGCCGGAGGAGCGCACCGCTGTCGCCCGCCTTGAGCAGCGCCCATTCGCGAGTCGTCAGCAACGGGCGCAGCCTGTCCGGTGCGGCAATGCCGAGCTCGGGCAGCAGCCGCTCGACCTTTTCACGGCCGAGCAGGTGGAGCAACGTGTCGGCCGCGCCATTGTCGCTTTGCGAGATCATCAGCACCGCCAATGTGTGGAGCGTCATCGGCGATCCGGCCGGCCAGCTTTCGAGCGCACCCGAGCCGATCGAGAAATGGTCGAGCGGCACGACGTCGCCCCACTTGCGCTCTCCCGCGGCGATCGACCGGCTGAGCTCGGCAAGGATGAACAATTTGAACGCCGAGCCGACCGCGAGCGGCTTGCCAGCCTTGTGGGCGATGCTGAATTGCGCGGCGTCGCTGCCGCGAAGCCGCGCGACCGCGAGCGATGCCTCGCCGGGCAGGCTCCAGATTTCCTGCGCGACCTTGGCGAGACTGTCTCCCTTGACCTCCGCGGCGCTGACCAGCAGCGCCGTGATGCGGTGCGGAGGCCTTGCTTCGATCGCGAGCTCGACTCGCACCACCGCCCGTTCGAACGCGATGAACGCGGTTCCGGCAGTGGCGGATTTTGAGACGAGCCTTTCGACCGCTCTGGCCCGCCCGTACTGGCCGGCGAGGCGCAGTGCGAGAGAGTCGATCTGGCTCGCTGGGATCTGCGCGAGGAACGAGGGCGCGAGGATGCGCTCGGGCTTGGTGCTTCGGTTGAACAACGGGACGAGCGCGGCCGCGCGTGCGCGCAGCGCGGGCCCCGCCTGGCCGGAGCCAGCGGGGCCAGGTTGCAATGAATGGGCCGGCGAAGCGAAGCAGGAGATCAGCAGCAAAGCTGCGAGGAGGGGGAGGGAGAGACCGCCGCCCCGCCGGCTCATGCGTCGATCTCTTCCTCGTCGACATCGGCGGCATGGCTCTGGATGAAGGCGAAGCGATGCTCGGGGTTGCGGCCCATCAGCCGGTCGACCAGATCGCGGACCGCCGCCCGTTCCTCATATTCCTGGGGCAGGGTGATGCGGATCAGCGAGCGCGACTTCGGATCCATCGTCGTCTCGCGCAGCTGCTGCGGGTTCATCTCGCCGAGGCCCTTGAAGCGCGAGACCTCGACCTTCTTACCCTTGAACAGGCTTTGCTCGAGCTCGGCACGGTGAGCATCGTCGCGCGCGTAGGCGATCGTGCCGCCTGCAGAGAGGCGATAGAGCGGCGGCTGCGCGAGATAGAGCGAGCCGCTGCGGACCAGTTCGGGCATTTCCTGGAAGAAGAAGGTCATCAGCAAGGTCGCGATATGCGCGCCATCGACATCGGCGTCGGTCATGATCACGATCCGCTCGTAGCGCAACGTCTCGACCTGGCAACGCTCGCGCGTGCCGCAGCCGAGCGCCTGGATCAGATCGGCGATCTCCTGGTTGGAGCGGATCTTGTCCGCGGTGGCCGAGGCGACGTTGAGGATCTTGCCGCGGATCGGGAGGATCGCCTGCGTCTTGCGGTCCCGCGCCTGCTTGGCCGAGCCGCCCGCCGAATCGCCTTCGACGATGAACAATTCGGTTCCGGCCGGATCGTCGTTGGCGCAGTCGGTCAGCTTGCCCGGCAGCCGCAGCTTGCGCGAGCTTGTGGCGGTCTTGCGCTTGATTTCGCGTTCGGCCCGGCGCTTGAGCCGTTCGTCCATGCGATCGAGCACGAAGCCGAGCAACGCGCGGCCGCGATCCATGTGGTCGGCGAGAAAATGGTCGAAATGGTCGCGCACCGCCGTCTCGACCAGCCGTGCCGCATCGGGGCTGGTCAGCCGGTCCTTGGTTTGGCTCTGGAACTGCGGGTCGCGAATGAACACCGACAGCATGATCTCGGCGCCGGTGACGATATCGTCCGCCTGGACGTCCTTGGCGCGCTTCTGGCCGACCAGCTCGCCGAACGCGCGGATGCCGCGCGCCAGCGCCGTGCGTATGCCCTGCTCGTGGGTGCCGCCGTCGGGGGTCGGGATCGTGTTGCAATAATAAGAGGAGCCGCCCTCGCTCCACAGCGGCCAGGCGACCGCCCATTCGACCATCCCCTGGCCATTGGCGAAATCCTGGCGGCCGGTGAAGAACTCGCTGGTCGCGCATTCGCGATCGCCGATCTGCTCCTTGAGATGGTCGGCGAGGCCGCCGGGAAACTGGAACACCGCTTCAGCCGGCGTCTCGTCGCCGATCAGCGATGGATCGCAGCGCCAGCGGATTTCGACGCCGGCGAACAGATAGGCCTTCGAGCGGGCGAGCCGGTACAGCCGCGCCGGCTTGAACTTCGCATCCTCGCCGAAGATCTCGGGATCGGGCGTGAACGTGATCGTGGTGCCGCGCCGGTTCGGAGTCGAGCCGAGCTTGACCAGCGCCGAGGTCGGATCGCCTTTCGAGAAGGTCTGGCGGAAAAGCTCCTTGTTCCGCGCCACCTCGACGATCGTCTCGACCGACAGCGCATTGACCACGCTCACGCCGACACCGTGGAGGCCGCCGGACGTGGCATAGGCCTTGTCCGAGAATTTGCCGCCCGAATGGAGCATCGTCAGGATGACCTCGAGCGCCGACTTTCCGGGATATTTGGGGTGCTCCGCGGTCGGGATGCCGCGCCCGTTATCGGTGATCGTCAGCCGGTTGCCAGCTTCGAGCGATACTTCGATGCGGCTGGCATGGCCTGCAACCGCCTCGTCCATGCTGTTGTCGAGCACCTCGGCGGCGAGATGGTGCAACGCGCGCTCGTCGACGCCGCCGATGTACATGCCCGGTCGTCTCCGCACCGGCTCGAGGCCCTCGAGAACCTCGATCGAATGCGCATCATAATCCTGCGGGGGGTGACCGTTGCCGGCGAACAAATCTGACATGGATCAGCTATAGCGTAGCGGCGGAATCTGCCAAGCGCGGATGCTCGGCAAGCACGGATGAAAGCCTCGCCGGCGCAAAAGCTTAACGGTTTTTTACGATTCAGGGCCTAGATTTTCGACTCGGGTGGAGGGACGATCATGCTGGGCGAATTGATCCGCAGGAAAATCACGGGGCACGAGCCGGTCGCGAGCGAATTCGGGCTCGAATCGACCCGCTTCTCGCTGACCACGGACGTGCCCCGGCCGACCGAGGACCACATCGATCAGCGGCTGCTGAGCTTGCTGCCGGTGGCCCAGCTGATCACGGACGAATGGCAGGATCTTTGCCGTATCCGCACCATCTCGGCGGGAGGGCTGATGGGCGACACCGGCGGCAGCCACGGCGCCGGGGCTGCGGTGATCGTCGAATTGCATTCGGAGCAGCAGATCGAAGCCTCGATCCTGTGGACCCGCGGTACGACCATCGGAATCAAGTTCAACGAGGACGTCGACGTTCGCGAGATCCTCGCCCACCGCCGGCCGCGGATCGGTTATCGCCCGCGACCGACACGGCTCGCGATCAGGTGCGGCGCCACGGTGCGGATCGGTCGCCGCTACCATCGGGTCGAGGTCCAGGATATTTCGCTCGGCGGCATCAAGCTCGAGCTCCACGACAACAATTGCGTCGGTAAGGCCGTGGTCGTCGCGGTCGAGAGCCTGCGCCCGATCAAGGGCGTCGTGCGCTGGTATCAGGACGGTTTTGCCGGGATCGTCTTCAATCGCCCGCTGCGCTTCGAGGACCTGGCCGATTGGCTGGGGAAAAGGATCGAGATCGCCAGCCTTTATGCGTCGACCGGACCGCTCACCCACGCGCCGCGTGCGGCGGGCTCCGGCCGTTCGACGATCGGCTTCGCTACCGGTTCTTATGGCGGTTCGTACGGCGGTCACGCGCGGCGACGTTGAAGGGCGTCACCGCGCAGGCCGCAATGAAGCGAATCCGCTGAAGGCCCTCAGCTGTCGGCCGAGGGCTCCCGCGGATTGTCAGGATAGATCCTGTCGAGATAGGCGCAGGCCAGCTGGTAATGGGCCTGGACGGCCGGGGGATGGGTGGCCTTGGCGGCCATTTCGATTTCAGCTTCTGCGCGTCGTTCGTAATAAGCGACGTCTTCGTGCGACATTCTTGTTCAGGGTCCTCCATCTTCCGGCCCGGCCGAGCCGGTGACCGATGCTGTGACCCATCAACACGCACCCGAGCGGCGCGTTCCCGTAATCTTACTGCCTCAGATCAATCGGCATAAATCAATCCGGGCCACCGTGCCGGCGCGCCCCTCGAGCGGCGCCGGCTTCGGCCGGTCAGCGGATCCGCGGACCGCCGAACGGGAGCGGCGGCGGCGGCCGGCGATCGCGGCGCGGCAGCTGCGCCTGATAGGCGACGCCGCAATGCTGGATGCAATAAGGAAAGCCGGGATTGGCCTGCTTGCCGCAGAAATGGAAATCGGGCTCGCCGGGATGGCCGATCGGCCATTTGCAGATCTTCTCGTTGAGATCGAGCAGGCTGGTCTTGTCGGCGACCTCGGCGCTCGGCTTGGCGGGCACGAGGCGGCGGGGCGGCGCTGGCGGAATCGGCGGCTGCTGATCGCCGGGGCCCTGGCGGAGGAATCCGCCGGGGCCGACCGAGCGGATCTGCGGCTGCGGCGGCGCTTGCGGGGCAGGGGCGGCAGCCTGGACGGGTGCCGGCTCGGGCGCGCGTTGCGGCGCGCGTGGCGCAGGCGCTGCTTCCTCTCCAGTATGCTCCTCGGCGGCCGGTGCGGCCGGCTTGGGCTTGGCCCGGACAACTACGGCCTCGTTCGGCTTGACCGGCGAGGGTCGCGACTGAAGGCCCAGACGGTGCGCCTTGCCGATGACCGCGTTGCGGCTCACTCCGCCGAGCTCGTCCGCGATCTGGCTCGCGGTCATGCCCTTGCTCCAAAGCTCCTTGAGCTGGTCGATGCGTTCATCGGTCCACGACATTGTTCTTCCTTACAGGCGTTGCGGCTTGCGGCTCGATGCGTCTGTCTCTAGCGACGGCGCATGAACGACCAGCCAACATATCGGGTCAGGTCCGATCCTGGCGTCCCGATAATCAGGAGCGTCAACTGGTTCGGCCTCAAGACGCTCTATGTGAAGGAGGTGCGCCGTTTCTTCAAGGTGCAGCTTCAGACAATCTGGGCGCCGGCGCTCACGACCTTGCTGTTCCTGGTGATTTTCACCGTCGCCCTCGGCCGTAGCGGCCGGCTGGTGATGGGCGTGCCGTTCGCCGATTTCCTCGCTCCTGGCTTGATCATGATGGGGATGCTGCAGGCGTCGTTCGCCAATTCGAGCTTCTCCTTGCTGGTCGGCAAGCTGCAGGGCACGATCGTCGACTATCTGATGCCGCCGCTCTCGACCGGCGAGCTGCTGGTCGCGCTGATCGGCGCCGCCGTAACGCGCGCGTTGCTGGTCGGTCTTGCCGTCTGGGTGGCGATGCTGTTCTGGCCGGGCGTGCACGTCTTGCCGCGCCATCCCGCGGCGGTCATCTGGTTTGCGGTGATGGGCAGCATGATGCTCGGCTTCTTCGGCCTGATCACTTCGATCTGGGCCGACAAGTTCGATCATGCCGCGGCGGTGCAGAATTTCATCGTCGCGCCGCTGTCGTTGCTGTCGGGCACATTCTATTCGATCGAAAGCATCGGCCCCATTTTCCGCGCGGTGAGCCATGCCAATCCGTTCTTCTACGTCATCTCCGGTTTTCGCTACGGCTTCCTCGAGAAAGCCGACTCTCCCGTGCTGTTCGGCGCGATCCTGCTGCTCGCGATCAACATCGTCCTCTGGGCGGTCTGCTATGCGATGCTGCGCAAGGGCTGGAAGATCAAACAGTAGAGTGATTTCAAATCAGGTGAGATCACCTGACGACTCGAAAATCACGGAAAACGAAGAAATTAGACCCCAATCCTGGTTCGGCCGAACCGGGATTGGGGTCTAATCGGTTCCGCCGTCCTCCGGCTGAACGGCCGCTGACGAGATCGTTCAGCGCCGGAACATCCGCTCCGCTCTATCGATATCGCATCGACGAAAAGATGGAGAGACCGATGTTCAAGCTTGTAATCCCAGCCATCATGGCCAGCACCGTCGCGCTCGCCGCACCGGCGGCCGCGCAGTACCGCGGCGACTATGACAGCCGCTATTCGAACGGCCGTCATTACAATGCGGGCTATTCGGATACGCGCGAGATCCGCGCGCAGATCGATCAGATGATCGATCGAATCCATCGCGCCGAGGATCGCGACATGATCTCGAAGCGCGAAGAGGATCGGCTGATGCGCGAAGCGCGCCGCATCCAGCACCTCTATCACCGCTATCGCGGCAACGGGCTCAGCGGCCGCGAGGCGCATGAGCTGCAGAACCGTATCCACGCTCTGCGCCAGCAATTCCGCTTCGAGCGGCAGGACGGGCGCCGCGACGGCCGCTGGTAAGCTCGCTGCGTAGCGGGGTGTGAGCCGATTGGGAGAGTCTCCGGATCGGAAGACCCGCCGCTGCAATTGACGCGACGCGGCGCAAATCTCTAAGACGCGGGAAGGCGGCCCCTAGCCAGATGCTGGGGCCGCCTTCTTCGCATCATCCTGAGGAAGTCCGATGACCATCACCCCGCTCATGCCCGTCTACCCGCGTTCGCCGGTGCGGCCGGTGCGCGGGGAGGGGGTCTATCTCTATGGCGAGCAAGGCGAGAAATATCTCGACTTCGCGAGCGGCATCGCGGTCAACGCGCTCGGCCACGCCCACCCGGTCCTCACCAAGGCGATCCAGGATCAGGCGGCGACATTGATGCACGTGTCGAACCTTTATGGAAGCCCGCAGGGCGAGGCGCTTGCGCAGCGGCTGGTCGACGCGACGTTCGCCGATACGGTGTTTTTCACCAATTCGGGCGCCGAAGCGGTCGAATGCGCGATCAAGACCGCGCGCCGCTATCATTACGCCAAGGGAAACCCAGAGAAATACTCGCTGATCACGTTCAGCAACGCCTTTCACGGGCGCACGCTCGGCGCGATCAGCGCGACCGACCAGCCCAAGATGCGCGACGGCTTCGAGCCGCTGCTGCCGGGTTTCACGGTCGTCGAGTTCAACGATCTCGAGGCGGCGCGCGGCGCGATCGATGCGCATTGTGCCGGTTTCCTCGTCGAGCCGATCCAGGGCGAGGGCGGCGTGCGCATGGCCAGCGAGGAGTTCCTTCACGGGCTGCGCACGCTTGCCGACGAGCATGATCTGATGCTGGTGCTGGACGAGGTCCAATGCGGCATGGCGCGGACCGGGAAGCTGTTCGCCTACGAACATTATGGCGTCGAGCCCGACATCATGAGCATCGCCAAGGGCATCGGCGGCGGTTTTCCGCTGGGTGCCTGTCTCGCGACCGAAAAGGCTGCGGCGGGCATGACGTTCGGCACGCACGGCTCCACCTACGGGGGCAATCCGCTCGCGATGGCGGCCGGCCAGGCGGTGCTCGACGTCGTCAACAACGACGCGTTCCTCGCGCAGGTCGGCCGGATGGGCGAGCGCTTGCGCGCTGCGCTCGAGCAGATGATCCCCAATCACGATCATCTTTTCGAGTCGGTGCGCGGGCTCGGCCTGATGATCGGCATCAAGATGAAGTCGGACAGCCGCGCCTTCGTCGCCCATCTGCGCGATCATGGCGTGCTGACCGTCGCCGCCGCCGAAAATGTGATGCGCATCCTTCCGCCGCTGATCATCGAGGAGGAGCATATCGCCGAGTTCGTCGAGAAGCTCTCTTCGGCGGCGCGGGCCTATCAGGCACCGGATACGTCGGATTGACGCAAGGCGCTGCCCGGCGGGGCTGTCCAAATCGTCGCGGCGTCCTACATCATTGCGATGAGTAAAGCAGATAGACAGAATCAGGTCATCGCGACCGCCACCGCCAACCTCGACGTCGCGGTCGGCTTCACGATCCCGGCGCGCCATGCCCGCGGCCGTATCGCGCGCCTTGGTCCTCTGCTCGACGAGGTTCTTGCGGCGCACGATTATCCGGCGCCGATCGCGCGCCTGTTGTCCGAAGCGCTGACCTTGACGGCGCTGCTCGGCGCGATGCTGAAGGATGCAGGCGGGCAGCTCACGCTCCAGGCGCAAACCGAAAGCGGCGTGGTCGATCTGCTGGTCTGCGATTATGCGAGCGGCCAGCTGCGCGGCTATGTCCGTTTCGACCAGGCGCGGCTCGCCGAGCTGCCGGCGCTTCCGACGCTGACCGCGCTGCTCGGCAAAGGTTATTTCGCGATCACCTTCGATCAGCAGCCGAGCGGCGAGCGCTATCAGGGCATCGTGCCGATCGAGGGCAATTCGCTCGCCGATGCCGCCCAGAGCTTCTTCGGCCAGTCGGAGCAGATCCCAAGCCTCGTTCGGCTCGCGGTCGACGACACCGGCCATGTTGCCGGCGGCATCCTCCTCCAGCATCTGCCCGAAGGCGAGGAGGGGAGGGAGCGTCTCCATACGCGCTTCGATCATCCCGAGTGGGACCATGTCCGCGCTCTGGCGGAGACGATCAAATCGACCGAGCTGGTCGACGACGGCCTAGCGATCGAAACCTTGCTGTGGCGGCTGTTCCACGAGGAGGAGGAAATCCGCGTGCTGCCGGTGACCGAGCTCAGCAAGGGCTGCCGCTGCAGTTTCGAGCATATCCGCGATGTCATCTCCCGCTTCGCCGCCGCCGAGCGCGAAGAGATGGCCGCCGCCGATGGTTTCATCACGGTCGACTGCGAGTTTTGCTCGCGTGCCTTTCCGATCAGCCTCGGCGATTTCAAAGGCTGAGACACTCTTGTCGCCAATTTGAGCATTTTCGTCTATGATTCGGCACGTTCTGGCGAATCTGTCTTAGCAGTTGATCTTCGGCAGACTGGCCGGTGTCTGTGTGGGAAGCTCGAATGGCGAAGTTGGACGGCAGAGTAATTCATCTGGCGGTGGGGCTGGCGATCGGCGCACTGACCATTGCAGCGTCGCCGCCCAAGCCGGCTCGCTCGGGCCAGCCGTTGGCGGCATTGTCGCGGCTGCAGCCTGGTCTGTGGCAGATCCGCGAACTCGGCAACGATCGTGCTACGCCGCAGTCAATCTGCATCGGCGATCCGGCAATGCTGTTGCAGCTGAAGCATGTTAAGGAACCCTGCTCGAGGCTGGTGATCGCCGATCAGGCGGACCAGGCCACCGTGCACTACACCTGCCCGGCCAACGGCTTCGGCCGCACCTGGCTGCGAGTCGAGACGCCGCGCCTCGCCAAGATCGATACCCAGGGGATTGTCGACAAGACTCCCTTCGCGTTTCGCGCGGAGGCCCGGCTTGTCGGTCCCTGCGCCCCGAAAAGAAGCGCCCGCCGTTAACGCTCGGTTTACCAACCCTGCTTTAGAAGGAGTGGGTGCCGCATTGGGCACACTTTCCTCCCTAGCAGGCCAGATGGCCTAAACTGGGCCGCCCCTCACCGGGCGGCCCGCTCTTTTTCAGCCGCCTTGCCCGAACGCCCTGCGGACGGGAGCGGCGGTGCGCCGGCTTGCGTCCGCCGAAAATCGTCTCTAGCGGGCGTGCGCAGATCGCAGGGCGGCCCGGGCGTGCCGGTTTGTCGAGCCAAACTTGCGGCGCATGCCGTTCCGCTCCACCCTGCGCCCGACGCAGAAAGCGCAATTCGATGATGCATGACCTTTCGAGCCGGCGGTCGCGCCCGAGCTTTTCGACCATCGCCGGATCGGTGGCGTGAGCGAGCGGCTGGCCGTGGTGCTGCTGTCCGGCGGCCTCGATTCGATGGTGGCCGGCGCGCTGGCCCGCGAGCAAGGCTATCGCCTGGCCGCGCTGACGGTCGACTATCAACAGCGGCACCGGGTCGAGCTCGATGCCGCGCGCCGCATCGCGGCTTTGCTCGGCGCCGAACGCCATATCGTGCTGCCGCTCGATCTGCGCCAATTCGGAGGCTCGGCGCTCACCGCCGACATCGCGGTACCCAAGACCGGCGTAGAGGACGGCATTCCCGTCACCTATGTTCCTGCGCGCAACACGATCTTCCTCTCGCTTGCACTCGGGCTTGCCGAAGCCTCGGGCGCGCGCGACATCTTCATCGGCGTCAATGCCCTCGATTATTCCGGCTATCCCGATTGCCGCGACGAATTCGTCGTCCAGTTCGAGCGGCTCGCCAATGTCGCCACCAAGGCCGGCCTCGAAGGCGATGGCTTTGCCGTCCACCGGCCGCTGGTGGCGCTGTCCAAGGGCGGGATCGTTCGCGAAGCGGCACGCCTTGGGCTTGATGCGGGCCTCAGCTGGTCGTGCTATGATCCGACCGAGCAGGGGCTTCATTGCGGTCTTTGCGACAGCTGCCGGTTGCGCGCGAAGGGGTTTGCCGAAGCCGGCCTAAGCGACCCTACCCGTTACGCGGCGGCGCCATGAGCTATGCGGTCAAAGAGATTTTCCTGACCCTGCAGGGAGAAGGCGCGCAGGTCGGGCGACGCGCCGTCTTCCTGCGCCTGTCGGGCTGCAACCTGTGGTCGGGACGCGAAGCGGATCGGGCGACGGCGGACTGCAATTTCTGCGACACGGATTTCGTCGGCATGGATGGCGCCAACGGCGGCCGCTTCGAAGCAGCGGACCTCGCGCTCAAGGTGGAGGATCTGTGGGGCAAAGGCGAGCGCCGACTGGTCGTCATCACCGGCGGCGAGCCGCTGCTCCAGCTTGATGCCGCGCTGATCGACGCCCTTCATGCGCGCGGGTTCGAGATCGCCGTCGAGACCAATGGGACGTGCCCTGCGCCGGCCGGGCTCGACTGGGTTTGCGTCAGCCCCAAGGCAGGAACGAGCGTTGTCCAGCGCAGCGGCAACGAGCTCAAGGTCGTCTGGCCGCAGGCGGGCCTTGATCCGGAGGCGCTGCTCGCCTGGGAATTCGACCATTTCCTGATCCAGCCGATGGACGGTGCCGATTCGGCCGCAGCGACCGCGGCGGCGATCGGTTATGTGATGGCCAACCCGCGCTGGCGGTTGAGCCTCCAGACGCACAAGATCTTGGGACTCGATTGACGCCACGACAGGCGCCCGGCCCAATCCCGGCTAGCTCGCGGTCATGCACTTCTTCTTGAGCTGGTTCTTCTTGTCCCAGCAGCTGTTCTGCAGCGGCGGCAGCGCCGGCAGCTGGATGAACCGTGGATCGTAGCGCAGGGGAAAACGGTCGTACGCGGGGACGAGGCTGTTCCTGAGCTCGCGCAGCCGGGCGCGTGCGGTCAGGTATAATTGTCCCTTTGGCCGCGAGAGCGCCTCCTTCGCGATGGTGGTCGCGGTCTGGCAAAAGCCGATCTGAGCCTGAAGCGTCGAGAAATTATTGTAGGTGATCGTCGAATAATCGTCGAACAGCCGTTGGCCTTCGCGCGGGCCGTGGACGCGTTTGAAATATTTGCCCACCGTCGTGTAGGCTTCCATCAGCTCCTTCGAATGATGCGCGAGAATTCCGTTATAATTGTCGACCGCCCGCAGATAGGGCGAGAATTGGCATTGCAGCGCCGCGACGTTGAGCCCCGCGCGCAGGTTCCAGACGAGATGCCCGGCATATTCCGCTGACGTCGCCTTGGGCAGCGGCAGACCGACCAGCGGATCGCTGCCTTCGATCGGAGCGGCCCTGAAATCAGGGTCGAAAAGGAAAAGCTGGGCGTTGGCCGATCCCGAGAAAGCGCATGCCGCCAAGAGCAGGGCCGCAGCCCTGACGCCGTTCTTCAACCAACCAATCATGAACCCTCCAGCGGCCTGCTTCGATACGCGCGCAGGCTGCGCTCTATTCTTACCACGCCCGCGCCTGCAATCCAGACGGCCGATTATTTCCGTCGCGACGCGAGCACGGCTTGGCATGTAGTGCGGCCGCAAACGTCGGGAAAGCAAGCCGAAAAGAAAGGGGCCGCCCGGTCGCCCGGACGGCCCCTTTCGATTTTCCCGAACGGAAAGCTTACATTCCGTTCGTCATGTTGCCGGTGTCGGCGGCATTGTCCATGCCCACATCGGTCGTCATGTTGATGTCGGTAGCCATGTTGGCGTCGGCGCCCGTGCCTGCGTCGATCGCCGTCACGTCGTTGGTCGTGTCAAGCGTGGCATCGGTGCCGAGATCGGTCGTCATCGCATTGTTAGCAGCTTCGTCGCCGCCGCCGCCGCAAGCAGAAACGACCAGTGCCGCGCCGGCGATCATCGACCCGGTTAAGATTTTCGAAAGAAGTGCACGCATTGATTAGACTCCCTAGATTGACGATTTGGTCGGGTAGGCCCCTTTTTGCCAAATCAGTTCTTACACTAAACGGAAAGAAATCGGCTCTCAAGCCTTCTCAATTCCTCCCCTCGAGAGAGGAAAGAAAATGGTCGAGCCCCTGTCGCAGTGCCAGGTCGAAATTTCGTTGCCCGTTGGACACCCCCATCTCGTCGAGGCTGGTCACTGGAAAGTCCGCAATACCGCATGGCACTATGCCTGAAAAGTGAGAAAGTTCCGGATCGATGTTGATCGAGAAACCGTGCATCGTGACCCAGCGCCGCACGCGCACCCCGATCGCTCCGATCTTGGCTTCGCTGTCTTTATGGTTCACCCAGATGCCGATCCGACCGGGCGCGCGGTAGGCGGTGATCCCCAGCCGAGCCAGCGATGCGATCAGCCAGCCCTCGAGACCGTGGACGAAGCGCCGCACGTCGCGCGCCCGCCGGTCGAGGTCGAGCAGGATATAGCCGACCCGCTGACCCGGCCCATGATAGGTGTAGCGGCCGCCGCGGCCCGCCTGGTGGACGGGCAGATCGTCGGGGTTGAACAGCTCGGCCGGATCGGCGCTCGTCCCGGCCGTGTAGAGCGGCGGATGCTCGAGCAGCCAGATCAGCTCGGGCGCGGTGCCGACATGGATCTCGGCCGCGCGCCGCTCCATCGCCGCCAGCGCTTCGGCATAATCGGTCAATCCCGGCGAGTGCCGCCATTCGATCGGCTGGGCTTCGATCATATCCATGTCCATTGCGCGTCTCCGCCACAAGCCGGCGGCCGGTTCAAGCCTTGCTTGCAAGCGCGAGGGGCTCGTCGCTATGGCGAGGGCCGGCAGCGAGGGCATTGCAATGAAACTTTCCTACGATGCACTGTGGCAGGATACGGCCGCGTTGATGCGCGCGCATCTGCCGCTGGTCATCGCGATCGCCGGCGTGTTTCTCTTCCTGCCGGACCTGCTGCTCTCGCATTTCTTCCCTCAGCCCGAGCGGCTCGCCGATGGCGATGCAATGATGGCGGCGATGAATGCCTATGTGGCGGCGAGCTGGCCCTGGCATCTCGTCAACCTCGTGATCAACCTCGCCGGCACGCTTGCGATCCTCGTCCTGGTCCTCGACCCGGGTCGGCCGACGGTGAGCGCGTCGATCGCGCGGGGGTTGCGGCTGCTGCCACGCTATCTGCTGGCCTATTTCCTTTCCGGGCTGATCGTCACCTTCGCTTTCCTCGTCCTGGCCGTGCCTGCGCTGCAGCTTCTCAGCCTGCGGGTGTTCGTGCTCGCTCTTCCGGCGCTCGCTGCTCCCGCATTCTATCTGTACGCCCGCTTCCTGCCGCTGCCGTCGATCCTGGTCATGGAAGACCAACGCAATCCGGTCCGCTTGGTCCAGCGCAGCCTCGAGCTGACGCGGAATGTCGGGGGGGCCTTGTTGGGCTTGTTCATCATCCTCCTGGTCGCGTTTCTGGTGGTGATGCTGATTGTGATCGCGGTGTTGAGCGCGCTTCTCGTGCTCGCTTTCGGAGCGAAGCTCGGCGGCTTTCTGCTGCTGATTGCTTCGACCGCAGTGCTCACCGGCTTCTCCGTTATTCTGATCCTGCTTGGCGCTGCCGTCTATCGCAAGCTGACCGGGGCCGTCGCCGAGGGCGCAATCGCCTAAACCGTGGGCTCCAGCAGCGGGATCTGAGGCGCGACATCGCGCGGCAACAGGCCGAGCAGACGCGGATCTGGAAAGCTCTCGAACGATCGGCGGTAAGGCTTGAAGCCGGCTTTCAGATAGGCGGGCAGTGCGGCCGGGTGGTCGAGCGTGCACGTATTGACGCGAAGCCGCAGGACGTCCGGCCGCCATCCGAGCGCAAGCACCTGCGCGAACAGCCACTTGCCGTGGCCGCGCCCGGCAAGCTCGGGGACGAAGCCGAGGAAGCGAATCAGGCACTCGCCGGCGTGGCTGAAGTCGAGCTCGATCATGCCGACCTCTATGCCGGCGCGATCGACCACCGCATGCACCTCTCCGACATTGGAGCGGAGCACGGCATCGCTCATCGCCAGCCGCGAATACCAAAGCCAGCGCCCGCCGACCCGCTCGAACAGCAGGCGATATTTGGCCGGATCGACCTCGCGCCAGCGTTCGAGCCGGAACGGGGAGGGGGGCAGCGGCTTCGGCAGCGGCCGCTCGTTCATCTCGAGATAGGTCACCACCGCGCCGACCTGGCCCGGCCCGAGATCGGTGAGGCCCCCGTGCTTCATGCCGCCGGGTTTTAGGCCCAAGTCGCCACCGGAGGAAGGCTCATCAAGATCGCATCGACATTGCCGCCGGTCTTGAGGCCGAACAACGTCCCGCGATCGTAGATGAGGTTGAATTCGGCGTAGCGACCGCGCCATTCGAGCTGCCGCGCCTTGTCGCTGTCGGTGAACGGCGTGCCCATCCGCCGCCGCACCAGCTTCGGGAAAACCGAGAGGAACGCCTCCCCGACATCGCGGGTGAACGCAAAGTCCTTCCGGAAATCGCCCTCGACATGATCGTAGAAGATCCCACCCACGCCGCGATGGACGCCGCGGTGGGGGATGAAGAAATAATCGTCCGCCCATTTGCGGAACCGCTCATAATAAGTCGGGTCGTGCCGCTCGCACACGTCCTTCAGCGCCTGGTGAAATTCCGCGGTGTCCTGCTCGTATGGGATCGGCGGATTGAGATCGGCGCCGCCGCCGAACCAGCGGCGCCGGGTGGCGAGGAAGCGCATGTTCATATGCACCGCGGGCACGTGCGGGTTGGCCATGTGCGCCACCAGGCTGATCCCGGTGGCCGTGAAGCGCGGATCTTCGCCCGCGCCGTGGATCGTCTTGGCAAATTCGGGGCTGAAGCGTCCGCCGACCGTCGAGACGTTGACGCCGACCTTCTCGAAGATCACGCCCTTCATCAGGCCGCGCACGCCGCCGCCGCCCGGTGCGCCGCTTTCGTCGAGCCGGTCCCAGCTTGTATAATCGAAGCGTGCATCGCTGCCCCCGTCGCGCTCGATCGCCTCGAATTCGGCGCAGATGCGGTCGCGCAGCGACTCGAACCATGCGCGCGCCTCCTGTTGCTCGTGATCGAGCTCGATCATTCGGGCCATCCCTTCGTCTGCCTGAGCGCTTCGCCGAGCGCGATGCCCGCCGCGACCGCAATGTTCAAGGATCGCGCGGCGGCAATTTGCGGAATGCGAACGCGCTCGTTGGCGCGGGCATGGACTTCGCGTGGCGCTCCGCTGCTCTCGGACCCGAGCAGCAGCACGTCGTCGGCTTCGAAGCGCGCGTCGGGCAGCCGCACGCTCGCGCGCGTCGTGAGCAGCACGATGCGGCCGCGAACATTGCGCTCGAACGCATCCCAATTACTGTGCCGTTTCACCTCGGCGATCTCCGCATAGTCCATCCCGGCGCGTTTCAAGGCGCGGTCCGAATAAGCGAACCCGCAAGGCTCGATGATATCCACCCCGACGCCCAGGCAGGCGGCGAGCCGCAGGATCGTTCCGACATTTCCGGCCTGGTCGGGCTGATAGAGAGCGATGCGCATGGCGGAGCGATAGCCTGCGCGCCGGGGCGTGTCACAAGCGCGTTAAAATGGCTGTTGGCAAATCGCCGTGCGCGCGGCTATCAGGCGCCGCAGCCGCCGGGTCCGCCGCGTGGCATTGTACGGATGCCACCCTGGCCGCGCTCTTCACGGCCGAGGTCGTCCGCACATCCGATTTGAACCGCTAAAGGGCTATGATGGCGACGGTTGAACATACCGAACAAGCGGCAGGAGGCTCGTCGGACGACGGCGTGCGCCGCCGGGATTTCATCAATATCGCGGCGGTCAGCTTTGCCGGAGTCGGCGCGGCGGCGACGCTCTATCCGCTGGTCAACCAGATGAACCCGTCCGCAGACGTGCTCGCGCTGGCTTCGATCGAGGTCGATGTTTCCAAGATTCAGGTCGGTCAGGCGATCAAGACGATCTGGCGCAAGCAGCCGATCTTCATCCGCAACCTGACGCCGCAGGAAATCAGCGCGGCGAATGCGGTCCCGCTGTCGAGCCTGCGCGATCCCCAGTCGCTTGCCGAGCGCACCAAGCCGGACAAGGCCAATTGGCTGATCACCTTGGGCGTGTGCACCCATCTCGGCTGCGTCCCGCTAGGCGCCGCCGAGGGCGAAAACCGCGGCGAATATGGCGGCTATTTCTGCCCCTGCCACGGCTCGCATTACGATACCGCGGCGCGCATTCGCAAAGGCCCGGCACCCACGAATCTCGAAGTGCCGGAATATGAATTCAAATCCGACACCGTCGTTCAGATCGGCTGAGGTAACAGAGAATGAGCTTTCCCTGGGCGGAAGAATATAACCCGAAATCGCCGCTCATGCGGTGGATCGACGAGCGGCTGCCGCTTCCGCGGCTCGTGTTCGGCGCGGTCGGCGGCGGCTATCCGGTTCCGCGCAATCTCAACCATTTCTGGAACTTCGGCGTCCTCGCCGGGGTCGCTTTGGTCATCCAGATCGTCACCGGCATCATCCTCGCGATGCATTATGCGCCGGCGGGCGCGCTGGCGTTCGACTCGGTCGAGCACATCATGCGCAACGTCAACCAGGGTTGGCTGCTGCGCTACGCCCACGCCAACGGCGCAAGCTTCTTCTTCATCGTCACCTACATCCACATCTTCCGCGGCCTTTATTACGGCTCGTACAAGGCGCCGCGCGAGGTGGTCTGGTTCCTCGGGCTCGTCATCTTCCTGCTGATGATGGCGACCGCGTTCATGGGTTATGTCCTGCCCTGGGGGCAGATGAGCTTCTGGGGCGCCAAGGTGATCACCGGCCTGTTCGGCGCGATTCCGCTGGTCGGCGAGCCGGTCCAGCAATGGCTGCTCGGCGGCTACGCCCCCGACAACGCCGCGCTGAACCGCTTCTTCTCGCTCCATTATCTGCTGCCGTTCGTGATCGCGGGCGTGATCATCCTGCACATCTGGGCGCTGCACATCCCAGGCTCGGGCAACCCGACCGGCGTCGACGTGAAGACCCCGCAGGATACGGTGCCGTTCCATCCTTATTATACGGCGAAGGACGGCTTCGGGCTCGGCCTGTTCCTGATCGCGCTCGCCGCGGTCGTGTTCTTCGCGCCCAACTTCCTCGGTCATGCCGACAATTACATTCCCGCCAACCCGCTCTCGACGCCGGCGCACATCGTCCCCGAATGGTATTTCTGGCCGTTCTACGCGATCCTGCGGGCGTTCACCGTCGATTTCATCCTGCCGGCGAAGCTGTGGGGCGTGATCGCGATGTTCGCGTCGATCCTCCTGCTCTTCTTCCTGCCCTGGCTCGACGGCTCGCCCGTGCGCTCGGGCAATTACCGGCCGCGCTTCAAGCAGTTCTTCTGGATCCTCGTCGTCGACGTGGCGATCCTGGGCTATTGCGGCGGCGCGCCGGCGGAAGAGCCCTATGTGATGATCAGCCAGGCTGCGACCATCTACTATTTCGCACATTTTCTCATCATCCTGCCGGTGCTCTCGGGGATCGAGCGCACGTTGCCGCTGCCCAATTCCATCTCGGAATCGGTGCTTCACGGCGAAGCGGCAGAAGCGGCGCCATATGGCAGCCGCGTGGCACCGGCTGAATAAGGGGTAGACTGACCATGGTGGTTCGCGTGATCGGCTTTCTGGTCGGCCTCGGCTTTGTCATGGTGGCGGCCTGGTCGCTGCTGTGGGGCGCTATCGCCTTCATCGGCGATCCGCCCAAGCCGACGGTGGAGCATGAGTTCCACAAGCACCCCAAGCACCTCGCGCTCGCCAGCGACGGGCCGATGGGCAAGTTCGACCGTGCCCAGCTCCAGCGCGGCTTCCAGGTCTACAAGGAGGTCTGCGCGGCCTGCCACGGCCTCGGCCTGGTCGCGTTCCGCAACCTCGAGGATCTCGGCTACAACGAGCCCGAGGTGAAGGCGATCGCCAACCAGTGGCAGATCGAGGTTCCCGACATCAATCCGGACACCGGCGAGCCGGCGACGCGCAAGGCGCTCCCCGCCGACCGGTTCCCGCAGCCCTATGCCAATGAGGTCGCCGCCCGCGCCGCCAACAACAATGCGCTGCCGCCCGATCTTTCGCTGATCACCAAGGCGCGCGAGGGCGGCGCTGCCTACCTCTATTCGCTGCTGACCGGCTATCAGAATCCGCCGGCCAACCTGCCGAAGGAATCGCGGCCCGGGCCCAATCTCCACTACAATCCCTATTTCGCGAACCTCAACATCGCGATGCCGCCGCCGCTGGTGGCGGAGGGCCAGGTCACCTACGCCGACGGCACCAAGCCGACGGTCGACCAGATGGCCAAGGACGTCTCGGCGTTCCTGGTCTGGACCGCGGAGCCGAAGCTCGAGAACCGCCGCTCCGCCGGCTTCGCCGTGCTGGCATTCCTGCTGGTCGCGACCATCCTCGCCTATCTGTCGTACCGGAACATCTGGTCGGGCATGAAGAGCAGGGCGGTCCGCGCCACTGGCCCGCTCGACCCGGAGAATATGGCTAAGCGCGAGGCGGCAAGCCGCGAAGCGGGAATCGAAGGCTAGGCTTCAGCACGCGGCAGCCTCGGACCGCGCGGGCCGGGGCACTCGCCGTCTCGCGATCGGCTTGCCGGCGCCCCCACGAGGTGGAGCCAGCGCCGCATGGGTGGGGAAGCGATGTCGCGAGCAAATGACGATCTGCGTGCGCTGATCCGTACGATCCCGGACTTTCCAAGACCGGGCGTCATGTTCCGCGACGTCACCACCTTGCTGCTCGACGCGAAGGGCTTCGCCGCTGCGATCGATCGCATCGCGCGCTCGATCGAGACGAAGCCGGATCTCGTCGCCGGCATCGAGGCGCGCGGCTTCGTGGTTGCCGCCGCGCTCGCGCTGCGGCTTGGCACCGGGCTGCTGCTGATCCGCAAGGACGGCAAGCTGCCCGGCGCGACGATCGGGGAAGACTATACGCTCGAATATGGCGTCGATCGGCTGGCGATGCACATCGATGCCTGCGCGCCCGGCGCGCGGGTGCATCTCGTCGACGATCTGATCGCGACCGGCGGCACCGCTCTCGCGGCGGTGCGGCTGATCGCTCGCGCCGGCGCGGCCGTCACCGGCGCCTCGTTCGTCATCGATCTGCCCGATCTTGGCGGCGCCGAGCGTCTCCGCCAGCAGGGCGTCGCCGTCCAATCGCTGGTAGTATTCGAAGGCGATTAGGGGGCGTTCGGCGCCACATTCCTCTCGCTCCGCTGGTCCGAACCCGCAACCTTTCCAAAGAGTTAATGGTTCATACCCGGTTCACCACGCCGGGCCGATTCTGCCGGCTGATCAGCTTTTATCCCGGAGAGTCGCGATGATAGTGCCTCGTGTTCGTGCCGCCGCCCTTGCCATTGCGGCCTCGTGCGGCCTTGCCGCTTGCTCCTATGACGACGGCTATGGCTATGGCGGCATGTCGGTCGGTTATGGCAGTGGCTATTACGGCTCCTATTACGACGATTATTACGATCCCTATTATGGCGGCGGCTATGGCTACCCGTCCTACTACGGCTGGTACGGCGGCTATTATTATCCTGGTACCGGCTATTATGTGTACGATCGCGGCGGCCGCCGGCACCGCTGGGACGACCGGCATCGTCGCCATTGGGAAGGTCGGCGTGACCATGCCCAGCGCGACGGCAGTTGGAACCGCGACCGCGGCGAGCGCACGCGCAACGGTAATTGGAGCGGCTACAGCCGCAACGGATCGGGCAGCAGCGGCAGCAGCAGTGCGCCGCGCCAATCGTGGCGGGATCGTGGGCAGGCGCCCCAGGGGCAGGCGTCCCAGGGCCAGGTCCGCACCCAGGCCACTCCGAGCGTCACCCCGCAGACGCGCTCGAGCTGGCAGCAGCGGATGCAGAATCGCGGTGTTCGGCAGGAGGGGCGGCAGGAACGGCGCAGCCGGCGCTAAAGTGCGCGAAAGGCGGGTACCGGCGCACCCGCCGCGCGTCAGACGTTGAAGCGGAACAGCATCACATCGCCGTCGCGGACGACGTATTCCTTGCCCTCTGAGCGCAGCTTGCCGGCGTCGCGCGCGCCGGCCTCGCCGCCGCAGCCGATATAATCGTCATAGGAGATGGTCTCCGCGCGGATGAAGCCGCGTTCGAAGTCCGAATGGATCACGCCCGCGGCGGCGGGCGCCTTCGCGCCTTTCTCGACGGTCCAGGCGCGCGCCTCCTTTGGACCGGCGGTGAAGAAGGTGATCAGGTCGAGCAAGGCATAGCCGGCGCGGATGATGCGTGAGAGGCCGGTCTCCTCCAGGCCGAGATCGCCGAGGAATTCGGTGCGGTCGGCCGGGTCCATTGTCGCGATTTCCGCCTCGATCGCTGCCGAGATGATGACGGCCTTCGCGCCCTGCGCCTGCGCCATTTCGATCACCCGGGCGCTGTGCGCATTGCCAGAAGCGGCATTGCCCTCGTCGACGTTGCAGACATAGAGGACCGGCTTGGCGGTGAGCAGCTGCGCCTGGTCGAGCGCCTTGCGCTCTTCCTCGTCCTTGGGCGCGACTTCGCGCGCCGGGCGGCTCTCGCGGAGCAGTTCCAGCGCCTGACCGAGCACCGCTGCCTGGATCTTGGCTTCCTTGTCGCCTTGCTGTGCCTTCTTGATCAAAGCGGGCACCCGTTTTTCGAGGCTGTCGAGATCGGCGAGCATCAGCTCGGTCTCGACGGTCTCGGCGTCCGCGACCGGATCGATCCGCCCTTCGACATGCGTGACGTCGCCGTCGTCGAAACAGCGCAGCACGTGCACGATCGCGTCGACCTCGCGGATGTTGGCGAGGAACTGGTTGCCGAGGCCTTCGCCTTTCGAAGCACCGCGCACCAGGCCGGCGATATCGACGAATTCGAGCTGGGTCTGGACGATGTTGGCCGATTTGGCGACCGCCGCGATCCTGTCGAGGCGCTCATCGGGCACCGCGACCCGGCCGACGTTCGGCTCGATCGTGCAGAAAGGATAGTTGGCCGCCTGGGCGGCCGCCGTCTCGGTCAGCGCGTTGAACAAGGTCGATTTGCCGACATTCGGCAGACCGATGATACCGCAACGAAAACCCATCTCAATCCCCGTCCCGCAGCCGCAGGGCCACGTCACTCATGAAGCGCGCATCATCGCCGCGCGCGAGCCAATCGGCTTCCGCCGCCACCGCGCCGAGCAGGTCGGACAGCGGCTCGATTTCCGCCTTGGCGTAATTGCCGAGCACGTACGGAGTCACCCTGTCCTTATGGCCGGGGTGGCCGATGCCGATCCGCACCCGGCGGAACTCATTGCCGATATGGGCCTCGGTCGAGCGCAGGCCATTATGGCCGGCCGTGCCGCCGCCGACCTTCACCTTGACCTTGAACGGCGCGAGGTCGAGTTCGTCGTGGAATACGGTGACGTCGCCGACTTCGGCCTTGAAGAAGCGCATCGCCTCGCCGACCGAGCGGCCGCTCTCGTTCATGAACGTCGCGGGCTTGAGCAGGAGGATGCGCTGGTCGCCGAGGCGGCCCTGCTGGGCCCAGCCCTGGAACGCCTTCTTCGGCGGCTCGAAATTGTGGACCTCGGCGATCGCGTCGATTGCCATGAACCCGACATTGTGCCGCTGAAGCGCATATTGCGCGCCGGGATTGCCGAGGCCGACCCAGATCTGCATCGTCGAAGCGGTCCGGCGGCTCCGCTCGGAAGCCGCCGGATCCCGGATCAACCTTCTTCGGCCGGGGGCTCGTCGGCGGCAGCCGGGGCGGGCGCCGCTTCGTCGCTGGGCTCGTCGCTGTCGGTGCGCTTGAGCGCCGACGGGGCGACGATCGTCGCGATGGTGAAGTCGCGATCCTCGATCGCCGAGCGCGCGCCCTCGGGGAGCGAGACGTTGGAGATGTGGATCGACTCGCCGAGGTCGTAGCCGGTGAGGTCGATCAGCACTTCCTCGGGGATGGTCGCTGCGTCGCAGACCAGCTCGAGGTCGTGGCGGACGACGTTGAGCACGCCGCCGCGCGTCAGGCCGGGGGCCTCGTCCTCGTTGACGAAACGCACCGGCACGTTGACGTGGACGACGGTATGCTCGCCGATGCGCAGGAAATCGACATGCAGCGGGCGATCGCTGACCGGGTGGAACTGGACGTCCTTGGGCAAGGTGCGGGCAGGACCGCCGGCGACGTCGATCATGATGACCGAGTTCATGAAGTGGCCGGTGCTCAACATCTTGACCAGGGCCTTTTCCTCGACGTGGATCGAGAGGGGTTCCTGATTGGCGCCGTAGATTACGGCAGGGACGCGGCCTTCGCGACGCATTGCACGGGAGGCTCCCTTGCCCGCCCGTTCGCGCGTCTCGGCCGACAGCGTAAGCTGATCGCTCATGTGCATGTCTCCAAAACTTGTCGGTAATAATCCCCGTCTCTCACGCCTCCAGGGATGACCATGAGCGGGGAAGGGGCGGCCTATAGCCACAGTGGCGCTTTTGCACAAGCAGCGCCCGGCTTCGGCGCTCTCGCGATCAGCCCTTGTAGCGTTTCCACTTCAAGCCGCGGCGCGCGAGCATGTCGAGCACGCTGTCCTTGCCCGCGAAATGGCCGGCGCCGACCGCAAGGAACACGGTTCCGGGCTTGTCGAGCCGGTGCACGATCCAGTCGGTCCAGGCGGCGTTGCGGTCGACGAACATCGCCTTGTAGACCGCGGGCGTCTTCTTCAGCCCCTCGTTGAGCATCGCCGCAAGCTTCTTGGTGTTGCCGGTACCCCACGCCTTGAGCAGCACCGGCAATTGCTTGTCGAGGTCGCTATTCTCGTCGAGCGACTGCTCGAGATATTTCACCTGCTCGGCCTCGGGCAGCCCATCGAACATCGCCAACTGCTTCTCGATCCCCTCCAGCTCGCTGATCTTCTTGCCGCTGCTAAGGGCGGTCTGCTTGATCGCGGCTTCGGGGCCGGCGGCTCCGGTCAGGCCATGTCTCTCGACGCTGAGGCTGGTCAGGGCGCTGGCCGCGAACCATGGCTTGAAACGGTCAAAGCTGCGCGGCTCCACGCCGGCGGCGGTCAGCGCCTGGTCGAGCTTGGTCCTGGTGGCGGCGTCGAGCCGCTCGGGCAGGGTCCGGCCCGACGGGTCGAGCGCATATTTCATCACCATCGCCTGGAGCAGGCGGGGGTCGTCGGGCATGATCGCCTCGAGCGTGACTTCCTGCGCCGCATCGAACGCGGTCCGAACCTCGTCGTTGAACCAATCGCTCTTGCCGTCGAGCAGGTGGAAGGTGCCGAACATGTAGATGGTCGTGTCGGCATCCCTCACGACCCAGACGGCAGGATCGATATCAGGCCGCGCACGCGAGTCCGCATTCGAGGGAAACAGCACGGCAAGCACCGCTGCTGCCGCGGGGGCGAACCAATTCATGTCGTGAATTCCCTTTGATGCGAAGCTCTTGCCCCGGACACTTCTTACCGCCTCGTGGCTGGGAGGCCCAGCCTGTTTAGGGGCCCCGCCGAATGTGCGCAAATCGGATGAACGGGTGGTAAAAAGGGCACGCGCGCACCGATCGTCCGGCCGCCGCGGAGCGCTGCCTTGACCAGTCATGGCCCATCGGCCAAGGCGGAGCCGCTCCTACAACAGTCACGAAGTTGCAACTCGGTGGAACGGGACAAGCCGCTCAGCTTCCAGAAGCTCATCCTGACGCTCCACGATTATTGGAGCGCGCAGGGCTGTGTGATTCTTCAGCCCTATGACATGGAAATGGGCGCCGGCACCTTCCATCCTGCGACCGCGCTGCGCGCGCTCGGCCCGAATCCGTGGAAGGCCGCCTACGTCCAACCATCGCGCCGCCCGACCGACGGCCGCTATGGCGAGAACCCGAACCGGCTCCAGCATTATTATCAGTATCAGGTGATCCTCAAGCCGAGCCCGGCCGACCTCCAGAACCTCTATCTTGGAAGCCTCGCGGCGATTGGGATCGATTTCACCCGCCACGACATCCGCTTCGTCGAGGACGATTGGGAAAGCCCGACACTGGGCGCCTGGGGCCTTGGCTGGGAGGTTTGGTGCGACGGAATGGAGGTGACGCAATTCACCTACTTCCAGCAGGTTGGCGGCTATGATTGCAAACCGGTCTCCGGCGAGCTCACCTACGGCCTCGAACGGCTGGCGATGTATATCCAGGGCAAGGACAGCGTCTACGATCTCGCCTTCAACGACGCGGGCGTGAGCTACGGCGACGTGTTCCTCGAGAACGAGCGCGAGTTCAGCGCCTATAATTTCGAGGTCGCGAACAGCGACACCCTGTTCCGCTGGTTCCGCGACGCCGCCGACGAGTGCCGCCGCTGCATCGACCGCGCATTGCCGCTTCCCGCTTATGACCAGGCGATCAAGGCCAGCCATATCTTCAACCTGCTCAATGCGCGCGGCGTGATCTCGGTCGCCGAGCGTCAGGCCTATATCGGCAGGGTCCGCGACCTCGCGAAGGGCGCCTGCCAGGCCTGGATGGAAAAGAACGGCTGGGACAGCTGATGGCCGATTTCCTGCTCGAGCTCCTGTCCGAGGAAATTCCTGCGCGCATGCAGGCCAAGGCCTGCGACGATCTGGCGCGGCTGTTCGAGGCGCAGCTTGCGGGCTCCGGGCTCGCTGCCACAGCGATAGAGACCTATGCGACGCCGCGGCGGCTCGCGCTGATCGCGCGCGACCTGCCGCTCGAGAGCGCTGCATCGAGCGAGGAACGCAGAGGTCCGCGCGCCGATGCGCCGCCGCAGGCGATCGAGGGATTCCTCAAGGCGACTGGGCTGACCCGCGACCAGGTCGAGGAGCGCCAGGACAAGAAGGGCGTGACGATGCTGTTCGCGACCGTCCGCCGGCCCGGGCGCGCCACCGTCGCCATTCTCGCCGAAGCGATCCCCGCCGTCATCCGCGCCTTTCCATGGCCCAAGTCGATGCGCTGGGGCGAAGCCTCGGCGTCGACCGAGAGCATTCGCTGGGTCCGTCCGCTGCACGGCATCGTCGCGCTGCTCGGCGAGGAGATCGTCGACTGCGAAGTGCATGGCGTGCGTTCCGGTGCCGCGAGCGTGGGCCACCGCTTCCATCACCCCGGCATCATCACGATCGGCAGCGCCCACGATTATGCCGAGAAATTGCGCGCCTGCCATGTCATCATCGACCCCGCCGAGCGCCAGGCGATCATCCGCGACGGCGCGGCGAGCGCAGCGACGGCGGAGGGGCTGACATTGGTCCCCGACGAGGGGCTGGTCGCCGAGAACGCCGGCCTCACCGAATGGCCGGTGCCCTTGCTCGGCCGCTTCGATCCGGCCTTTCTCGACGTGCCGCGCGAGGTGATCCAGCTGACGATGCGCGCCAACCAGAAATATTTCGCCTGCACCGGCGCCTCGGGCGCGCTTGCGCCGAATTTCATCTGCACCGCCAATATCGAAGCGGCCGACGGCGGAAGGGCGATCGTCGCCGGCAACGAGAAGGTCCTCGCGGCGCGGCTGTCCGATGCCAAATTCTTCTGGGAGCAGGATCTCAAGACGCCGTTGGAGGAGCAGGCCAGGAAGCTCGAGCAGATCGTCTTCCACGAGAAACTCGGCACGCTCGCGCAGCGGGTGTCGCGGATGGTGGCGCTGGTCGACGATCTCGCGCCGCACATGCCTCGGCTCGACGATGACGGCGCGCGCCGTTCGGCGGCGCTGGCCAAGGCCGATCTCGTCAGCGGCATGGTCGGCGAATTCCCCGAGCTCCAGGGCGTGATGGGCCGCTATTATGCCACGGCGCGCGGCGAAGCGCCCGAGGTGGCGGCGGCGATCGAGGCGCATTACCGGCCGCTGGGTCCCGATGACGCCTGCCCGGACGAGCCGGTTTCGATCGCGGTGGCGCTTGCCGAGAAGATCGACACCCTGGCCGGCTTCTTCGGAATAGGCGAGCGGCCGACCGGATCCAAGGATCCGTTCGCGCTCCGCCGCGCGGCGCTGGCGGTGATCCGCCTGATCACCGAGAACGCGCTTCGCCTGCCGCTCGGAACGGTGTTTCCGGCCGCGGCGGCACGCTTCCGCGACCAGCAATTCGCCGTCGAAGACCAGCAGCAGGCGTTGCTCGAATTCTTTGCCGACAGGCTCAAGGTGCAGCAGCGCGAGGCGGGTGTCCGCCACGATTTGATCGACGCCGTGTTCGCGCTCGGCGGCGAGGACGATCTCGTCCGGCTGCTGGCGCGGGTCAGCGCGCTGCAGTCATTCGTCGAGACGCCGGCCGGCAGCGATCTGCTCGCGGGGTACAAGCGCGGTGCGAACATCCTCAAGAAGGAGGGGTGGAACGGACCGGCCGGTGCGGCTGTGCCCGCCTACCAGCCTGCCGCGGAAGAAGCCGCGCTGGTGGCGGCGCTCGACGCCGCCGAGCCGGAGGCGGCGCGTGCCGTTGCGGCGGAGGATTTTGCCGGCGCGATGGCGGCGCTTGCCGGCCTGCGCGCGCCGGTCGATGCGTTTTTCGACAAAGTCACCGTCAACGATCCTGATCCGCCGAAGCGCGAAGCGCGACTCGCGCTTCTGGCGCGGATGCGGGATGCGTTCCACCGCGTCGCGGATTTCTCGAAGATCGAGGGTTGAGCCTCACATTTAAGTTCGAAAGGGCATTTGAATGACTCGTTATGTGTACCGGTTCGGCGGAGGTCTCTCCGAGGGCGGTAAGGGCGATAAGGAGCTGCTCGGCGGCAAGGGCGCGAACCTCGCCGAAATGGCGTCGATTGGCCTGCCGGTGCCTCCCGGCTTCACCATCTCGACCGAGATGTGCACGCGTTTCTATGCCGAGGGAAAGGCCTTCCCGGACTCGTTGCGCGCCGAAGTCGCCGAAGGCATCGCTCACATCGAGAAGGTGACCGGCAAGCGCTTCGGCGACGCGGCCGATCCGTTGCTGGTCTCGGTGCGCTCCGGAGCGCGGGTGTCGATGCCCGGCATGATGGACACGGTGCTCAATCTTGGCCTCAACGAGGCGACGGTCGTCGGGCTGGCGAAAGCGAGCGGCGATCCGCGCTTCGCGTGGGACAGCTACCGCCGCTTCATCCAGATGTACGCCGATGTTGTCCTCGGCCTCGATCACAGCGCGTTCGAGGAATCGCTCGAGCTCGCCAAGGAGGATAAGGGCGTCCATCTCGACACCGAGCTCGACGCGGATGATTGGCGCGCGCTCACCGGCCGCTACATGGAGCTGGTCGAGGAGCTGTGGGGAAGGCCGTTCCCGCAGGATGCGGAAGAGCAATTGTGGGGCGCGATCGGCGCGGTGTTCGAATCCTGGCAGTCCGAGCGCGCGCGAGTCTATCGCCGCCTTAATTCGATTTCGGGCGACTGGGGCACGGCGGTCAATATCCAGGCGATGGTGTTCGGCAACATGGGCGAGACGTCCGCGACGGGCGTCGCGTTCACGCGCGATCCTTCGACCGGCGAGCATGCCTATTACGGCGAATATCTGATCAACGCGCAGGGTGAGGACGTCGTCGCCGGCATCCGCACCCCGCAATATCTGACCAGGCGCGCGCGCGAGGTCGCCGGCGCCAAGGCAGCTTCGATGGAGGAGGCGCTGCCGGAGGTCTACGGCGAACTCACCAAGGTCTTCGACTCGCTCGAAAACCATTATCGCGACATGCAGGACATCGAGTTCACCGTCGAACGCGGCAAATTGTGGATGCTGCAGACGCGGAGCGGCAAGCGCACCGCCCGCGCGGCGCTCAAGATCGCATCGGACATGGTCCACGAGGGGCTGATCACGCAGGAAGAGGCGATCCTCCGGGTCGATCCGGCCGCGCTCGACCAGCTTCTCCATCCGGCGCTCGATCCCGATGCGCCGCGCAACGTCATCGCCAAGGGCCTTCCGGCATCGCCGGGCGCGGCCTGCGGCCAGGCGGTGTTCGACGCCGATACCGCTGAACGCCACGCCGCGCTCGGCGAAGCCGTGATCCTGATCCGCATCGAGACCTCGCCCGAGGATATCCACGGCATGCACGCCGCGCAGGGCATTCTCACCGCGCGCGGCGGCATGACCAGCCACGCCGCCGTCGTGGCGCGCGGCATGGGGCGGCCGTGCGTCAGCGGCGCGGGCAGTCTTTCGATCAATTATGCCACCAAGGTGATGAAGGTCGGCTCGGTCGAGGTGCGCGAGGGCGATACGGTCACGATCGACGGGTCGACCGGCGAGGTGATGCTTGGCGCGGTGCCGACCATCCAGCCGAGCCTGACCGGCGATTTCAGCGGGCTGATGGGCTGGGCCGACAACGTCCGCCGGCTGCGGGTCCGGGCCAATGCCGAGACGCCGGCGGACTGCCGCACCGCGCGCGAGTTCGGTGCCGAAGGCATCGGCCTGTGCCGGACCGAGCATATGTTCTTCGACGCGGCGCGGATCATCAACGTCCGCCAGATGATCCTCGCCGACAGCGAGGCCGGCCGGCGTGCCGCGCTCGAGAAATTGCTTCCCGAGCAGCGCAGCGACTTCGTCGAGATCTTCCAGATCATGGCCGGCCTGCCGGTGACGATCCGGCTGCTCGATCCGCCGCTGCACGAATTCCTGCCGCACGGCGAGGACGAGTTCGAAGCAGTGGCGCAAGCCGCCGGCGTGAGCGTCGAGACCCTCAAGCGCCGAGTCACCGAGCTGCACGAGTTCAATCCGATGCTCGGGCACCGCGGCTGCCGGCTCGGCATCACCTATCCCGAAATATACGAGATGCAGGCCCGCGCGATCTTCGAGGCGGCCGTCGCCGTCGCGCGGGACAGCGGCGCGGCTCCGACGCCGGAGGTGATGGTGCCGCTGGTGTCGACCGGGGCGGAG
The DNA here is from genome assembly GCF_036677245.1 of Sphingomonas sp. Lineage (GTDB taxonomy): Bacteria > Pseudomonadota > Alphaproteobacteria > Sphingomonadales > Sphingomonadaceae > Allosphingosinicella. Next base: position 79,023 of record NZ_JAKFCG010000068.1, read on the forward strand.
CTGAAGATCATCCGCGCGCTGATCGACCGCACCGCCAAGGCCGTCTTCGAGGAGACGGGCCAGTCGGTCGATTATCTGGTCGGCACGATGATCGAGCTGCCGCGCGCTGCGCTGCAGGCCGCGGTCATCGCCGAAGACGCGGAATTTTTCAGCTTCGGGACCAATGATCTCACCCAGACGACGCTCGGCCTCAGCCGCGACGATGCCAGCCGCTTCCTCACTCAATATATCGAGAACGGCATCTATCCGCGCGATCCGTTCGTCACGATCGATGCCGATGGTGTCGGCGAACTGATCTCGATCGCCGCCGAGCGCGGCCGGAGCACGGCGCCGGGCCTCAAGCTCGGCATCTGCGGCGAGCATGGCGGGGATGCCGCCTCGATCGCCTTTTGCCACGGCATCGGCCTCGATTACGTCTCGGCCTCGCCCTATCGCGTTCCGATCGCACGGCTTGCCGCCGCGCAGGCGGCGCTCAGGGAAAGAGCGGCCTGATCCGACCCAGGGAGGGGGGCGCCTCTGCCGTTCCTCGACCTATAGCGGCGTGCGTGCATCGGGCGGCGGCGTCTTGGCCGCCGCGTGACGGAGCGATTCCATCTCGCGCGCCTCGGTGCGCAACCGCGCATTTTCCGCCTCGAGCGCGATGTTGCGGTCGTGTTCCTCCTGGTAGCGTCGCTTCCACCGGCCGCCGGCGAGCATGTACATGCCCAAGACCAGCCCGAGCAGGAAAACGAGCGCTACGATGCTCCATTGTTGAACGGTGAACGGCGTCATGGACAAAAACCTCCGCTGATCGTCCGAAGACAATCAGCAGAGGCCCCCGATTGTTCCGCTGCCGTATTGGCCTGCAGGCTCTAGCTGAAGACGTCGGAGAGCGAGCAGGCTGCCGGGCCGAGAATGACGATGAACAGGGTCGGCAGGATGAACAGGATCAGCGGCACCGACATGATCGCCGGCAGGCGTGCGGCCTTTTCCTCGGCGCGCATCATGCGCTGGTTGCGGAACTCGGCCGAGAGGACGCGCAGCGCGGACGCGAGCGGCGTGCCGTATTTCTCGGTCTGGATCATCGTCGTGACGACGCCGCGGACCGCTTCGAGGTCGATGCGCTTGGCAAGATTCTCGAAAGCGGTGCGCCGGTCGGTCAGGAAGCCAAGCTCGATCGAGGTCAGCGCGAACTCGTCGCCGAGCTCGGGATAGGCCTTGCTGAGCTCCTTGGCGACCCGGTTGAACGCCGCGTCGACGGTGAGGCCGGCCTCGGCGCAGATCACGAGCAGGTCGAGCGCGTCGGGCAATCCCTTGCGGATCGCGGCGCTGCGCTTCGAGATCTTGTTCCCCAGCCAGATGTCGGGCGCCTTGTAGCAGCCGATCAGCGCGCCTGCGACGAACAGATATTTCTTGATGGCGCCCCATTCCGGAAACCAGTCGAGGACATAGACGCCGACGATCACGAAGCCGCCAATCACCACCGGGAGAACGAAACGCGCGAAAATGACGACGAACGCGAGGTCCTTGGAACGGATGCCGGCCTGCATCAGCTTGCTCTGGGCCTTCACGACCTGCTCGTCCTGAAGCATCTTGAGCGAGCTGAGGACGTTTCGGACCTTGTCCGCCGCCTCGTTCTTGTTGGTGATCTTGCGGCGCTTCGAAGTCGAAGCGACGATACCGGCCTTGAGCTGCTCGCGGCGCTCGTTGAGTGCCTTGACCCTCTTGGCCATCGGATCGCGCACCGTCGTCGCGGCATAGATGGCCGTCATCACCGACAGGGTCGCCAGCGCGGCAAGCCCGGTCGCGACCATCGTCACGTCGATACCCATTACTGATGGCCCTGCCATGCTCGAAACGCCTTCCGCTCAGATCTCGAAATTGACCATCTTGGCCATGATGAACACGCCGATACCCATCCAGACGATGCCAACGACACCGGCGATCATCAGCCGCGGCTCGGTGAAGAAGCCGGCGAGATAGGGGCCGTTGGACATCCAGATCAGCCCGAATACGATGAACGGCAGCGACCCGACGATATAGGCCGAGGCCTTGGCCTCGGAAGACATTGCGCGGATCTTGAGCTTCATCTGGGCACGCTTCCTCAGCACGTCGGCGAGATTGGCGAGCGTCTCGGCGAGGTTGCCGCCGGTCTCGCGCTGGATCGCCAGCGTGATGACGAAGAACTGGAATTCCGGAGTGTTGAGGCGATCGGCCGTCTCCTGAAGCGCCACCTCCATCGTTCGGCCGATCTTCATCTTGTCCGACACGATCTGGAATTCGGCCGAGACCGGACCGCCGATCTCGCTGGCGACGATCCCGATCGTCTCGGAAATCGGCAGACCCGAGCGCAGGCCGCGCACCATCAGCTCGAGCGCGTCCGGAAAGCGGACGGTGAACTGGGCGACCCGGCGCTTGATCAGCTTGCCGATGAAAAAGTGCGGCAGTGCGATACCGGCGAACAGGCCGAGCACGATCGCCAAATAGATTGGCGCACCCCTGAGCGCCACGACGAGCGTCACCATCAGCGCGATGCCGAGGCTGGTCATGCCATATTGCGCAAGCGTCCACTCGCGGCCGGTCTGCTCGATGCGGTGGCGGAGCAAGGCGGGATTGGGAATGAAGCGCTGGGCGAGCGTATCCATCTTGCTGGCCTCGCGCGGGCCGAGGATGCGCTTCATCTGGACCTGGGCGGCAACTTCGGTCGAGCGGCTATGCCGCTCGCGCAGTTCCTCGATCCGGCGCGTCTGCGCTTTCGACGCGGAAGGACCGGCAACCGCGAAATAGACCAGCGCAAGCGTGGCCAGCATCCCGAACATCAATAATGCGATCGTCGTAATCGGCATCTGCGGCCCTTTTTCGTTCTACCTGGCGGCGGTCGGCGAGGCGCCTCAACCCGCCGCCTTGGCCTTCTTCATCGGAACGAACGACTTGAAGTTCAATTTGCCGAGCAGCGATCCGCCGCCGGCAGGCGCCTCGGCCTCGTTCTGCGCGTCGACGGCGGTGACCGTCATCGTCAGCAACTGGCCGAGCGGCTGCGAGACCCTGGCATTGCCCGAGACCTTGGCGAGCGGCTGGCCGAGCTTCGCCGCCTGCGACGCCGCTTTCGGGTCGAACGGGATGACGATGTCGACCTTGCGCTCGATCGACTGCTCGAAATCCTTGCGGCTGATCTCCTGCACGCCGCCGTTCACGACCCGGTTCGCGACCATGATCACGCGCGATTGCGGTGCGTTGGTCTTGAGCCAGGAGAGAATTCGGATCGTATCGCGGGTGCCGGCAAGGGTGAACTCGCTGACGACGACGGTGACGTGCGCGTCGTGCACGAGATGCGGATATTGCACCAGCATCGCGCGCGGAAGGTCGATCACCGTGCTTTCGAACGCATTGCGCATCTCTTCCTGGAGCTGGAAGAAGGCTGCGCCATCGGTCAGCATCGGTTGATTGATCGGCGCTTCGGCCGAAAGGACGGACAATTTTTCATTGGCCCTGACCATCGCGCGTTCGATGAACAGCCCGTCGATACGGCTTGGATTCTCGATCGCATCAGTGAGGCCGCGTCCCGGCTCGAGGTCCAGCGCGAGAGCACCGGTGCCGAAATGGACGTCGAGATCGAGAAGCGAGGTCGAGCGGCCGGCTTTCTCGCCCATCAGCCACGCCAGTGATGTCGCGATCGTCGAGGCGCCGACGCCGCCGCGAACGCCGATCACCGCCGCCATGACGTGCGGCTTTTCGGCGGAAGGCTCGTTCAGCCGAGGCCCGGAAATCGTCATCTGCGCGTTGGCGAAGGCATCGCGCAACTGGTCGGCGCTGAACGGCTTCAGCAGATAATCCTGAATGCCGCTGGCGACGAGGTCGCGGTAGAGGCGGACGTCGTTGACCTGGCCGGCCGCGATCACGACCGTTCCCGGTTCGCAGACCTCCGCGAGCGCGTTGATGTCGTTCAGCGGATCCCCCGATTCGGACAGATCGACGAACAGGATGTTCGGGCTGGCCGAAACGGACAGCGACTGGACGGCATTGCGCAGGCCGCCCTTGTTGACCTTCTCCGGTGCCCAGCCGTGCTCGACCGCGATCGGCCGCAGCATTTCCGCGGTCGCGTCGTCGCACACGAAGGCAGTGAAGGGATCACGCAGTGCGGCTGCGCGTGAAGCATGAAACGGCGCGTTCATCATTTCCCCCCTGACGTGGTAACCTTCTCGATGCCGTTTGCCCCTGTGGGCTGGGCATCGCGATATTGCTTGATCGCCTTGACGGCGGTGGCCGGATCGCCCGAAACCGCGCCCTCTTGACCAAGCACCAGATCGTTCGGATCGGCGATCATCGCGGCCAGGTTCGAATTGGTCGCGCAGCCGTGTTCGGACGCGGTCGAAACCGCAGCGCCCGGCAGTCTGGCTTGCCGCCAGTTGGGGCAGCTCGGCACGCTCGCGGTCGTGCGGCTCACCACCACACGGACCAATCCTGGTTGGACGGCGCCCGCCGTGATTGGCGCGGCGTCGCTCAGCAGCAGGCCATAGTCGGCCGTGACCCTTGCGACATCCTCGCGGACCCCGGCATCGCCATAAGGATTGTCGACCGCAATCCGGTCGCCGTAGCGAAGGCCCATCGTATCATACCATTCGGCAAGCCGGCCGAGCTCGGCGTGCGGGATGCCATTGCCGCCGGTTGCCAGGTCGATCACGTAGTCGGTGCGCTGAACGACCGGCTGGTTCTCCGAATAGAGGCTCCGGTTGGAGTGCACGGGCGATGTACGGGAGTTCATCCCGCAGCCGCTGACGGCGAGTCCGGCCATCAGGAGAGCGGCAGTATTGGTGAAGCGTGCCATGGTCATGCTGTCCTTTGCGGGGCGGGCCCGACGTTAGAAGTTGAAGCCGGGAGCGGGCGAAGCGCTCGGCGCTCCTGCACGCTGATTGGCGGGGGCTGGGGCAGGGGCCGGCCCAAAGGTCCCGGCCGAGGGCCCGGGCAGCGCCGGCACCGCTTGCGGCGGCGCCATGACGGCGCCTGGCCGCCGCTCCCCGGTCCGGCTCGAGTGGCCCTGATCAAGCACCACGCGCTGGAAATCGGTCGCGGTACGGAAGCCGTCGGTCGGCAGCGCGATCTGATCATCGGAAACCGGCTTCACCAGATATGGCGTGACGACGATCACCAGTTCGGTTTCCGAGCGGCGGAAGCTGTTCGAGCGGAACAAAGCGCCGAGAACGGGCAGATCGCCCAGCCACGGCGCCTTGTCCGTGCTGTTGTTGCTCGAATTGCGCAGCAGGCCGCCGATCACGAAGCTCTGGCCCGAGCCCAGCTCGACCGTCGTTTCGGCACGGCGGGTGGTGAGGGCAGGGACCTGGAAGCCGTTCAGACGAATGCTTCCCTGGTCGGACAGCTCGGACACCTCGGGGCGGACTCGCATCGAAATGCGGCCGTCGGCGAGCACGGTCGGCGTGAACGCCAGGCCAACGCCATATTGCTTATATTCGACGCTGATCGAACCAAGCGATTGCGAGATCGGGATCGGGAACTCGCCGCCGGCGAGGAAGCTGGCGGTTTCGCCCGACAATGCGGTCAGCGTCGGCTCGGCCAACGTCGCTACGCGGCCGTCCTGCTCGGCAAGGTCCAGCGCCGCAAGGATATCGAGGCCGAACAAGCTTCCGGCGCCGCCGAGCACCGTTTTTCCGAGGACCTTGTCGAACGTATATTGCGTTCCCGGCGACGTAACGAACTGGCCATTGGCGGGATTGAACGGAAGCCTGACCGAGCCCGCCGGCAGATTGTACAGGCTCGAGGCGTCCATCATCGGAAAGGTCGTCGCCATGTCGGTGATTGTTCCGGGCGAACGAGCACCCGAGCCGATCCCGAACAGGAAGCCGCCGGTCGTGTCGCGGCTAAGCAGGTTGACGCCTACTTCCTTGACCAGCGAGCGGCTGACCTCGGCGAAGCGGACCCTGAGCATGACCTGCAGCGGCGTCGCGGTCTTGATGCGGCTGACGATCTTGCTCGCAGGGCCGACATAGGCCTGGACGATCCGGGCCGCCTCCTCGGCGTCCTCGGGCTTGGCGACCGTGCCGGTGAGCAGGATGACACCGTTCATCGGCGTTGCCTGGATACGGGCTTCGGGCATCGCGGTGCGGAGGAACTGCCCCACCGACGCGGTGTTCGAGCCGACCTGGACGCTGGCCGAATAGACCACCTTGCCGGCTTTGTTGGTGGCGTAGATGGTGGTCTCGCCGGGCGCCCTGCCGAAGATATAGAGCTGGTTCGCCGAGCGCACCTGGACGTCGGCGATATTGGGATCGGCGACGAACAGATCCGACATCGTGCCGTTGAGGCGGACGAGGCGGCCGGTGCCGGCGCTGATCACGATTTCGCTCGTCGGGCGCACCGCGTTGGTCTGCGCCTGGACCGGAGCCGAGCTGGTGGCGGCGATACCGAGTGCCAGCACGGCCGACAATGCCGTCCCGACGGTATGGCTCAAGATACGCTTTTTCATCTTACTTGGCTCCCAGCGGAACGATGAGGACAGGAGCATTGCCCCGCGCGACACGGACCACTGGTCCAAGGGCCGCGCCCGGTATGCTGCTTTGGTCGGATGAGCCGCCTTCCTGCTTTGCCACCGGGACGGTCCGGCGCTGGTAGCGCGAGACGTCGCCGCCGACGGTGAAGGTGGGGGTAGTGTCGATTGGCTTGTTGGCGATCGCGAGCAGCATGCGCTTCTCGGCGTTCGGATCGTCGCTCTTCGGGACTTCGATCTCGCCGGCAGCGATCGCGCGCTCCAGCTCGGCCGTGTTGTCGGCGATCGAGCGCAGCGACAGCGACAGCGACCCGATGGTCTGCGCGACCAAGATCTTTTCGGCGATTTTCGGAGTGGCTTCGAGCGTGACCGAGGCGGCGCTGCGCACTTCGGGCTTGCCGTCTTCGCCGGCAGCGTTGGTGCGCTGGTCGGTGGCGAGCACGCGCAGGTTGCGCAGGATGGTCTCGGAAACCTTGAGAGGGGGGCCTTCGCCGCCGCCGACCTGCTGGGTCAGGACCATGTCCACCCGGTCACCCGGGAAAACGAAGCCGGCGACGCCGCTGATGTTGGACACCGGAACGGTGATCGCGCGCATGCCCGGCCCAAGCGCCGCGGCAAGGAAGCCGCGCTCGCCCGGCTTGATGAGCGAGCCCTGCGTCAGCGGCTGGCCGGCGCTGATTTCGTTGCGCACGACGGTGCCGATCAGCGCGCTGGGATCAGAGTTTCCCTCGCCTTTGATGAAGTAGGCGGGCTGGACGAGGCCCTGCGGCCAAATCTGGTAGCGCAGCGCCTCTGCGTCGATGATCGTTCCGACCGGGAGGGAGCGTGTCGCGACAAGGACTTCGGGACCTGCCGGAACCACGGGCGCCGCCTGGACCTGAGGAGCGCTTGCCCCGCTGAACAAGTTTTTCGCCATCACGGCGGTCACCGCCGCGATCACGAGCGCTCCGATCAGTAGCACGAGCTTTTTAACATCCATGACGACGATCGCCTCCTGTTGGGTCCGAGTGAAACCCGATGTTACCCATCACGCAAATTGGTTAAGAAAACGTTCGCCAATTAGCCAAATCCCGGCCATGGCGATCGCGACCCCGTAAGGAATCTCGAGTTGATGCTGAGCCTTGCTGACGCGATGCCGCACCAGCATCACGGCGGTCAGGGCCCCTCCGGCAAGCGACATGATGATCAGCATCATCACGACCGCTGCGGGCGGCAGCCACAAGGCGAGAGCGCCGACCATCTTGACGTCCCCGCCGCCCATCGCGCCATAGGCGAAGGCAATGGTGAACAGGCCGAACACCGCGAGCGCGATCCCGATCTGGAGGGCGACGTCGGGCCACAGATCCAGGCCAGATGCCCACCAGAAGGGGATGGCCAACACGGCAATGGCTCCGTTGAGCCAGTTGGGAATGGTACGCGTGCGCACGTCCCACGCCGCTGCGATAAGGATCAAAACGGCGAGAATGCCGACCAGAATTTCAGCGAGATGCCCCAACATGGTTTACGTCTGTAGACGCCGTTGCTTTCAAAACCGTAACCACGCCCGATGAAATTAAATGCCGTTAACCGACCCATCGTCGCTGCCGTGCTGATCCAGCCGGGATCGAAGCCGTGACGCCCCGGCGGAGCGACGTCGCGATCATTGGTGCCGGCATGGCCGGCGCGAGCCTCGCCGCCGAGATCGGCGGACGCGCAACGCTGCTGCTGATCGAGGCCGAAGCGCATCCCGGCTATCACGCGACCGGGCGCTCCGCGGCTTTCTGGTCGGAAAGCTACGGCGGTCCGCTCGTCCAGCCGCTCACCACGGCATCGGGGGGTTTTCTCCGCGACCCGCCCGCCGGCTTTCACGAAAGTTCGTTTCTACGCCCGCGCGGTGCGATCTCGCTGGTCGAGGCAGGGGAGGAAGCCGCGCTTGAGGCGATGCAGCGCGAATTCGCGGCGTCCGGCATCACGCTCGAACGGCTCGGGCGTGCCGAGCTCGAACGCCATATCCCGGGTCTAAGGCCCGGTTGGCAGAGCGGACTTGCCGAGCCCAGCTGCAGCGACATCGACGTCGCGGCGCTTCACGGCGCCTATCTCAAGGCTGCGCGCCGGCTCGGGGCGGAGCTGGTCGTTGACGCGCCCGTGACCGCGATCCACCGCCTGCCGAGCGGCTGGCGGCTGGAGACGCGGCAAGGCCCGATCGAGGCGGAAGTGGTGGTCAATGCCGCCGGGGCGTGGGCGGACTCTGTCGCCGCGATGGCGGGACTGCGCCCGATCGGGATCCAGCCTTATCGGCGAACAATCGTGCAGCTTCGCGTCGATCCGCCGGTTCCGGCCGAGCTGCCGCTGGTGATCGACGCGCTCGGCCGTTTCTACTTCAAGCCCGAGGCGGGTCGCCTGTGGCTCAGCCCGCATGACGAGACCGCGTGCGCGGCGTGCGACGCGGCGGCCGAGGAATATGATGTGGCGCTCGCGATCGATCGCCTGCAGCGGGTCGTCGACTGGCGGATCGAGAGGATCGAGCATAAATGGGCCGGCCTCAGGAGCTTCGCACCGGACCGGTTGCCGGTCTATGGCTATGCCGAGAGCGCGCCTGGCTTCTTCTGGTGCGCGGGGCAGGGCGGCTTCGGCATCCAGACCGCGCCGGCTGCCGCGAAGCTCGCCGCCGGCCTGCTGCTCCGCGAGGCGCCCGACCCGATGGTCGCACAGATTGATCCATCGCCTTATCTGGCGACGCGCTTCACGAACTGAGCGGCGGCATCGCAGGCCAAGCGGTCGGCGCGGTCGTTCTCGGGATGGCCGGCATGACCCTTCACCCACTGCCAGTCGATCTGGTGCGGCCGGGCGGCGTCGAGCAGCTCCTGCCACAGATCGGCATTCTTGACCGGCTTCCTGTCCGCGGTCCGCCAGCCGTTGCGCTGCCAGCCGTGGATCCATTTGGTGATCCCGTCACGGACGTAGACGCTGTCGGTGGTCAAGGTCACGCGGCATGGCCGCTTGAGCGCCTCGAGCGCGCGGATCGCGGCCATCAGCTCCATCCGGTTGTTGGTGGTCAGAGGTTCGCCGCCCGCGAGCTCGCGCTCGCGCGCGCCCGAGCGGATGATCGCGCCCCAGCCTCCCGGGCCTGGATTGCCCTTGCACGCGCCATCGGTGAAAATCTCGACATCGGCCATCGTCTGCGGTTCAGGCGGCTTCGAGCCCGCGCGGCAGCTTGAAGACGATCCGCTCCTCGACGCCCTGCACCGGCTCCTCGACGACCTCGAAATGAGCACGCAGGAAGTCGACGACCTCGCGCACGAGTATCTCGGGAGCCGAGGCGCCTGCGGTGATGCCCAGCCGGCGCACCCCGGCGAGCCATTCAAGCTCGATGTCGCTTGCCCGCGCGATCAGGCGGGCCCGCACGCCCTCGCGCTCGGCGACCTCGACCAGGCGCACCGAATTGGAGCTGTTGGGAGCGCCGATCACAAGCACAGCATCGGCGTGGCTGGCGATTTCCTTGACCGCCGCCTGACGGTTCGACGTCGCATAGCAGATGTCCTCCCCGATCGGCCGCTGGATGTGCGGGAAGCGGCGTTCGAGGATCGCGACGATCTCCGCTGTGTCGTCGACCGACAAGGTCGTCTGCGTCAGATAGGCGAGCTCGCCGCCGGGCGGCGGTACGATCGTCTCCGCTTGCTCGGCGCTTTCGATCAGCGTGATCTGGCCCGGCTCGACCTGGCCGAACGTGCCGATCACCTCGGGGTGGCCGGCATGGCCGATGAACAGGATGTGGCGGTGGTTGGCGACATGCCGTTCGGCCTGGCGGTGAACCTTCGAGACCAAGGGGCAGGTGGCGTCGAGATAGTCGAGCCCGCGCTCCGCGGCCTTGGCGGGTACGGCTTTGGGCACGCCATGTGCCGAGAAGACGACCGGCACGCCGTCGGGGACCTCGTCGAGCTCCTTGACGAAGACGGCGCCGCGGGCGCGCAGGTCGTCGACCACGAACTTGTTGTGGACGATCTCGTGACGCACGTAGACCGGCGCGCCGTAGCGCTCGATCGCCAGCTCGACGATCCGGATCGCCCGATCGACCCCCGCGCAAAAGCCGCGTGGCGCGGCGATCAGCAAGGTCAGCGGGGGCAGCCCGGTGAGGGGAGGAGCATCGGTTTGCGCCATGGCGGGTGTCTACCCGCAACCCGCGGCGGCGTCCACAGATCGGGCACAGATCGGCTCACCACCACGCCGGTCATCGCTTGCAGCGTTCAAAGCCGCTTCCTATGATCCGCGGCGTCGCATAGGGCGGTGCATCGCCGCTGAGTTTGAGGACGAAAGATTGTGATCAACGCCTGCGCCACCAAGAACAAGGTGGCCAAAGCCACCCTGCTCGGATCCGCCCTGCTCTCGTTCCTGCTGGCTGGTTGCTCCAGGGAGGGCGAGCTTACGAGCGCCGGCATCACCGTCGTCCGCTCCGCCTGTCCCGCGGTCGCGATTCCGGCCGGAACCGGCGACATCACCTTGTTCAACCCGCCGTCCAGCCAGGATGCGAGCGCGATCGATGTGGTGGCGACGATGACCAACGTGCGCAGTACCTGCACCGAGGGCGCCGAGCATCTCGTCTCGAACGCGACGTTCGAGGTGCAGGCGCAGCGCCGCAACGCGAGCGGACCGCGCGACGTGGTGCTCCCCTATTTCGCGACGGTCGTTCAGGGCGGCAGCAACGTCGTCTCGAAGCGGCTTGGACGGGTCGCGCTTCATTTCGCCGACGGTGCGCTGCGCGCGAGCAGCGCCGGCTCGGCCAGTGCCCAGGTGCTGCGCTCGGCGGCGACGTTGCCCGACGACATCCGCCGCGAGATCACGCGCGAGCGAAAGCCGGGAGACGCCGATGCGGCGCTCGATCCGATGTCCGATCCGAAGGTGCGCGCCGCCGTCAGCCGCGCCAGCTTCGAGCTGCTGGTCGGTTTCCAGCTGACACCAGAGCAGCTCGTCTACAACGCGCGGCGCTAAAGCCGACCGGCGATTGCCGTCGCCCCGCGCGCGCGTCGCGCCGCTGCCAATTGATCATGCTTAGACTCAATCCCTCAACCGGATTGAGTCTAAGTTTCTTTTGTTTTCCGTGATTTCCGGGTCGTCAGGTGATGCCACCTGACTTGAAATCACTGTAACGAATTGACTCCGGCGGGGCGGCTCGCCACAGCAGCCACGTCGCCGGCAGCACATCGCCGGGTGACCGCGCGGGAGAGCGTGGCGGGCCGCAAGGCCCACCGCCGCCGAAGGAGCAACCGCCCCGGAATCTCTCAGGTACGAAGGACCGCCCGGCCATAAGACACTCTGGAAAGCGGATGCGCGAGCATCCCACCGAAGGGGTAAGCCGCCGATAAGGCGCGCGAAAGCTCTCAGGGCCAGCGACAGAGGGGGCATTGGAGATTGGCACGGTCCGGCGCGGACCGCGTTCCGATGCTGCTGACGACTGACGCTGGAGACGATATGGCCGAAGCCGAGAAGATTCTCCCCCTCGATGGCTGGCATCGGGCGCATGGCGCGCGCATGGTTCCGTTCGCCGGCTATGCCATGCCGGTCCAATATGAAGGGATCATCGCCGAACATCGCTGGACCCGCGAATCCGCGGGCCTGTTCGACGTCAGCCACATGGGCCAGCTCCATATCGCCGGCCGCTACCTCGATTCCGCGCTTGAGAGCCTGCTTCCGGCCGATATCGCTTTGCTCAAGGAAGGGCGGCTTCGCTATTCTTTGCTGCTCAACGAGGAAGCCGGCATCGTCGATGATCTGATGGTCACGCGGCGCGGCGACCATTTCTACATGGTCGTCAACGGCGCGACCAAGGAACAGGACATCGCCTATCTGCAGGCCCGGCTCCCCGGAGTCGTTGTCGATCATATGAAGGAGCAGGCGCTGCTCGCGTTGCAGGGCCCCCAGGCCGGCGCGGTGATCGCGCGCCTCGCGCCGGGCACCGAGGCGCTCGACTTCATGACCGCCGCGCTGTTCCAGCTCGACGGAAGCCCGGCTTGGATCAGCCGCTCGGGCTATACCGGCGAGGACGGTTTCGAAATCTCCGTCGCCGCGCGCGATGCGGAGCGGATCGCCGATCTGCTCGCCGATCAGCCGGAGGTGAAACCGGTCGGGCTGGGCGCCCGCGATTCGCTGCGGCTCGAGGCGGGGCTCCCGCTCTACGGGCACGATCTCGACCAGCGCACCACCCCGATCGAAGCCGATCTCGCCTTCGCAATCTCGAAGCGCCGCCGCGCCGAAGGCGGCTTCCCGGGCGCCGCGCGCATCCTGAGCGAGCTCGAGCAGGGTCCGATCGTCCGCCGTGTCGGGCTTGCCGTCGAAGGCCGTCAGCCGGTCCGCGAGGGCGCGATCGTGGTCGACGATGAAGGCAGCGAGGTCGGAAGAGTCACGAGCGGCGGCTTCTCGCCGATGCTCGAGGCGCCGATCGCAATGGCCTATGTGCCGCTGGCGATGGCCGCGCCCGGAACCGCGATCAAGCTCAGCCAGCGCGCCAAGCTGTTCGACGCCCGGGTCGTGGCGCTGCCTTTCGTTCCGCACCGCTACCACCGCAAAGGAGCCGCTTGATGACCGTCTACTTCACCAAGGAACATGAATGGATCAGTGTCGACGGCGACGTCGCGACGGTCGGGATCAGCGATTTTGCGCAGGCCCAGCTCGGCGACATCGTGTTCGTCGAGGTTCCTGCAGCCGGTGCGGCGGTCAGCAGGGGCGGCGAGGTGGCCGTGGTCGAATCGGTCAAGGCGGCGTCGGACGTCTATGCGCCGGCGAGCGGCACGGTGATCGAGGGCAATCAGGCCCTGGTCGACGATCCGGCGCTGGTCAACAGCGATGCCGAGGGCGAAGGCTGGTTCTACAGGCTTCGCCTCAGCGACCCCGAGGAGCTCGGCGGGCTGATGGATGCCGATCAATATAAGGCGTTTTGCGAAAGCCAATGACAGCCGCTTCCGCCTCGCGCTGGTCTGCTTCGGATTATGCCCGCCACGCCGGCTTCGTGCCCGCGCTTGGGGCGCCGGTGCTGGCGCTGCTCGACCCCCGGCCCGGCGAGAGGATCCTCGATCTGGGTTGCGGTGACGGCGTGCTCACCGAGCGGATCGTCGAAACCGGGGCGACGGTTGTCGGCGTCGATGCGTCCCAGGAGATGGTCGCGGCGGCCCGCGCGCGCGGGCTTGATGCCCGTCTCGCCGATGGCCAGGCGCTCGATTTCGATGCCGAGTTCGATGCCGTCTTTTCGAATGCCGCGCTGCACTGGATGCCGGATGCCGATGCGGTGGCCGCCGGTGCCTTTCGCGCGCTCAAGCCGGGCGGGCGGTTCGTCGGCGAGCTCGGCGGCGCCGGCAATGTCGCGATCCTGCGCCAGGGGATCAGGGACGAGCTGATCGCGCGGGGCTATTCGCTGCCCGCGCAGGATTCGCAATATTATCCGACCCCCGAAGACTTTTCGCGGGTCTATGCCGGCGCGGGTTTCACCGGCATCCAGGCCAATCTCATTCCGCGCGAGACCGATCTGCCGGATGGCGTCTCCGCCTGGGTGAAGACATTCCGCGCCGGCTGGCTCGACGTTGCGCGCGTTCCGGACGAGCAACGCGCCGTCGTCGCCGAAGCGATCGAGCAGCGCCTCGCGCCGAAGCTCCGCCGGCCGGACGGCAGCTGGTTCGCCGATTATGTCCGGCTGCGCTTCACGATGGTGAAGCCGGCATGAGCGGGTCCGATCACTTTTCCGCCCCACAAAGGGAGTCCTGAATGCGTTACCTTCCGCTTGCCGAAGCCGACCGGCAGGAGATGCTCCGAGCGATCGGTGCCGGCTCGATCGACGATCTGTTCGTCGACGTGCCCGAGGCAGCGCGGCTCGGCAGCGCGATCGAGGGGCTGCCCGATCATGCCAGCGAGCTTTCCGTCGAGCGGCAGCTCGGGGCGCTGGCGCGGCAGAATTTGGCCGCCGGAGAGGCGCCGTTCTTCCTCGGCTGCGGCGCCTACAAGCACCATATTCCGGCGAGCGTCGATCACCTCATCCAGCGCGGCGAGTTCCTGACCAGCTACACGCCCTATCAGCCCGAGATCGCCCAGGGCACGCTGCAGGCGCTGTTCGAATTCCAGACGCAGGTGGCGCGCCTCTACGGATGCGACGTCGCCAATGCCTCGATGTACGACGGCTCGACCGCCTGCTGGGAGGCAATCAGCATGGCGCGGCGGATCACCCGGCGGGACAAGACTTTCCTCTCCGCCGGCCTCCATCCGCATTATGTCGCCGTCGCCAGGACGATGGCGCGCTTCACCGGCGACCGGCTCGATATCGCAATGCCCGCGCTCACCGACGGCGCTCCCGGCGACGACAGCGAACGCCTGCTCGCGGCGATCGACGAAGAGACCAGTGCGGTCGTCGTCCAATATCCCAACATCCTGGGCCATGTCTTCGATCTGTCGGCGCTGGCGGAACGCGCCCATGCCAAGGGCGCGCTGCTGATCGCGGTGGTCACCGAACCGGTCGCGCTCGGCCTGCTGCGATCGCCCGGCGAAATGGGCGCCGACATCGTCGTCGGCGAGGGCCAGGCGATCGGTGTCGGGCTCAATTTCGGCGGGCCCTATGTCGGGCTGTTCGCGACGCGCGAGAAATATGTCCGGCAGATGCCGGGGCGGCTGGCCGGCGAGACGGTCGATGCCGACGGGCGGCGCGGTTTCGTGCTGACCTTGTCGACCCGCGAGCAGCATATCCGCCGCGAGAAGGCGACATCGAACATCTGCACGAACAGCGGCTTGTGCGCGCTCGCTTTCTCGATCCACCTCACCTTGCTTGGCGAGAACGGCCTGCGGCAGCTCGCCGAGGTCAACCATGATCGCGCGGCCGCCGCCGCCGAGCGGCTGAGCCGGGTCGACGGCGTCGAGCTGGTGAACGGCCCGTTCTTCAACGAATTCACATTGCGGCTGAGCCGGCCGGCGCGGCCGGTGGTCCGCGCGATGGCGGACAAGGGCGTGCTTGGCGGAGTCTCGCTCGGGCGGCTGTTTCCGGACGAGCCGGCGCTCGCCAACGGCCTTGTCGTGGCGGTCACGGAAATCGTCACCGATGAGGATGTCGAGGCGCTGGCCGCCGCGCTGACCGAAACCTTGGGCTCGGAGAATGAAGCATGAGCATGAACCGCGAAGGACGGCCGACGCGCCCTGAGGCAGATGATGTCGAGGCGCCCGCGACCTTCACTGGCAATCGCGCGCTGATGCTCGAGGAGCCGCTCATCTTCGAGATGGATGCCGAGGATGGGACCGGCGTCGACATCGAGCCGGTGCGCCAGTCGGAGCGTCGGCTCGGCGGGCTCGAGCGCAACAGGGCGATCGGTCTTCCGGGCCTTTCGGAGCCTCAGGCGGTGCGCCATTACACGCGCCTCAGCCGGCAGAATTATGCGATCGATCTTGGCCTGTTCCCGCTGGGATCATGCACGATGAAGCATAATCCACGGCTCAACGAGAAGATCGCGCGCCTGCCGGGCTTCGCCGACATCCATCCGCTGCAGCCGGTCGATACGGTCAAAGGCGCGCTCGCGGTGATTGCGATCCTCGGCGAATGGCTGGTCAAGCTGACCGGCATGCACAGCGTAGCGATGAGCCCGAAGGCCGGCGCGCATGGAGAATTGTGCGGGCTGCTCGCGATCCGCTCGGCGCTCGAGGCGCGCGGCGACGCGCGCGAGGTGATCCTGGTCCCGGAGAGCGCCCATGGCACCAACCCCGCAACGGCCGCCTTCGCCGGCTATCGAGTGGAGAACATCCCGGCGACCGCGCGCGGGCGTGTCGATCTCGATGCGCTCAAGCAGCGCCTCGGCCCCGATGTCGCGGCGGTGATGATCACCAATCCCAATACCTGTGGCCTGTTCGAGCCGGACATGATCGCCATATCCGAGGCGGTCCACTCTGCCGGCGGCTTGGTCTATTGCGACGGCGCGAATTTCAACGCGATCGTCGGCCGGGTCAGGCCGGGGGACCTGGGCATCGATGCGATGCACATCAACCTCCACAAGACCTTCTCGACTCCGCATGGCGGCGGCGGGCCGGGCTCGGGACCGGTGGTCTTCTCGGCGGCGCTGACGCCGTTCGCGCCATTGCCCTTCGTCGAGCGGCGCGGCGAGAGCTATGCCCTCGTCGAGGAAGAGAGCGCCGAGGAGCATCATGGTTCGACCTTCGGCCGCATGGTCGCGTTCCACGGGCAGATGGGCATGTTCACGCGCGCGCTTGCCTATATCCTCAGCCACGGCGCCGACGGGCTGCGCCAGGTCTCGGGCGACGCCGTCCTCAACGCCAATTATGTGCTGCGCCAATTGGACGATGTGCTCGACGCGCCGTTCGGAGACAGCGGCCCGTGCATGCACGAGGCGTTGTTCAGCGATCAGGGTTTCGCGGAAGGCTTCACCACGCTCGATCTCGCCAAGGGCCTGATCGACGAGGGATTCCACCCGATGACGATGTATTTCCCGCTCGTCGTCCACGGCGCGATGCTGGTCGAGCCGACCGAGACCGAGAGCAAGGCCGCGCTCGACCAGTTCATCGCCGCGATGCGATCGGTGGCCGAACGGGCCAAGAGCGGCGATCGCGCGCTCAAGGCGGCGCCGGTCCACGCCCCCCGCCGCCGGCTCGACGAGACCCAGGCGGCGCGTAAGCCGGTGCTCGTCTATCGCGAGCCCGAGCGGGCGCAGGCGGCGGAATAAAGGGACCGCAGAGACATTGCATCAGCCGCCTTCTTCGCCGGCCGCGCGCCGCAACCGCGAGCCGATTGCCGAGGTCTTGCGCAATGTCCTGCCCGAGCAGGGGCTGGTGCTCGAGCTGGCGAGCGGGACGGGCGAGCATGCGGCATTCTTCGCCGAATGCTTTCCCAAGCTGCGTTGGCAGCCGAGCGACCCCGATCGGGAGGCGTTGGCCGCGATCGATGCATGGCGCGAGCAAGCAGGACTCGACAATCTCGAGGCACCGCTGCGGATCGACGCCGAGGGGCAGCCCTGGCCGGTGGCCCGCGCCGACGCGATCTTGTGCACCAACATGGTCCACATCAGCCGTTGGCAGGCGACGCAGGGCTTGATGCGCGGCGCGGCGCGGTTGCTTCCGAGCGGGGCGCCGCTGGTCCTCTACGGGCCTTATCTGCGCGAGGGCGTGCCGACCGCCCCAAGCAACCTCGCGTTCGATCAGTCGCTGCGTGCGCGTAACCCGGACTGGGGCCTGCGCGATGTCGCCATCGTCACGGCCGAGGCGGAAACGCAAGGCTTGCGATTCGAACGCCTCGTCGAGATGCCGGCCAACAACCTCATGCTCGTTTTCCGGCGCCTATAGACAATCCTGCTGCGCGCTTGCTCTAGACTCAATCCCGGTTGGTTGAACCGGGATTGAGTCTTGCTTTCCTTTTGTTTTCCGTGATTTCCGAGCCGTCAGGTGCTCCCACCTGACTAGAAATCACTTCAGCGCTCGTTGTAGCGCGGAAGATCGGCCTCCTCGGGCTTGTCCTTGTCGCGGACACGTTCGATCTCCTCGCCTCGCTCGGGTGCCTTCGCTTCCGCGCGCGAGCCGATGTCGCGCTGGAGATTGCCGCCGCTCGAGCCGCCGAAATGCACGCCGCTTTCGTCGGTGGCCTCGTCGATGATGTCCTTGTCGTCATGGCTCCTGGCGGCGTCGGTGCGCGGATTTTCCATGTCTCTTCTCCTTTGCCGAGACAATCGCGGAGCGGCGCGGCCGTTCCCCGACCCACCTCAAATTTCCGTGAGGACGGCCGATCTAGCGAGTCGTGACGGCTTCGGTATCGGGCCTGACGCTGGCGAGCCGCATGCAGAGGATCACCCACATCAGCCCGAACGCCCAGCCGCCGACCACGTCGCTCGGCCAATGCACGCCAAGCATCACCCGGCTCGCGCCGATCTGGAGCGCGAGCGCGATGCCGATGCCGACCGCGATCGCGCGATTGCGCTGCCGAACCGGGAGAAGCAGTGCGATCGCGAGGGCGGTGATCATCGCATTGGCGGCATGCCCGCTCGGGAAGGCGAGCGAATGGACAGCGGCGAGGTGCGGCGATTCGTCGGGCCGGGGTCGCGCGATCACCGCCTTCTGCAGCTCGACCAGGAAGCGCCCCCCGATCACCATGATCAGGAACAGGGCCGCCCGCCGCCGCCGCCGCCACGCCAGGAAAGCAGTGACGAGCAGCGCGAGCGGGAGCAGCACGACGCCGCTGCCGATCTCGGTGAACAGGATCGCGTTGCGCGTCAAAGTGTCGTTGCCGCCGACATAGAGCGCGCGCGCAAGCGCAACGTCGAGCGCCGAACCGCGGCCGCCGCCGATCAGCATCGCCAGCCAGACGATGGCTGAGGCGGCGATCGCGATCGGCGCTCGGGCGCGGGCGGCAGTCAAGGAGAAGGCGTTGACGGTCAAGATGTGCAGCTAAGGCGAAAGGCCCGCCTCAATCAAGCGGCCGCTTGATCCTGGTCGATCGAAGCAGCGATTTCGGCGCGTTTGTCAGCGCGGCGCATCGATGCGCGCGAGCAGCCAGCGCGCGGCCTGCTGCGGCGTCGCCTTGTCGGCATCGCGATCGACCATCAGATTGGCGCGCCGCATCGTCTCGATTGGGATCACGCCGATCAGCGGCCGTAGCGCGCTGGCCAGGCGCGCGTCGCTCGCAACCCGCGGCGAAAGCAGCAGCACTGCATCATAATTGGGCAGCGCCCCGCGCGGATCGCTCAACGTGACGAGCCCGAGCGCCTCTATCCGGCCGTCGGATGAAAAAGCCGACAGCACGTCGGCGCTGCCGTCGGCGATCGCGCGATACATGAAGGTCGGATTGTACGATCTTTGGTCGGCGAAGCGCAGGCCATAGGCGCGTTCCACCGAGCGCCACTCGGGCCGGCTGAGGAATTCGATGTCGCTCGCCAGGCGGAGGCGCGGCGCGGCGCGGGCGAGGTCCGCGATTGAGGTGATGCCGAGGCTACGCGCGCGCTCACGGCGCATCGCCAGCGCATAGGCATTCTCGAAGCCGAGCGGCCCGAGGAGGCGCACGCCATCGCGCGCGGCAAGATCGCGGGTCAGTGCCGCACGCATCGCCGCCGCCGGCGGCGTGTCGCTGCGGCCGAGGACGTTGGTCCACAAGGTGCCGGTATAGTCGACGTAGACATCCACATCGCCGGCCGCGAGCGCACGATAGGCGACCGCCGAGCCGAGATCGTCGCGCCGCTCGACCCGATAGCCCGCCGCCGCGAGCCGGTCCTCGATCAGGCTCGCAAGGATATATTGCTCAGAGAAATTCTTGGCGCCGACGACGATCGTCTGCTGCGCTGCGCCTCTCGATGCGCCGGCGATCAGCGCGGTCGCCAGTGCTGCGGTGAGCAAGCCCAACCCAAAACCGAGCCGACGGCGCGAGCGGCGGGCGAGCCCCGTTTCGATCAGCGCGAGCAGCGCATCGGCAATCAGCGCCAGTGCGGCCGAAGCGGCGCAGCCGACCAGCACGCGCACCCAATTCTCGGTCTGCAGCCCCGAAAAAATGAGATTGCCGAGGCTCGGTTGGCCCACCGTGGTGGCGAGCGTCGCAGCGCCGATCGTCCACACCGCCGCAGTGCGGATGCCGGCGAGGACCACCGGCGCGCCGAGCGGCATCTCGACTAGCAGCAGGCGCTGCCGGCGGGTCATGCCGACGCCGTCGGCGGCCTCGATGATGTCGGCATCGAGGCTCTGCAACGCGGCGATCGAGTTGCGGACGATCGGGAGCAAGGCATAGAGGCTGAGCGCGATCAGCGCGGGCAGGAAGCCGAGCGCGGGCAGCGCCATTCCAGTGACATCGCCCACGAGCAGCAGCATCGGATAGAAGAGCGCGAGCAGCGCCAGCGCGGGGATCGTCTGGACGAGGCCAGTGACGGCGAGCAGCGGAACGCGCAACCGGCGATCGGTGGAAGCGAGCAAGGCGAGCGGCAGGCCGACCAGGATTGCGATGCCCAGCGATGCACCGCTCAGCACGACATGCGCGCGGATCAGGCTTGGCAGATCGGCGAGTGCTTGCGCGAGCGCCGGGCTCATGAGCGCTGGCCAAGCGCGGCGAGCCGCGCTGCCTGCCGCTTGGGCACGTCGATCAGCGCCTGTACGGCCGGATCGTCATGGCCGCCGATCAGCGTCGCCGGCGGGGCGTCGGCGCGGATCGTGCCGGCGATCAGCACCACGATCCGGTCGGCGAGCAGCAAGGCTTCGCTGATGTCGTGCGTGACCATGATCGTCGTCAGGCCGAGGCGGTCGTGGAGCGCGCGATAGGCGGCGCCGAGCTCGTCTCGCGTGACCGGGTCGAGGGCGCCGAACGGCTCGTCCATCAGCATCAGCCGCGGCTGCGCGGCCAGCGCTCGCGCCAGGCCGACACGCTGCGCCTGGCCTCCGGAGAGCGCGTGCGGGTAACGCGGCGCGAAATCCTGGGGCAGCGCGACCAAGTCGAGCAATTCGGCGACCCGCGCGGCGCGCTGCGCTTCCGCAATTCCGGTCAGCCGCGGCACCAGCGCGATATTTTCCGCGACCGTCATATGCGGGAACAGCCCAATCCCCTGGAACGCGTAGCCGATCGCGCGGCGCAGCGCCGCGACCGGCACCTGGCGCACCTCGACGCCGTCGATCGTGACTGAGCCTTCGTCCGGCTCGATCAGGCGGTTGATCGCCTTGAGCAGACTGGTCTTGCCGGACCCGGACGGACCGACCAGCGCGACGAACGTCCCGGTTTTGATCGAGAGGCTGACATGGTCGAGCGCCGCCATGCCCTTATGGTGCTTCGAAATGTCGTTGAGCTCGAGGAAGACGCGGTTCATCCCCGGACTTGTTCAGCTTCGCTCGTTTGCTGGCAAGCGATCATCACGCGCGCTCGCGCGCAGCAGCAAGAGGGCGCTGGCGGCGGCGGCAAGCGCGAGGCCGGCGCCGATGCCAGCGGCAAAGCGGAAGGACGACAGCAATGCCGCGCCGTGGCTCGCGATCACGGCGCCGACCAGCGCCGTCGCGATCATCCCGCCGGTGCGCGAGACCGCGCTGTTGAAGCCCGAGGCGGTGCCTGTGTAGCGCGCATCGACCGAGCCCAGCACCGCCGTCGTCAATGGCGCGACCGCGCCGGCCATGCCGAACGACAGGACCACGATCGCCGGGAAGACCGTGCTGAAATAGTCGACCTCAGTGTCGATTCTGATCAGCAGCAGATAACCGGCCGCGGCAACCAGCGAGCCGATCGTCAGCGGCGCCTTGGGGCCGATCCGTTCGGCGAGTCTGCCCATGAATCGCGAGCCCAGCGCGATGATGAGAGGGAAGGGCAGCAACGCCAGCCCGGCCTCCATCGCGCTATAGCCCGATCGGATCAGCACGAACGGCAGCAGCACGAACAGCCCGCCGAGCGCACCGTACAGGAATAGAGTCAGCAGGCTCAGCCCGATGAAATTGGACGAGCCGAACAGGCCGAGCGGCATCATCGCCCGATCGCCGCGCCGGTGCTCGACCAGCACGAACAGCAAGAGGAGCAATGCGCCGGCCGCCGTTGCGGCGGCGGAGAGCGGGCCGAACATGCGGTGCGACGACCAGAGGGTCAGGCCCCAGGTCAAGGTGCCGAGCGCGGCGGTTGCGAGCCCGGCACCGAGCCAGTCCAGCCGAACGCCCGGATCGCCACGGCTTTCCTCGACATAGCGCAGAGCGAGGACGATCGCCGCGAGGGCGATCGGCGGGTTGAGGAGGAAGATCGAGCGCCACCCGATGGCATCGATCATCCAGCCGCCGAGCGGCGGCCCGATCGCCGCGGCCATCGCAGCGACCGCCGCCCAAGTCCCGATCGCGCGGCCGCGATGCTCGCCGGCGAACGTCGCGCCGAGGATCGCGAGGCTATTCGGCATCAGCAGCGCGGCGCCGATCCCCTGCACCGCGCGTCCGGCGAGCAGCACCTCGAGGCTCGGCGCGAGCGCGCAGGCGAGGGAGGCGAGGGTGAACAGGATGATGCCGAGCAGCAGCAGGCGCCGCCGCCCGAACCGGTCTCCCGCCGCGCCGCCGAACAGCAGCAGCGCGCTCAGCGGCAGCATATAGGCGTTGATCGTCCATTGGATCTCCGCCGGCGAAGCATCGAAGCTCGCCGCGAGCGCCGGCAGCGCGACGTTCAGGACCGACCCGTCGACGAAGGCGAGGGTGGAGGCGAGGATCGTCGCCGCCAAGGTCAGGCGTGGATGCTTCGCGGGGGCACTACCCTGGGTGCCGCCCGGCCTGCTCTCGGATGGGGCAGCGAGGCTGGCGTTCATCCTCGACCCTCCCTCTCGACGCGCTGTCGAGCGGGGAGTCTACACCAACGGATGGCCGCTCAAACCATATTCGGCACGGCCGAAGCCGAGCACGACATCGTCGTACAATTGCGTGACGTGGATGCGCAGCATGAACAGATCGCGCGCTGCGACCTCGAGCGGATCACCGGTGTAGGCGGCCGAACCGCCCATCATCTCCAGCGCCTGCAATGCAAGCTCCGACGCCTGGTGGCAGACCGATGCGCGCCAGGCACTCGGGCGCATCCGTTCGGCTTCGGAAACCACCGGGGTATTGGTTGCGGCCCAGTCTTCCAATTGCTGGATATAGCGATTGTGCAACGCCTCGATGCCGTCATATTTGATGATCAGATCGCCGACGTTGCGTTGAGTGACCGGCGATTCCCAATCCTTGACTCCATAAAGCACACGCTGGCGCTCCTGGATCCGGCGCTTGGTGTCCTTGACGACTCGCTCGGCCACTCCGACCGAGATCGCGCTGAAGCCGAGGCAGAAGCTCGGCATGAACGGCATACGGTAGATCGGCGCATCCTCGCGCGCCCAGTCGCCGCCGAGCGGCTCGTTCTTCTGCTTGACGTGGCCAAGCGGAAGCACACGCCGCCAGGGCACGAACACGCCCTCGGCCTTCACGCCATGGCTGCCGGTGCCGCGCAGCCCGAACGGATCCCAATTGCGGATGATCTCGATCTCTTTGGTGTTGACCGCGACCAGGCAAGGCTGCGGCCCGAAGCCGGGAACGTCGGCGATCGCCCCGAGCCCGATCCACTCGTCCCACAGCACGCCGCTGCCGAAATTCCATTGGCCCGAGAGGCTCACCCCGCCATCGACATATTCGACCTTCCCGACCGGGAAGAAGATGTCGGCGGTGAAGCCGTCGCTGTCGTAAATCTCCTGGCGGCCTTCGGGCGGCAGATAGGCGACCCATTGCTCGTGAAGGATGGTGAAATAGACCAGCCACGCGGCGGACGCATTATAGCGCGCGACGGTACGCACGATCTCAGAAAAGGTGTAGGGGCCGATCGCATAGCCGCCGTACCGCCGCGGGCGCAGCATCTTGTGGAATTCGGCCCGGTGAACCATGTCGCGCAGCGCCAGCGAGAAACATCCTTCGCGCTCCGCCTCCCGCACTTCGAGCGCGGCTGCCTGCCCGATTTCCTCGGCGCGCCTGATCGCTTCGTCATGAATGTTGAGCGGCTCCTGATCGGACATCCCGGGCGACTCCTCTGCTTGATCCTCTTGGCGCGTCGGTTTGGCGCAACTCGCCTGAGCAGACAAGGGTGCGTATTGCCGCTACGCAGGAGGAGCAGGGACAGGAGTGCGCGGGTCCGCCGCCTCCGTTTCCTCTCCTTCGCCGGCTACAATCGAGAGCCTGCGCGGCAACCGCATTCCCGCAGCTCATTCCGAACTGGGGAAGAGTGCTACAGCCAGGCACGCACCGGTCTGACCGGCGGCATCTCTCCAGCTTTTATTTTGTAATGTCCCCAGGCTGTAGCCGGGCGATCCTACCCCAGCCCAAAAAAAAGGCCAGCCCCGAAGGACTGGCCGAAAGTTGTTAGGAGAGGATGCCTGAAAGGCAGGCCGCTTGTGCGTTGCAATATGGTTGTTCGCAATTGCAAAAAATCAAACGCAGCGTGCATCGACCGCATCTGGGCCGTCCGCTCATGATCCGGCGACCTCAGCGGCGGTAGGACCTCACTTGCTCGATGGTCGCGGAATAGCGCCTCGCGATCGGCAAGGCGGCTTCCTCGCTCAACGTCAGGACCGCGCCGCACAGCTTCGAGCTCTCGGCCACGAGGCTCTCGAAGCCAAGACAGGCGTAATGGCTCTGAAGCTTGACAAGGTCGGCGAGCGAGCCGGACGCGGCGAGCCGCTTCCAGGCACTCGACGCGTCGTTGAAGCTCTTGCGGCCAAACTCCACCGTTTCGCGGCCAAGCGCCTCGATCCCGCTCACCGTTATGTCCGAGGAGGCGAGCAGGGCTTCGACATTCGCCTTGGCCATTTCGCCCGAACCCTCGAGCAATCTGGCGCCATTCTCGGCCGC
>NZ_JAKFCG010000069.1:0-5530 GCF_036677245.1 Sphingomonas sp.
CGCTGAGCGTGATCGGCGTGTTCGGGATGGCGGCGCTCAGATCGCCTGAAAGGTAGAGATTGTCTTCCTTGCCGGCGCCGAGCGAGAGCGCATTCTGCTTGGGAGCATAAGCAACCATGACCTTGCCCGTCACCGGCCCGAAAGTGTGCGAGAGAGCGACATAAGGCTCGAAGAAATCGGTATCGAGACCCGCTGTGATCTTCTCGGCGCCGGGATAGTAATAATAGATGAAGCCGACATCGAGCGTCGTTCCACCGAAGCTTTTCTTGAAGCCGCCGATCAGATCGATCTCCTGATCGGAGCCGCCGGCGACATAATCGTCGATCGAGGAGCCCCAGGTGCCGACATACAGGCCCGAGCTATGATTGAGGAAGATGTTTCCCTGGATCGCGAAATCCTTGTCGGTCTGCGAAATGCCGCGGAACCGATAGTCGGAGACGAGTGCCGCACCACCCGTGACGCTGAGGCCGCCACCCAGATCCGCAGCCATCGCCGGCGAGGCCAGCGCAGTGGTGAAGGCAAGGGCAGCAAGTCCAGTGAGAAGCGATTTGCGCATAGGATATCCCCGTGAAAAGGTTGTTCCACTCTCCTCATCCCGCGAGGTCTCGCTACCGGTCCGGAGCGAGTGATCGCCAGAGGCCGGGACTGTGCACATTCGTGTTGCGCTGCACAATAAAAAGAAGCTTGATGACGCATCCAAGACATTTGTGTTGCTGCGCTGCAACGGTCCGGCGCCATTCCTCTCTCGGGGGAAATGCGACAAAAATCGTTCACGATGAGGCAGATCGGAGCTACATCCCCCGCATGAGCATGCGCGACGGCGGGGTCCTGCCCGAACCAGAGGCGACGGTATCCGACGAGCCGCGGGCCGCCCCCCCTCCCCCAACGGCGCCGACGATCGGCGACCAGCCGCGGCGATTGAAGCCTGTGCTCGCGCTGGTTGCGGGGCTGTTCATCGCGTTGTTCGTGTGGCTCGCGCTGACGGCGCCGTTGTCGAAGTCGCTCCAGCCGATCGCCGCGCCGAGCATCACCTTGCTCTCCGCCGAAGGCGAGCCGATCGCCCGACGCGGTGCGATTGTCGCGGCTCCGGTCGACGTGACCAAGCTCCCGAACCATGTCCCTGGCGCATTCCTCGCGATCGAGGATCGCCGCTTTTACACCCACATCGGGGTCGATCCGTGGGGGATCGCGCGGGCGGCCTGGCGCAACACCCGCTCGGGCGGTGTCCGCGAGGGCGGCAGCACGATCACGCAGCAGCTCGCCAAGCTGTCGTTCCTCAGCGCCGACCGCACCGCGGCGCGCAAGGTGCGCGAGGCCCTGATCGCTTTCTGGCTGGAAATCTGGCTTTCGAAGGAAGAGATCCTCAGCCGCTACCTTTCGAGCGTCTATTTCGGCGACAATGTCTATGGCCTGAGGGCGGCCGCGCACCATTATTTCACCAAGAAGCCGGAGGATCTCACCGTGCCGCAGGCGGCGATGCTGGCGGGACTGGTCAAGGCGCCTTCGCGCCTCGCGCCGACCTCGAACCTCACGGGTGCCCGGCGGCGCGCGAAGCTCGTCGTCGCGGCGATGGTCGAGGCGGGGATGGTCAGCGAGAAGGAAGCGGCCCGCCTCAAGCCGGCAAAGCTGCGCGTCGCGCGCGTGCGCGACATCCCGACCGGCACCTATTTTGCCGACTGGGTGCTTCCGGAGGCACGAAGCTTTGCCGAAGCGACCTATGGCGAGCGCGAGGTCACGACGACGCTCGAAAACACCCTCCAGCGCCAGGCGGTGCGCGCGGTACGCAATGCCGGGCTCGGCCGGGCGCAAGTGGCGCTGATCGCGATGCGCCGGGACGGCCGCATCGTCGCGATGGTCGGCGGCAAGGATTATGCGAAGAGCCCGTTCAACCGCGCTACCCAGGCGCGGCGGCAGCCGGGATCGACGTTCAAGCTGTTCGTCTATCTTGCCGCGTTGCGCGCCGGGATGACTCCCGACACGATGATCAGCGACACGCCTCTGACGGTCGGCGACTGGTCGCCAAAGAACCACAACGGCCGCTATCGGGGGCTGATCACCTTGCGCGAGGCGTTCGCCACTTCGAGCAACGTCGCGGCGGTGCGCCTGTCGGAACGTGTCGGGCGCGACGCGGTGATCCGTGCCGCGCGCGATCTCGGCGTAACCAGCCCGCTCACCGCTCAGCCGAGCTTGGCGCTTGGCACGTCGGGAATGACATTGCTCGAACTGACATCGGCTTATGCGGCGGTGGCGGCCAACAGCTATCCGATCAAGCCGCGCGGCCTGCCGGAGGTCCGGCAAGGCTGGTTCCAGCGCTTCTGGGGCAACCGGCGCAGCTTCGACGACGGCACTGGGGAAATGATGCTCGACCTTCTCGCGGCCGCCGCCAATGACGGCACCGGACGCGCGGCGGCGCTGCGCGCCGGAACGTTCGGGAAGACCGGGACGACGCAGGACAATCGCGATGCCATCTTCGTCGGTTTCTCAGGCGATATCGTCACCGCGGTGTGGGTCGGCAACGACGACAACAGCCCACTTCACGGAGTCGCCGGTGGCGGCATTCCGGCCCGGATCTGGCGCGATTTCATGGCGGCCGCGGTCAAGAGCGAGCCGGCGCGCCCGCGCCAACCGATCGTGGCGCCCCCGATCGTACCGGATGAAGAGCCGTTCGACTCCGGCCTGGTTCTCGAGGACGAACCGGTGGCAGGCGGTGATGAATTCACGGTCGAGCTATCACGCCCGATCGAGGGACCCGACGACGAAGTTGATGCGGTGATCGTTCCCGACATTGCCCCGCCGCCGCCGGTCGAGGAGTTACCGGACAGCGGCGAGTGATCCGCCGGGCTATCCGGCAGGATGATGATCAGGAAGGATTTTGGGGACGGGCCTTGCGGCTATCGTAATATTTCTTGGCGGCGTAGCCGCCGGCGAGCGCGAGCCCGAGCGGCCCGAACAATCGGCGGGCGATCGCCGGGGCCATCGCTCCGATCAATGCGCCCCTCGCTCCGCCGCCGCTGCGCCGCGCTACCCGCTCGCCGATCGCCGCTCCGATAATCTTGCCGATCATAAACCTGCTCCTTGCCAAAGGCGTTTCCTCAACAGCGCGGGAGGACGCCGCTTTGTTCCATCAGGACAACGACTTGGGCGGCAGGGATCACCTAAGCTAGCGCAGCGAAAGCAGGAGCAAGGGGTGCTCGAGCAGCCGTTTGACCTCCTGGATGAAGCTTGCCGCATCCCAGCCGTCGACGACGCGGTGATCGAACGACGAGGACAGGTTCATCATCTTGCGGATCTCGATGCGCTGCTCGATCGCGACCGGCCGCGCGACCACCTTGTTGATCGCGACGATCGCGACCTCGGGGCGATTGATCACCGGCGTCGACACGATTCCACCCAAGGGGCCGAGGCTGCTGATCGTGATCGTCGAGCCCGACAAATCCTCGCGCGCGACGGTGCCGTCGCGGGTCTCCTCCGCAAGGCGCGCGATCTCGGAGGCCAAGCTCCATAAATCGCGATCCTGCGCGTCGCGGATCACGGGCACCGCAAGGCCGTTCGCCGTCTGGGTCGCCACTCCCATGTGCACCGCGCCGTGGCGGGTGACGACATTGGCCTCGTCGTCGTAGCGCGCGTTGATTTGCGGATAGGCGGTAAGCGCGCGGCAGATCGCCGTGATCAGGAACGGCAGCAGGGTGAGCCTGGGATTGTCACCGCGGTCGGCGTTCATCATCTCGCGCGTGTTCTCGAGCGCGGTGACATCGACTTCCTCGACATAGGAGAAGTGCGGGATGCGGCGCTTCGCCTCCTGCAGATTCTCCGCGATGCGGCGGCGAAGGCCGACGACCTTGACCTGCTCGTCGCGCCGAGGCCGCGCGGCTGCGCCATGGGGCGCGGCACCGCCATTGTAGAGCAAATAAGCATCGAGATCGGAGTGGCGGATGCGATCGCCGCCCGCCGATTTCACTTGCGAGAGGTCGATGCCGAGATCGCGTGCGCGCTGGCGGACGGCGGGTGAGGCGAGCGCGCGTGCGGCGGGAGCGCGCCCTACCGCAAGAGCCTCCTCCTCGCCCCCCGGAGGCTGTTCGTCCTTCGGCTTGTCGGCGTCTCGCCTGTCGCCTTCGCGCCGGTTCCCGTCCCGGCGCTCGCCGTCGCGCCGGTCTCCGCTTCGCCGATCGGGTTCGCCGCGATCGTGCTTGCGCCGGTCTTCGTCGCCTGAGCGGCGATCGCCATCGCGCCTGTCGCCGCCGCGGCGATCCCCGTCGCGGCGATCCCCGGAACGTCGATCGTCGGAGGCGTCGGCCTCGGCCGTGCTCGGCTCCACCGCCGCCAGCGCGGGATTCTTTTCGATCAGACCGTCGGTGAACGCGATGGTGTCGTGACGATCGCCGGCAACCGGCGCAGCCCCATTCTCAGTATCGAGCACGACCAGCACCGAACCGATCGCGATCTGATCGCCGACCTCGCCGGCGAGCGCGACGACGCGCCCTGCGACCGGCGATTCCATCTCGACGGTGGCCTTGTCGGTCATCACGTCGGCGATCTGCTGATCCTCCTCGACATGATCGCCGACCTTGACGTGCCAGGCGGCGATTTCCGCCTCGGCGATCCCCTCCCCGACGTCGGGCAGCTTGAATTCATAGCGCGCCATGACTTCAACCCTCCTCCACTATTCCCCACCGACAATGTTGCGCAGAGCGAGGCCCAGGCGGACCGGACCCGGAAAGTAGGCCCATTCGAGAGCATGCGGATAAGGCGTGTCGAAGCCGGTCACGCGCTGGATCGGCGCTTCGAGATGATAGAAGCAGCGCTCCTGGACGAGCGCGCTGAGTTCGGCGCCGAAGCCGGCGGTACGGGTCGCTTCGTGCAGGATGATGCAGCGGCCGGTCTTCTTCACCGACATTTCGATCGTCTCGATGTCGAGCGGCACCAGGGTGCGCAGATCGATCACTTCCGCATCCACTCCCTCGGCTTCCGCTGCCGACACGGCGACATGGACCATCGTGCCGTAGCACAAAATGGTCACCGCCTCTCCCTCCCGCGCGATCGCGGCCTTGCCGAGCGGAACATTGAAATAGCCTTCGGGAACTTCGGCTTGCGGATGCTTGGCCCACGGCGTCACCGGCCGCTCGTAATGGCCGTCGAACGGGCCGTTGTAGATGCGCTTGGGCTCGAAGAAGATGACCGGATCATTGTCTTCGATCGCCGAAATCAGCAGGCCTTTGGCGTCGTAGGGATTGGACGGGATCACCGTCTTGATGCCCGAGACATGGGCGAAGATCGCCTCGGGCGACTGGCTGTGCGTCTGGCCGCCGAAAATGCCGCCGCCATAAGGCGAGCGGACGACCAGGGGGATCGCCCATTCGCCGGCGCTGCGGTAGCGCATCCGGCCGGCCTCCGAGACGATCTGGTCGACCGCGGGATAGATGTAATCGGCGAACTGGACCTCCGCCACCGGGCGCAGGCCGTAAGCGGCCATGCCGATCGCGACGCCGACGATACCGCCCTCGGCAATCGGGGTATCCAAGACGCGCGCACG
>NZ_JAKFCG010000070.1:0-66816 GCF_036677245.1 Sphingomonas sp.
AGCGGCCGGCCGCGTGCCTGGACATGAAAGGGATGGTCGAGCCACGCCCGCACCTGCTTGGCGAGCCGGGCCGCATAACGCCGCACCACGTCGCTGACCCAGCCTTCCTCGCCGGAGTCGCCATCGTCGCCCTCATTCTCCTCGCTATAGGGCTGCCAGAGCACGACCGTGCCGGGCCGATCGTGATGGTGGCTCTCGTGGCTGTTGGGCGGATCCGGCAGCCCAAGCGCGTCGTGGCCGAGCTCCTCGATCACCCGGTCGACCAATGCCAGGATCGGCGGCGCAGAGCGGAAGCTGCGGTCCATCGACAGGTCGAGGAAATCCTGCTCGGCAGCACGCGCCTCGCGCGCGAACCACGCGCGGGCGGTGTTGAACGATTCCGGGTCGGTGCCCTGGAAACCGAAGATCGCCTGCTTGTAATCGCCGACGGTGAAGATCGTCCGGTGCCGGGATGACGCGCCCTCGCCGACAAAATATTCCTGCGCCAGCGCCCGGACGATGTTCCACTGACGATCGTTGGTGTCCTGTGCCTCGTCGACGAGGATGTGGTCGATCGACTGGTCGAGCTTGTAGCGCACCCAATCGCCCATCCCCGGCGTCAGGAGCAATTGCTCGGCCCCGCGTATCAGATCGTCGAAATCGACCAGCCCGGCGGCGCGCTTGGCGCCGGCATAGGCCAAGGCGAAGCTCTGGCCGGCGCGCAGGCCGGCAGCGAGCAAGGCGACAAAGCCGGCGACCTTGCGCATGCTGACCAGCCGCGCACAGCAATCGAACGCGGCTCTCGCGAAGGCGGCATAATCATCATCCGCGGGAGCCTGGCCGCGGCCGAACGAGCGTATCTCACCATCCTTCTTGGCCCACACCGCGTGAAGCTGCTCGAGCAGCGCGGCACGCTCGGCCGGCGCGGCGACGAGCCAGCGCTCGCACAGCCCCGCGCGCTCCTGCCCGCTCTTGGTTGTCCAGCCGGCATTGAGCGAGGCGATGCGGCGCAACGTGGCGACATCGAAGACATCATCGCCGCATTCGGCGACGATCGCCTCCTCTATGTCTCCCGCGGGCAATCCGAACGCGCGCCGGAGACGCGCTTCCACGCCCTCGCGGACTCCGAGCGCAGCAATTGGCGCGCGCGCGCATTGCATCAGATAGGCTTCGGCGCCACCCTCGCCGAGGCGATGGCTCAGCGCCTGAAGATCGGCAATCAGCCCGAGATCGCCCTCGCGCTCGGCACGCACGAGCAGGTCGGCAAGGGTCTGCCGGGCCAGAAGCTGCTCCTCGCGTCCTTCGAGCGGCCTGAAGCCCGGCACCAGGCCGGCCTCGGCCGGAAAGGCCGCCAGCAACGATTGCGCGAAAGCGTGGATCGTCTGGATGCGCAGGCCGCCGCCCGGCGCATCGAGGACTCGCGCGAACAACGTCCGCGCGTTCGCGAGCGCCACCTCGTCATTGGGCTCATCGAGCGCGAACAGCTCCTTGCGAAGATCCGCGTCCTTCAAGCGCACCCAGGATGCCAGCCGGGCATGGATGCGGTCGGCCATTTCGGCAGCGCCCGCTTTGGTGAAGGTGAGACAGAGGATCGAGCCCGGATCGACTCCGGAGAGCAGAAGGCGAAGCACACGCGCGGTGAGCACGTGCGTCTTGCCGGTGCCCGCGGAGGCCGAGAGCGCGGCATGATCGCGCGGCGCCGAAGCCCGATGCTGATCCCCCTTCAAGGGAGATAGCGGCTTGAGGCGATTAGCCATGAAGGAAGTCAGCCGACATCGAGGCTGCTATAGGTGCGGATGGACCGCTTCGCCATCGCTCGACGGAGCGGACGCCCTATCGCAACGAAGCTGCCCCGGCGCCGACCGAACCATTCGGGCGGCCGGCGCCGTGTCTCTAAAGATCAGGGCGCCGACGATCAGGGGCTGGAGGGGTTGTCGATCGCCTCGTAGATGAAATAGCCGCCCAGGATCAGGGCAAGCAGGATACCGGCCTGGAGGAGCAAGCTCGCGCCATAAATCTGCTGGTTGTCGCCGCTGATCGTCTCGCTCGCCGGCGCGACGTCGGACGAGGCCGCATGGCCCCCCGCCGCGAGAACGGGCGTCGCCACAAGCGCGATCGAGGCAGCGGCCGCGACAAATTTCTTAAGCATGAAAACAGGTCCCCTTGATGTTCTGACCGCGATGCGGATTGCTGCTTCATACGAAATTTGTATTGCCGCGCAAAGTCTCCGCGTGAGATAATGAACGGGCCGCCGAAGCCGGGACCCGCTTCGGCGCAGATAATCCCGCTTTCGGCCTTCTCCTGCCCGGCTGTTTGGCTATGGCAGGCGGCGCTGCAGGAACCTGGCGAAGCTCTGGGCCAGGTCTTGGACCAGCGTCTTCGGGCAGGGTCTTTGCGCAAGACCTTTGCAGAATGGCTTGGCCGAACGGGCCGAGAGTTGGAAGGATCGCTAAGGCCGATGAGTGCAAGATTTGGGAAGCTGGCCCTGGCGGTGCTGAGCGTTGCGATGCTGATGCTTCCGACCGGGCTGCAGGCGCAAGACCAGGCGCAAGACAATGTGACGATCGGCCCGCCGCAGCTGCGCGGCTTCCAGCTTCCCGGCACGACGACCACCCCGGCGCCTCAGGAGGAGCCCCCCGCCACACCTCCAGCCACCGAGGCTCCGCCGGCGGGGACGGCTGAAACCCCTGCCCCGGCACCCGATCCAAACGCGCCGGCAGCGCCGGCGCGGGCAGCAGAGGCTGACGATGGCGCCCGTGATCCGGAACGCGTCGCGCCGGAGCGCACGCGCCCGCCGGTGCGTGCGCCGCTCGAGCCGGCCACGGCCCCGGCAAGCGACGTCCCGCTTTCTGCGCCCGAGGCGCTGGATGCAGCCCCGGTTGCACCGTCCGAACCAAGCGTAGCCGCTGAGCAGGCGGCAGAACCCGGCAGTGCGCTGCGTTGGCTTTACCTGTTCCTTGCCGTCGTGATCGCGGCGGCCGTAGCCCTGTTCGTCGCACGAAAGCTTCGCACCGCAGGCGTGGAAGAAGCGGAGGCCTATTATGCCGAACCGGCGCCGGAGGAACCGCAAGCTGGGATCGCACGCTCTCCCGCTCCGGCAAGTGTAGCAGAGCCCGCCCCTGAGCCGGCGCCGCCGGTCGCGTCGAAACCAGCTGGGCCGGTGGTCAGCACTTTGCTGCGGCCCGCACCTGCCGGGCCGGCCTCCGCTCGGCAGCCGGTTCCGGCGCAGCCTGCGCACCCGGCGCCCGCCCCGCCCGCGCCGGCCGCACCGGCTCCCGCCGTTTCCGCGGGTTCCGGCGTCGTGGGCCTGGCGATCCGACCGTGGCTGAACCTCGAATTCATCCCCGATCGGGCAGCGGCGACGCAGACCGAGGCGGTCGTGCAATATGAATTGCTGATCAAGAATGTCGGCAACATGGTCGCCGGCAACATTCGGGTGGCGGCCCGGATGTTCAACGCCGGCGCCGACCAGGACGAGCAGATCAATGCCTTCTTCAGCCAAAAGATCGGCACCGGCCCGTCGGTCTCGAAGGTGCTTGCGATCCCGCCGCGCAAGGGAGCACGGCTGCGCAGCGCCGTCTCGATGAGCAACGAGGAGGTGCGCGAGATCAGCGTCCAGGGACGCCGCTTGTTCATCCCGCTGGTCGCGATCAACGTCCTCTACGAGTGGGGCAACCGCCGCTCTGGTCAGACCGCGGCCTCCTATCTCGTCGGCCGCGAGCCCGACGCACCCGAGGGCAAGATGGGCCCCTTCCGTCTCGACCTCGGACCGCGCGTCTATCGCTCGGTCGGCCAGCGACCGAACAAGGTGGCGTTGGTGGTGTGATCGGCTCGTGCGGCGTGCGGCGGACGCTTCGCACGCATGAATTTGCCGACGTAGCGCTTGGAAACCCCCAAGTGGCTCTCTAAACCGAGGTCATCAGCCGAAGCCGCTTCGGCCCGGCGTGAAGCATGGAAGAGTGAGATGCCTGCTCGAAAATCCCCGCCCGACGATACCCGCCCCAGCAACACCGATTCCAGCAATGCCGAAGGAGCGAGCGACATAGCCGCCGGCGCGGAAGGCAAGCAAAGCGATGCCATGCGAAACAAGAAACTGGCGACCCGGGTCGCGGTCGGGATCGGCTCTGCCGCGATCGTCGCAGCGTTGCTCTATGCGGGGCGCAACAAGATCGGCGATCGGGACAAATAGCCGAGAGCAGGTTGCGATGAAGTGGAATCGCAACCTGCTCTCTTACCTTTGATACCGCATTGCTGCTCGCGAAAAGCCGGTACCCACCTTTTCGCTCAATGCTTTAGAAAGGCAGCATCCCGAAATAATGAAGCACCGCGACGACCGCGATCAGCAATGCGATCGCGGCAATGATGCCGCCGCCACTGCCGCGCTCGACGATCACAGTCTCTTTTTCCACCGTAGCGTTGCGATCCGGATCGCTCATCGACAGTCTCCACTATAGTTACAGAGGTGAAACGCTCCCTAGCACCGGCTGTTCCGGCGCTACCCAAGCGGATCGACGCTGTCGGTCCCGAACGCCAATCCGCAACTCAGCAAGGCCCTGAACTCCTTATAGCCGGCCCGGCCGGGGACGAAGGCATGAAAGAACAACCTCGGGACTCCGTCCGGCCCGAGCGCGACCGAGGGGTGGCCTGGGCCCCGCCAATCGGCCGACGAGCGCAGGATCGGATCGTCCATCTTGCGAAACGGGCCGAGCGGAGACGAAGCGATGGCGACTCCGATGCCGTATTCGGCGGTCGAGAAATCGTTGCCCGAGTAGAACAGATAATAGTGATCGTCATGGCGCGTCAGCCACGGCCCTTCGATCAAATGGCCTTCCCAAGCGAGATCGTTGACGAGGATGATGCCCGGGGATCCGATCAGCGATTGGCCGTCGGGTGTCAGGGGTTGCGCGAAAATCGGCGTGCGCATCGCCTCAAGGATCGGCTCCGCTACGGCTTTCCCGGACGTTTCCTGATCGAGGCGGGCCAGCTTGCGGCGAAGGAGCGTGAAATCTTCGACTGCCGCCTCGATCAGCGGCTGCAGCGCGAAAAAGCGCTCCATCGGCTCGAGCCCGCGCACCAGCGGCCAGAGCGCGCCCGCCAGTGCCGCCGTGCGCTGATCCGCAGGATCGTCGAACAACGGTCGCGCGAGTGCGGGCCGTTCGTGGAGCAGCGCGGCGAGCAATGCCGGCCAGCGATCGTTGCTGTCCTCCTTCCACAGCAATAAGATCGATCCGTCCGCATCGACGAAGATGTTCGGGTCGATCATCCCGCCGCGCAGCAGCGGCCAATCGGGCAGGCTGTACGGTCCTTCGGGGTGCGCCGATCGCGCGATCGCGATGGCAAGCGTGCCGTCCTGCTCGCGGGCGGAAAAGCAGAGCAGATATTCGTCGCCTGAGCGGTGCAGCTCGGGCGCCCAGCAATCGCTCGTTCCGACACCTTGCGCGATCCAGTCGGGCCAGCGTCCCTCGGGAAACACGAAGCCTTTGAGCTGCCACTGCTCGAGATCGCGTGAGCGGAGGATCGGAAACGCATTGGGCGCATCGTTCGAGGTGACGACCAGGTAATAGACGGGCGCGCCATCCTCTTCGGTACGCAGCACCGCAGGGTCGCCATAGCCATAGAGGATGTCGGGCGAGATATTGCTCGTCAGCAGGGGTCGCCACGGCTGGGCGGGGCCGGGTGCCGGCTGCGGCTGGCGATTGCGTGGCATGCGGGTTGCGAAATCTTCCGCGATCGCGGCGAACCAATCGAGGTAATCCTGCTGCCCGGTGCCGGTGAGCCGATAGACCCTTCGCACCGCCACCGCGGAGCCGCGCTCAGGCCCGGTAATCGTAATGCGTCGCTCCTCTCCGCGGGGATTCGGATCCGCGTCGATCGTGAAGCGGGGCGGAACTGAATCGGGTCCAGCGGCTTGCATCGGATAGGACAGCTTCCTCGCAATCAGTATAAGCGACTTGGGACGACACGCGATGCGAATGCAATTGGCATGAACGATCGGGATCTGGATCCGGCTGCGATCATGGGCGGCCTCTACGGCGACGGCATCATCGCGCTCAAGGGCGCGTTCAGCCGCCAGTGGACCGAGCGAATGCGCGAAGACATCGAGAAATTGTTCGCCGAAGCCGTTGCGACGCCGGGCAGCGCATTGCCGCGCGGCCCCGAACGTTATTATGTCGAGGTCCATCCGGAGCGTATCCGCGGCCTCGTCGACATCGTCACCCATCCCTGGTTCGTTGCGGTCTGTAAGGCGGTGCTCGGCCCCGATTACAAGGTGGTCGAGGTCGGTTTCGACATTCCGTTCCCGGGCGCTCAGGACCAGCCGTGGCATCGCGACTTCGCCGCGCCCGCCGCGACCCTGGTGGGGCGACGCCTCAACTCGCTGGCATTCAATCTCACGGCGGTCGACACGATCGTCGAGATGGGGCCGCTCGAGATCGCGCTCGGCACGCAATGGGACGATCTGTCGCAATACCCCAACGGCATGTTCCCGCCGAAAGAGCTCTATCCCCGCTACATCGAACGCGCGGTGCAGAAGCTTCCGCAGATGGGCGACATTTCGGCACGCTCGGCGCTGACCATCCACCGCGGCACCGCCAACCGCTCAGACCGGGCGAGGCCGGTGCTGGTGGTCGGCGCCGATGCGCCCGACGGCACCAACGCCAAACATCACGACCTGCAGATCACGCGCGCCTATGCCGAGAGCATCCCGCCCGAAATGCTCGAGCATTTGACCTATCGGCTCGTCGACCAGCTTCGGACGGTGAAGCAGCATCATGTCATCGAGGGGCTGCTCGAAGCGGCTTATTGAGCGCACAAGCACTCTCCGTTCGCGACCACCGCCTCGCAAGAGCCTTATATTACGCCGGAGCCGCCCCTCCGCCCCCGTCAGGGCGGCCCGCCTCCTCGCGCCGCGGAGCATCGTCCTCCGCCTCGCGGCCGTACCATTCGTCGAGCCGCATCAGCTGATCATATTCCTCGTACGGCGCATAAGCCGGGTGGAGCTTGGCGGTGAATGGCGCCTCGCCGGTCAGCCAGAGACGCGCGGCGGCGATGAAATTGCGCGCCGCCAGGGTCGTGAACTCGCCCGGATCCACGCCGCTGCGCCCGCCGGTCGGGCTGGCGACATAGCCGAGCCTTCCCTTGTCCTTGGCGAGCGACCAATATTCGAACGCGGCCGGGAGCCCTTCGACGTCGTCGAAGCCGCCATGCTCGGCGATCAGGCCGAGCAAGCCGAGCTGCATCGCATAGCCATCGTGCACCGCTTTGGCGCTCGGCGCGCGACCGGTCTTGTAATCGACGATCGCAAGGCCCCCGTCGGCCAGCCGGTCGATCCGGTCGGCACGGCCGTAGAGCATGACGCCCTCGATCACGCACTTGCCGTCGGCCTCGGCTCGCAACGGCCGCCGCCCGGCTTCTTTATTGCGGTCTATTTCCTCCGCGATCCAGTCGATCGCTTCGAGCAGGCGCGGCTGCCACAAGGCGCGCATCAGCGGATGGGCGCTGCTGCGCGCGAGCAACGCTTCGGCGCGCGGGCGCAGCTTGGCGGGATCGCAATCATCCTCCTTCATCCACTTTTCCAGCACCTCGTGCACCGCGCTGCCGCGCCAGGCCGGGCTTGGATCGGCGTCGATCACGTCGAGCGCCGCGAGCGACAGCATCTTGCGCGCGTAGAAAGCGAACGGATCGGCCTTCAACCGGTCGACCTCGGTGACCGAGATGCGCTCCGGGCGATCCGCGCGATCGGGCGCCGGCGCGGGCCGCGCGGCCGGCTTATAGTCCGCCGGCTGGTCGATCGCGTGCGCCCAGGAGCGGAGGCGCGGCGCGCGGGTCAGCCCGCCGGTCATCGCCTCGAGCCGCAGCCAGAAGCGCGATGCGATCGCCGGCGCGCGGCTGTCGCGGCGGGCGCGAGTCACCAGCACGTCGCGACCGCCGAGCGCGGTGGCGAAGTCATGCGCGGCGAGCCCTATCCGGCGCTCGAGCCCCGGCAGTCCAAGGTCGTGACGGATGCGCGGCGCGAGCCAGGGATCGGGGGTCGGTAGCGATGGCCAGGTGCCTTCGTTGAGGCCGCCGAGGATCATCAGATCGGCGTGCTGCAGACGCGCCTCGAGCAGGCCCCAGATGAACAGCCGCGGATGCTGGCCATAAGGCGGGCGAACCGCCGCGGAAGCCATCAGCTGCTCGAGCAACGGCGGCAGATTGTCGACATCGAGGCGCGCCGGCCCATGCTCCGCCGCCGGCTCGAGCGACGCGAACAGGTCTGCCGCGCAACGTCCTGCCGGTCCGGCCCAGGCTTCATCCCCGGCGAGCGCCGACACCGTTTCGCGCAGCGCCGCGATCAATGCGCTCATGCTCGGGCGCGCCGCGCAGAACGCCTGCTCGAGCGGCGCCAACAACGGCGCGACCTCGGCCCACCATAGTGCGGCACGCTGACGAATCTCATGATCGCGCGCATCGCCTTGAGCGAGATGCGTGCTGATGCCGTCGAGGCCGCCCGGCGGCCGCGGCCCCCGCAACGCGAGATCGAGGGCCCGCGCGCCGTCGAGCCAGGCGAGGCGCGCCTCCCCTTTCCGCACCAACGGATGCTTGAGCAAAGCCAGCAACGGCACCGGCGCGAAGCTTTCGACCGCGGCCGCGGCGAGCACAAGGATGAGCGTGCCCGGCGGCGTCTCCGAAAGCGGCCGGCCGGCGCTGTCGTCCGCCTCCACGCCCCACCGTTTGAGGTGCGCCGAAACCCGGCGCGCGAGCAGGCGATCGGGCGTGACCAGCGCCGCGGTGCGGCCGGGCTGATCGAGCGCTTCACGCATCGCGATCGCGATCGCCTGGGCTTCCTGCGCGGGATCGGCCGCCTCGAGCGCGCGGACGCCGCCCAGCCGCCGCTCCGCCGGCCTGAGCGCCTGCCATTTGGACGTGAAGGAGGCGGGCGCCATCGCGTGCGAGATGGCGCGGCTGCGCACCGCCGGTGCGTCGCGGCGCGCGCCCTCGGCTCCGCCATAGCGCCAGCGCTCGACCTCGCCGCGTCCGACTCCCATCCGGTCGAGAAGCAGTTTGAGGTGGAATTGAGGATGGGTCTCGATCGACGGGCGGCGGCGCGTCGCAGGATCGGCCCTCTTCAGCGGGTCGGGCTCGTGCGGCCCGAGCGCGTCCCATTCCTCGTCCGGCATCGCAAGGTCGAGCGCGGGAAAGACGACAAGCCCGTCGGGCAATCGCGAGACGGTGCGCAGCAGGCGCGCGACCGCGGGCGCGCCGGTGGTGATGCCGGCC
Organism: Sphingomonas sp.; assembly: GCF_036677245.1. Classification (GTDB taxonomy): domain Bacteria; phylum Pseudomonadota; class Alphaproteobacteria; order Sphingomonadales; family Sphingomonadaceae; genus Allosphingosinicella. The sequence continues at coordinate 9,238 of NZ_JAKFCG010000070.1, forward strand.
GCGGCGACGAAGCCTTTCGGCGGCGTCTCGCGCCAGCGCCGGGCCGCGGCCGAAAGCAGCCGGTTACGGCGGTCGGCGAGCTCGATGCAGCCGCGCGCCGCGAGCATTGCTGGCCATTCGTCGAGGATGATGCGCAGGCGGTCGAGCGACTTCTGCCAGTGCAGCGAAAGGTCCGGGAGATCGGCGGCGATGCCGTGCAGCCGGGCCGGATCGACCTCCTCGATCAGCAGGTGATCGAGCGTGCGCGCGAGATCCTCCGCGAGGCGAAGCGCTTCGGCGGCTTGCATCTCGCCAGGCATGTGCTGCTGGACGAGCTGGGCGAGCCGCATCAGCCGCTCGATCGGCGCCATCGCTGGCGGTATCGCGTCGGCCGCATCCAGCGGTTCGATCGCGCCGCCGATCCGTGCCTCGAGATCATCGTCGCCGATCGGGACGAGGCGCGGCAGCAGCAGCCCCCCATCCGAGCGCCGCACGAAGGCGGCGGTGATCGCCCGTGCGGCGCGATTGCTCGGCACGAGGATGATCCCTTGGGCAAGCGCCACCTTGTCCCTGCCGTGACGCGCGATCAGCCCGGCCGCGAGCGCATCGGCGAACGCGCGATGCGGCGGGATCGTGTAGACGGATGGGCGCGACGACGGGTTCACACCCAGGGACTAGCCGCTTCGATGCGGCCGCGTCGAGATCAAGCCGTCAGATGATCCCGATCAGCCGGTGCCGATCAGATCGTGCCGAGCAGCTCTTCGGTCTTGGTGACGTTGCTCGGCGTGCCGACGTCGAACCACAGGCCCTGATGGACCGCGCCGAAACAGCGCCCCTTGGCGATCGCACGGTCCCACAGCATGTTGGTCGAGAACGGGCCTTCCGGCACCGGCCCCTCGCAGAGCCGCTTCGAGACCATCTGGATGCCGGTGTAGACGAACGGCGCGACCCCGCCGCTCTTCTTGCGGCGGAGCGCCCCGGTCGCTCCCATGTGGAAATCACCCTGGCCGGAATGGCAATTCGCGCGGGCCAGCGGGACCAGCAGCAGCAACGCGTCCATCCGCGCATCGTCCCAGCTCGACGCCAGCAGGCGAAGCGAATCGAGCGGTCCATCGATCCACAGATTGTCCGAATTGACGACGAAAAAGGGATCGGCGTCGATCAACGGCAGCGCCTTGATCAAGCCGCCGCCGGTTTCGAGCAGCTGGCTGCGTTCGTCGGACACGATGATGTCGATGCCCTTCACGCGATTGGCGAGATGCGCCTCGAGCGCGTCGGCAAGATAGTGGACGTTGACGACCGCGCGCTTGACCCCCGCCGCGCGGAGGCGATCGAAGCAATGATCGATCAGCATCTTGCCCGCCACTTCGACGAGCGGCTTCGGGCGGGTGGCGGTGAGCGGGCGCATGCGCTTGCCGAGCCCGGCAGCCATGACCAATGCCACTTCGGGAACCGCGACTTGCGGATCGGGACGGATCGCGAGCGGCCGCTGGGTGCGCGTCATCGGCTGCCCTCGGCCGCCCAGGCGGCGGCGCGCTTTTCGGGCGGTACGTTTGCGTCGAACCAGGCGCGGACCGGCTCGAGCGCCGGGTGGCCCAAATTGCGTTCGAGATAGCCCCACACCCGCGGCTGCAGCGGAAGATAGTGCGGCTTACCGTCACGCTTCCAAAGCCGGGTGAAGATCCCGAGGATCTTGCTGTTCCGCTGCGCTCCCAAAATCTCGTAATGCGCACGGAACTGGGTAGGATTGGTGATATCGGCCGCCTCGTAATAATGGTCGAGCATCGCTTCCTCGAGCGCCGGATCGACGTCGCGCCGCGCATCCTGGAGCAGCGACACCAGATCATAGGCCGGATGGCCGGCGAGCGCGTCCTGGAAATCGAGCAGGCCAAGCTCGCGGCGGCCGGGAAGCACCATCAGATTGTCGGCATGATAATCGCGCAGCACCAGCACCGGCTTGCGCGCGACCCATTCGAGGACGTCGCCCCACACCGCCTGCCAGGCGGCGCGGTAACCGGCCTCGTCGATGTCGATCGCGACGGCCGGCGCATACCATTCGGTGAGCAGTCCCGTTTCGCGCTCCATTGCCGCTGCGTCGTAAGGCGGGATGTCGCGCGGCGCGGGCGTGCGGCCGAGTGCAGCGAGCGTATCGACCGCGCTTTCGTAGATTTCGCGTTCGCGATGCGGCTCGCGGGCGAGCACCGGCCCCACTCTGTCGTCGCCGAAATCCTCCAGCAGCAGCAGCCCTTTTTCGCGGTCGAGCGCGAGCGGCCGCGGCGGCGTGAACCCGCGTTCGAGCAGATGATGCGCGACCCTGAGGAACGGCCCGACATCCTCATGCTCGGGTGGCGCGTCCATCAGCACGGCGCTTTCGCCGTCGCGGTGAACGCGGAAATAGCGGCGGAAAGACGCATCCCCCGCCAATGGGCGGATGTCGGCACCAGCCCAGCCGTTGGCAGCCAAAAATGCCGGCGCCGACGCCGGCGGAATCATCGTGGAGGCCATCTGCCCTCCCAAGCGGGCGGCACCTGGGCTGTCAAGGAGCGCGCGCCGTCGCTACTTTCCTCGAGGTGGAGCCGGAGGCTGTCGGGCCACAGCGCGCCGCCGAGGCGCTCGGGCCATTCGATGATCAACGCCGCCTCGTCGCGCGCCTCGTCGAGCGCCAGCTCCGGCAATTCCTCCTGGTCCTCGATGCGGTAGAGATCGACGTGCCAGAGCGGGAGGCGCATACCCGGGTCGTCGTAGACCTGGACGATCGGGAAGGTCGGGCTGGCAACGTCGCCGTCGAAGCCGAGCCCGCGAAGCAGTCCCCGCGCCAAGGTCGTCTTGCCGGCACCGAGATCGCCGAACAAGGCGACGACATCACCAACGCGCAACGATCTCGCCAGAGCCTGACCCAGCCTGCCGGTGGCACTCGCATCGGGAAGACGCATCAAGCCGGTGCGCGGACGAGGCGCATCAGGCGGCAGCGGTCGTGCGCGGCAGGCGCACGGTGACAGTGGTGCCCTCGCCGACCTTCGACTGGAGCTCGATCGATCCGCCGTGCGCCTCCACGAATTGCTTGGCGAGCGGCAGCCCAAGCCCGAGCGCCGCCTCCTCCACCGCCACGCCGTCGGCGCTGCGGCTGAAACGGTCGAACACGCGCGCCTGATCGGCGGGGGCAATCCCAGCGCCCGTATCCGAGACGCTGATCTCGACATGCTTGTGATTTCCGCCGCCGCGCAGCGCGATCCTGCCACCCTCGCCGGTGTGGGCAAAGGCATTGCGAAGCAGATTGTCGAGCGACTGGCGCAGCCGCCGCCGGTCGCCGGTGATCTCGCCGATGCTGCGCTTGACGTCGACGACGAACTCGATCTCCTTGCGCAGCGCCGTCTCCTGGAACGCAGCGGCTGCCTCGCGGCACAAGGCGGCGAGATCGACGCGATCCTCGGCGAGCAACAGGCTGCCCGAATCGCTCTGGGTGAGGTCGAGCACATCGTCGATCAGCGCTCCGAGGCGGGCCACCGAGTCGAGAATCGCGCTGACATAATCGGCTGCCTGCGCCGGCAACTCGCCGGCATAGCCGCCGGCGAGCATTTCGGCGAAGCCGCTGATCGATGTCAGCGGCGTCCTGAGCTCGTAGCTCATGTTCGAGACAAAGGCGGTCTTGAGCCGATCCGCCTCCTCGAGCGCCTCGTTGCGTTCGCGCAGCGCCGTCTCGATCACCCTTGAATCGGTGATGTCGAGCATCGTGAACAACGCATTGCCGTCGGGCAGCGGCACCGCAGCAAACTCGAAGTCGCGGCCGTCGACCAGCGAAACCCGGCCCTTGCGCTGCTTGCGCTCGACGGTGGCGGTGCGCACCAGCTCGCGCATCAAGCCGGCATGGGACGGGTTCTTGAGCTTCTTGGCGAGGTGCGGCGTCAGCATATCGACCCGCGGGTGCGCGGCGAGCTGCTCTTCGTCGAACTGCCAAAGCTCGCGGAAGCGATTGTTCCACAGATGCAGCCGCCCGTCCGATGCGAACACACCGACCGCCTCGAACAGATTGTCGAACGTCGCGGTGCGAACGCGCAGCAAGGTGTCGCGCGCCGAGGCGAGCTGGATCTGCTCGGTGCGATCCTCGAAGATGAGCAGCAGCCCACCGTCGGGCAGCGGCTGCGCGACGACTCTAAGATGCTTGCCGCCGGGGAGCAGCCAGTCTTCCTCGTCGGCGACGAGGCCGGCGGTGAACCAGCCCCGCTTCTCGTCCTTCCAATCCGGGAAGTCGCGCACCTCGGGCAGGTTTCCGCCCTCCCGCATGCGATCGATCACGCGATCGAATTCGGGGCGGTCGGCGAGCCAGTCGGCCTGGAGCGAGAACAGTCGGGCGAACGGCTGGTTGAAGAAGATCAGGCTGCGATCGCGCCCGAATTGCGCGACACCCGCGGAGAGACGATCGAGCATGTCGCGCTGCGCCCGCACGAAGCGCGCGAGATCGGCGCGCGCCTGCTCGCGATCCTCGACGTCGATCGCGAAGCCGGCCACCCCGTCCCTGCCGAGCGGCACCTCGACGACGCGCATCATCCGCCGCTCACCGGCGATCGTCGCCGGCACGGTGCGCGCCGATGCTTCGCCCTTCTCGCGCACCTCGGCAGCCTGGTCGATCGCGCTCCGGCCCTCCCCTTCATCGACCAGCTCGATGCCGGCGCGGATCACCGCAAGCGCGCTGTCCGCCTCGACCGCTTCGACATAGGCGCTGTTGACCATCGCCAGCGACAGATCGGGGCCGCGATGCCAGATCGGAAAAGGTGCCGCCTCGATCAGCCCCGACAAGGCGTCGAGCGCGGAAGAGAGGCGTTCGCCTTCGCCGCGCAGTGCCGCGATCTGCTCCTCGGTCTCGGTCGCGTCGATGAACCACAACAGCACCGCCCCGTGGGGAAACGGCGACGGTGCGGGAGACCCGCGCACGAGAAAGACGCGCGGCGAGCCTTCCGGCGCGACCGCCGTCGAGAAATTGCCGCCCCCCAAAGCGACGTCGCGCAGCCGAGCTGCAAGCGTCGCCGCGTCTGTGGGCTTCAGGCGCGCGAAAGCGTCCTCGACCCGCGCCGGGGCGTGATCAAGGCCGAGCAGATCGAAAACACGCGCCGAGCCGTCGACTGTCCCGTCATGATGAACGAGGAGCGACAATGCCGGGCTCGCCGCGAGCAGCATCGCGGCGCCTGCAAGCTCCCGATCTTGCGCGGCCGCCTCGCGACGACGCCGCAGCCCCACAAGCGTCGCCCAGCCGGCGATCCCGAGCCAGAGCCCGCAAAACAGCGCGATCGACGCGAGAGCCGTGCGCGAGAATTCAATCATTCAAGCACTGCTTAGCAGGATCGGAACAGCGCTATCCGACGCGCTGAGGTTTGCTGCCGCGGCCATGATCGCCGTCTAAGCACTTCTCCCTTCTAGGGAAAGGCCTCGAGCGAGATGGCACGTTTCGATTCGGCTGTTCCGCCCCCTTTCGCGACTCACGCGGGGCCTTCGGTATCATCGCGGAATCCTTGGATTAAACTGGATCAACACCGCATTTGCCGCACCTGTTGCAGATGCGTGACAGCGAAACGCCATTGCTCTGATGAACGCCGCGTTAACCTTGAATCGAAACGCGTTAACCTTCAATTCGGGCCTAATGAGCCGCAACAACGCCGGCTAAGAATTTTTGAAGGGAAATCCATGAAACGATATGGTCTGCTCGGCACGAGCGCGCTCCGCTCGGCTGCGGCGCTCGGCATTTTCGCGACCTCGCCCGCCTTCGCGCAAGAGGTCCCGGCCGAGGTCACTCCTCCGCAGGCGCTTCAGAGCGAGCCTGAGATCGAGTCCGGCACGTCCGCGGCCAATACCGCGCAGACCGGCGACACGAGCGCCACCGCCGACGAGCAAGCCATCGTCGTCACGGGATCGCGCATTCGCCGGCCCAACCTCGAATCGACCATTCCTATCGCATCGATCGGCGGCGAAGAGTTCTTCGAAACCGGCCGGGTTTCGATCGGCGACACGCTCAACGAGCTGCCGGCGCTGCGCAGCACGCTCGGCCAGGCCAATTCGACCGAAGGGCTCGGCACCGCTGGTCTCAACCTGCTCGATCTCCGTGGCCTCGGCATCGGCCGCACCTTGGTGCTGCAGAACGGCCGCCGGCACGTCGCCGGCGACATTCTCTATTCGGGTACCGCAGTCGACGTTAACCAGATTCCGACCGATCTGGTCGAACGCGTCGACATCGTCACCGGCGGCAGCTCCGCGATCTACGGCTCGGACGCGATCGCCGGCGTGGTCAACTTCGTCCTCAAGCGCGACTATGACGGAATTCAACTTCGCGGGCAAAGCGGCATCAGCTCGCGCGGCGACGCCGGCAGCTATCTGGTGAGCGCGATCGCCGGCAAGAATTTCGCCGATGGCCGCGGCAATATCGCCGGGAGCTTCGAATATACGCGCCAGAATCAATATCTCGGCAGCAATCGCAGCTATTATTCGGAGAATGCGAACTTCACGGTGGTCGACACCGACCCGGCAAGCGCGCCGAGCGACAGTTCCCCGGATCGGATCTTCATCAGGAACCGCACTTCGGCGACCCTCAGCAGCCAGGGCTATGTCGTGTTTTTCAACGACGGGCCGTTCGCGAACCCTTATTCGTTCGAGCCGAACGGCGACCTCGTCGAGCTGACCGGCGACCGCGTCGGCATTCCGCCCTATGGGCAATTCGTCAATGCCAACCGCCAGGATCATTTGCGCGACATGCGGCAGCTGCAGCTCCTGCCGCGCAACGACCGCTACAATTTCAACCTGCTGGGCCACTTCACCGTCAGTGAGGCGTTCGAGCCGTTCTTCGAAGCGAAATACATCAAGTCGACGTCTCGCGGCAGCGGCTTCACCGGCCCCGCCTTCACCCAGGCCGGCTCCACCTTCGGGTCTCCGCGCGACCGCTTCTACACCGACAATGCCTTCCTGACTCCGCAGGCGCTGGATGTCATCCGCCAGGGCTATGGCGACTATTATGGCGATTATGATGCCGACGGGAATCCGCTGGGCAATGGGGCGAACGACGCCGACGAATTCGGCTTCACGATCTGGAAGAATCTTTTCGATCTCGGGATCCGCAACGAAGTCGCCAAGCGCAAGACCTATCGTCTGGTCGGCGGCGTGCGCGGCACGTTCAACGAGGATTGGACCTACGAAGTCTCCGCCAACTACGGGCACTTCAAGGAAAGGACGCATGTCGGCGGCAATCTGAACGTGCAGCGCTACCTGCTCGCGACCGACGCCGTCCGGGATCCGGGCACCGGCAACATCGTCTGCCGCTCACAGCTCGATCCCTCGAGCGCCGCACCTTATGAAAGCGCACTCGATCAAGCCGCTGCCGCGGCGCAGCTGCCGAACGACATCGCGCAGTGCGTTCCGGTCAATCTGTTCGGTCTCGGCACCGTCAGCAGCGCGGCACGCAACTATCTGATGCAGGACACGGTCTCGCGGGGAAAGATCACCCAGCTCGTGTTCAACGGCTTCATGTCGGGCGACACCAGCGAGTGGTTCAACCTGCAAGGCGGCGCGGTCGGCTTCTCGATCGGCGCGGAATATCGGCGAGAGACCAATTTCTTCAAAGCCGATCCGCTCGTCGAGCAGGGTCTGACCTTTTATAACGCGCTGCAGACCTTCTCGTCGCCGTCGTTCGAGGTGAAGGAAGCCTTCGGCGAACTTCGCATCCCGCTGCTTCGCGACAAGCCGTTCATGCACGAGCTGACGCTCACGGGCGCCGGGCGCGTCGCGGATTACAAGGGCGCGACCGGCACCGTCTTCGCGTATAACGCCGGTGTCGACTGGGCACCGGTTCGGGACATTCGCTTCCGCGCCAATTATGCCAAGGCGGTGCGCGCGCCGAGCCTGGCCGAGCTTTACCAGACGCTTGGCCAGAATTTCGCGCCCGGCTTCGCCGATCCCTGCTCGCTGCGCAACATTTCAAGCGGCAGCGCGACCCGTGAGGCGAATTGCCGCGCAGCGGGTATCGGGCCGGATTATGATTACCAATATATCCAGTCGCTCGAGATCTTGTCGGGCGGCAATCCGGACCTTCGCGAGGAGAGCTCCAAATCACTGACGATCGGCGCGGTCGTTCAGCCGCGCTTCGTGCCGGGTTTCTCTTTTTCGGTCGATTATTACGACATCAAGGTCGACAAGGTCATCCAGTCGGTCGATGCGCAGACCATCGTCGATGCTTGCTACGATGCGCCGGATCTCGACAACCAGTTCTGCGATCTGATCCAGCGCGCCGGCCCGAGCGGCGGATCCCACCAGGAAATCCCAGGCCAGATACTCGAAGGCACGCTCGAGGTGACGCCGCTCAACTTCGCGGCGCTGAAGGTGCGCGGCATTGACTTCGAGGCGAGCTATCGCCGCGATATCGGCATCGGCACGCTGTCGAGCAGGCTTCTCTATACCCATGTCCTCCAGGCGGATGAGTTCCTCGACCCGGTCGATCCGGGCCGCGCCGACCAGTATCTGAAGGAAATGGGCGATCCCCAGGATCAGGCCGTCCTCAAGACCGAGTTCAAGGCTAATAACGGGTGGTCGTTCGGTTACGACCTGCGGTACGTCGGCAAGCAGCTGGCGATCAACACGGCCGAATATGAGTTCTTCTTCTCGAAGCAGGGCCGGCCCGCCCAGAATAGCGACTATTCCGATCCGGTCTGGGCACCAGCGCGCTGGTACCACGACATCCGGCTCGGCTATGACATCAAACCGAACTTCAACATCTACTTCGGTGTCGACAACGTGACCGACAAACTGCCGCCGTTCCGCAATCAGGGTATCACTGCGGAGAGCGCGATCTGGGATAACGTCGGCCGCTTCTTCTACGCTGGCGCCGTCGCCAAATTCTGAGCGGAAACAACGCTATCTCGAGGGGCCGGAGCGCAAGTTCCGGCCCTTTTTTTGTAGCCGCCACAACCCCAAGCTGCCACAGACTCGGCCGATGGGAGCAGTGACGCCCTCGCCCGCTCAGGCTGCCGAGGCGCTCGCCTCGCGCGGGCGATTGCCCGAGGCACTGGATTTGCTGCGGCGCGGCGTCGCCGAGAGCGATCCCGATGCCGCATTCACACTCGCCGCCTGGTGCCTGTCCGGCCAGCATGTCAGACGCGACTTGGCGGCTGCGCGCCAGCTGTTCGAACGCGCCGCCGCTGCGGGTCACGGCGATGCGGAACCCATATTCATCGCTTTCCTCGCGAACGGCACCGGCGGCACCCGGGATTGGCGGGAAGCACTGCGCCTTCTGGCGAGAAGGTCATCCGGCCATCGCGAGGCCAACGAAGAAATCGAATTGCTGGAGGCGATGCAGCTCACGTCCGATGGCGACCCTGCGACGGTGCCGGAACCGGAAATCCTCAGCAGCCGGCCACAGGTCGCGCTCTATCGCGGCCTCTTCACCCGCCGTGAATGCGACTATCTGATCAATGTCGCGAGCCCCTTCTTCACCCGCTCGGTCGTCGTCCACCCCGACACCGGACAATTGATCGAAGATCCGGTGCGCAGTTCCGATGTCGCTGCCTTTCCTCTCGCCTATGAGACGCCTGCCGTCCACGCGCTCAACCGCAGGCTTGCGGCGATCAGCGCGACCGCTGCCGAGCAGGGCGAGCCGCTGCAAATCCTCCGCTACGGAACGGGCCAGCAGTATAAGGCGCACAGCGATGCCTTGCCGAACGCCGCCAATCAGCGGATCTGCACCGCTTTGATCTATCTCAACGACGATTATGCCGGCGGAGAGACGCACTTCCTCGCCAATGATCTCAAAGTGCGCGGTGCTGCGGGAGACGCCATCCTGTTCGTCAACGCCGATCGCGACGGCCGCCCGCATGCCGACGCGCTTCACGCCGGGCTTCCAGTCACACGCGGCACGAAGCTGCTCGCGTCGCGCTGGATCCGCGCACGCCCGCTCGACCTTTCCGCGCCTGGAGCGACAGCGGCATGACCGACGCCAGAGATGACGCAGCCGAGGACGTTGTGGCGGCGCTTGCACACGCCAGCGGATTGCTCGGCGATGACCCGGCAGCGGCGCTCGAGCAGGCGCAGGAGATTTTGGGCAAAGACCCCCATCACGGCCACGCCCTGCGTCTCGTCGCCCGCGCTTTGCGCCGCCTTGGCCGCGACGCGGAGGCCGAACAGGCCGAGATGGACGCGATCCGCGCCTCGGCACACAATCCGATCCTGGTGCAGACGGCGCGGGCTATCACCGAAGGCCGCTGGCGCGATGCCGAGCATCAGCTCCGCCCCTATCTCGGGAGCGTTCCCGACGATGCTGCGGCGATCAACATGCTCGGCCAGATCGCGCTGCATGTCGCCGCGCATGACGAAGCCGAGCGCCTGTTCCGTCAGGCGATCGCGCTCGCTCCCCGTTTCACTGCGGCACGGCTCAAGCTTGCCGACACATTGATGCAGCAGAATCGGCGCGGCGAAGCGATTGCCGCACTCGACGAGCTGCTCGCCTACGAGCCCGGCCATTTTCGGGCGCAGAGCACGCGAGCGGCATCGCTCGCGGCGATCGGCGACTATGACAAGGCCGCAAGCTCCTACCGCGGACTGCTCGATGTTCATCCCGACCGGGGGGCGCTGTGGATGAGCTACGGCCATGTCCTCAAGACCGTCGGCCGGCTCGCGGAGTCGATCAGCGCCTATCGCCGGGCGATCGCGCTCGATCCCGGCCTTGGCGAAGCCTGGTGGAGCCTCGCCAACCTCAAGACGGTCGAACTGGGCGAGACTGACCGAGCCGCGATGCTCGCCGCGCTGGAGACTGCGGGAGACGATCCGGATCGCCGGCTGCACCTCCATTTCGCGCTGGGCAAGGCCTATGAGGACGACGGCCGCTTTGCAGAGTCGTTCGCCCATTATTCAACCGCCAACGGCATCAGGCGCAGCATGCTCGGCTACGATGCCGACAAGCTCAGCGACCAGGTCGACCGGCTGATCGCGCTCAGCTCACCCCACTTCTTCGACACGCGACGCCCGGACGAACAAACCGCCGCCGATCCGATATTCGTGCTGGGCATGCCGCGCGCCGGCTCGACCCTGGTCGAGCAGATATTGTCGAGCCACTCGATGGTCGAAGGAACGTCCGAGCTTCCCTATATCCCCGTACTGGCGCGGGAATTCATCAGCGAATTGTGGCGCTCGCCGGACATCAGCTACCCGGAACTGCTCGCCGAGCTCGACGCTTCCGCCCTGAGGCGGCTGCGCGAGGAATATCTCCGGCGCGCCGGCTTGCACCGCAAGACCGATCGCCCCTTTTTCGTCGACAAGCTGCCGAACAACTGGATCGATATCGCTTTCATCCAGCTGATCCTGCCCGACGCAAAGATCATCGATGCTCGGCGCCACCCGCTCGCCTGCTGCTTTTCGAACTTCAAGCAGCATTTCGCGCGCGGCCAGGCCTTCGCTTATTCGCTCGAAGACATGGGCCATTATTATCGCGATTACGTGCGGCTGCTCCGCCATTATGACGAGGTGCTACCCGGTCGGGTCTACCGCGTGATCCACGAGGATCTGGTGGCGCAGCCGGACGCGCAGATCCGCAAGCTGCTCGCGCACCTCGAGCTTCCGTTCGAGGAAGCGTGCCTGCGTTTCCACGAAAATACCCGCGCGGTCCGCACCCCCAGCGCCGAGCAGGTCCGCCGGCCGATCGACCCGAGCGGCCTCGACCATTGGAAGGCCTACGAAGCCTGGCTGGACCCGCTCAAGGCCGTGCTGGGGCCGATCGCCGATCTTTATCCCGACGTACCCGAGGAGCTTCCTCAGACCATTTGAAGCGAGCCTGATTCACGCTCTCGGCGGAAGCGCGAAGCGCTTCCACCTCAAACGATCAGGCTCAGTAGCGATAATGTTCGGGCTTGAACGGCCCTTCGACCGGGACGCCGATATAGGCCGCCTGCTTTTCCGTCAGCTTGGTGAGCTTTACCCCGAGCTTCTCGAGGTGAAGCGCGGCGACCTTCTCGTCGAGGTGCTTCGGCAGGACATAGACGTCGTTCGAATATTTGTCGGCGCCGCCCCACAGCTCGATCTGCGCGAGCACCTGGTTGGTGAACGACGAGCTCATCACGAAGCTGGGATGGCCGGTCGCGCAGCCGAGATTGACCAGCCGGCCCTTGGCGAGGACGATGATCTTCTTGCCGTCCGGGAATTCGACCTCGTCGACCTGCGGCTTGATCTCGATCCACTTGAAGTTGGACAGCGCGCTGATCTGGATCTCGCTGTCGAAATGGCCGATGTTGCAAACGATCGCCATGTTCTTCATCTCGCGCATGTGATCGAGCGTGATGACGTCGGCATTGCCGGTCGCGGTGACGAAGATGTCGGCGCGCTTAGCCGCTTCCTCCATCGTCACGACCTCATAGCCTTCCATCGCCGCCTGCAGCGCGCAGATCGGATCGACTTCGGTGACGATGACGCGCGCGCCGCCGTTGCGCAGGCTCGCGGCCGAGCCCTTGCCGACGTCGCCGAAGCCGGCGACGCAGGCGACCTTGCCGGCGAGCATCACGTCGGTCGCGCGGCGGATCGCGTCGACGAGGCTTTCCTTGCAGCCGTAGAGATTGTCGAACTTCGACTTGGTGACGCTGTCGTTGACGTTGATCGCCGGGAACGGGAGCTTGCCCTTCCTGGCGAGCTCGTAGAGCCGGTGGACGCCGGTGGTGGTCTCTTCCGAGACGCCCTTGATCGCCTGCACCGTTTTGGTCAGGAAGCCGGGCGATTGCCTGATCCGCTCGCGCACGAAGCGCTGGAAGATTTCCTCTTCCTCATTCTCGGGCGCCGGAAACTCCTCCCCGGCCTCGATTCGAGCGCCCCACAAAGCGAACATCGTCGCGTCGCCGCCGTCGTCGAGGATCATGTTGGCGGTCTCGCCATTGCCCCAGTCGAAGATGCGATCGACGTAATCCCAATATTCCTCGAGGCTCTCGCCCTTGACCGCGAACACCGGGATGCCGCGCGCGGCGATCGCGGCGGCGGCATGGTCCTGGGTCGAGAAGATGTTGCACGAGGCCCAGCGGATCTCGGCGCCGAGCGCGATCAGGGTCTCGATCAGCACCGCGGTCTGGATGGTCATGTGGAGCGAGCCGGTGATCCGCGCGCCGGCGAGCGGCTGGGCGGCACCATATTCGCTGCGCAGCGCCATCAGGCCCGGCATCTCGGTCTCGGCGATCTCGATTTCCTTGCGGCCGAAGTCGGCAAGGCTGATGTCGCGGATCACATAATCGTCGAATTTCGTCTCGGGCTGGGTGGCCACGACGCTCTCCTCAAGAAGGCAAAGGCCGCCCGAAATGGCAGAGGCGGCCGCAGCAGATTGCTCTAGCCGCGCCCGCCTCCCAAGGCAAATATAAAGATATCTTTATATGTGTATTACCCGCCTGCAGATTTGCGGGTTACTCGCCGATCGAAGCGAAGGTGACCTTGCACCTGCCGCCCGGCAGGCTCGGCTCCGAGCCCATCGAGTCCGCGATGTCGAGCAGCCGCTGGACATCGCCCCGAGCGGCGACGGCGTCCTGCGCACGCTCGGCTGTCTCGCGGCAGACCGACGCATTGGTCGGCTCTGCGCCATAAGCATTGGCGAGGACGGTCGTGAAGCGGTCATATTCGGTCTGGCCGCGCGCGCCGAAGCCCTTGGCGAACTGCGCCTTGATCACGCCGTTCGCATCCTGGATCGTCCCGCGGTTGGTGCGCACGAATTCATTGTAGGCGGGCAGCACGTTGATGCCCATCGCGTTGCAGCGCATCGTCGCGACCATCAGCCGCGACTGAAGATCGCGGATCTTCGCGGCCGCGACATGCTGCGCGTTCCAGCAGTTCATTGCTGCATGCGCCGGCTGCATGAAAAAGCCGGCAGCGATCACGGCGGCGCATACGCCGCCCTTCAAAAGGTGATTTGTCACTATGATTCCCCGTGTCCCCCCGGCACGTCGGTGCGCCGGTAAGCTCTAGTTCCCACAACGGAATTTTCGGGAAGTGACTGGAATTGGTTAACGGAACCTAAGACATATTTTCTTTTTTTAAGACTTTTTTCAGGGCGCGAATTTCAGGGCGCGAACCAACTGCGGCCGCGGCCGCAATCAAGCGGTTCCGAAGTCGGAGGTGAGCAGACGCGGGTCTATGCCGGCGCTCTTGAACGCATTCTCCCAGCGCGATTTGACGTCGCAATCGTAGAGCAGGGCATCGCCGCCGGGCGTCGCGAACCAACCATGGCCGGCCATCTCGCGATCGAGCTGCCCCTCGCCCCAGCCGGCATAGCCGAGCGCCGCCACCCATCGCGACGGACCCCGCCCTTCCGCGATCGCGCGCAATATGTCGAGCGTTGCGGTCAGCGCCCAGCGGCCGCTCACCTCGATACTGTCCTCGCCGCTCCAGTCGAGCGTGTGGAGGATGAAGCCGCGCTGCGGCTCGACCGGACCGCCGAGGTGGATCGGCACGTCGGGGGCGACGCCGGGATCGATTTCGAGCTGGCGCAGCAGGGTGTGAAAGCCGATGCGCGGAATGATGCGGCCCAGGCCGATGCCGAGCGCGCCGGCCTCGTCGTGGACGCACATCGCGATCACCGCTTTCTCGAAGCGCGGATCGCCGATACCCGGCAAGGCGAGCAGGAACTGACCGCTGAGGAACCGTGGTTCGTCCATTCGCTTCGCCTCTCCCGGCCACGCGCCCAGCCAAGCCACTATCGCGCCTCATTGAGCCTTGCTAGAGGCTCACGACCTTCATTGTAGAGAGAGAGCGAAGAAGATGGCTATCAAAGTCGGTGATCGCATTCCCACCACCAATTTCGTCAAGGCGACCGCGGACGGCCCCCAGCCGGTCGACAGCGACAGCTTCTTCAAGGGCCGCAAGGTGGCGCTGTTCTCGGTGCCCGGCGCCTTCACGCCCACCTGCTCCGCGCGTCACCTCCCCGGCTTCATCACCAAGGCCGACGAACTCAAGGCCAAAGGCGTCGACGAGATCGCCTGCACCGCAGTCAACGATGCCTTCGTGCTCAACGCCTGGTCGGATAATGCCGGCGCCAAGGACAAGGTGACAATGCTCGCCGACGGCAACGGCGATTTCGCCAAGGCGGTCGGCCTGCAGATGGACGCCAGCAAATTCGGCATGGGCCAGCGCGGCCAGCGTTTCTCGATGGTGGTCGACGACGGCGTCGTCACCCAGCTCAACGTCGAGGAGCCGGGCGCGTTCAGCGTCAGCACCGCCGAGCATATGCTCGATCAACTTTAGGCCGAGCGGCGGAGGCGATGCGCTAATCGGGCGCCGTCTCCGCCTTCGCAGCCGATGGGATCACAGTGGGTCAGCGCGGTCCGGCACCCTTGCCGACAAGGGGCTCGAGCACCTCACGCGCGAAGCGCTCGGCCTGATCGGCGAACACGAGCAGATCGACCGCGAGATTGCCGCGCAGGAAGCCGTAATCGCCGGTCAGATAATATTGCAGCGCCGGCCGGCCATCGCCGGTCACGAACGCCTTGGCGAAGGCATAGCGCTGGTTGAACCTGCCGATCGCCTCGGCGAGCCGCTGCGGCGGAACCGCCGGCTTCGTCCAGGAGGCCTGGATGGTGAGCGCCTTGCAGGCACTGCCGCTGCGATTGCACGCGCTCAGCGCGATCACGGCGCGGCGGCCGGTCGGAAGCATCGCGACGATCACCGGGTTCGACGGATCCGAACCGCTGCGCTGGGAACGTGCGCCGATCGCGGCAAGCACGCTTTCGACAGCGCCCAGACTGAAGGCGGGGATGAGCTGGTTGTTCTCCGGCGCCTTGGGGTTCCAGCGTGGCAGCGTCGGTTGCGCCAGCGCGGGCGCAGCCACAGCGACCAACGCCAGGCACAAAGTTGCATGCGCTTTCATCGCGCCGACTCCACCCGTTCACGCGCCGAGCTTCTAGCCCTGCAGAGGCTCACCAACCGCAGCGACGGCCCTTATTCTGCTGCTGCAGCCAGGTCGACAGCGGCCGAAAATATTCAAGCAGCGCATCGCCCGACATCTCGCGGCTGCCGGTGAACACCTTGAGCGCGTCGGGCCACGGCTTGGACGCGCCCATCGCCAGCATCGCTTCGAGGCGCTTGCCGACCTCCGTGTTGCCATAGAAGGAGCAGCGGTGCAGCGGCCCTTTCCAGCCCGCCTGATCGCACGCCGCCTTGTAGAATTGGAATTGAAGCACGCGCGCCAGGAAATAGCGCGCATAGGGCGTGTTGCCGGGGATATGATATTTGGCGCCCGGATCGAACTGCGCCTCGCTGCGCGGCACCGGCGGGATGATGCCCTGATATTGCAGCCTCAGATCGTTCCAGGCCTTGTTGTAGCCGCTGGTCGGAATGCTGCCGCTGAACACCCCCCAGCGCCATTTGTCGATCAGCAGGCCGAACGGCAGGAACGCGACCTTGTCCATGGCCTGGCGCAGCAGCAGCCCGATGTCCCGGTCCGCAGGCGGCACCTGCGAGCGGTCGAGCAGGCCGAGCCGGACCAGATAGTCCGGCGTCACCGACAATGCGACGAAGTCGCCGATCGCCTCGTGGAAGCCGTCGTTCGCGCCATTCTGATGGAGGTGGGACTGGCCGGCATAAGCGCGCTGGTAATAATTGTGGCCGAGCTCGTGGTGGATGGTCACGAAATCGTCGGCATTGACCTTGGTGCACATCTTGATGCGCAAATCGTCCTTGGCGTCGATATCCCAGGCCGAGGCATGGCAGATCACCTCGCGATCGCGCGGGCGGGTGATCATCGAGCGCTGCCAGAAGGTCTCGGGGAGCGGCGCGAGGCCAAGCGAGGTGTAGAAGCCCTCCCCTGTCCGCACCATCCGCACAGGATCATATTTCCTCGCCACGAGCAGCTCGGTGAGATCGTAGCCGATGTCGCCCGCGCCGGCGGGCGCGACCACGTCATAGATATTGCCCCATTCCTGCGCCCACATGTTGCCCAGCAGATCGGCGCGGATCGGCCCGGCAGCGGGCTGCACCTGCGCGCCGTATTTCTGGTTGAGCTTGGCGCGCGTGTAGCAATGGAGCTGATCGTAGAGCGGCTTGACCTGCGCCCACAGCCGATCGGTCAGAGCAGCGAATTCGTCAGGCGGCATATCGTAGCTCGAGCGCCACATTGCGCCGACGTCGCCGAACCCGAGCTCGCGCGCGCCCTCGTTGGCGATCGTCACCATTCGGGCATAATCGCTACGCATCGGAGCGCCGACATTGTCGTGCCAGCTGGTCCACATCTCCTTGAGCTGTGCGGGGTCGCGCACCGTCCCCATCTTCTCTTCGAGATCGTCGCCGGTCATCACCTTGCCGCCGAGCGTGCCGCGGCCCTTGCCGTAAGCGGAGTTGAGTCGCGTCGCGATGTCGTTGAGCTCGGTGGCCGCTCCGGGGGCGGACGGCGCCGGAAGGATGATGCCGCCGCGCAGGATGTCGAGCTTGCGCCGAGCTTCGGCGCTGAGCCCGGGTGCTTTCTGGTAACGCGCAGCCTCGGACGCCAAGCGCACCTGCATTTCTGTGCTGATCGTTCCGAAATAGGCGGCGAGCGCGTCGGTATCGTCGTTGATATAGGTGTTGTTGACCCATTGGGCGCGCGCGTTGATCACGTTGAAATCGGCCAGCTCCTTCTCGGCGCGCGCGAGGAAGGCCTGCGCCTCGGCGGCGGTCGGCGCGGCCTGCGGGGCGGCGGTGGTGGCAGGCGTCTTCTTGCTCTGCGCGATAGCCGCCGAGCCGGCGGCAATCATGATGGCAATGGCGAACGCGGATACTGTGGCTTTCATGGGCAGGTCCTGGATACTGGTATGGAATTGCGCGCGATTTGGACGGCGCAGCGCATGCCGGTCAAGCGGCGCTCGCCAAAATTCGTCTTTCCTGCAAGCACTTGACGCGCCTTTCAGTCTCGCTCGAGGAAATCTGCGATCGCCTTTCCGAACTCGGCCTTGGTGACCACGTTCATATGGTTGCCCGGCACCTCGACATAGTTCGCATCGGGCAGCAGTCGGGCGAGCGCTTCGGCCGAGCCGTTATCGCGATCGTCGGCGCCCGACAGGACGAGAGTCGGCTGCGCGACCGCGGCGATCTCCGCCTCGCTGGTGTCGGCGAAGCTGTCGAGCAACGGCAGCAGCGCCGCCGGATCACCGCCGGTGGTCCTGAGGAACTGCTCGGCCATCCATTCGGGCGATCCTTGCGCAAAGCTGCCGAGACCTTCGAGGATGCGTTTGAAATGCGCCGCACGCGCGCCGGTATCGAGCAGGCCCTCGAGCCCCATGCCGGCGACGATCAGCCGCCGCGGCCTCGCGCCGGTGACGACCATGCGCAGCGCGGTGCGAGCGCCAAGCGAATAGCCGCCGAGATCATATTCCTCGAGCGCGAGGTGCGCGATCAGCTCCCGCGCATCGCGGACCAGCACCTCGCGCGGGTAAAAGCGCGGGTCATGCGGCTTCTCGCTCTGCCCGTGAGCCCGCAGATCGGGCATGATCACCCGAAAGCCGCGGCCGGCGATCCGCTCCGCATGGCCGAATTTTATCCAATTGACATGGGCATCCGAAAAAAGACCGTGGAGCAGCACGACGGGCTTGCCCTCGCCCAGCTCGTGCCAGGCCAGTCTGATGCCGTCGGACGCAGTGAAGTCGTGGCTAGTCAGGGAGCTTGCCAATCGCCTTCACCCACCGTTCCACGAGAGCCGGATACTGATCGCTGCGATACTCGGGCAATCCCTCGGTATTGATCCAGGCACGGTGCAGACCCTCGCTTCCAAAATGATGCTTGGGCACGAAACGCGCCGGATCGTCGAACGAGCCCACCGTCAGGTCCATCTTGTCGCTATCCGGATAATCGAAGCTCAGCGACGTGCCGCATGCGGCGCAATAACCGCGGCGCGCGATCGGCGAGGATTGGAAATAATCGGGCTCGCGCTCCCAGCGCACCGCCTCCTTGGGCAGGTTCTTGAACGCCATCGACACGCCGCCGCTGGCCTTCTGGCACATCCGGCAATGGCAGAGATAGGCATCGTCATTGGCGACGGCGGCCGCGTAGCGGACCCTGCCGCACGCGCAGCCGCCGGTCATCATCTCAGACATCGGGCACCTCCTCAGCAGGCTGCAGGACGAGACGAACCGACGGGGCTCCTCCATCATACCAGTCAAGAAAGCGCGCGCGAGAGGCTCAGGCCGCTTTCTGCAGATGCTTGCGCCCGAGCAGTTCGGCGATCTGCACGGCGTTGAGCGCAGCACCTTTCCTGAGGTTGTCCGAGACGCACCACAGGGACAGACCGTTCTCGATCGTCGAATCCTCGCGGACGCGGCTGATGTAGGTCGCATATTCGCCGACGCATTCGACCGGCGTGACGTAGCCGCCGTCCTCGCGCTTATCGACCAGCATCACGCCGGGCGACTCACGAAGGATGCTCTGAGCCTTGGCGGCGCTGATTTCATTCTCGAACTCAATGTTGATCGATTCGGAATGGCCGACGAATACCGGCACCCGCACGCAGGTCGCGGTCACCTTGATCTTGGGATCGAGGATCTTCTTGGTCTCGACCACCATCTTCCATTCCTCCTTGGTCGACCCGTCGTCGAGGAAGCTGTCGATATGAGGAATGACGTTGAACGCGATCTGCTTGGTGAACTTCTTCGCCTCGACGCTGTCGCCGACGAAGATGTTGCGGCTCTGCTCGAACAGCTCGTCCATGCCCTGCTTGCCGGCGCCCGACACCGATTGGTAGGTCGAGACGACGACGCGCTTGATCGTCGCATAATCGTGCAACGGCTTCAGCGCGACGACCATCTGCGCGGTCGAGCAATTGGGGTTGGCGATGATGTTCTTGCGGGCATAATCCTTGATCGCCTCGGGATTGACCTCGGGCACGATCAGCGGAACGTCGGGGTCCATCCGGTAGAGCGAGCTGTTGTCGATCACGGTGCAGCCCGCCGCCGCCGCCTTGGGCGCGTAGATCTTGGTCGCTGCCGACCCGCAGGCGAACAGCGCCATGTCCCACCCTGCGAAATCGAAATGCTCGATGTTCTTGACCTTGAGCAGCTTGCCGGTGTCGCCGAAATCGATCTCGTCGCCGGTCGAACGCGACGATGCGACCACAGCCAGCTCATCCAGCGGGAATTCGCGCTCGGCGAGGATGTTGAGCATTTCGCGCCCGACATTGCCCGTGGCGCCCACGACGACGACCCGATAACCCATTTTCTTGTGCTCCAAACGTGCGGACGGCCGGATGTTCAAATAAGAACCCGGCCGCCGGCTTTTAACTCTGTGAAAGCGAATTTCAGCCTTCGGCGGTTTCCGTTTCCGGGGTGGCGGTCGGCGCGCTCGCCCGTGCGTCGGGACGAGTGTCGCGCCGCTCGGTAATTCGAGCGGCTTTGCCGGTACGGCCGCGAAGATAATAGAGTTTGGCGCGGCGCACGGCGCCACGGCGGACGACCTCGATCGTCTCGATGTTCGGCGAATAGAGCGGGAAGACACGCTCGACGCCCTCGCCGAAGCTGATCTTGCGGACGGTGAAGCTGCTGCCCAGGCCGCGGTTCGCGCGGGCGATGCAGACGCCTTCGTAATTCTGGACGCGGGTGCGGTCGCCTTCGACGACGCGCACGCCGACGCGGACGGTGTCGCCCGGCCGGAATTCGGGAATGGTCTTGGTGCTCTTGAACTGCTCGATGGCCTCGGCCTCGAGCTGCTGGATGAGGTTCATGTTCTTCGCCTTCAATCTCGTGCCGCGCGCCAGAGGGCGGTGACCCTCAAACGTCCCGATGACGTTCGATCAGGTCCGGCCGCCGTGACCGTGTATCTTCCTCCGCCCGGGCTTTGCGCCAGGCGGCGATCTTAGCATGATCCCCCGATCGCAGCACTTCAGGGATCGTGCGCCCCTCCCATTCGGTGGGGCGGGTGTAATGCGGATATTCGAGGAGCCCGGCTTCGAAGCTTTCCTCCACCCCGCTCGTCGCCGCGCCCATTACGCCGGGGAGCAGCCGAATGCAAGCATCGAGCAGCACCAAAGCCCCTGTTTCGCCTCCGGAAAGCACATAATCGCCGATCGAAACCGGGATGATCGTGCGCGCCTCGAACAAGCGCTCGTCGATCCCTTCGAAACGGCCGCACAGGATCGACACGCCAGGGCCAGCGGCGAGCGCACGGACGAGCAATTGGGTGAGCGGCAATCCGCGCGGCGTCATTGCGATCACCGGCGCCTGCGGCTGGCGCTCCAGCACATGATCGATCGCGGCGGCGAGCACGTCCGCGCGCATCACCATCCCCGCGCCGCCGCCCGCCGGCGTGTCGTCGACCGAGCGATGCTTGTCGGTCGCGAAATCGCGGATCTGCACCGTATCGAGCGACCAGATGCCGTCGTCCAGCGCGCGGCCGGCGAGGCTGTGCGCCAGCGGGCCGGGAAACATTTCGGGATACAGGGTGAGGACGTTCGCGTTCCAGCTCATCCGCCCTCTTTCACGACTTCACGCTCTTCCCGCAAGCGCGATCGGAACCAAGCCGCTGCGCGGCGCGCTGACCGCCGATGACCGAACCCCTCTACGATTGCCTCGTGATCGGCGGCGGCCCCGCCGGGCTGACCGCCGCCCTCTATCTCGCGCGCTTCCACCTCTCGCTCAAAGTGGTCGACGCCGGCGACAGCCGCGCGGCGATGATCCCATGCACGCATAATCATGCCGGCTTTCCCGACGGCATTTCCGGCGAGGAGCTGCTCGCGCGGATGAGGGCGCAAGCGGAGAAATATGGCGCGTCGATCGCGCGAGGCCGCGTGACTCGCCTCGATCGCGATAGGGAAGGCTTCAGCGCCGAATGGGGCGGCGGTGCGGCCGGCGCGCGCACAATATTGCTCGCCACCGGCGTCACGAACCGCCGGCCCCTGATCGACGAGGCGCTGCACGATGAGGCGGTGGCGCGCGGGCTGATCCGCTATTGCCCGATCTGCGACGGCTTCGAAGTGACCGACAGGAAGGTGGGAGTCATCGGCAACGGCGCCCGCGGCCTGGCCGAGGCTGTCTTCCTGCGGGGCTATAGCGCCGACATCAGCCTGGTCGCGCCCGACGCGCCGCACGAGTATGACGAAGCGGATCGCGCCCAGATCGAGCGCCTCGGCATCACGCTGATCGACGGGCCGTGCCAGCCGATCGAGATCGACGATAATTCGATCCTCGTCACGACTGCCGAGGGCGAACATCGCTTCGACAGCGTCTACCCAGCTTTGGGATCCGACACCCGGGTCGAGCTTGCACGGCAGGTCGGTGCCAAGCTTGCCGGTGAGACCAGCTGCATCACGGTCGACGCGCACCAGCGCACCTCGATCCCCGGCCTCTATGCGGCCGGCGACGTCGTGATCGGGCTCGATCAGATCAGCCATGCGATGGGTGAAGGCGGCGTGGCGGCGACGACCATCCGCAACGATCTGGCGAAGAAGCGGCCGCTGCTGAGGTAAGACGAGCCGGCGCTTTTAGGCCAGGAACACAGGGTCGACGACGATCTTGCCGGAAACGAGGTCGGCGACATCCTTGCGAAACGGCACCATCGTGCGCTTGCCGTCCGGCTTCTCGATCTCGATCACGTCGCCGGCGCCGAAATTCTCGACCGCCACGACGACCCCCAGGGTCTCGCCCGCCTGACTCTCGCAAGCCAGCCCGAGCAATTCCGCATAATAATATTCACCGTCCTCGAGCGGCGGCAACGCGCTGCGCGGGACGGTGACGAGGCTGCCGCGCAATTGCTCGGCAGCGGCTCGATCGTTGATTTCGGCGAAGCGCGCGACCGGCGTCTTGCCGGCAGCCTTGACCGCGACCAGGGTCAACGTCCGGTCTCCAACCATCACCTGCTTGTGGCGCTGGAGGCTCGCGGGGCTTTCCGCGAACAGCTTGAGCCGGACCTCGCCCTGGATGCCATGCGCGCCCATCACCGCGGCGAGCGCGACATTGTCGTCCCGCTCAGGGCCGTGCTCAGGACGCGCAGGAGGGGGCCCCGCCGCCGGCGGAGCCCCTTTGCCCGTCATCCGGCCTTCTCGGCGCCTTCGGCCGGAGCATTCTCGGCCGCGCCTTCGGCCGGCTCGTCGGTCGATTCGCCTTTGTTCGGCGCCTCGTCGGCCGGGGTTGCTTCGCCGCCCTCGCCCTGCTCTCCACCGGCCTCGGCAGTCGGCTCGGCAGCCGGCTCGTCGGCCGCGGGAGCGGCTTCCTCGGCGGCCGGCTCGGGCGTTGCTTCCTCGACTGCGGCAGCCATCACCTCGACCGTTTCAGCCTCTTCAGCGGCCACATCCTCGGCTGGAGCTTCCTCGGCTGGAGCTTCCTCAGCCGGAGCTTCCTCGGCCGGCGCCGCAGCGGCTTCGGCAGCGGCCGCATCGCGCGCGGCACGCTCTTCGGCGCGCTCCTTGGCCTTTTCGCCAGGCACGCCCTTGTTCGGGTTGCTGCGGGCCGGACGCTCGACGATGCCGGCTGCATCGAGGAAGCGAAGGACTCGGTCGGACGGCTTGGCGCCGACCGACAGCCAGTGGCGGGCGCGCTCGGCGTCGAGCTTGACGCGCTCTTCGCTGTCCTTGGGAAGCAGCGGATTGTAGCTGCCGATGCGCTCGATGAACTTGCCGTCGCGAGCATTGCGCGCGTCGGTGACGACGATCTTGTAATAAGGCCGCTTCTTCGCGCCGCCGCGCGCCAGCCGGATTGCAACTGCCATTTTCTTCAGTCCTTTCTAGTGATTCGATCTATTTCTTGATGAACTTGTTGAAGCCTGGGGGAAGGTTGAACGGAGCGCCGCCGCCCATCGAACCGCCGGGTCCCGGCAAGCCCGGCAGACCGCCCGCCGGCATCCCGGCGCCTCCGCCCGCCCCGCCGCCGGTCAGGCCACCGAGGCCGCCTCCGCCGCCGCCGAACATCGCGCCGAGCTTGGCAAGGCCGCCCATCTTCCGGATCTTCTTCATCGCCGTCGCCATCTCCTGGTGCATCTTGAGAAGGCGATTGACGTCCTGAACCGTCGTTCCGCTGCCCTTGGCAACGCGGATCTTGCGCTTGGCATTGAGCAATTCGGGCTTGGTGCGCTCCTTGGGAGTCATCGATCCGATCATCGCGTCGAGCCGGGTCAGCGTCTTGTTGTCGACCGCCGAATCGATCGCGCCCTGCATCTTCTTCATGCCCGGAAGCATGCCGGCCAGCGCGCCGAGGCCGCCCATGCGCTGCATCTGCAGCAGCTGGTTGCGAAGATCGTTGAGGTCGAACTGGCCCTTGGCCATCTTGCGGGCGAGCGCCTCGGCCTCTTCGACCTTGATCGTCTCGCTGGCGCGCTCGACCAGGCTGACGACGTCGCCCATGCCAAGGATGCGGCCCGCCACGCGCTGCGGATGAAAGCCTTCGAGCGCGTCGATCGCCTCGCCGGTGCCGGCGAACTTGATCGGCCGCCCGGTGACCGCGCGCATCGACAGCGCCGCGCCGCCGCGCGCGTCGCCATCGAGGCGGGTGAGGATGACGCCGCTGAGGTCGACCTGATCGGAGAAGTTGCGCGCGACGTTGACGGCATCCTGGCCGGTCAATGCGTCGACGACGAGAAGGATTTCCTGGGGCGAGGAGACGTCGGCGACCGCCTTCATCTCGTCCATCAGCGCCTGATCGACGTGCAGCCGGCCGGCGGTGTCGAGCAGCAGCACGTCATAGCCCTGCAGCTTGGCCGATTGCAGCGCGCGGCGCGCGATCTCGATCGGCTGCTGGCCCAAGACGATCGGCAAGGTCGCGACGTTCGCCTGCGCGCCAAGCACGGCGAGCTGCTCCTGCGCGGCCGGGCGATTGACGTCGAGCGAGGCCATCATGACCTTCTTGCGCTCGCGCTCGGTGAGGCGCTTCGCGAGCTTGGCGGTGGTGGTGGTCTTGCCCGAGCCCTGCAGGCCGACCATCATGATCACCGCCGGCGGGGTGACGTCGAGCGCGAGATCGGATTCGTCGGCGCCGAGCATCTCGACCAAGGTGTCGTGGACGATCTTGACGACCTGCTGGCCGGGCGTGACCGATTTCAGAACCTGCTGGCCGACCGCCTGCTCGGTCGCCTTGTCGACGAACTCGCGAACCACCGGGAGCGCGACATCGGCCTCGAGCAACGCGACGCGCACCTCGCGCATCGCTGCGCGAACGTCCGCCTCGTTGAGCGCACCGCGGCCGCGCAGGCGGTCGAAGACCCCGCTCAGGCGATCGCTCAGGCTCTCGAACATGCTCTTGCTCCCAAACACAAAAGCGCCGGCGGGCGAAACCTCGCCGGCCAGCGCACGCCCGCAGGCGCCAATTGAACCCTATTCGTCAAAACAGGATGCGGCGCAGATAAGCGTCTCCCCCGCGAAAGGCAAGCCGCCGCAGGAGGGACCGGCCGCGCGACTGTGGACTTGGACGCCGCCACTGCCTAGATCGCCGCGATGAACCGCCGCTTCGACAAGATGCATGGCCTCGGCAACGACTTCGTGATCTTCGACGGGCGCACCGAGCCTCTCGAGATCACCGAGGCGCGCGCCCGCGCGATCGCCGACCGCCGAACCGGCGTCGGCTGCGACCAATTGATCCTGCTCGAACCATCGGTAAGCGCCGACGTCAGGATGCGGATCTTCAATTCGGACGGCGGCGAGGTCGACGCCTGCGGCAATGCCGCGCGCTGTGTCGCGATCCTGATCGGCGGGGACCCGACGATCGAGACCGCCGGCGGCCTGATCAGCAGCGACACCGGTTCGGGCGAAGCGGTGATCGACATGGGAGCGCCGCGCTTCGGCTGGGACGAGATCCCGCTCGCCTACGCGATGGACACTGCCGAGATGCCGGTCGGCTGGGAGGATCTGCCGCAGCCGGCGGCGGTCAACGTCGGCAATCCGCACGTCGTCTTCTTCGTCGAGGATGCAAGCGCGGTCGACGCCGCTCGCCTCGGCCCGTTGATCGAGCGCGACCCTTTGTTCCCGCAGCGGGTGAACGTCAATTTCGCTTCGATCGACAGCGATGCGATCAAGCTGGTCGTCTGGGAACGCGGCGCGGGCCTGACCCAGGCCTGCGGCACCGGCGCCTGCGCGACGGCGGTGGCGGCAATCCGGCGCAAGCTGGTGCGCAGCCCCGTGCCGGTGCATCTTCCAGGCGGGACCTTGGTGATCGACTGGTCGCCCGGCGGCCCGATCCGGATGCGCGGCCCGGCGGCCCATGTCTACAGCGGCGAAATCGACGTCGAGGCGCTGGCATGAGCGGCGCCGAGATCATCACCATGGGCTGCCGGCTCAACGCCGCCGACAGCGAGGCGATGCGGCAGCTCACCGCCGATGCGGACGATCTGATCATCGTCAACAGCTGCGCGGTCACCAACGAGGCGGTGCGCCAGACGCGGCAGGCGATCAGGAAAGCCAAGAAAGGCCGACCCGAAGCGCGCGTGATCGTCACCGGCTGCGCGGCCCAGATCGACCCTGCGCCATTCGCCGCGATGCCCGAGGTCGCGAGGGTGCTCGGAAATCTCGAGAAGTTCGATCCCGCGGCTTTTGGCGCTGGTGACGAAGCACGCGTGCGGGTCTCGGACATCATGGCCGTGCGCGAGACAGCCCCGCATCTGCTGACCGGCTTCGCCGAGCGCGCGCGGGCGTTCGTCGAGGTCCAGAACGGCTGCGATCACCGCTGCACCTTCTGCATCATCCCCTACGGGCGCGGGAACAGCCGTTCGGTCCCCGCCGGCCTGGTCGTCGATCGCATCAAGGCGCTGGTCGACCAAGGCTTCGCCGAGATCGTGCTGACCGGCGTCGACGTCACCAGCTACGGCCCCGACCTGCCGGGATCGCCGACCCTGGGGCAGTTGGTCGAGCGGATCCTCAGGCACGTCCCCGCTTTGCCCCGCCTGCGCCTGTCGTCGCTCGACAGCGTCGAGATCGACGACCGCCTGTTCGACATCATCACCGGCGAGCCGCGGCTGATGCCGCACCTTCATCTCTCGCTCCAGGCCGGCGACGACATGATCCTCAAGCGGATGAAGCGGCGCCACACTCGCCGCCAGGCGATCGAGACGGTCGCGCGGCTCAAGGCGCGGCGGCCGGAGATCGCGATCGGCGCGGACCTGATCGCCGGCTTTCCCACCGAAGACGAAGCTATGGCCGAGAACAGCCTCAAGCTGATCGACGAATGCGACATCGTGATGGGCCATATCTTCCCCTTCTCGCCGCGCTCCGGCACACCCGCGGCCCGGATGCCCCTGGTGCCGCCCGCGACCGTCAAGCAGCGTGCCCGGCGGCTGCGCGAGGCGAGCAGCCGACGCAAGACGGCGTGGCTGCAAAGCCTGGTCGGAACGCGCCAGTCATTGCTCGTCGAGCGCGACGACGGCACCGGCCATTGCGAGAGCTTCGCACCGATCCGCCTGCGCCCTGATGCGTCGGGCGGCGCGGCAGCAGGAACCGTGGTCGAGACGCGCCTCACCGGTCTCCAAGACGACGTGCTGATTGGAGAGAGGGTTTGAGCGAGACAGGCTGGCTCGATCGGCTCCGCGGCGGCTTCAAGAAGACTTCGGACCGGCTCGGCGACAATCTCGCCGGCTTGCTGACCAAATCGACGCTCGATGCGGAAACGCTCGACGAGATCGAAGAAGCCCTGATCGCGTCCGATCTCGGCCCGGCCGCGGCAGCGCGGGTCCGCGCACGGCTCGCGACCGAACGCTTCGAGCGCGGGCTCGATGAAGCGGCGGTCCGCGAGATCGTGGCACAGGAGCTGGCGAAGATACTGGCCCCGGTCGCCAAGCCGCTCGAGATCGAGGCCTTCCCGCGGCCACAAGTGATCCTGGTCGTCGGCGTCAACGGTTCGGGCAAGACGACGACGATCGCCAAGCTCGCCAATCTGTTCCTGGAGCAGGATTATGGCGTGTTGCTCGCCGCCGGCGACACGTTCCGCGCCGCAGCGATCGGGCAGCTCAAAACATGGGCCGATCGGGTCGGGGTACCGATGATCGCCGGGCCCGAGGGCGGCGATCCCTCGGCGGTGGTGTTCGACGGCGTCAAGCGCGCGACTGCCGAAGGCATCGACGTGCTGATCGTCGACACCGCAGGGCGGCTCCAGAACAAGAAGGGGCTGATGGACGAGCTCGCCAAGATCAGGCGCGTGCTCGGGCGGCTCAATCCGGCGGCGCCGCACGACGTCGTGCTCGTGCTCGACGCGACGACCGGGCAGAATGCGCTGTCGCAGATCGAAGTGTTCAAGGAGGTCGCTGGCGTCACCGGCCTGATCATGACCAAGCTCGACGGCACTGCGCGGGGCGGCGTGCTGGTCGCGGCCGCCGAGCGCTACGGCCTGCCGATCCACGCGATCGGGATCGGCGAGCGGATCGACGATCTGCGCCCGTTCGATCCGCTCGACACCGCGCGCGCGATCGCAGGCGCCACTGGAGAAAGCCGGACATGAACGCGAGCAAAGAGAGCAAGCCCGAACCAAGCGCGATGATGCGGCTGGCGACCGACCTCGGGCCGCTGATCGTCTTCTTCGCGGCCAATGCCTGGCGCGGCATCTTCGCCGCGACATTGGCGTTCATGATCGCGATCACGGTCGCGATCGTCGTCTCATTGGTCAAATACCGCCACATCTCGCCGTTGCTGTGGTTCTCCGGGGTGATGGTGCTGGTGCTCGGCGGCATCACCATCTGGCTGCACGATGAGACGTTCATCAAGATCAAACCGACCATCTATTATTCGTTCGTCGCGGCGCTGCTGTCGTTCGGCCTCTACACCGGGCGCAACCTGCTCAAGATGGTGCTCGGCTCTGCCTATCCGGGCCTGTCGGAGCGCGGCTGGCAGCTGCTCACCCGCAACTGGACCTTGTTCTTCGTGGCGATGGCGGTGATCAACGAGCTGGTCTGGCGCAACAGCAGCACCGATTTCTGGATCGGCTTCAAGCTTTGGGGCGCGCTGCCGGCGACGCTCGTGTTTGCGCTGGCCAACATACCGATGCTGATGCGGCACGGCCTGCAGCTCGAAAAAGCGGAGCCGGAAGCCGGCGTGCCTCCGCCGCAGTGACCGCTTCCGCCACGCCGGCTGCGGTCGAGATCTCGAACCTCAGCAAAATCTATCCTTCGGGGCTGGAGGCGCTCAAGCACGTCGATCTCTCGATCCGCAAGGGCGAGATCTTCGCTTTGCTCGGTCCCAACGGCGCCGGCAAGACGACCTTGATCAACATCGTCTGCGGGATCGTCACCCCGTCGACCGGCACGGTGCGCGCCGACGGCCACGACATCGCCCGCGACTATCGCGCCGCGCGCGCTAGGATCGGCCTGGTGCCGCAGGAGCTGACCACCGACAGCTGGGAGACGGTGTGGGCGACGGTGCGCTTCAGCCGCGGGCTGTTCGGCCGCTCGCCCGACCCCGCGCTGATCGAGCGGATCCTGCGCGACCTGTCGCTCTGGGACAAGCGCAAGGCGCGGATCATGGAGCTTTCGGGCGGCATGAAACGCCGCGTGATGATCGCCAAGGCGCTCAGCCACGAGCCCGAAATATTGTTCCTCGACGAGCCGACCGCAGGTGTCGACGTCGAGCTTCGCCGCGACATGTGGGCGCTGGTGCGGGGCCTGCGTGAGCGCGGCGTCACGGTGATCCTCACCACCCATTATATCGAGGAAGCCGAGCAAATGGCCGACCGGATCGGCGTGATCAGCAAGGGCGAGCTGATCCTGGTCGAGGAGAAGAGCGCGCTGATGCAGAAGCTCGGCAAGCGGCAGCTCACGCTCAACCTCAGCGAACCGATGGCGGCGCTTCCTCCCGAGCTGGCCGAGTGGAACCTCACGCTCGAAGCGGACGGCCACGAACTGGTCTATGTCTTCGACGCCACGGCCGAGCGCACCGGCATCCCGTCGCTGCTGCGGCGGATGAGCGACCTCCACATCGGCTTCAAGGACCTCAACACCAAGGAAAGCTCGCTCGAGGAGATTTTCGTCAGCCTGGTGCACACTCCCCGCCAAGACGGAAGCGAGGCCGGCCGGTGAGACTGCAATTCAACCATCATGGCGTCTGGGCGATCTACCGGTTCGAGATGGCGCGCGCGCTGAGGACCTTGTGGCAGAGCCTGGTCACGCCGGTGATCACGACCTCGCTCTATTTCGTCGTGTTCGGATCGGCGATCGGATCGCGGATGAGCGAGGTCGGGGGCGTCAGCTACGGCGCGTTCATCATCCCGGGGCTGATCATGCTGTCGCTGTTCACGCAGAGCATCTTCAACGCCTCGTTCGGCATCTATTTTCCCAAGTTCACCGGCACGATCTACGAATTGCTGTCCGCGCCGATCTCATCGTTCGAGGCGGTGCTCGCTTATGTCGGCGCGGCGGCGACCAAGTCGATCGCGCTCGGCCTGGTGATCCTCGCGACGGCCGCCCTGTTCGTCGATTTCGCGATCCTCCACCCGTTCTGGATGATCGCCTTCCTGCTGCTGACCGCAACCACCTTCAGCCTGTTCGGCTTCATCATCGGCATCTGGTCCAAAGGGTTCGAACAGCTGCAGATCATCCCGATGCTGATCGTGACGCCGCTGACCTTCCTCGGCGGCGCCTTCTACTCGATCGACATGCTGCCGCCGCTGTGGCGGACCGTTTCGCTGTTCAACCCGGTCGTCTATCTGATCAGCGGCTTCCGCTGGAGCTTCTACGGCACCTCGGATGTGAGCATCACGCTCAGCCTGGGCATGACGCTCGGCTTCCTGATCGTCTGCCTGCTGATCGTCGCGTGGATGTTCAAGACCGGCTACCGCCTGAAAAGTTAGCCCGGCTGGTCGGCGCGCTTCTCGCCCTCGCCGTCGAGATTGCTGCCGACGAATTCCCAGTTGATCAGATTGCCGAGCACCGCGTCGGCGAAGTTGGCGCGAACGTTGCGGTGGTCGATGTAATAAGCATGCTCCCAGACATCGAGCGTCAACAGCGGCTTCAGCCCGTCATGGGCGACCGGCGTGTCGGCATCGTGGAGCGAGGTGATCTTGAGCTGGTCGCCCTCGAGCACGAGCCAGGCCCAGCCGTTGGAGAAATGGCTGAGCGCTTCGGCCTTGAGCGAGTCGAGCAGGCCGGCCGTCGAGCCGAACGTCTCCTCGATCATCTCGGCGAGCTGCCCGGTCGGCGGCTGGCCCTCGGGCGGCGCCAGGCATTGCCAGAAGAAGCTGTGGTTCCAGACTTGCGCCGACTGGTTGAACAAAGTCGTCTCGCCGCGCTCGCGCGCCGTCCGGATCACGTCGAGCAAGGACGTGCCTTCGAGGCCCTGCTCGACGATCAATTCGTTGGTCTTGTCGACATAGGCCTTGTGATGCTTGCCATGGTGATATTCGAGCGTTTCGGCCGACATATGTGGCGCGAGACGATCCTTGGCATAAGGCAGGGCAGGCAAGCTGAACGGCATTGGGTCGAGTTCCTCTTTGGGTGATGCTCTGTCCAACGCGCGCGAGCGCCGTAAGAGCCGCATTATCCACCGGCCGTGCAAAAGCAGCGGGGGCGCGGGCTTCAACCCAATTTGTGGCGCTTGAGCGCGTGGCGAAGCTGATCGTAGCTGAGCTGCAGCGCGTTCGCCGCGGCCCGCTGGTTCCACCGGCACCGCTCGAGCGCCGACGCCAGGATGGCTTTCTCATATTCGGCGATCGCGAGGCGGAAGTCGGCGCAGCTGCCCGGATCGTGGCCTACACCCACAGGCACAGGCGCAGGTGCAGCCCGCCCCTGCCCTTCGCCCTCCCGCAGCAGCGGCACGTCCGCCGGCAGTTGGACCTGGCTCACAGCCGGGCGCCACGCTGATTCGAACGGATCGAACTGGATGGCGTCGATCGGACTGTCAGGTTCCTGCCAGCGATAGACTGCACGCTCGACGACGTTGCGAAGCTCGCGGACGTTCCCCGGCCAGTCATAGGTCTGCAGCTGCGCCGCCGCCGCGCTGCTGAAGCCGGGCCATTGCGGCCATTCCAGCTCGAGCGCCATCCGCCGCGCGAAATGATCGGCGAGCACTGGGATGTCGCTCTGGCGGTGCCGGAGCGGCGGCAGGGTCACCACCTCGAAGCTCAGCCGGTCGAGCAGATCGGCGCGAAAACGGCCCTGCTCGACCATCCTGGGCAGATGCTCGTTGGTGGCGGCGACGATGCGCACGTCGACCTCCACCGGCCGCGACGCTCCGATCCGCGTCACCTCGCCATATTCCACCGCGCGCAGCAGCCGATCCTGCGCGCCCGACGACAAGGTGGCGAGCTCGTCCAGAAACAAGGTGCCGCCGTCCGCCTCTTCGAAGCGGCCGGCGCGCGCCTTAGTCGCACCAGTGAATGCGCCCGCCTCGTGACCGAACAGCTCCGCTTCGATCAAGGCTTCGGGCAGCGCCGCGCAATTCATCACCACCAGCGGCCCGTCCCAGCGCGCGGACAGGCGATGCAGCCGCTCCGCAACCAGCTCCTTGCCGGTGCCGCGCTCGCCGACCACCAGCACCGGCCGGTCGAGCGGGGCGGCACGGCTGGCACGTTCCACGGCATCGAGGAAGGAGGAGGATTGGCCGACGAGCTGTGTGTTGCGTTCCATTCCCATCTTTTGGGATAATCTGCCGTTTCTTGGCAAGACGAAAACTCGGTGATCGCGGCTCCCGAAGGCAGAAATGGCTGTTTTCTGCCAGTCTCCGCACTTGGCACGGCTCTTGTAGAGATTGGGGCATGACCGCCGATGCGGCGGAGCAAACATCGGGGAGACCGAAGATGTTCACTGGGGAAAAATTGAAGCATATTGGTGCGCTGTTTGGCGCTTTTATCCTGACGACCGCCGCGGTGGCGGCCTCCGTCGAGCCGACGCGGGCGGCATTGAGCCCTTCGCATGCGGCGCAGACGGCGGCGGATCGCACGGTCGCCTGAACCGGCGATGGGGAGAGGCGCAACATCCTCTCCCCTCTCGCCGAGAAAAGAGCCGGATCGTCGCGCAGCAGATGAGGTGAAGGAGTAGAAGATGAGTATCTTTTCGCGCACGCGCGATATCATTGCCGCGAATGTGACCGACCTGCTCGATAAGGCAGAGGATCCCGCCAAGATGATCCGCATGATCATCATGGAAATGGAAGAGACTTTGGTCGAGGTGCGCGCGTCCGCCGCACGCACGATCGCCGATCAAAAGGAGATGCGGCGCCACATCGCCAAGCTCGAGGGCCTCCAGCAGAGCTGGATGGAAAAGGCCGAGCTCGCCCTCTCGAAGGACCGCGAGGATCTCGCCAAGGCGGCTTTGGCCGAACGGCAGAAAGCCGTCGACATGGCCGACAGCCTCCACGCTGAGATCGCGGTGCTCGACGATGGCCTGCGGGCGTCCGAAGCCGATATCGCCAAGCTCCAGGCCAAGCTGCGCGAGGCGCGCTCGCGCCAGAATGCAGTGCAAAGCCGGCTCGAGGGCGCGCAGAACCGAGTGCGGATGCGCGAAATCTATGCGGGCACGAAGGTCGACGAGGCCTTCTCGCGCTTCGACCTGCTCGATCGCCATGCCGATCTGGTCGAAGGCCAGGCGGATGCGCTCGCGCTCGGCGCGGCTCCAAAGACGCTCGAAGAGGAAATTGCCGAGCTCAAGAATGCGGACAAGGTCGATGCCGAGCTCGAGGCCCTGAAGGCCAAGCGCGCCGGCACCGCCACAGCCGCCCGGAAGGATTGATACTATGGATGATTTCCTCCTCCCGATCATCATCGTCGGCATGCTGTTCGTCGGCCTGCCGTGGGTGATCCTGCACCACATCACCCGCTGGAAAAGCCAGGCGACGCTCACGGCCGAGGACGAGAATCTGCTCGACGAGCTGCACGAGCTCGCCCGCCGGCTCGATGAGCGCTTGTGCACGATCGAGCGGATCATGACCGCGGAAAACCCCAATTGGCGTTCGGTCGCTTGCGACCCCGCCAGCATTGGCATCGAAGACATCATCGCTCGACCGGAAAGGATCGGCAAATGAGCGCTCCCCGTCACACCAAATTCTATCTCGACCGCCAGAACCGCAAATGGCTCGGCGTCTGCGCCGGCCTGGCCGACTATACCGGGATCGACGTGACGCTCGTCCGGATCGGAGTCGTCGTGCTGACCTTGATGGGCGGCTTTCCGTGGACCTTGATCGCTTATTGGATCACCGCCTGGATGGCGTCCGACAAGCCGGCCGAGCTCGCCGATGAGACGCCCGAGCAGGCCAAATTCTGGCGGGGAGTGCGGACATCTCCGCGGCGGACGGTGCGCGACGTGCGCTCGCGCTTCCGCGACATGAACCGCCGGCTCGCCGACATCGAGGCTTATTACACCAGCTCCAACAGCCGGCTTGCACGCGAAATCGAGCAGCTCCGTTGACGAGCCGAACGTCTCCCAGTGACCGCTTGCGATAGGGGAAGCCGACCATGAAGCTGTTCGAGATGCTGGTGCTGGTCGCGGCGATCGTCGCCATCGCCTGGATGTTCCGTCCTCGGCGCAGGCAACCGACTGCGCACGCGAACGACGCGTCTGCCGTGGCCGAGAACATGCGCCTCAAAGAGGAGATGAAGGCGCTCAAGGAGCGGGTCGCGGTGCTCGAGCGGATCGCCACCGATCGCGGCAGCCTGCTCGATCAGGAGATCGAACGTCTAAGGAAGCAATAGGCCGCGCCGCGTCGCAGGACGCCTGAACGGCGGAGGAGAAGGCATTTGACTGACCCCGAAGCGATGCTAGCACTCACCGCGGCGGTGCTGATGGGCCTCGCTATCGTGAGCGCTACGAGCCTGCGCGCCTGGCACGGCTGGCTGGAGCTCAAACGCCTCGAGATTGCGGCGGTGCGGAGCGAGACCCAGCGGAGTGAGATGCCGCCCTCCCCCACCGCGTCGACGGGGCGTATCGAACTCGCAGATCTGAAAGAGCGGGTACGAAAGCTTGAAGCGATCGCTGCCGGTATCGATCTGGGATGACGCCCCTGGGACCACGTGCTAACCGCCGCCGCCATGACTGCGCTCGAAGCCATTTACAGCGACTATGAACTGCTCGAGGCCGACGACCGTTACCGGCTGCTGATCGATCTCGGCCGCGCGCTCGAGCCAATGCCCGACGCGCTCAAGACGGACGCGACCTTGGTGCGCGGCTGCTCGGCAGCGGTGTGGGTCTATCCAACCGTCTCCGCCGACGGCACGCTTCATTTCCTCGCCGACAGCAACGCCGCGATCACCAAGGGGATCATCGCTTTGCTGCTGACGGCGGTCCAGGATCGCAGCCCGGTCGAGATCGTCGCGACCGACATCGAGGCAGCGCTCGCTCCGTTTGATCTCAAGAATCAGCTGAGCTCGAACCGCACGCAGGGCATTCCCAACATGATCGCGCTGATCCGCAAGACCGCCGAACGCCTCAGCCAGCAGGAAGGTTGAGAGCGCAGCGCTAGAGCGGAATGCGCGATATCTGGATCGCGCATCCCGCTCTTATCGTTTGTTACCGCATCGTTTCCTGCGCAAAACCGGTTCCCACTTTTGCGCACGATGCTCTAGCGCTGGCCGTTGCGGCGTTCCTCGGAATTGCGCAGGACGTCATAGGCCGCCTGCACCGCCTGGAAGCGCAATGCGGCGTCGGCGTCGTCCCTGGCGGTATCGGGGTGGTTGGCTTTGGCAAGCCGGCGATAGGCCGATTTTATCTCGTCGAAGCTGGCATCGACGTCGACCTCGAGCAGCTCGAGCGCCTTCATTTCGTCGCGGCTGCGCGTCCCGTCGCCGGGGCCGCCCCAGCCGTAATGCTGCGCGCTGCGATAGCCGTTGGCGCTGCTCGTCTCGTCGGCTTCGCGCGCGGCGGCTTCCTCCGCGTTGAGGCCGTGAAAATAATTCCAGCGGCGGTTGTAATCGGCGGCGTGGGCTTCGCAGAAATACCAGCGGTCGGGATGGTTCGGCGCCTTCGGGGCCGGATGCTTGCCTGGCTTGTCGCAGCCGTGCCGGTCGCAGCTGCGAACCTCGACGGCTTCGCTCTTCGAGCCATAGCCTCGCCAGCGCGGAAAACCCCAGTCATTTGATCGCG
Source organism: Sphingomonas sp. (assembly GCF_036677245.1). Lineage (GTDB taxonomy): Bacteria > Pseudomonadota > Alphaproteobacteria > Sphingomonadales > Sphingomonadaceae > Allosphingosinicella. The sequence continues at coordinate 45,127 of NZ_JAKFCG010000070.1, forward strand.
TCGGACGAGCCATAGATTCAACCAGTCTAAACGTGGGTGCGCCTGAGCGCTACCCAGATGGAGAGAAAATGCGCGCGACGTGTGTGCCGCGCTCTTCGTTTGTGTCCCGCTAACGCGGGACCCGCACCGGCCCGCTCCCCCACCCGACCTCCCAATCCATGATACCGTGTTGGGAGGCCGGGTGGGGGAGCGGGCCGGTGCGGCCTTCACCGCAAAAACGCCAGAGGGCCTATAAGCCGGGTTCTGTCCGGCGGATTGCTCCGCCTGTGCGACCATTCCTCTAGGAGACGGATCACTCCGCCCCTCAAGCAACCAACCCGGGCGACGAGCCGGAACCAGGCCCATGTGCCGCCCCTATTCGGTCTTGCTCCCGGTGGGGTTTACCTCGCGGCCTGCCGTTGCCGGAGACCCGGTGCGCTCTTACCGCACCCTTTCACTGTCACGCCTCCGAAGACTTAGGGCCGAAGCCCGGCGCGACCTGCTTTCTGTTGCACTTTCCCTGGGGTCGCCCCCGCCGGGCGTTACCCGGCACCGTGGTTCCATGGAGCCCGGACTTTCCTCTCCCTTGCACGCAAGGCAGCGGCCGCCCAACCCTCTGGCGCGCCCTATCTAGCCAGTCCGCGTTCCCGATCCAAGAGCAGGCTGAGCAATATCGCGCGGCATTCGCCATCGATCACGCCGTCGAGCAGCTCAGGCCGAAAGCGCCGCTGAAACGCGATGACCGCCGCGCGGGGCTCGCGGATATCGTAGCCGAACCGCTCCAGCGCCAGCAGGAAGCCACCGTCGGTCCAGAGCGGATCGGCGAGATTCTTCACCGGCCGCGCCAACGCCAGCCGCGATTTGGCAAGCCGCCCCCAGTCGAACAGCTCGCCCGGATCCTGCTTGCGCGCCGGTGCGATGTCCGAGTGACCGACGACATTGGAGGGATAGATGCCGTGCCGTTCGACGATCCCGGCGACGAGCGGAAGCAGCGCCTCCATCTGTTCGTCGGGAAAGGGTCGGTAGCCGAACTCGTGACCCGGATTGACGATCTCGATGCCGATGCTTGCCGAATTGATGTCGGTGACACCCCGCCAATAGGATCGTCCGGCATGCCAGGCGCGCTTTTCCTCGGGCACCATGTTCAGCACCTTGCCGTCTTCGGCGACGAGATAATGGGCGGAAACCCGGGCTTCGGCGTCGGTCAGCCGTGCAATTGCAGACGGCGCGTCGGCCATGCCGGTATAGTGCAGGACGAGCAGCGAGATCGGCGCCTCGCGCTCGTCGAAATTGGGCGATGGGCAGTCGATCGAGTCTAGCATCGCGTACATGCGCGATAATTTGGCGGGAAGGTCAACGTCTTTTCGGCGCTCTGCACGCTACCCGCGGGCGCGTTTGGCGAACGCCAATGACGGCACCGCCTCGGGCTGCTCGACACGCACGTAGAGGCCGCGGAACGCCGGGTCGGGCGCGAACCGGCTCGTCTGTCCGATTACCGTCTCCGCGGCGCCAAGCATCAGCAACGCGCCCTCCTCCTCGGCGCCAGCCAGCCTGTCGAACACTGCGCGCCGCGTCTCGGCCCCGAAATAGAGCAGCACGTTGCGGCACAGAATCAGGTCGAAGCGACCCGAAGGGGCAGCCTCGGCGAGGTTGTGCACGTCGAAGCGCACCGCGCCGCGGAGCTGCGGCGACAGGCGCCAGCCGCTGTCCTCCTGCTCGAACCAGCGCAATGTCTGGATCGCCGACAAGCCACGCTGCACCTCGAATTGCGAATAGAGCCCCTGCCGCGCCCGCTCGACCGCGGAGCGCGACACATCGGTGCCGAGTATGTCGACCCGCCACCCGGCCCATCGCGCAGGATCCTCAGCGAACGCCATCGCCAGCGAATAAGGCTCCTGGCCGGTCGAGCAGCCGGCGCACCAGATCGAAAGCCGCCTGTCGGCGCCGCGCGCCGTGGCGAGCCTGTCGAGCGCGCCGCCGAACAGAAGATCGAACGGCCGCCGGTCGCGGAAGAAATAGGTCTCGTGGTTCAACAATCCTTCGACGACATCGTCGGCGAGCGTTGGATCGCCGCCGCGAACGAGAGCAGCGACGAGCTCGTCGACGCTGTCGATGCCCCGCGCCCGCATCAGCGCGTTGAGCGCCGTTCCGATCCGCCACTGGCGGCTGATCGCGAGCTGCTGGCCGGTGCGCGCCTCGAGCAGATCCGAAAGGATGCGGATGGCGCTGTCGCTTACGTCCATGCGCTTGCTCGCGCAGCGACGTGGCCGGCTATTTCGGCCGGCGTGAGGATGGCGGAGGCGAGCCCGGCTGCGGCGACCGCGCCCGGCATTCCCCACACCGACGAGGACGGTTCGTCCTGGACGAGGACCGCCCCGCCCCGATCGATCAACCGCGCGCTGCCGACCAAGCCATCGCGGCCCATTCCGCTGAGGATGACGCCGAGCGCAGCGGCGCCATAGACCTCCGACAGCGCCGCAAGCATGACGTCTACTGACGGCATGCAGCCGGAGCTGGCAGACGAATAGTCGAGCTCGACGATGACCTCGTTGCCGCGGCGGCGAAGGCCAAGGTGCGCATCGCCCGGCGCGATGATGATCTCGTCGGCGACGAGCCGCATCCCGGTCTCGCCGACCTTGACCGGGCGGCCGGAGACCGTCGCGACCTGCCCGGCAAAGACGGGCATGAATTCGGCTGGAAGATGCTGGGTGATCAGTATCGGCGCGCAGATACGCGGCGGAAGCAATGCGAAGAATTGGTTGAGCGCAGGAAGGCCGCCGGTCGACGCGCCGAGCGCCAGGCAGGCGAGCTGCTCCGCCGGCAAGGACTTGAGACCAGCGTCCGCGGCGGCCGGACCGCCTTCGCGCCTTGTGGCGGCCGGGCCGATCTGGCGCAGACGCTCGGCCAGAACTTCGGCAAAGCGGCCCCCGAACGCGCCTGTCCCCGGCTTGGGCAGGGTATCGGCCGCGCCGAGCGCCAGCGCCTGGCGCATCGTCTCACCGCCATCGTCGCACAGCGACGAGACCACCAGCACCTGGGCGCCGCGACCCTGCGCGACGATTTGCGGCAGGATGTCGATGCCGGTGTCGCCCGGCATCTCGAGGTCGAGGATGACGATATCGAACCGGTGCTCGTCGAGCGCCGCGAAAGCCTCGCGCGCATCGGCGGCGAGCGCGACGACTTCCAGATCCTTGTGCGGCGAGATCATCCGCGCGAGCACCGCGCGCGCGACCGCCGAATCATCGACGATCATCAGCTTCAACGGAGCGGCGAATGCCCCCTTGCCGCCCGTCCCGTCGGCCATCGGCCGAAGCGCCGCCGCTCCCGCGGTCACGCGACCCCGACGATCTGCAGCTTGCTCTCCAGGGTCTCGCGATCGAACGGCTTCATCACGAATTCGTCCGCGCCCGCGTCGAGCGCGGCGCGGATGTGCGCGACGTCGTTCTCGGTGGTGCAGAACACGACCTTGGGCTGGGTGTCGAAATCCTGCTGCCGCAAATTGCGCAGGAATTCCATTCCGCCCATCACGGGCATGTTCCAGTCGAGCAGCACCACGTCGGGCATCTGCGCGGCGCAGCGATCGAGCGCCTGACGTCCGTCTTCCGCTTCTTCGACCGAAAAATCGAGGGTTTCCAATATGTGCCGGGCGACTTTGCGGATCACCTTCGAATCATCGACGACGAGACAGCTCTTCATTCTTTCCCCGCTCCCTAGGCCGCGCTGGCTTGAGACTTGGCGCGCAAACTAGGGCGCAATAGGTAAGAACAGCGTTAAGGGCCGCGCTCAGGCCGCGCGCGCCGCGCCGCGCGCTGACGCATCGGGACGGGCATCGTCTGCCGCCGGGCCTCCGGGTGCGGCGAGCAGCGCCTGGATGTCCACCAACAGCAACGGCGCGCCATCGATTTCGGTCATTCCCCACGTCACGCGGCGCCAGCCCGGGCTCAGCCGCACGCGCACCGGCTGGATATCGAGCGCGACCTCGACCACGTCCTCCGCCTGATCGATCAGTAATGCATAATTGTGGCCGTCGACCGTCGTCACGATCGCGTGCCGCCGCCGCCGGCGCGGCCGCGGTGCCTCGAGCGCGAGCGAGGCATGGCAATCGATCACGGTCAGGACCTTGCTGCGCAGCGCGGCGAGGCCTGCGACATGCGCCGCGGCACGGGGCACGGGCACCAACGCCCCGATCTCGACGACCGCTTCGACGTCTGAGGCACGAAGCGCGATACGCTGCCCCGCCAAGGTGACGATCAGGAGAAGCTCGGTCATCTTTTGCCAATCGCCGCGGCACGCTCGCCGAGCGCGCCGAGCAGACGCGCACGATCGTAGCGATAGATGCTGTCGTCGGCTGGTCCACTTGGCGCGGGGACAGCCCGCAGCTTGAGGACGGCCGGCGCGGCAGGAGGGATCGCGGCCTCAGCGCCGATGATGACGAGATCGGCCTGCTCGGCACCGGCCTCGCCGAGCCGAACCGTGCGATAGCCGGCCGCCTCGATGAGCGGGCGCAGAATGTTTTCCATCCAGCCATCCTCGGAAAGTGCGCAGATCAGGCCGACGCCACTCGCGGGCGATTCGGCCTGCCCGTCGACCACGCCGCCGAACAGCCAATGCGGATCGAGCAGCTCCACCTGCTCCCCGTCGATCAGGGCAACGCCACCGATCTCGCCCGGCGCGGCAGCCGGCTGCACCTCCTCGGCCAATTCGACGATGTCGATCACATCGGCAAAGCCATAAGCCAATTCGGCGCTGCCGTCGGACAGCCTGAGGATGTGGAGCATGCCTTGCGGCGCGCTTTCGCCGCACCCGGCGAGCGGGACGATCCTGCCGCCGAGCGTGATCCGCAGCCGGCCCGCGCTAAACCTCGCCGCGTCCGCCGAAACTTCCTCGATCCGTTCGACGACCGACAGGCGCACCGCCTTCTTGGCCCCGTCGAGGGTTCGGAACAGCAGCGCCGGGACTCGCCGTGCCTCCTCCTCCGGCTCCCCAGTGCCGGCGGGCGCCGTCTCGACCACCTGCTCCAGGTCGACGCCGGCGCTGGCGGCGATCCCGACCGCGTCGAGCAGCAGCACCGGACATCCGTCGTCGGTGAGCGTGGTGCCGGCATAGAGGCCGGCGGCCATCACCGCCGGCGCCGCCGGCTTGACGACCACTTCCTCGTGATTGTGAACGGCGTCGACTGCCAGAGCGAAGTCGCCGCGACCGGTCGGCCGCAGCACGATGATCGTCTGGGCGGCGGCGGAGCAGGCGCTGGCGACACCAAGCACATCCGCGAGCGAGACCAGGGGTATGCGGCGGTCACGAACCGAGGCGATGCTTGCGCCGGCAAGGGTTTCGATGCGGACCGCGGCGTTGGCAGCGCCGATGATCTCCTCGATCGCCGAGCGCGGAAGCGCGAATTTGCTGCCCCCGGCGCTGATCGTGAGCGCGGGGATGATCGTCAGGGTCAGCGGCACATGCAGAGTGAGACGCACGCCCTGGCCCGGCCTGCTCTCGGCGTCGACCAGCCCACCGATATGCTCGATGTTGGCGCGCACCACGTCCATGCCGACGCCGCGCCCGGAAATCGCGGTGACCGCGTCGGCGGTCGTCAGGCCCGCTTCGAAGATCAAGGCGGTGCGCTGCGCAGGGGAAAGACGTTCGCCCTGCTCCGCGCTCAGCAGGCCGCTTGCGATCGCCTTGCGGAGCAATTTGTCGCCGTCGATGCCGGCGCCGTCGTCGGCGATCTCGATGACGATCTGGTTGCCGGCCTGCTGCGCGGAGATGCGCAACGTCCCGGTCGCGGGCTTGCCCGAGCTGATGCGCTGCTCGGGACTTTCGATGCCGTGGTCGATCGCGTTGCGGACGATATGCGTCAGCGGATCGCGGATCATGTCGACCATCTCGCGGTCGAGCTCGACGTCGCCGCCCTCGACCTGCAGCGCGACCTTCTTGCCGAGCTGCGCGGAAATGTCGCGGACCATTCGTGGCAGCAGCACGAACAGGCTGTCCATGCGCTGCATGCGGGTGCGGGTGATGGCGTCGCGCATCTCGGCGATGCAGGCCGAAACGCGCTCGAAGGCATTCTCGACCGCAGTCTCGCCCGGCGCCTCGCGCAGCCGCCGCGCTAGCTCGTTCCTCGCCAGCACCATATCGGAGATGCCGTTCATCATCTGGTCGAGAAGGTCGACCGACAGGCGGATCGAGCGGATGGCCTTGCCGCGATCGCCCTCGGCCGCCGCCACTCTTTTCCCGCCCTCGCGCGCTCCCCCGCGCCTCTCGGTGAGCGCGGCGATGAGCTGCTCGTCGTCCGCGCTGGAAATCGCCTCGCCGGTCTCGAGTGCCTGGACCAGCTCGGCGATACGATCGAGGATCGCGAGCACCGCGCTGACCAGATCGTCGTCGGGCACCCGCTCGCCGGAGCGCACCTGGGCGAGCGCGCCCTCGGCGGCATGGCTGAGGATCTCGAGCCGCGGCAGGTTGAAGAAACCGCAATTGCCTTTGACGGTGTGGACGAAGCGGAAGATCTCGTCGAGCCGGCCCTTGTCCTCGGGCGCAGCTTCCCATGCCACGATCTCGCCGCCCAAAGCCTCGAGCATCTCGCGCGTCTCGGCGATGAAATCGGCAATCAGGTCTTTCATGCGCTCCACTCGCGGACGGCGAGCAGCGCTTATGGCGCCAGGCTGGTAAAGAAGCCTTTACGACGCAGGGCTTGCCGACCGCGGAAGCAGCGGGCGAAACGGGTCGAAGTTAGGCGGGGAGCGAGGCTCCGAACAGCAGCACGCCTTCCTCACTGTCGGCGACCTGGACCTCGCCGCCGCCCTCCACCACCAGCGAATGGATCAGCCAGGCGGCGGCCGCGCGCGGCGCGATCGACTCTTCGTCGGTGTGGCCGAGCAGCACCTTCTTGAGCTCCGGGTCGAGCACGATCCGGCCGCCTTCGGCGCGAATGACGATATCGAGGCCGTCGTCATGCCGCTCGGCGCCGACATCGAGCCGGCCGCCGCGCACCAGCGCGTCGCCGGCGAGCAGGACGAGGTTGAGCAGCACCTTCAACGCCGATTTGCTCATCGTCGGCTCGTCCACCATCCAGCCGAGCTGGATACGGCCGTCGCCGCCGAACAGCCCCTCGATTGCGACCCGTGCCTCGCGCGTGTCGACCTCGTCGGCGAAGCCACCGGCCGCTCCGAACGCGAGGCGGAAGAATTTGAGCTTGTTGGCCGAGGCGCGCGCGCTCTCGCCGAGCAGGTCGAGGCAGCGCGCGCGCATTTCCGGATCATGCTCGTCCGAAAGCAGCTCGATGCCGTTGTTGAGCGCACCGATCGGGCTCAGCAGATCGTGACACAGACGGGAACAGAGCAAGCTCGCGAAGTCGTGGGATTTCATTGCGGTGACGGCCCCTGTCGTGGCGCTTGAGATGTGCCCCGCCTCCTATTGGCGCTTGCGCCTGCAGGTTGCAAGTGCGCCTGGAGGTTCCACGGGGAGCTTTCCCGAAAGGCCGGGGCTTCAATGATTTGGAGCTCGACCGGGTCGAACCGTCCCGCAATTTGCCCGCCGGCGCGGCTGATCCACAGGCGCCGGCGCGCGCCGTCGATGATCAGCCAGTAGAAGCCGTCCTGCGCCGCCTCTGCAAGGTCGGCGGCGGACGGCGACAAATTGCCGCTCGGATGCGAATGATAGCAGCCCACCACGGCCAGACCCGCCGCGCGGGCGAAGCGCGCCGCGGCGAATTGGTCGGCGGGCGAGATCGCGAAGCCGCGCGCCGGCTCGGGCGCGACGTTCGGCAGCGCGAGCGCGTCGTGGATCACATCGTCTCGTCCGAGCAGCAAACCGCATATTTCGCGCGGGTCGGCGGCGGCCTCGGCGGCGAAACGATCGAGCAAAATCCTTGAAATACGGCACTTCATCCCCACATTGCCTAGCGAATGGACCGGGGGGTGTCGATCATTCGAGCAACGATCGCGGGTGCCAGCGCAGGCTGGCGGCTCGATCGTGCGCTCGCTGCGGCGCTGCCGGCGCTTTCGCGCGAGCGCCTCAAGCAATTGATCAGCAGCGGCGGCGTGCTCAACCAGGCCGGCGACGCGATCCGCGATCCCGCCGCCAAGGCGGCAGGCGGGCAGGTGTTCGAGGTCCACGTGCCGGAGCCCGCGCCGGCGCACAATGTACCGCAGGATCTGGCGCTCGTCGTCGCTTATGAGGACGAGCATCTGATCGTCATCGACAAGCCGGCCGGGATGGTGGTCCACCCCGCGCACGGCAATCCGGACGGCACCTTGGTCAACGCCCTGCTCCACCATTGCGCCGGGAATTTGTCCGGCATCGGGGGCGTGGCGCGGCCGGGGATCGTCCATCGGATCGACAAATTGACCTCGGGCCTGATCGTCGCAGCCAAGACCGACGTGGCGCACGAGGGCCTTTCGGCGCAGTTCGCGCGGCACAGCATCGACCGCCGCTATCAGGCGATCGTCGCCGGGCTTCCGAACCCGGCCAGCGGCACGGTCGACGCACCTTTGGCACGTTCGTCCGCGGACCGGCAGAAGATGGCGGTGGTCGGCAGCGACCGCGGCAAGCGGGCGGTGACGCATTACCGGCTGATGACGCCGCTCCGCGATGCGGCGCTGGTCGAATGCCGGCTGGAAACCGGCCGAACGCATCAGGTGCGCGTGCACATGACGTCGATCGGCCATCCTTTGTTGGGCGATCCGGCTTATGGGCGGACCCGTCCGGCTCATCGTGAGTTATTGAAACGACTGGATTTTAAGCGCCAGGCGCTGCACGCGGCGGAATTGGGCTTCGAGCATCCGGTCTCGAAGGAAAACTTGTCCTTCAAAAGCGCCATGCCGTCCGATATGCAGGAACTGTTCAGGGCGCTTACCGTAAAGCAAGCAAGTGTCGGCAAGAGGTGGAACACCGGTCCGGCGCCCAGGGAGAATGAAGATGGCAAGCGGTAATAATGTCCCGACGATTCCCGCCACGGGCGGTGAAGCGGGGCTCAATCGCTATCTCGCCGAGATAAAGAAGTTTCCGATCCTCGCGCCCGAGGAGGAATATATGCTGGCCAAAAGGTGGCAGGAGCATCAGGACACTGAAGCCGCCGCCAAATTGGTCAATAGCCACCTGCGCCTCGTCGCCAAGATCGCGATGGGCTACCGCGGCTATGGCCTGCCGGTCAGCGAGCTGATCTCCGAGGGCAATATCGGCCTGATGCAGGGCGTGAAGAAGTTCGAGCCCGATCGCGGCTTCCGGCTCGCGACCTACGCGATGTGGTGGATCCGCGCGTCGATCCAGGAATTCATCCTGCGCTCGTGGAGCCTCGTCAAAATGGGCACCACCGCCGCGCAGAAGAAATTGTTCTTCAACCTGCGGCGGATGAAGAACCAGATCGAAGCATTCGAGGACGGCGACCTCAAGCCCGCGGATGTGACCAAGATCGCGACCGACCTCGGCGTCTCGGAAGAGGACGTCATCTCGATGAACCGGCGCATGGCGATGGGCGGCGACACGTCGCTCAACGTGCCGCTGCGCGAGGAAGGCGAAGGCCAGTGGCAGGATTGGCTGGTCGACACCGGCCCGCTGCAGGACGAGAGAGTCGCCGATGCCGAGGAGACGAGGGTCCGCCACGAGCTGCTGATGCAGGCGATGGACGCGCTCAACGACCGCGAGAAGCACATCCTCACCGAGCGGCGCCTGTCCGAGGATCCCAAGACCCTCGAGGAGCTCAGCCAGGTCTATGACGTCAGCCGCGAACGTATTCGCCAGATCGAGGTGCGCGCGTTCGAGAAATTGCAGAAAGCGCTGATGAACCTCGCCAGCGAGCGGCGTCTACTGCCAAGTCTCGCCTAACCGCCGCGCTCAGGCCGGCGCGAGAGAGGTTCGAGGAACCGCTTGTCGATGCGGCTGCGGAACGTCATTGCTTCGACGTGACGTCCGCAGATTCCACCACTGCTTTGCCAAGCTCGCAACTGGGCCTGCGCCGCATCTTCCTCGTCTTCGTCGCCGTGACGCTGCTCTGCGCGGCGGCGGCGAGCCTGTCGCGCGGCATCTGGCTCGACGAATTCTGGTCACGCCATAACGCGAACCCCTCGGCATCGTGGTCGGAGCTGGCGCAACGCTGGCTCAACGATCCCCATCCTCTGCTGCCCAATCTGCTTTACCGATTGGTGCTTGCCGCCGCAGGGGATTCGATCGGCTGGAGCCGGATCCTGCTCAACGCGCCGGCGATGCTTGCGTTGTGCGCCGCGACCCTGTTCTTCCACCAGCGCAGCAGGACCTCGCACCCGTTCTACATCGTCCTTGCCATCCTGCTGATTTCGCTGCCGTCGTTCATCGACTCATTCTCGAACCTGCGCTCCTATCTCTGGCAGATCTGCTGGGTGGGGATCGTCGCCCAATTCCTCTTTTTCACGCTCACCGAATCCTTCGACGAGGGGGGGGAACCCCAGGCGCAAGCCTCGGCTTCGCAGGCCGCTCCGCTCGTGCTCGGCATGATCGCCATCTTCGTGTCGATCAATCTCCACTTCCTCGGCGGCGCGGTGATCAGCGTCGCAATTGTCCTGCTGCTCGGCCACCTCCTCCGCCGTCGAGAGTGGCGCCCGTTCGGCTCAATCGCCGCGGCAGCCGCGCTCGCCTGGCTGGCGATCCTGATCCAGGCCGCGCTCCAATATCGCAACGTCGCGCGCAACCTGGATTTCAATTGGATCGCGACCTCGACATCTGACGCCTTGGCGGCGTTCGCCGGCGCGATCGGCATGATCGTGATCGTCAGCCCGATCGCCGCCTGGCTTGCCGTGTTCGGCCGCGCAACGCATGCCGGCGACGATCCGGCGATCGCCGCGTCCGAGCGGGATTTCATCCGCCTGCTTCTGCTCGCGCTCGGCCTCTCTGCGCTGCTCCTGCTCGCGCTCAATTCGCTCAAGCCGGTCGTCGTCGATCGCTATCTGCTCGGCTGGCAGGTGCTGGCGTGCGCAATCGTCGCAGCGGCCGCCGCGCGGGCGCTGGCCGCAAGCCGGTTGCTCTTTGGATCGTTCGTGCTGGTCGCCGCGCTGTTCGTCCTCGGCGCAACGATCCATTTCGCGCGCGCCAAGGCCTGGCATGCCGGGCGAGATCATATCGCCGCGACGGTTCGCGCCTGCCCCTCGACCAAAGTCTATGCGATGAGCCCGTGGCGGCTCGGCAATGCCCGGCAGAGCCGGCTTGCGGCATTCGAAAGTCCGGTCTTCGCCGATGCCTACCGGCAATTGGCGCGGCAAGGCGGCTTCACGCTCTCGATCCTGCCCGATGCGCAGACACTGATCCCGGTCGGCGGCGCCTGCCCCACCCTCCTGTGGGTCGAACATGCCGGGCCCGGCAGCACGCCGGACGTTGTGCTGCGCGCGGCGCGGATCGGATTCCCGGCCGGCACGCGGCTGAACATGTTCAAATCGCAGAGCGGGTTCGTCCTGAGCGCCCAGTTCAGGCGGGGGCACCACCCCGTTAGCCTCTGACTGACTGGTCAAGCCGCGGCCGCTCGGCTAGTTCGCAGCAATGGCACGAATGACGGCAAGACGGCGCAAGACGGGCTGGCTTCGCCGCACTCTCAAATGGACGGTGCGGGCCGCGCTGCTGTTCATCATCGTCAGCCTGTTGTGGGTCCTGCTCTACCGCTCGGTGCCGCCGCCGATCACCTTCACCCAGATGGGCGACCTGCTCCAGGGCCGAAGCATCGATCGCGACTGGATGAGTATCGAGCGGATCGATCGCGACATGGTCCGCGCCGCGATCGCTGCCGAGGACAGCAAGTTTTGCAGCCACCGCGGCTTCGACCAGGATGCGATCGCCGAGGCGATGCGCCGCAACGCGCGCGGCGGCAAGGTCATCCGCGGTGGATCGACGATCAGCCAGCAGACCGCAAAGAACGCCTTCCTGTGGCAAGGCGGCGGCTATTTTCGCAAGGGGCTCGAGGCCTGGTTCACCCTGCTGATCGAGACGTTCTGGGGGAAGCGCCGGATCATGGAGGTCTATCTCAACATCGCCGAGACCGGCATCGCCACCTACGGCGTCAACGCCGGCGCGCAGCGTTATTTCGGCCATGACGCGGCGACCATGTCGCGAAACGAGGCCGCACGCATCGCCGCGGTGCTGCCGCTCCCGAAGAAGCGCGGCGCGGTCGCCCCGCAAGGCTTCACCCGCCGCTACGGCAACAGCATCGCCGCGCGCATCGGCGTGGTCGCCCGCGACGGCCTCGACGCCTGCGTCTACAAAGGCGCCCAGCCGCCCGAGGCGCAGCCCGACAGCGCGCCTCAGGAAAAGCCGAGCCGGGCACCCAGGAACGAGGCGCCACCCGCCCCCATCATCGAGACGCTGCCCGGGGCCGAATATGAAGATGCGATGCCGACAGAACCCGAGCCGGAGACGGCACCTGCGCCGCAGGCGCCGCTGTCCCCCAGCGAGCACGCACCGGTGATCGAGGAGCCTTCAGCCGAGCCAGAGACGGGCCCCCAGCCGCACAATATGTAGGTTCTCTGGAGCAATTGGACACTCCCGCCTGTTGACACCGCGGAATGTATCATATAAGGTACAAGTTATGAACATCACAGCCGGAGGAGCAGACCATGGCTAACATATTCCACACAAATGGGAGGGATCAAATCCATGGCCCACCGCATGCTTTTGTACGATATACCGGATGCTTACCGGCCTGTTAGAGACTGGCTCGACGAGCTTTCAAATGAGGATTTTCTTGCTCATATCACGATGGTCCAGAAGTTCGGGCCGGTTTTTTCGGGCTGCGAACTCTTGGCCAATGATCTGTGGGCGTTACGCGTTCCGATAGGTTACGGTAATGTGGCCAACCTGGTGTTTTTATCACTTAACACGCGCGATTATCTCGCTCTCTACGGCTTCATATCGAAGCGGGGCCAGAGCAGCGAGGCCGAAATGGGCATCGCGAACATCAGGAGACGGGACCTGGAATAGGAATTTAGGTTATGGGAAAAACTCAGAAATCAGGGGCATCTGAGTTTCCAGCGTTTGATGATTATCTCAAAGAGCGAGACCTTTATGAAAGGGTATCGATTGCTGCTGAGAAGATGATCATCGCTCGTCAGCTGGCAGAGGAAATGAGGGAGCAAAATCTCTCCAAATCCAGCATGGCGGAAATGATGGGGACAAGTAGAGCTCAGCTGGATCGGGTGCTCAATCCAAAGGAGCAAAACGTGACCCTGGAAACTCTTGGTCGAGCCGCCCGCGCGGTTGGACGCAGACTTCGCGTGGAGCTGATCTAAAACGGCAGCTTGAAGCCCGGCGGCAGCGGCAGGCCGGCCGTCATCTTCGACATCTCCTGCTGGGCGACAGCATCGGCCTTGGCGCGCGCATCGTTGAGCGCGGCCGCGACGAGATCCTCGACCATCTGCTTCTCGCTCGGCGCGAGCAGGCTTTCGTCGATCTCGACCCCGCGGATATGGCCCTTTGCGGTGGCGCGGATCTTGACCAGGCCGCCGCCGGAGACGCCCTCGACCTCGACCGAGTCGAGGTTGTCCTGGGCCTTCTTGAGCTCGGCCTGGGCATTCTGGGCCAGCTTCATGATTTCGTCGAAATTCTGCATTCTCAAGCGCTCCGCTGTTCGTCGAGGGCATAGCCGATGAGCTCGGCTTCGGGAAAGTTGTTGAAGGCCGCCTTGACCATCGGCGAGGCGAGCACGTCCTGGCGCTCCCGCTCGGCCTCGGCTTTCTCCTGGTCAAGCAACGACGGCGCGGCTTCGGCGTCGGAGACCGCAACGGTCCAGACAAGACCGGTCAGGCTTTTGAGCGCCGCGCCCAAGGTCCGCGTGAAGTCGCCCGACAGCGGTTTGGCCGGACGGATCTCGAGGTGGGGCGGCTCGTAGCGCACCAGCCCGACGAAATCGTGGAGCTGCTGAGCAAGATGGGCATTGCCGTTCGAACCAAGCCGCTCGACCAACGCGGCGTAGCTGGCGGGCGGCGCCTGCATCAGCTCCTGGCCCCCGGCCGGAGCGCTGCTCGCCGGCGCCCGCACGGAGACGCCCTCGCCGCTCGTCAATTGCTCGATCAAGGTGCCGGGATCGGGCAGCTCCGAGGCGTGGATAACCCGCAGCAGCGCCATCTCGGCCGCCTCGAGCGGCATCGCGGCGCCATGGACTTCGGCGAGCCCCTTGAGGAGGAGCTGCCAAAGCCGGTGGAGCGCGGCATAGCCGAGCCGGCTCGCCCAATCGGAATAGGCCTCGCGCTCTTCGACCGATTGCGCGCCGTCGGCGGGACCACCGACCTTGGCGCGGGTGATGCCGTGCACGCATTCGAGCAGGCCGCGGATCAGCGCCGACGGCTCGACGCCAAGCTCATATTGCTCGCGGACCGCCGCCAGCGCCGCCGCCGCCTCGCCCGCGAGCAGAAGGCCGAGCAGAGCGCGGATCGCGCCGCGGTCCGACAGGCCGAGCATGGTCCGCACCTGATCGGCGGTGACGCCGCCGGCGCCGTGCGCGATCGCCTGGTCGAGGATCGAAAGCCCGTCGCGCGCCGAGCCCTCGGCGGCGCGGGCAATCAGCGCCAGCGCCTCGGGCTCGACCTCGACCTGCTCGGCCGCGGCCACCTGGCCGAAATGGCGCGCCAGCTGCTCGGCCGGGATGCGGCGCAGGTCGAACCGCTGGCACCGCGACAGCACGGTCACCGGGACCTTGTTGACCTCGGTGGTCGCGAACAGGAATTTGACGTGCGCGGGCGGCTCCTCGAGCGTCTTGAGCAGCGCATTGAACGCGTTCTTCGAGAGCATGTGGACTTCGTCGACGATGTAGACCTTGTAGCGCGCCGAGACCGCCGCGTAGCGCACCGCCTCGATGATCTCGCGCACGTCGTCGACGCCGGTGTGACTCGCGGCGTCCATCTCGATGACGTCGATGTGGCGCCCTTCGGCGATCGCGACGCAGGGCTCGCAGACGCCGCACGGATGGATCGTCGGCCCGCCCGCGCCGTCCGGGCCAATGCAGTTGAGCGCCTTGGCGATCAGCCGCGCGGTCGAGGTCTTGCCGACGCCGCGCACGCCGGTGAGCAGGAAGGCGTGCGCCAGCCGTTCCCGCGCGATCGCATTGCCGAGCGTGCGCACCATCGCATCCTGGCCGATCAGATCGGCAAACCGCTGCGGGCGATATTTGCGCGCGAGCACGCGATAGGGCTGGACCGAACCGGCCTGCGACGAGGGCGGCTGAGCGGGCTCGTCGAGCGAGAGCGAAAAGGAATCGGCGGAGTCGGAGGCCATCGCCCTATCCTAAAGGAGCACCCCGGCCGATGCCAGCACCGCCCGTCCCGGCGGCAGGGTTGGTCGGCGCGAATGGGCTGGTAAAATGGCCGGCCCGAGCGGGAGGTGGGAGCCGGAACGACCCGGCGCTTGAACTCGTTACGGCTGCTTCCTTCCGGACCTGACCGGGTTGGCGAGAGCGCCGTCCGCCCGACTCCCGGCGCGGATATGGCGGTTCGGGACCTGCGATGCAAGCGAGCGGGGTTTCGGGCGGCGGTACCGGGCCCCTGGCCTGGCGCGATCGACATATCGCCCGGCAGATGCGTCGGGCGGGCTGACCCCGCAGAGAACCGGTTCTTGCCAAATTCGGGGGCCTGTTCCAGTAGCTGACTGCAACCCTTCCGCGTGAGGCGGATAATAGGAGGAGGATCTTTCTTGGCTCAGATCGTGCGCTTTCATGAGAATGGCGGCCCCGAGGTTTTGCGTGTCGAGGAGGGCGACCCCGGCGAGCCGGGTCCCGGCGAGGTCCTGCTCAAGATCGACGCGATCGGCCTCAACCGCTCCGAGGCCGCGTTTCGCGGCGGCCATTATCTGGTCAAGGCCCCGCTCCCATGTAAGGTCGGGGTCGAGGCATCGGGCACGATCACCAAGCTTGGCCCCGACGTCGAAGGCTGGGCGGTGGGCGATGCGGTCAACACCATGCCCGCCTTTCCGGTCGGCAAATATGGCGTCTATGCGAGCGAGGCGGTGATCCCCGCCAACGCTCTGCTGAAGATCCCCGAGGGGATCGACCCGGTCCAGTCCGCAGCGACCTGGATGGCCTATCTCACCGCTTATGGCGGCATGGTCGAAAGCGGCGCGCTCAAGGCCGGCGAGTTCGTGATCATCACCGCCGCCTCGAGCAGCGTCGGCCTCGCAGCCATCCAGATGGCCAAGGACTTTGGCGCGATCCCGATCGGTGCCACGCGCGGAAGCAGCAAGGCCGAGGCAATCCGGGCAGCGGGCGCGGCGCACGTGATCGCGACCGACGAGCAGGACATCGTCGCCGAGGTGCAGCGCATCACCGACGGCAAGGGCGTGGCCCTGATCTTCGATCCGGTTGGCGGCCCCTATGCCGAGAAGCTCGCCGAATGCCTGACCGACGAGGGCGTGCTGATCATCTACGGCGGCCTCGCCAACGCGCCGATGACCTTCCCGCGCCATGTCGCGATCCGCCGCAATCTGACGATCCGCGGCTACAGCATCTTCGCGCTGGTCGGCGACAAGCAAAGGCTCGCGAAAGCACAGGATTATCTGACGCCGCGGCTGAGGGACGGCCGCTTCACGATGCCGATCGCGACGACGATCCCGCTCGCCGATGCGGCCGAGGCGCACCGCGTGCTCGAGGCGAACCAGCATATCGGCAAGATAATGATGGTGCCCTGACACGGGGCGTTTCCACCGCATGACAAGAACCGAATGACAAGAAACGGGAGGTTGTCCGATGCAGGACATTGAGGATCGCGTGGCGCTCGTGACCGGGGCAAGCCGGGGCATCGGCAGGGAAATCGCGCTGGCGCTCGCCAGGCGCGGCGCGCATGTCGCGGTCAATTATGCCACGCAGGCGGAGGGCGCCGAGGCGGTCGCCGACGAGATCAGGGCGCTGGGCCGCAAGGCGATCGTCGTCCAGGCCGACGTCTCCTCGAGCGCCGATGTCGAGCGGCTGGTCGCGGCGGTCAACGCCGAGCTCGGCCCGATCGCGATCCTGATCAACAACGCCGGCATCCTCGGGGCTCCGGCCAGCGTTCCTGCGACCGAGGAGGATTGGAGCCGCGTGCTTGCGGTCAACCTCACCTCCGTGTTCCTGATGACCGAGGCAGTGAAGGAGCAGATGATTGCGCTCGGCTGGGGGCGGATCATCAATCTCTCGTCGGTCGCCGCGCGGCTCGGCGCGCGCACCGGCGTCGCCTACACCGCGTCCAAGGCGGGGCTCGAGGGCCTCACCCGCGGCTATGCGCACCAGCTTGCGCGCACCGGCATCACCGTCAACGCGCTCGCGCCCGCGCTGATCATGACCGACATGCTGACCGCGCTGAACCCGGACCCGAACACGCTCCCGCTCGGCCGCTTCGGCGACGTCGAAGAGATCGCCCTCGGGGCGATGTTCCTGATCGACAGCAATTACATGACCGGGCAGACGATCGGACAGAACGGTGGCCGCCTGATGGCGTGACGGTCCGCTGAGCTGACCGGCCCGCTTAACTGACCGGCCCGCCGGTCGCCGCTACCGTCTGGCCAGGCCCAGCGCGCGGTAGATGCCGTTGAGGCTGGCATTGACGTTCTGGCTGCGGCCGATGTCGTTGGGGTCCGATACCGAACGCCAGAACCAGACGAACATGCCGCGCTCGCCGCCCGCGAACGCCCATAGATAGGCCAGAGCGAAGGCGAGCGCCTTGTTTCGCTCGATCGCTCCTCGCCGGCTCTGCTCCGCCGCCTCCTCCAGTGCCGCCAGTGCCTTGTCCCGGAGCTGCTCGGCTGCGAATCCCATGCCCAGGCGCTAGCAGAACGAGAACATAAGAGGAACATGCGGCCTCCCGATTTCAGAAGTTCTATCTCGACGCGTGGGCGTGACCGCCAATCAGCCCATTGCCGCGTCGGCGTGCCACTCCTGTGGCTCATGCGGGGATCCCCAATCCGGGGACATGGCGTAATTGAGTAGGCCCATCCTCCTGCTGATACGAAGTCGGTGTTGGCACCGCTTCAAGGAGGAGGATGGACCCATGGCTTGTTACCTCGGACTCGATGCTTCAGGCAAGAGCACGCCTTTGTGCGCCGTTGATGAGGCAGGGACGATTATATGGCGCGGTGTGCGCGCGACGGATCCTGAGACGCTTGCGATCCGCAATTCGGGGACACAATACCTAATTCAATGTGTGAAGCTCGTTCCCACAAGTGACATGCCGTGAATTAAGTATTGTGTCCCCGAATTGCCAAGTATTGTGTCCCCGAATTGCCGCCGGAGTGCCGGGATTACCGGGGCGCTGCCTCATCGGCGTCCCGCTTATGCGGTGCCGAGCGACGGACGATGGTCCGCTTTGCCGCGCGCGGCGCGCTCCGCACGCCGATGGGCGATGCCGAGCAGGAAGACCCAACCGGCGCAGATCACGGCCGGGATGCCGGCCGCGGCGAACAATTCTTCCTGGGACCATTGCGCGGACAGGGCATAGCCGCCGACCACCGGGCTGATCACCGCACCGATGCGACCCACCCCCAGCGCCCAGCCGACGCCGGTGGATCTGATCGCAGTCGGGTAGAGATTGGCGGCTCGCGCGGTCATCGCCAGCGCCGAGCCGATGACGCCGGCACCGGTCAAGCCGACGATGATGACGACCTGCGCCCCATGCCCGCCCGAAAGGCCGATCGCGGCGGTCAGGAGGCCGCCGAGCACGTAGCCCGGCACCAGCACGCGATAGGCACCGAAGCGGTCGATCAGCCAGCCGGCGACCAATCCGCCGACGATGCCTCCGAACCACAGATAGGAGACGCTGCGCAGCGCATGGTGCGCTTCCCAGCCGAGCTGGGTGAAGGCGGCCGGGAGCCAGCTGATCAGCATGTACATCGCGAACATGCTGAAGATCAAAGCGAGCCACAAAAGGACGGTGACCGCCGCGCGCCCTTCGGTGAACAATTCGCGCAGCGACCCCTGGTGCCGGACCTCGTTGATCTCGAACGTATCGCCCTCGGCATAAGTGTAATTGCGGTCGATGCGCTCCAGGATCGTGCCGATCTCTCGTTCGCGCGACCCCGCGTTGGCCATGAACCGCACCGATTCCGGAAGCGTGAAATAGATGACGACGCACAGCAGGAGCGGAACGACGCCGCCCGCGAAGAACAGCGCCGGCCAGCCGAACGCCGCGATGATCGGGCTGGCGATATAACCCGCCACCACGCCGCCGAGCGGGATCGCCGAGTACATCAGGGTGACGAAGAAGCCCGACCGCTTGGCCGGGATGAATTCGGTGGTCAGCGCGATCGCATTGGGAAGGCAGCCGCCGATTCCCAACCCGGTGAGCAAACGCAAGACGATCAGCGATTCGGCGTTTTGCGCAAAGCCGGTGGCGATCGAGGCGACGCCGACCAGGCCGAACGACCAGAGCAGCACCCGCCGCCGCCCAAACCGGTCCCCCAGCTGGCCGCCGACCATGTTGCCGAGCGCCATCCCGGCCAGCGAGGCCGAGAGCACCGGGCCGAATGCGGTCGGCGGCAATCCCCATTCCTCGCGCAATTGCGGGATGACGAGCGCGGCCGCCTGGATGTCGAGCCCGTCGAGCAGCGCGATCAACGCGCACAGGAATGTGACCTTGAGCTGGAATGCGCCGACCGGCGCGCGATCGATGATCGCGGAAACGTTGATCGTCATGCTTCTTTGTGGCTGGGGCGCGTACGCATGTCCACCGCGATTGCTGCATTCTGACGGGGATGGCCACACCGTCGCTCGATTTTTACCTTAGCCTAAGCGGCGGAATTCGGGGACATCGGAATACGGGGACACAATACTTAATTAGCTGCGAGCTGACCGTGTAGGCGCGAGCTTGAAGCAACGAATTAAGTATTGTGTCCCCGTATTTTCACGTTGGCCTAACCTTCTCGGATTTTGGAAAATCCATCATGGCGCCTTTGCCGCTTGTCCCCGGTTCGCGCCAAGCGGGGAGTTTGTGCCAAATTGGACAATTCTACTGTCAGCGTACCAGGATTGGCGTAGCCGGCGGAGTCCGCAGTCGCGCAGTGAAGCGTTCAATCACCATAGAGTCGGGGGATTGACACCCTGGAACAGGAAGACCCACGCGCCACGCCTCCGGGCGCCGTGACTGCGATCGTGCCCGCCTATAACGAAGCTGCGAGCATCGCCGAGACCGTGATCAGCCTCCAGGGCCAATCCTATGCGGTCACGGAGATCATCGTCGTCGACGATTATTCGACCGATGCGACCGGAGAGATCGCGCGCTCGCTCGGGGCAATTGTGCTCCGGCCGCCGAGAAACACCGGCTCGAAGGCAGGCGCCCAGACGTTCGCCCTGCCCCACGTTCGAACCGAATTCTGCATGGCGATCGACGCCGACACCGCTCTCGCCCCCGACGCTGTCGAGAGGATCATGAAACCGCTCCTCGATGATGAGGCAGTCGCGGCCGCTTGTGGTTTCGTGGTGCCCCGCCACGTCAGCTCGATCTGGGAGCGGGGCGCTACATCGAATATCTGTTCGCCTTCACCTTCTACAAGCCGATCCAGGACTTTCTCGGCAAGCCGATGATCTCCTCGGGGTGCTTCTCCGCCTATCGAACCGAGCTGCTCCGCGCTGCCGGCGGCTGGTCCGCCCGGACGATGGCCGAGGACATGGACCTCACCTGGACCTTGTACGGGCGGGGCCACAAGGTGAGGTTCGCGCAGGACGCATTGTGCTATCCGATCGAGCCGAACAACTTCCATTTCCTGTCGAAACAGCTGCGACGTTGGTCGCACGGCTTCGTCCAGAACGTCCGTATGCACTGGCGCGAAGTGCTCCACCAACCCTATCCGCGCTCGATCCTCGCGGTCGGAATGTGGGACGCCGTGATCGCATCGCTCGCGTTCGTCTTCGTGATTCCGCTGCTCGCGCTGCTCGTCCACCCGCTCTTCCTGTTCTCCTACGTCGTCGATCTGCCCGCGGTTGCGGTGCCTGCCCTGGTGGCGGGGGCCCGAAGGGGAGAAGTCGGGCGGGTGCTGGCGAGCCTGCCCTGCTTCATCCCGCTGCGCGTGCTGAACGCCGTGTTCATGCTTCGCGCGGTCTGGGCGGAGCTGATCGTGGGCAGGCCTCTCCTCACCTATGAGAAGGGACACTGAATCATGCCCGGAATGCCTGGAACCGGTCTTGGCGGTGTCTTCTACGCGCTGCTCATCCTGTGGATCGCCCTGCGCGAGCTGTGGCTCTCTGGCGAGAGGGCAAGCGGGCGCGCGCGATGGCTGAAGATCGGCGAGTTCGCGGGTCTCTTGCTCGGCATCATCGCGGCTTTCTGGCTGATGGGCTGGGGCATCAAGAGGCTTGCGGCTTCCGCTCTCGGCTTCGCGCCTTTCGCTCCGGCGTTCACCGCCGAGCACAAAGCGATCGACGCGCTCATCCCGGTCGTCGCCCTGCTTCCGTTCGTGATCCTCGCCGTTCTGCTGGGCGGCGTGCACCTGCTTCGTCTTGCCGTCAGCTGCGAGAGGCTCCCGTTGGCCGATATGCCGCCGGTCGCGGCGGTCGTGCCCAGCGAGGCGGAATCGGGAGGCTAACCGCATCCGTGCGAACGGTCTGGGAGAATATGGAGACACCGGAATTTGGGGTCACAAAACTTAATTCGCGCCGAGATGGCATTCGTACACGAGGTTGCAGCATCAATTGAGTATTGTGTCCCTGAATTTCGAAACGGGCCGTCATCCACGCTGCGGCGGCTCGGGACCACGCTCCGATCGGAGCCGTCAGTTCCGCGGCATCTGCCGCCGGTAGCTGAGCGCTTCCGC
>NZ_JAKFCG010000071.1:0-27541 GCF_036677245.1 Sphingomonas sp.
ACGGTGGCAAGCTCGGCCGGCGGCAGATCGTAGAGGTTCTTGTCCATCGCCTCGCCCGGGTGGAGCCGGTTCTGGATGCCGTCCAGACCCGCCATCATGATCGCGGCATAAGCCAGATACGGGTTGGCGAGCGGATCGGGGAAGCGGATCTCGACCCTCTTGGCCTTCTCGCCCGCACCATAAGGAATGCGGCACGAGGCCGAGCGGTTGCGGCTCGAATAAGCCAGCAGCACCGGCGCCTCATAGCCCGGGACCAGCCTTTTGTAGCTGTTGGTCGTCGGGTTGGTGAAGGCATTCAACGCCTTGGCATGCTTGATCACGCCGCCGATGAAGAACAGGCACATCTCGGAAAGGCCCGCATAGCCGTTGCCCGCGAACAAGGGCTTGCCGCCGTCCCAGATCGACATGTGGGTGTGCATGCCTGAGCCGTTGTCCGACTTGATCGGCTTGGGCATGAAGGTCGCGCTCTTGCCATAGGCCTGCGCCACCATGTGCACGACATATTTGTAGATCTGCATCCGGTCGGCGGTCTCGACCAACGTCCCGAAGGTCAGGCCAAGCTCGTGCTGCGCCGCCGCCACCTCATGGTGGTGCTTGTCCATCGGCAGCCCCATCTCGATCATCGTCGAGACCATCTCGGCGCGGATGTCCTGGGCGCTGTCGACCGGCGCCACCGGGAAATAGCCGCCCTTGGCGCGCGGCCGGTGGCCAAGGTTGCCGACCTCATATTCGCGCCCGGTGTTGGTCGGAAGCTCGATGTCGTCGATGCGGTAATAAGAGCTGTTGTAGCCGTCCTCGAAGCGCACGTCGTCGAACATGAAGAACTCGGCCTCAGGCCCGACATAGACCGTGTCGCCGATCCCGGTGGACTTGAGATACGCCTCGGCCCGCTTGGCGGTCGAGCGCGGATCGCGCGCGTAAAGCTCCAACGTGCCCGGCTCGACGATGTCGCAGAACACGATCAGCATCGGCGTCGCGCTGAACGGATCGACATAGACCGCGTCCAGATCCGGCTTGAGTATCATGTCGCTCTCGTTGATCGCCTTCCAGCCCTCGATCGAGGACCCGTCGAACATGAACCCCTCGGTCAGCTGATCCTCGTCGATGAGCCCCGCACACATCGACAGATGCTGCCACTTGCCCTTCGGATCGGTGAAGCGAAGATCAACCCACTCGATCTCCTTCTCCTTGATCATGCTCAATATCTTGCCAGCAGTGTTGGCCATGTGGCTCACCTTCCCTCGAGGTAACGTTAAACTTCGTCCGATCCGGACGACGGCAGCGCGTCAAATCGCGTCGCTGCCCTTTTCCCCAGTCCGAATCCGGAGCGCTTCGTCTATCGAACTGACGAAGATCTTGCCATCGCCGATCCGGCCGGTGCGCGCCGCATTGGCGATCGCCTCGACCACGCGTTCCGCAAGATCGTCGTCGACGACCACCTCCAGTTTCACCTTCGGCAGGAAGTCGACGACATATTCGGCGCCGCGGTACAATTCGGTATGGCCCTTCTGCCGGCCGAAGCCTTTCGCCTCGAGCACGGTGATGCCGGACACGCCGACTTCGTGAAGCGCTTCCTTCACCTCGTCGAGCTTGAACGGCTTGATGATAGCCTCGATCTTCTTCACGCGAATCCCCCTCAGCGGCGAGCGCCGCAATTCACAAGGAATAGGGCGGTGCGTCCAGCCCTTTAAGGCTTTTGGTAAAGATTTCGCAGCCGTCCTCGGTGATCCCGATGCTGTGCTCGAATTGCGCGGATAGGCTGCGGTCGCGGGTGACCGCGGTCCAGCCGTCCTCCAAAACCTTCACTGCCGGCTTGCCGATATTGATCATCGGCTCGATCGTGAAGAACATGCCGGGCCGCAGCTCGGGGCCGGTGCCGGGGCGGCCGACGTGGACGACCTCGGGCGCGTCGTGAAACGTCTGGCCGACGCCGTGACCGCAGAAATCGCGGACCACCCCATAGCGGTGGCCTTCGGCGAGGCTCTGGATGGCATGGCTGATGTCGCCGAGATGATTGCCCGGCCTCGCTGCGGCGATGCCGCGCATCAGCGCCTCATAGGTCACGTCGACCAGGCGCCGCGCCTTCACCGACACATCGCCGACCAGATACATGCGGCTGCTGTCGCCGTGCCAGCCGTCGACGATCGGGGTAACGTCGATGTTGACGATGTCGCCGTCCTTGAGCATCCGGTCACCCGGAATGCCGTGGCAGACGACGTGGTTGATCGAGGTGCAGCAGCTCTTGGTGTAGCCGCGATAACCCAATGTCGCCGGCACCCCGCCGCCGTCGATCGTCATCCGGTAGACGATGTCGTCCAGCTCCTGCGTGGTGACGCCGGGCACGACATGCGGCACGAGCTCGTCGAGGATGTGCGCCGCAAGCCGGCCGGCGGCGCGCATGCCGGCGAAGCCGTCGGGCCCGTGGAGCTTGATGCTGCTGGTCCGGCCGGTGGTTGCATCGGTCGATGTCACGGTCTGATAATCGGTCATTGGAAGGATATAATCGCTGGGCCGCGGGTTGGCGAGGGGGTCGAGCCGGGGAGTGCTGCGGCGTGCGTAAGCCGCTTCCCTGGCCGTGACGAGAAAACAAGCGCCGAGAAGCGCGCGGACCGCTAAGGGATCGGGCATGAGGGAAGAACGGATCTGGACGGCAGCGATCGTCATCATCGGCGACGAGGTGCTGTCGGGCCGGACGCAGGACAAGAATGTCGCGCAGATCGCGACCTGGCTCAACCTCCAGGGCATAAGGCTGAGCGAGGTCAGGATCGTTCCCGATCGGATGGACGCGATCGCCAGCGCCGTCGAGGCGCTGAGGCACGATAACGACTATCTGTTCACAACCGGCGGCATTGGCCCCACCCATGACGATATCACGGTCGACGCGATCGCTGCCGCGCTCGGGGTCGGGGTGGTCGTCCACCCCAAGGCGCGCGCGATCCTCGAAGATTATTATGCGACCCGCGGCGGCCTCAACGAGGCGCGGCTGCGCATGGCGCGGGTGCCGGACGGCGCCGAGCTGATCGAGAACGCCGTGTCGGGGGCGCCGGGGATCCGGCTCGGCAACATCTTCCTGCTGCCCGGCGTCCCGCATATCACCTCGGCGATGCTCGATTCGCTGTCCGGCAGACTCGAGGGCGGCAAGCCCTTGCTGTCGCGCACGATCGGCTGCTGGACCGCGGAGAGCGAGGTCGCGGAGCTGCTCGCCGCCACCGAGAAAGATCACGACGGCTGCCAGATCGGCAGCTATCCGTTCTTCCGCGAAGGCCGCGTCGGCGCCAATTTCGTCGTCCGCAGCACCGGCCGTGAGTCGCTCGACGCCTGCGCGGAAGATCTCATCCGGCGGCTCGACGCGGCCGGCCGCCCGCCTGTCGACGAGGGGATCTAGCGATATTGCGCTATTCGGCTGAAGCCGGCGATCGCGGCGCGATTTCGATCGGCGGGCGCCGGAGCGATGGAGCGGGTGAAGGGAATCGAACCCTCGTCGTAAGCTTGGGAAGCTTCTGCTCTGCCATTGAGCTACACCCGCGAAATCAGGTACTTAGAACATTCTGAGCCGCGTCGTTTTACACTTTCTTTTACAGCCGTGTCCCTGATCCGTTCGCGGATTGCCACGACGACGCGGCCATCGTCAACGTAGGAATGCCCCAAGGTCGAGCATCTTCATGCCTCCGCTGTCTCCCGTCGGGCTGCGAGTTCGCGTCGCGCTGCCTCCGCCAGGAACCCTGACCGATTATCCGCGACACGATCGATCGCGGCGAGCAATCCCTCCTCGAGCGTCACATTGATGCGCACGGCCTTTCCCTTACGCTCTCCCTTGACCAGGATGCGTGCAACCTCGTCGATCTCCTGGTCGCGCTCAATGGCGTCGATGTCGCTGGGCTCATCGATCTGATCGCCGTGCTGATCGGACACCAGAAGGTGACCGGCGAGGGCTTCCTCGGCGTTGGCTGCGGCTTCGCTGGCGGTGCGGCCGGCGGAGGTGCATCCGGGAAGATCCGGAAAGAAAACGCTAAAGCCGTTCGAGGCTCGCTCGATGATGGCTGGATAGTAGACGGTAGATATGGCGAGGGACTCCATGGTCGGGCATTGATGGGGTGGCTCATCTGAGCTTTACCCCGCTTTGTTTCTCGATGCTTTTGAGCGTTCCAGTAGCGATATCCGCTTTGGGGTGCGGCACCGTGACAGTGCCGGGCTTGGTGGGGTGGCGAAACTGTTTGTGGCTGCCTTGCTGGCGAACCTGAAACCATCCATCCGCAACGCGTCGGCATATGCCAGCCGTGCTTCATGGTCGGTGGGTGCCGCATAGGCGGGCGGCGGCGCCTGTCCGCAGCCGCTGGCGATGATCACGGTCGCCTTCGATCTTCGTGATGATCTGGCTGCTACGCATGCCTCGCTCTCGATAAAATGTGTATAGGTACACACCAGCTACAATGCAAGCATTTCCTACACATCAATACACATCGGTAGAAGCTAATCGAGCCGGGCGCTCAGCGTATGAACAAAATCGAGCGATTGTAGTGGGTTGACAGCAAGTGGAGTTCGCCACTGGTAGATGGGCAGGAAGGGCTATGCCGCTCCGCAGCCGACCGCACGCCGATGCGGCGATTATTGCGCCTTTTTTGCCCGCTTCTTCGCTTTTCCGGCTTCGGGTTTCGCCTCAGGCGATTTTTGCGCGGGTGGGCGCTTCGCCTTGGGCTCCGCCGCGCCAGCCGGTTCGCGGTGGATGTTGGCGAGCAGCCGCTTGATGCGGATCAGACCCCAGAAATCCTGCATTTGCCGCAGCCCGGTCTGGAGCATCGCGGCCGCACGTTCTTCGCTGATCCGGCCTTCGACACGTTCCATGAACAGCCGCGCCTCATTATCGGCGACCATGTGGGCCGGCTCGATATAATAAGTGAGCAGGTCGGGCGTGAAGCCGTGTTCCTCGTCGAACCCGGCCTGGCGCATCTCGCTCCAGATCGTGACCAGCCGTGCGTCGGTGATGCTGAGCGAAGCCCCCTCGGACGTCTCCAGGATGTCGATAACGCCGATCTTGGCGAGCAGGCGGGCATCGCTCTCCGCCAGCGGGAAGGCCTTGGCGAGCGAGGCGAGGAGGATCGGCTGGACGTCGATCCCGATCCTTGTCGCGACGAGCGCCTCGAGATGCTGGAACGCGGTGGCGTCGACCCGCCGGCCACCTTGCTCGCCGTTCATCGCCTCGCGGATCTGGCGCAAGGTCATCGAACTGTTGTGTTGCAGGCCGCGCACCGCCTGGATCGCCTGGACATGCACTTCGCTGTAATCGGCGACGTTGGATTTCGGCCGCGTCGGTTCGGGAATGAGGCCGTGCCTCAGAAAGACGCGGATGGTCTCACGGTTGACGCCCGTGCGGCGCTCCAGCTCACGCATCTTCATGCGCCCGACCGTTAAATCACCATCCCACGACCGACAAGCCTTGGCGGTGATCCGCGGAGTCGGTGGCTGCTGCATTCGAGCCTGAGCGCGGTTGGATCGCAGGCATTGCTGGCGCGTGATGCTGCTCCTAGGAACATCGGCGACGATGACCTGCCGGAGAGCCTGATGTCCGATCCCGCGACGCTGTCGCTTTCCGCCGACGATCGCGCCTTGCTCGCGCGCATCGCGGAAGCGCTCGAGCGGCTCGCGCCGCCGCATCCGATGCCGTCGGCCGATTTCGACGCGGCCGACGCCTTCGCGTGGCGCGGCGCCGAGGACCGGCTGATCGCCGTTCCTGACACAAGGCCGCTGCCGCTCGACCTGCTGGTCGGAATCGACCGCCAGAAAGCAGTGCTGCTCGACAATACATTGAGCTTCGCGCGCGCACGGCCGGCGAACAACGCCTTGCTGTGGGGCGCGCGCGGCACCGGCAAGAGCTCGCTGGTCAAATCCGTCCATGCCGCGGTCAATGCGCAGCAGCGCGAGCGGCTGGCGCTGGTCGAGATCCAGCGCGACGAGATCCCGCGGCTCGCAGAGCTGCTCGACCGCATGCGGCTGTCCGCGCGCCGCTTCATCCTGTTCTGCGACGATCTCTCGTTCGACGAGGGGGAGTCGCAGTACAAGTCCCTGAAGGCGTTGCTCGAAGGCGGGGTCGAGGGGCGGCCCGATAATGTACTGTTCTACGCGACGTCGAACCGCCGCCATCTGCTCGCCCGGTCGATGATCGAGAATGAGCAGTCGACCGCGATCAACCCCGGCGATGCGGTCGACGAGAAGGTCTCGCTATCGGACCGCTTCGGCCTCTGGATCGGCTTCCATGCGGTCGACCAGAACACCTATCTTGCGATGGTCGCCGCCTATCTCGACGCCTACAAGATCGCGATCGAAGAGGAAGATATGCGGCGCCAGGCGCTGCAATGGGCGATGGAGCGGGGCGCGCGTTCGGGCCGTGTCGCCTGGCAATATGTCCAGCAGGTGCGCGCGCGCCAGCCAAACTGAGGACAAGAAAAAGGGGAGGACGGATGATCCCGTCCTCCCCTTGAATCTGTCGGCCAAGTCCGAAGTTAGCGCTTCGAGAACTGGAAGCTGCGGCGGGCCTTGGCGCGGCCGTACTTCTTGCGCTCGACGACGCGCGGATCGCGGGTGAGGAAGCCGGCCCGCTTGACCGCGGTGCGCAGCGCCGGCTCGTAGCGGGTCAGCGCCTGGCTGATGCCGTGCTTGACCGCGCCGGCCTGGCCGGAAAGGCCGCCGCCGGTGACGGTGCAGACGACGTCATACTGGCCCTGGCGCTCGGCGACGTCGAACACCTGGTTGATGACGAGGCGCAGGGTCGGCCGTGCGAAATAGACGGTCTGGTCGCGGCCGTTGACCGTGATCTTGCCGCTGCCCGGCTTGAGCCAGACGCGAGCGACGGCGTCCTTGCGGCGGCCGGTCGCATAAGCGCGGCCATAGGCATCGAGCTGCTGCTCGCGCAGCACCGCTTCGATCTGCGGGGGAGGGGGCGGAGCGCCCGCTCCCTCGTCGGCCGAAGCAGCAGGCGCCGGAGCGGGAGCTTCGCCGCCGGCGAGCGCAGCGAGATCGGAAAGCGATTGACGGGTATCGGACATCAGGCACCCACCTTGTTCTTGCGGTTCATCGCCGCAACGTCGAGAGGTTCAGGACTTTGGCCGCCGTGCGGATGCTCGGTGCCGGCGTAGAGGTGGAGCGCGCGCATCTGGTCGCGGCCGAGCGGGCCGCGCGGGATCATGCGCTCAACCGCCTTCTCGAGCACACGCTCGGGGAAGCGACCCTCGAGGATCTTGCCCGCGCTGATCGATTTGATGCCGCCGATGTAGCCGGTGTGGCGATGATAGATCTTGTCGGTGAGCTTGCGGCCGGTGAAGCGCACCTTTTCCGCGTTGATCACGACGACATGGTCGCCCATGTCGACATGCGGGGTGTAGCTCGGCTTGTGCTTGCCGCGCAGGATGTTGGCGATGATCGTGGCGAGCCGCCCGACGACCAGGCCATCGGCATCGATCAAATGCCATTTCTTCTCCACCTCGGCCGGCTTGGCCGGCTTGGTGGTCTTCATCAGCGCCTTCATGGCCTGGACCTCTTGTGAAATGAATCGCCGCTCTGGCAAAGCCGGAGCGGCGTGGTGGCGGCGAATTGGCAGTCGAAGTGCCGAAAGTCAAGCAAAAGCGGGCTTTTGCCGGGCGGTAACATATTACCTTATGCCGTCACCGGCCGCTGTTGGCGAGCACCCAGGCGCGATAGGGTTCGGGCGCTTCGGCGATCGGCCAGACCACCGCCGCCGGCACTTCATAGCTGTGCAGCTCGGCAATTCGGGCGATCAGCAAGGGCGCCTGGCCGGCGGTGGTCTTGAAGATCGCCGCGACCTCCTCGCTTTCCTCGACCTTGCCCTGCCAGCGATAGATCGAGCGGCAGGCGCCGAGGATGTTGACGCAGGCCGCGTGCCGTTCATCGACGATCGTCCGGCCGACGCGCCGCGCCTCCTCCTCGTCGGCGAACACCGCATAGACCGAGACGATCTCGGTCATCGCCTTGGCGCGCCGAGCCGGTGCGCGGCATATAATATGGCTGCGAGGAGCAGCACCGCCATTCCCTGGTGCGAAACCGCGATCCAGATCGAGACGCCGCTGAGCAGGGTGGCGATGCCAAGCGCGATCTGCACGGTGACGGCGGCCACCATTGCGCTGGCGGCGAGGTGGAGCCGCCGGTTCCACGCCGCCGCGGCGAGCAGCAGCACCGCAGCCGCGACGACGAACGCCAGCCAGCGGTGGACGAATTGAACGACGATCGGATTGTCGACGAAATTGACCAGCAGGGGCTCGAGCATCGGTGCGCCCGAGGGGAAGAGTTCATCGCCCATCAGCGGCCAGCTCGCGAACGCATAGCCGGCGTCGAGCCCGGCCACATAAGCGCCGAACAGCAGCTGCAGCGCGAGCAACGACAAGGTCCAAATCGCAAGCGTCGGCATTCGCGCGTGCCGCGCGCCGGGATCCCGCGCCAGCCGAGCCAGATCGAGCGCGATCCAGACGAGGCCGGCAAAGATCAGCAGGGCGGTGAGGAGATGCACCGCGAGGCGGATGTGGCTGACCTCCGGCCGGTCGACGAGCCCGGAGGCGACCATCCACCAGCCGATCGCGCCCTGCAGGCCACCCAGCGCGAGCAAACCGGTGAGCCGCCAGCCGTAGCCGGATGGGATCGCGCGGCGCCAGGCGAACCACAGCAAGGGTAGGGCAAAGGCGAGGCCGATCACGCGCCCGAGCAGGCGGTGGACATATTCCCAGAAGAAGATGTCCTTGAACTGGGCAAGGCTCATCCCGCTGTTGACCTTCTGATATTCGGGGCTCGCCCGATACTGGTCGAACTCGGCCTGCCACTGCGCTTCGTTGAGCGGCGGAATCGCGCCCGACACCGGCTCCCAGCGCGTCATCGAGAGGCCCGATTCGGTGAGGCGGGTGATGCCGCCGACGACCACCATCAGGAAGACGAGCGCAGCCACGGCAAGCAGCCAACGCGAGATCGCACGCGGCTGCGCCTCCGCCCGAGGCGGCGTCCTGCTCTGGATGTGCGAAGCCATCGCTGCGCTATGGCCCGATGGGGTGAAGTTGCCAATCGCCAGTTTCGCCGGCGCCGCGGCAAGATCCTGGCAGCGTGCATGGTACGAACCGGGCTGCCTTGCGCTCGAGGAAAAAAACGCGATATTTCGTAAATGTAATGTTGTATCTTCTCGCCGACCGGATTATGTCCGTGAGGTGATGCTGGAAATGAACGCGAGAGTCGCAACCGGAGGTCTGCTGGACCGGCTGGCGATGGGCCTGTCGGGCCTGTGCCTCGTCCACTGCCTCGCCACCTCGATCATCCTTGCCCTGCTCGCCTCGGCGGGCGGGCTGCTGTTTTCGCCAATGGTGCACGAGGTCGGGCTGACCCTCGCGATCGGACTCGGGGCTTTCTCACTGGGGCGCGGGGTCATCGATCACGGCTTCATGATGCCCTCCGCTGTCGGCGGGCTCGGGCTTGGCGTGATGGCGGGCGCGCTGACCTTGACGCACGGCCCGGAAGAAACCGCCTACACGATCATCGGAGTCGCGATCCTCGCGCTCGGGCACGATCTCAACCGCCGCGCCGGGATCTGATTTTCCTGCGCAAACCGCGCATTGTTGCGGTCACGCAACATCGCTGTCTTCCCTTGTTCCGAGCGGCCGAAACGCCTAAATCGGAAGGTGATGGCGCACGAACATCATAGCCACGCAGGCGAGGCCCTGACCCACGCCGCCCAAGCGACCATGGAGCGCTCGGGCGAGCAGTGGACGACGATGCGTGCCGCAATCTTCAAGGCCTTGGCGAGCTTCGACAAACCGGCTTCGGCCTACGACATTGCCGACAAGGTGTCGCAGGAGGAAGGGCGCCGCGTCGCCGCGAACAGTGTCTATCGCATCCTCGACCTGTTCGTCGCCGCGAATCTGGCGCGCAGGGTCGAGAGCGCCAACGCCTATATCGCCAACGATCACCCGGACTGCCTGCACGACTGCATTTTCCTGATCTGCGACAATTGCGGACAAACGACGCACATCGACAACGACAGCCTGGCGAGCGGCGTGCGCGCCGCCGCGCGGCTGGCCGGCTTCAATCCCGACCGGCCGGTGATCGAGGTGCGCGGGCGCTGCAAGGATTGCGAAGCCGCCTGATCATCGGTCGGCGGGCGGCGCGGTGTCCAAAGTCTTCATCATCGTTCGACACTATCGGCGCATACCGCTAGAATCGCCGCGAAAAGGATCATCATCGTCCGCATGACCGAGCGTCCCGCAACACCGCTTCTCGACATCGTGACGACGCCCGAGGATCTGCGCCGCCTGCGGCCGGACCAGCTGCGCCAGCTTGCCGACGAATTGCGCTGGGAGACGATCTCGGCGGTGGCGGGCACCGGCGGGCATCTCGGCGCGGGGCTGGGCGTGGTCGAGCTCACCGTCGCGCTTCATTATGTGTTCGACACGCCGCGCGACCGGCTGATCTGGGACGTCGGCCACCAGGCCTATCCGCACAAGATCATCACCGGGCGGCGCGACCGGATCGGCACGCTTCGCCAGGGCGGCGGCCTCTCGGGCTTCACCAAGCGCAGCGAGAGCGAATATGATCCGTTCGGCGCTGCGCACAGCTCGACCTCGATTTCGGCGGCGCTCGGATTTGCGATCGCGAACAAGCTCGCCGGCGCGCCGGGCAAGGCGGTCGCGGTGATCGGCGACGGTGCGATGAGCGCCGGCATGGCCTATGAGGCGATGAACAATGCCGAGGCCGCCGGCAATCGGCTGGTCGTCATCCTCAACGACAACGACATGTCGATCGCGCCGCCCGTCGGCGGGCTGTCGCACTATCTCGCGCGGCTGGTGTCGTCCGGCAAATATCTGACCGTGCGCCACCTCGCGCAGCGCTTCGCGCGCAAGCTGCCCGACTCGCTCCACCGCATGGCGCGCAAGATCGAGGAATTCGCGCGCGGCCTCGCCACCGGCGGCACATTGTTCGAGGAGCTCGGCTTTTATTATGTCGGGCCGGTCGATGGCCACAATGTCGAGCAACTGGTCGCGATCCTCGAGAACGTCCGCGACGCCGCGGAGGGGCCGATGCTCGTCCACGTCGTCACCAAGAAGGGCAAGGGCTATGCCCCCGCGGAGGCCGCCGCCGACAAATATCACGGCGTGCAGAAGTTCGACGTCTTCTCGGGGGTCCAGGCGCAGTCGCCGGCCGGCCCGCCAAGCTACACCAATGTCTTCGCCAAGGCGCTGATCGCCGAGGCCGAGCGCGACGACAAGGTGGTCGCGATCACCGCGGCGATGCCGTCCGGCACCGGGCTCGACAAGTTCGCGACGCGCTTTCCGGAGCGGATGTTCGACGTCGGCATCGCCGAGCAGCATGCCGTGACCTTCGCCGCCGGCCTTGCCGCGCAGGGCTGCCGCCCGTTCTGCGCGATCTATTCGACCTTCCTGCAACGCGCCTACGACCAGGTGGTGCACGACGTCGCGATCCAGAATCTGCCGGTGCGCTTCGCGATCGACCGCGCCGGGCTGGTCGGCGCCGACGGTGCGACCCACGCCGGCAGCTTCGACCTCGCTTACCTCTGCACCTTGCCCAATTTCGTCGTGATGGCGGCGGCCGACGAGGCCGAGCTGGTGCATATGGTGCACACGATGGCGCTGCACGACCAAGGGCCGATCGCGGTCCGCTATCCGCGCGGCAACGGCACCGGGGTCGCGCTTCCCGACCCGCCGCAGCAGCTTGAGATCGGCAAGGGGCGGATCGTGCGCGAGGGCAAGAAGGTGGCGATCCTGTCGCTCGGCACGCGTCTCGCCGAAGCCGAGAAGGCGGCCGAGCTGCTCGAAAGCAAGGGGCTCAGCACGACGATCGCCGACCTGCGCTTCGCCAAGCCGCTCGACGAGGAGCTGATCCGCAGACTGCTCACCAGCCATGAGGTCGCGGTCACCGTCGAGGAGGCGGCGATCGGCGGCTTCGGCGCGCACGTGCTGACGATGGCGAGCGACGCCGGGCTGATCGACGCCGGGCTCAAGCTGCGCACGATGCGGCTGCCCGACAGCTTCCAGGATCACGACAAGCCCGAGAAGCAATATGAGGAAGCTGGGCTCGACGCCGCCGCCATCGTCGACACGGTGCTCAAGGCGCTGCGGATCAACAGCGTCGGCGTTGTCGAGGGCGCTCGCGCTTCCTGATTCAGGATTTCGTCGCGCGAACACCGAAATTGCTGATGCTGGAGCTGCTCGTCGCCACCGTCTTCAGCCGAACGGCTGGTGCGTTTCGCAAGCCGCTTCCACTGAGACAGCTCGCACAGCGCCGATCAGAAATATCTCGCTAGATCAAATCGAACGCGGTGGCGGTCGGTCTTGTAGAGGTGGTAATTGGTGTCGACCCGTCCGTAGGTGTAGGTCAAGGACGGCGAGAAGCCGAGCAGCTTGACCGAACGCAGGCCAACATAGGCGCGTGCGCTGAAGCGCCAGTCGCCGCGCGGACTGTCGGAGAACATATAGATCGCCTCGTCATAATCGACCCGGCTGATGCCACCGGAGAGGCCTGCGTTGATCCCCATCGGCAATTCGCCGCCGACGCCAAGGTCGACGCCGTAATCGAACATTGAATAATCATCGTCCTCGAGATCATCGCGGCGGACGTGCAGCGTCGCCGAAGCGACCATCGAACGGCGCACGACACGCTCATATGTCGCGTAGGCGGCGAGCTGCCAGCCGTCATAGGCCGGGCTGATCCGTGAATCGCTGCGGCGCGCGTCGACCTGGAAGCCAAGCCGCTGGCCCTGGCTCAACAGCTGCTGGTAGCCCGCCTTGAGGCCGTATTGACGGAGCACGAGATCGCCGCCGTACCAGCGCTGAAGCCCGACCGCCTGGAGCGAGACGCTGCTGGTCTCGCTGAGCTTATATTCGGGACCGGCGGCAAGCTGGAGCGAATGATCGTCGAAGCGTTGCCCCTTGTAGGTGACCATCTGTCCGTCGAGATCGAGCAGCAGCGCAAGCTTTTCGTCGACGCGCAGACGCACTCCGGCGGAGACGCCCGCGGTCACGCCAAGCCCCGATTTGCGCCGCGCGTTCCGGTCGAGCGTCAGCGGTAGGGTCCACGGCCCGAAGCGGACGTCGATCTTGTCGGCGTTGGCGCCGTTGTTGATGTTGGTGTCGGGGGCGAGACCGACAGTGACGTTCACATTCCAGACCCTGCGATCGCGGATGATGCCGCGCGTCGAGCGGATCGTCCGTTCGATCTCGTCGGGAAGGTCGTCGGCTTCCTGCGCGAGCCTGAGATGATGATCGGCGGCGCTTTCCTTGCCCTGAAGCAGCAAGGCGCGAGCGAGCTCGAGCCGGACGCGGGTCTGGCTGGGATCGTCCTCGAGGATCGCGCGAAAATTCTTGACTGCACCGTCGAGATCGCCGGTCTCGGAGGCGATATAGCCGGCAAGAAAGTGGCGCTGAAGACTGAGCTGGGGCGCCTGTGCCATTGCCGCGACGAGTGGTTTTGCGGCCTCATAGTCGCCGGCTCGGACGAGCGCTTCGGCTCGGGCGACCATCTGCTCCGCGGTCAGACGATAGACGCACTTCCCAGTCGAGCACGGTTCGGGTCCGGTCTCGGCATATGCGCAGGACATGGGAAGGACCGCCGCGCCGACAAGGAGCGCGGCGCGGCGAATCCAGGGCATTATTTTGCGCCGACGAAGGTACCGAGAATGTCGACGCGCTGATCGGGAACACCACCGACGATGCGGAACCCGCCGCCGACCTCCGCCGCACCCGGCCCGTAGAAGGCGCCGTCCACGCTCGATCCGGCGATGTTCAGTGCGTTGCCGCCAACCGATGCGCTGTCGAACGAGCCGAGGAAGCCGCCGTTGTGGAGCAGGTCGATATTGCCCGCGCCGTGCGCCGTGAACGCCGCGCCGGCAGGGATCGTGATGAAATCGGCGGTATAGTGATCGAAGTTCTGATACGCCTGGACGGAGCCGTTCAGGTTGATCTCGAACTTGTTCGCGCCAAAGTCGAGCTTGGTCTGCGCCGATCCTTCAATCCACTGGAAGAACGTCGGCGAAGAGGGATCGTTGTCGAAATTGGGGTTATACACCATCGAGGCGATCATCGCGCCCTGGTAGGTGCCGCTGCCTCCCTTCGGGACGTCCTGATCCCGCGTCCGCTCGCCATAAGCGAACGCGCCACGCTGCACCACTCGACGGTTAGAGAGATATTTCGACTGGTCGGTCGGATCGGTCAGCTGAGTGGTCGCTACCGTGTTGCGTACGTAGCCGGCAAAGGTCACATATTTGGTGGACGTGCCCGGTTTCTGTACGAAGAAGGTGCTGACATCGCTGGTGAAACCGGCCGTCCCCGGCGTGCCCGAGGAATTTCCGGCTTGGAGATAGCTAATGCCGGGCTGGCTGAGATTGGGAGTTCCCGGCTGCGGCTCCTGCGCGCCACCGAACGCGGTGCGGTGGAGAGGGTCCTGATAGCGCAGGCTCTTCGCGACGCCTGACGGGCCGTCGTTGATCTCGATCTGGAAGATCGCGTCGCGCGGATCATAGGCGATGGTGATGCCGCTGTTGCGTGCGGTCGTCGCGTTGCCGGCGTAAAGCTGCGCGGTTTGCACCTGGCGACGTTCATCCTCGTCATAGCTGAAGCTGTGGACGCCGCCGATCGTCTGATAGGTTCTTGCCTCGGTAGGATTGGCGAAGCTATGCGTCTGTGCCGCCGCTGGGGGAGCGGCCGAACCGGCGCTGTTGGGTGCGCTGCTCGAGCCGCCGCTGCCGCCGCCGCACGCGCCAAGGAGCGACACCGTGGCCATCAGTAAATATTTGCGCATATCCCCCAACTCCCTTCGGAATGATGCGCATGCTTAACGGCATAGTGGTAAAGGTGGATTTAACACCCAAGGCGTGGAAAAACGGGGCTTTACGGTTTGCTCCGACCATTCGCTAATGGATCTGCCGCTCGCTATGAACGTGCGATGGCCAAGAAGATCCGTACGGACCAATTGCTCACCGAACGCGGGCTCGCCGAGAGCCGGGCGCGGGCGCAGGCCCTGATCCTGGCCGGGCTGGTCTTCTCCGGCGAGCGCAAGATCGACAAGGCCGGGCAGACGCTCGCACCCGACGCGCCGCTGGAGGTGCGCGGCAAGGACCATCCGTGGGTCTCGCGCGGCGGGATCAAGCTGGCGCACGCGCTCGACCATTTCGGCTGGGAGGTGGCCGGTGCAGTCGCGCTCGACGTCGGTTCCTCGACCGGCGGCTTCACCGACGTGCTGCTGGCGCGTGGCGTGGCCAAGGTGTTCGCGATCGACGTCGGCACCAACCAGCTCGCCTGGAAGCTGCGCCAGGATCCGCGCGTGATCGTCCACGAGCAGACCAATGCGCGCTATCTGACGCGCGAGATCGTCACCGAGCCGGTCGACATCATCACCTGCGACGCAAGCTTCATCGCGCTCGCCAAGGTGCTCGACACCGCCCTCGACCTGGCGTCGCCCGGAGGCCGGCTCGCCGCGCTGGTCAAGCCGCAGTTCGAGGCGGCGCGCGACGAGATCGGCAAGGGCGGCGTGGTGCGCGATCCCGCGGTCCACGCGCGGGTCTGCGCGGCGGCAGCCGAGTGGGTGGAGCAGCGCGGGTGGCACGTCGAGGGCGTGGTGCCGAGCCCGATCACCGGGCCCGAAGGCAATGTCGAGTTCCTGCTCGGCGCACGACGCGGCTGATCTGCTCCGCGCTTAGGTCTCGGTGGAGCGGCCGAAGAAGGGCGGCACGGGAGCGTTAGATCACGTGTGAAGCGTCCTCCACGGCGTGCTTGAAATGGCCCTGACCGGGCGTTAGAGGCATTGCGCAGAATACGGCAGTGATTTTCCTGCCAGAAAGCGTACCAGCATCATGATATTAGAGCATTTTCCGAGCCGCGGCGCGCCCGCGCTCCGCTCGAAAATGAGCTAGCCGGCGAGCGTGCATCCCCACAACGCTATGGCCAGCAGCGCTATGGCCCGCACAGGTCTGGTGATCCTCGCGCTTGCGGCGCTGATCGGCTGCGGCGGCGACGAGAAGGGCGGCGAACGGCCGGCGCCGCTGGTCAAGGTCGAGCCGGCGACGACGATGCGCTTCGTCGAGCGGATCGAGGCTGTCGGCACCGCGCGCGCCAACGAGCAGGTCACGCTCGCCGCGCCGGTCACCGAGCGGATCGTCCGCCTGGCGTTCGACGACGGCGACTTCGTGCGCCGCGGCGAGGTGCTCGCGGTGCTCGCCGCGGGCCAGGAGAATGCCCAGCTCGCCGAGGCGCAGGCGCGGGCGCGCGAAGCGTCGCAGCAGCTCGACCGCGTCGCGACCTTGCGCCAGCGCGGCTTCGCCACCAAGAGCAGCCTCGACACGCAAGTGGCGGCGAGCGCGCAGGCGCGCGCTCAGGCAGCCGAAGCGCGTGCCTCGATCGGCGACCGGATGATCACCGCGCCCTTTTCGGGCTGGGTGTCGCTGCGCACCATCTCGCCGGGCGCCGTCGTCCAGGCAGGAACCGAGATCGCGACGATCAGCGACATCGACAGGATCAAGCTCGATTTCAGCGTCCCCGAGACCCTACTTTCGACGATCTCCGAGGGACTTCCGATCGCGGCGGTCTCGGCCGCCTTTCCAGACCGGCCGTTCCGCGGCACGATCGCCACGATCGACCCGGTGCTCGATCCTGCGATCCGGGCAGTGAAGGTCCGCGCGCTGCTGCCGAACCCCGACCGCAGCTTGCGGCCCGGCATGCTGCTCACCGTCACGATCGAGAGCAGCCCGCGGGCGGCGCTGTCGGTGCCCGAGCTGGCGGTGGTGGGCGAGGGCGATTCACGCTACGTGTACACGCTCGGCCCGGGCAACAAGGCGGTGCGCACGCGGGTTCGCACCGGCACGCGCTCCGACGGCAGGGTCGAGATCGTCGAAGGACTGAGGCCCGGGCAGAAAGTGGTCACCGAAGGCGTGGTCAAGCTGGCGGATGGGATGAACGTGCGCGTCGCCGGCGCGCACAATGCCGCGCCGCCCGGCGTGGGCCCAGGCGTGGGCCCAGGCGCGGGCAAAGGGCGCTAGCGCATGCAGCTTTCCGACCTCTCGGTCAGGCGACCTGTCTTCGCGGCAGTGGTCGCGATGCTGATCGCGGTGGTCGGGCTGGTCGGCTTCTTCGCCCTCTCGGTGCGCGAATATCCCGATGTCGACCCGCCGATCGTGTCGGTCAACACGACCTATACCGGCGCCGCCGCGAACGTCGTCGAAAGCCGCATCACCCAAGTGCTCGAGGAGCGGCTTGCCGGTGTCGAAGGGCTGCAGACGATCACGTCGCGCTCGCAGGACGGCCAATCGAACATCACAGTCGAATTCACGCCGGGCCATTCGATCGACACTGCCGCGAACGACGTGCGCGACAGGGTCGGCGCGGCCGCCGCCGACCTTCCCGAGGACGTGCTCGCGCCGCAGGTCCGCAAGGTCGATGCCGACAGCTCGCCGATCCTCTTTTTCGTCGTCTCCAAGCCTGACTGGTCGCGGCTCCAGCTCAGCGACTATGCCGACCGTAACATCGTCGACCGTCTGTCGGCGCTCGACGGCGTCGCGCAGGTGTTCGTCGCCGGCGAGGCTCGCCCGTCGATGCGCGTGTGGATGCAGCCGGCCAAGCTTGGCGCGTTCGGCCTGACGCCGGGCGATGTCGAGGCGGCGCTGCGGCGCCAGAACGTCGAGCTACCGGCCGGCCGGATCGAATCGTCGACCCAGAACGTCACCTTGCGGGTCGAGCGGCCGTTCGTCACCGCGGCCGATTTCGAGCGGCTGGTGATCGGCCGCGGCAACACCGGCTATCTGGTGCGGCTCGGCGACGTCGCGCGGGTCGAGCAGGGCCCCGAAAACCCCTATACCGCATTCCGCGCGAGCGGAGTCTCGGCGATCGGCCTCGGCATCGTCCGCCAATCGGGGGCGAACACGCTCGAGGTCGCCGAGAAGGCCAAGGCGCTGATCGAGCAGATCCGGCCGACCTTGCCCGAAGGCATGTCGATCACCGTCGGATCCGACGACAGCCTGTTTATCAGCCGCGCGATCGAGGCGGTCTGGCAGACGCTCGCCGAGGCGGCGGTGCTCGTCGTGCTCGTCATCTATCTGTTCCTCGGCAGCTGGCGCGCGACCTTGATCCCGGCGGTGACGGTGCCGTTGTGCCTGCTTGCCAGCTTCGCCGTGCTGTGGGCGCTCGGCTATTCGATCAACCTGCTCACCTTGCTCGCGCTGGTGCTGTCGATCGGGCTGGTGGTCGACGATGCGATCGTCGTGCTCGAGAACGTCTATCACCGCATCGAGCAGGGCGAGCCGCCGCTCGCTGCCGCC
This sequence comes from Sphingomonas sp., assembly GCF_036677245.1. Taxonomy (GTDB): domain Bacteria; phylum Pseudomonadota; class Alphaproteobacteria; order Sphingomonadales; family Sphingomonadaceae; genus Allosphingosinicella. The sequence continues at coordinate 18,305 of NZ_JAKFCG010000071.1, forward strand.
TACCAGGGCACGCGCCAGGTCGGATTCGCGGTCATCTCGACCACATTGGTCGTCTGCGCGGTGTTCGTGCCGGTGATGTTCATCAGCGGTCAGACCGGCCAGCTGTTCCGCGAGCTGGCGGCGGCGATGATCGGGGCGCTCGCCTTCTCGGGCTTCCTCGCGCTGAGCCTCGCGCCGATGCTCTGCTCGAAGCTGCTGCGCTACGAGAAACGCGGCCGGCTCGCCGCCTGGATCGAGGCGCGCTTCCAGCGGCTCGAAAGCGGCTACGCGCGGCTGCTCGACCGGGTGTTGAAACGGCCGCTGGTGCCGCTTGCCGTGGTGCTCGGCTTCATCCTGCTCGCGGGCGGGCTGTTTGCGACCTTGTCGTCGGAGCTGACGCCGGCCGAGGATGTCGGCATCGCGACCGGCAACCTGAGCGCTCCCGAAGGCACCGGCTTCGCGCAGATGGACGAATATTTGCGCCAGGCCGAGGCCAAGGTGCTGCCGCTGGTCGGGCAGGGCGCGGTGCGCAACATCATCGCCCGCGCGCCGCAGAGCTACAATGCGTCGGAAGATTTCAACAGCGGCGTCCTGATCGTGTTCCTGAAACCCTGGGAGGATCGCGAAGAGACGACCCAGGATGTGGTTGCCGAGATCAACAAAAGGCTCGGCCAGATCCCCGGCGTCCGCGGCAATATCGCGCCACGTTCCGCGCTCGGCCGCGGCCGCGGCCAGCCGGTCAATTTCGTCATCGCCGGCGCCACCTATGAAGGGCTCGCGCGCGCCCGCGACTCTATCCTTGCCGCCGCGCAATCCAATCCCGGGCTGGTCAATCTCGACGCCGATTACAAGGAGACCAAGCCGCAGATCCGGATCGACGTCGACACCGCGCGCGCCGGCGATCTCGGCGTGTCGGCGGAGGAGGTCAGCCAAGCGCTGCAAAGCCTGCTCGGTTCGCGCCGCGTCACCACCTATATCGACCGCGGCGAGGAATATAGAGTCATCGTCCAGGCCGAAGCGCCGTCGCGCCAGACCGAGAGTGATCTCGCCTCAATCTACCTGCGCAGCCGGACCGGCGAGCTGGTGCCGCTGTCGAACCTCGTCAGCCTGCGCGAAGTGGCCGGCGCGCGCGACCTCGGCCGCTACAACAAAATGCGCGCGATCACCTTGAGCGCCGGCCTCGCGCCCGGCTATTCGCTCGGCGAGGCGCTCACCTATCTCGAAGATCAGGCGCGGCAGCAGCCCGAGGTCGCGGCGATCGGCTATCGCGGCGAAAGCCAGTCGTTCAAGGAAGCGGGCGGATCAATCTACATCGTGTTCGGCTTCACGATCCTGGTCGTCTATCTGCTGCTCGCCGCGCAGTTCGAAAGCTTCGTCCACCCGGCGGTGATCATCACCACCGTCCCGCTCGCCGTCGCCGGCGGCGTGGTCGGGCTCGCGCTGATGGGCCAGACCCTCAACCTCTACAGCCAGGTCGGCATCGTCATGCTGGTCGGGCTGGCCGCCAAGAACGGCATCTTGATCGTCGAGTTTGCCAACCAGCTGCGCGACGCCGGCGCCGATATCGCCACCGCCATCCGCGAAGCTTCGGCACGGCGGTTGCGGCCGATCCTGATGACCTCGATCGCGACCGTCGCCGGCGCGGTGCCGCTGGTGCTTGCCGGCGGCGCCGGTGCCGCCTCGCGCCAGGCGATCGGCGTCGTGATCGTGTTCGGCGTGTCGATGGCGACCGCGATCACCCTGTTCCTGATCCCGATCCTCTACGCCCGCTTCGCCCGCCACACGAGTTCCCCGGGCGAGGTCGGTCGCAAGCTCGAAGCCCAGCTTTCGCAGCCGGCGCTCGACCGTCCCCTGCCTGCCGAATGAGAGTGAATCCCACCGACTGAACCACCCGCTGGCGAACCGACAGCTCCGCCGAGTGAAGGAGAAGAAATGACTGCAATTGCGTCCCGGTCCCAGCTGCGCATGGTCTATCTCCGTTATGCCCTCTTCACGGTGCCGCTGGTGCTGCTGCTCGGCATCGTCTCGTCGCGCCTGGCGGACTCGGGCTATGGCAATCCGTGGTTCGCCGCGTTGGTGAAGCCTGCCGCGATGCCGCCCGGCTGGCTGTTCCCGCTCGCCTGGACCCTGCTCTACGTGCTGCTTGGCCTGGCGCTGGCTCTGATCCTCCATGCCCGCGGCGCGCGCGGTCGCGTCCTCGCGGTCGGCCTGTTCGTGCTGCAATTGCTGCTCAACTACGCCTGGTCGCCTTTGTTCTTCGCGATGCACGAGGTGCGCGCCGCGCTGGTCGTGCTCGTCGCGATGCTGGTGACCGCCGCCGCCACGACAATATTGTTCGCGCGAATCCGCAAGGCGGCGGCGCTGCTGATGCTGCCCTATCTCGCCTGGCTGCTGTTCGCCTTGTGGCTCAATTTCCAGATCATGGCGCTGAACCCGGACGCCGAAAGGCTTGTTCCGGCGGCGGCCAGTGCCGATATCATTCTCTGACCCTCAGCAGGAGGCCGCAATGCAGTCCGAAAACCGTTTGTTCGACGATCTGGTCAAGGTGCTCAACGGCGCCGCCGGAACTGTCGCCGGCATGACCCGCGAGGCCGAGGCGACGATGCGGGCGCGGGCGCGCGAGTGGGTCGGCGGGCTCGACCTGGTGACGCGCGATGAATTCGAGGCGGTCAAGGCGATCGCAGTCGCGGCGCGCGAGGAGAGCCTGGCCCTCAAGGCGCGGCTCGACGCGCTGGAGGCGGCGGGCGCCAAGCCGGCTTCGACCCGCGCGAAGAAGGGCCCGTCCGATCCGGCATCGGCTATCTGAGGCTCGAATCCTTCCCGAGCGGGGAGGAAAAGCCTCAACGGGAAGACAAAATCCCATTAATCCACAACTTTGTCCCCGCCGGACCACGGCCGCTCTTGCGGATCGCAAGGAGGATGGGCACGATTCGTTCACATCTATTGCAGCAGGAACTGGGTTATGATGGTCGATGAGTATGAGATGGAGCGCGAGACCAGTGCGCCGATCGACATGCTCGAACATTATTTCAGCGCGCATGGCTGGGCCTATGAGCGTGCTGGAGACGAGGAGATCGTCGCCAATTTCCAGGGCAGCTGGGCGCAATATGAATTGCGCGCGATCTGGCGCGACGACGACAATGTCCTCCAGTTCCTCGCGCTCCCCGACATTCGCGTCGCGAGCGACAAGCGCGCCGCGACCTACGAGACGATCAGCCTGATCAACGAGCAATTGTGGCTCGGCCATTTTGAGCTGTGGACCACGTCGGGGCTGGTGCTGTTCCGCCACGCCGCGCTGCTCGACAGCGACGAAGGCGGATCGCTGACCTTGCGCCAGGCCGAGACCCTGGTCGAGGCGGCAATCGAGGAGTGCGAGCGCTTCTACCCGGTGTTCCAGTTCGTGCTGTGGGCGGACAAGACGCCGCAGGAAGCGATCGCCGCCGCGCTGATCGAGACGCAGGGCGAGGCTTGAACGCCGCGCTCAGCGATCCTGGAGCGCTGCCGGGCCCGTTCTGGCTGATCGGCTGCGGCAACATGGCCGGCGCGATGCTCGAGGGCTGGATCGCCGCCGGCCTCGATCCTGCGCAGGTCAGCGTCGTCCGACCGAGCGGCAAGCCGGTCGCCGGCGGCGTGCGCGTGCTGACCGCTTTGCCCGAGGATGAGGTTCCCGCGCTTGCGATGCTCGGCACCAAGCCGCAGAAATTGAACGAGGTCGCGCCGGTGCTGGCCCGCGTGCTCGATCGGCACACGATCCTGGTTTCGATCCTGGCCGGCACCGAGCAGGCGACGTTGCGCGGCTTGTTTCCCGCCTGCGAGACGATCGTGCGGGCGATGCCGAACACGCCGGTCAAATTGGGGAAGGGCGCGACCGGCCTGTTCAGCGACAGCCAGGATCGTGATGCTCTCGCCAAGGTCGAGAGGCTGATGGCGGCGCTCGGCACGGTCGAGTGGATCGAGGACGAACGGCTGTTCGACGCGGTCACCGCTCTGTCGGGGAGCGGCCCGGCCTTCCTGTTCCGCTTCATCGACGCGCTCGCGGCGGCCGGCGCGGACCTCGGCCTGCCGCGCGACCAGGCCGAACGGCTCGCGCTCGCCACCGTCGAAGGCGCTGCCGCGCTTGCGGCGAGCGCAAGCGAGAGCCCCGGCGCGCTCGCAGACAAGGTCGCCAGCCCCGGCGGCTCGACGCGCAAGGGGCTGGACGTGCTCGACGCCGACGATCGCCTGCTCGCCTTGCTGCGCGACACGCTCGAAGCGGCGCTCAAGCGCAACCGCGAGATGGCGCAAGAGGCGCGGCGCGGGCCCTGATTCAGGTCGGCCTAATTCAGGTCGGGCGCCTCAGCCTTGGCGTCAGCATGCCGACCTTGCCCCGATATTCCTCATATTGCGGGCCGAACATCGTCACCAGGTCGCGCTCCTCGAAGCGGATCGCGATCAGCATATAGACCGACATTCCGCCGGCCAGCACGAGATGCCCCAGGGTCATGTGCGGCGTCGCCCAGAAGGCGATGAAGAAGCCGGCGTAGAGCGGGTGGCGGACGAGGCGGTAGAAGAACGGCTGGCGGAACACCGGCTCGCTGGCGGCCGTGCCGCGCATATGGCGCCACACCTGCTTCAAGCCGAACAGCTCGAAATGGCTGATCAGGAAGGTGCTGAGCAGGACGATCAGCCAGCCGGCCGCGAACAGGGCCCAGAGCAGCATCGCCGCCGCCCGATTCTCCACCATCCAGACCGTCCCCGGGATCGGCCGCCAGAGCAGGTACATCAGGATCAGCGCGGCGCTGGCGAACAGCACGTAGGTGCTGCGCTCGACCGGTGCGGGCACGATCCGCGTCCAGGCCGTCTTGAAGCCGCGGCGCGCCATCAGGCTGTGCTGCAGCCCGAACAGGGCGACGAGGCCGAGATCGATCGCGACCGCCGATGGCAGCGGCACCAGCGGCCCGCCGCGATCGACGGTCAGCGGCACGCCGGGCAGATCGCCGACGAAGCCGATCAGATAAAGGAATGTCGCAAAGAAGACGAAATAGGCGATCACGCCGAACAGCAGGTAGACCGAACGAGACATGGCCGTTCTCCCCCACGTTTGATAGCGCAGTTTACCACGTTTCGCGGCCGATCGGAAATTGGGTGGCCACCGGTTAACCCTTCCCTGCGCGTAGAAGGATTTGCTATCATCGACGCAGCGTGAGCGTGCCTGTGCTGCGCTTCCGATGCCCCTGGTGCCGCCAGGCGGGGCGGCGGGGGTGCGAGGAAACGGGAGGTTCGAATGAACAGGATGCTGCGGGCGAGCATGCTCGCCGGAGCCGCCGCGCTGCTGTCGAGCATCGTTCCAGCATCGCATCCAAATCCGTCGGCCGAATCGTCGTCGCTGGCGCCCGACGCACTGGCCATGCTCGATCCGATCGCGCGCGCTTCGTCGCTGTGCGGCACGCGCGGCGGGAGCATGCTGCGCCGGCGGCTGTCGATCGCGAGCCTGTTCGCGGCGCCGGCCGACGCGGCGGTGCAGGCGCCGATGCCGCTGTTCGCCGGCGTCGAGGGACTGCGCTTTCCGGTCAGCACGACCAACGAGCAGGCGCGGCGCTATTTCCAGCAGGGAATGATGCTGAGCTACGGCTTCAACCATGCCGCGGCGATCGCCTCTTTCCGTGCGGCGCAGCGGCTCGACCCCGCTTGCGCCTTGTGCTGGTGGGGCGAGGCGGTGGCGCACGGCCCCAACATCAACGCGCCGATGGACCTGGCCGCGATAAAGCCGACGCTCGCGGCGCTCGCCAAGGCGCAAAGCCTGCGCAGCGGCGCGACGCCGGCCGAGCAGGCGCTGATCGACGCGGCTGCGGTGCGCTATTCGGCCGATCTCAAGGCGGACCGTGCCGCGCTCGACTCTGCTTATGCCGGCGCGATGCTACGAGTGGCGCAGAGCCACCCCGCGCACGACGACATCGCCTTGCTCGCGGCCGAGGCGGTGATGGACACCAGCCCGTGGGATTATTGGGAGGCCGACGGGCGCACCGCGAAGGGGCGGATCGGCGACGCGGTCAGGCTGGTCGAGCAGGTGCTCGCGCGCAACCCCGGCCATCCGCAGGCGTCGCATCTCTATATTCACCTGCTCGAGAAGGTGGCGCCCGAGCGTGCGGAGAGCGCCGCCGACCGGCTCGCCAAGGACGGGCCGCCCGCCGCCGGCCATCTCGTCCACATGCCGGCGCACATTTATTATCGCCGCGGGCGCTTTTCGGATTCGATCCGCGCCAATGTCGCGGCGGCGCGCGCCGACGAGGCCTATATCAAGGCGAGCGGCGATCAGGGCCTCTACCGCTACGGCTATTATCCGCACAACGTCCACTTCATCGTCACCTCGGCGCAAATGGCCGGTGACATGGGCGTTGCGATCGCCGAAGCGCGGCGGCTGGGCGGCTTGGTGAGCACCGACATCGCCGCGCAATATGGCTGGATCCAGGCGATCAGCGCGGCGCCCTATCTCGCCTTCGCGCAATTCGCCGCGCCGGAGCGGACCTTGGCGCTGCCCGCGCCGGACCCGCGCCTGCTCTACGTCGCGGGGATGCGCCATTATGCCCGCGCGATCGCGCATGCGCAGCGGCGCAGCCGGGCGTTGTTCGACCAGGAGCTGGCGGCGCTTCGGGCGATCCGCGGCTCCCCGAAGCTCGACGAGATGACCAAGCAGGGGATGCCCGCACCGGATCTGCTGCTGCTCGCCGAGACGGCGGCGCGCGGCCGTTATGCGTTCGCCTCGAAGCAATATGACGAGGCGGTGCGCTACTATCGCGAGGCGGCGGCGATCGAAGACCGGATCCCTTATATGGAGCCTCCCTATTGGTATTATCCGGTGCGCCAGTCGCTCGGCGCCGCGCTCTACCGCAGCGGCCGTTACGGGGAGGCGAAGGCGGCATTCCAGGAGGCGCTGACGCGTTACCCCGCCAATGGCTGGGCGCTCTACGGCCTCGCCGCGAGCGAACGCGCGCTCGGCAACCGGCCCGAGGCCGCCGCCGCCGACCAGGCGCTGCAGCGCGCCTGGCTCGGCGACCGCAAGTGGCTGCGGATCGATCGGCTGTAAGAGGGGGTCGCTGATGATCCCCCCTCCCGCGAGCGGGACCGCTGCAAAAGGAGCCGCGGCATCCAAGAACCGTTCGGCCTGAGCTTGTCGAAGGCCTTTTCTTCTCTGAGAAAGAAGGAAAGCGGTTCGACAAGCTCACCGCGAACGGAGTTTTGCAGCGGTCCCGCGAGCGGGAGGGGAGAAACACTAAGCGGGAGGAGATCTGCGGAGACACCAATCCGTCCCATCCCCTCAGGTTGACCGCGCTTCGCCCCGGCTTTATCGCCGCCTATCGATCTCAGCCGGCACTGACGGCGCGGACTTTCCAGCAGGCAATTTGAAGCGGCAGGGCAATGGCGGACACACGCAGCTACGACGATCGCGACGGGTGGATCTGGTTCGACGGCAAATTGGTGCCGTGGCGCGAGGCCAACGTCCATATCCTGACCCACGCGCTTCATTATGCCTCGTCGGTGTTCGAAGGCCAGCGCGCCTATGGCGGCGAGGTGTTCAAGCTCACCGAGCACAGCACGCGGCTGCGCAACAGCGCCGCGATCCTCGGCTTCGACCTGCCCTGGTCGGTCGAGGAGATCGACGCCGCCTGCAACGAGACGCTCAAGGCCAACGGGCTCGAGGACGCCTATATGCGCCCGATCGCGTGGCGCGGATCCGAGCAGATGGGCGTCTCGGCGCAGCTCACCAAGCCGCACATGGCGATCGCGGTCTGGCCGTGGGGCGCCTATTTCGGCGAGGAGGCGATCCGCAAGGGCCTCCGCCTCGACATCTCGCCGTGGCGCCGCCCGGCGCCTTATACCGCGCCGACCAACGCCAAGGCTTCGGGCCTCTACATGATCGCGACGATGGCCAAGCATGCCGCCGAGGACAAAGGCTATAACGACGCCCTGATGTTCGATTGGCGCGGCCAGATCGCCGAGGCGACCGGCGCCAACGCCTTCTTCGTCAAGGACGGCAAGATCCACACGCCGACGCCCGACTGCTTCCTCGACGGCATCACGCGGCGCACCGTGATCGACCTCGCCCGCCGCCGCGGCATCGAGGTGATCGAGCGCGCGATCTGGCCCGAGGAGCTGGAAGGGTTCGAGCAATTCTTCCTGACCGGAAGCGCCGCCGAAGTGACCCCGGTGGCCGAGGCGGGCCCGTGGAATTTCGAGGTCGGCGAGCTCAGCATGCAGCTGCGCAAGGACTATCTCGACCTCGCGCACCGGCGCATCTCCAACAGCTGACGGCCTACTGATCGCCGAAAAGGCGCGGCGTGGGCAGTTGCCGCGCCTTTTTTCCGCGCGTCGCGGTGCCGGCTTGCGCCGCCCCAATGGGGGGGCGAGAAGCCTGTCCCCCAAGCTGTTCAACCTTTCGTTGAAGTATCGCTGCTTGTTTCTCGGCGTGTGACTAATGTTGTCCTGCGTGATTCCTGATCCATGTTACAAAACATGGAGTCATGAGCAGTAAGACATCATTCATCTTAATCATGGCGAGCGTGGATCGAAATAAAGGCTCCGCGGTTATTCCGGCAACGGTCCGTCTGATGGCCCAGCGATTCTGGGCGCGGTCCGTTGCAACCTTCGAGGGAGCCTTTGCAATGAAGAAGATACTTTTCGCTGCTGCATTAGGCGTTAGCAGTCTCGCGCTCGCCCAGAATGTTCCGGTCGGATCGGCCGGGACCGGTGTCGGCGGGACGGCCGGAGGCGACGTCTCGGTGGGTGGCACGTCGGTCGGAACCGGCACCTCGGTCGGCGCGGGCGCGGAGACCAATGTCGGCGAGACCGGAGCCAGCGCCAGCGGCGCGACCGGCACCAACACGACCGGCGCGGTCAAGACCAACAAAGCCAAGAAGGGCGCGACCGCCGGCACGAGCACGACGGGATCGGTCAATGCCGGCACCAGCGCAGGTGCGACGGCCGGCGACACCAGCGGCGCAGCAAGCGGCACGATCGACGCGGCCGGCGCGGCCGACACCAGCGCGGCGGGCTCGGCGAGCAGCGGCGGCGCGATGGGCGCCGGCGCGACCGGCAGCTTCACCGGCACCGGCGGCCCGGCGGCTGGCACGAGCGAGTATCCGCGTTGCTCGCGCACCGTCACCGACCGCTGCATCCAACGCGGCGGCCGCCGCTGATCGACCCGCTCCGGCGGATCGGCTAGCATAAGAGAGCGCCCGGGCGATCGCCCGCGGCGCTCTTTTGCTGCCGGCACCGATATTC
>NZ_JAKFCG010000072.1:0-15394 GCF_036677245.1 Sphingomonas sp.
GCCCTTCTTCACCATTTCCGGCTCGGACTTCGTCGAGATGTTCGTCGGCGTCGGCGCGAGCCGCGTGCGCGACATGTTCGAGCAGGCCAAGAAGAACGCGCCGTGCATCGTCTTCATCGACGAAATCGACGCGGTCGGCCGCCATCGCGGCGCCGGCCTCGGCAACGGCAACGACGAGCGCGAGCAGACCTTGAACCAGCTACTGGTCGAGATGGACGGCTTCGAGGCGAACGAGGGCATCATCATCATCGCCGCGACCAACCGCCCGGACGTGCTCGATCCGGCGTTGCTCCGCCCCGGCCGCTTCGACCGCCAGGTCGTCGTGCCGCGCCCCGACATCGAGGGCCGCGAGAAGATCCTCGCCGTCCACATGAAGAAGGTGCCGCTCGCCCCCGACGTCGATGCGCGCACGATCGCGCGCGGCACCCCGGGCTTCTCCGGCGCCGATCTCGCCAACCTCGTCAACGAGGCCGCCTTGCTCGCCGCACGCAGGGGCAAGCGCCTCGTCGCGATGCTCGAGTTCGAGGAAGCCAAGGACAAGGTCATGATGGGCGCCGAGCGCAAATCGATGGTCATGACCGAGGACGAGAAGAAAGCGACCGCCTATCACGAGGCCGGCCACGCATTGGTCTCGCTCCACGTCCCGGGCTGCGATCCGCTCCACAAGGTGACGATCATCCCGCGCGGCCGCGCGCTGGGCGTCACCTGGAACCTGCCCGAGCGCGACCGCTACTCGATGTCGATGAAGCAGATGAAGGCACGGCTCGCCTTGTGCTTCGGCGGCCGCATCGCCGAGCAGCTGATCTACGGCGAGGACGCGCTCAACACCGGCGCGTCGAACGACATCCAGCAGGCCACCGACATGGCCCGCTCGATGGTGATGGAATATGGCATGAGCGAGAAGCTCGGCTGGCTGCGCTACCGCGACAATCAGGAAGAGGTGTTCCTCGGCCACAGCGTCTCGCGTGCGCAGAATGTCTCGGAAGAGACCGCCCAGCTGATCGACCAGGAGATCCGTCGCCTGATCGAGGAAGCCGAGGCGGCCGCGCGCAACGTGCTGACCGATAACCTCGACCAACTCCATCGCCTGGCCGGCGCGTTGCTCGAATATGAGACCCTGAACGGCGAGGAAGCCAAACGGATCATCGTCGGCGAGGACATCGACCGCCAGGATCCAAGTTCGGCGCGGCCGGTCCTGCCGGTCGCCGGCTCGTCAATCCCGAGCACGCGCAAACCGCGCGGCGGCATCGGAGGTCCGGCGCCGCAAGGGGCCTAGACGGCCCGCAGGCCAAGCCATTGTGATCTGATGAAGGCGCGCAGCTTCGGCGGCGCGCCTTTTTCGTATCATCCGAGCGTGACGAAGGCCGACCGCGCGAGCAGCCGCGCTGGCGTAGACCAAACTGGGTTTGCGCTCGAGACAATGCTATCGCCGCGGCCATGAAGCGGATCGGCCTGTTCGGGGGCTCTTTCAATCCGGCGCACCGGGGCCATCGGCGGATGAGCATCCATGCCGCGCGCCGGCTCGACCTCGACGAAATCTGGTGGCTGGTGTCGCCAGGCAATCCGCTCAAGGACCCTACGCATATGGCGCCGCTCGGCGCCCGCTTCGCCTCGGCGCGGCGCGCGGCGCGGCGGCTGCCGATCCGCGTGACGGCGCTCGAACGGCAGCTCGGCAGCCCCTATACGATCGACACGTTGCGCTCGCTCCGCCGCCGCTTCCCCCGGGCGCGCTTCATCTGGCTGATGGGCGCCGACAACCTCGCCCAGTTCCACCGCTGGCGCGACTGGCGAAAAATTGCCGCACTGGTACCGATTGCGGTGATGGCGCGTCCGGGATATGATGGCCCTGCCCATGCGGCGCGCGCGATGGGCTGGCTGCGGCGCTTCGTCCGCCCCGCAGGTCAGGCGGCGCAGTGGACGAGATGGAGATTGCCGGCACTCGTGCACCTCAAGCTGCCGCCCGATCCGACATCCTCGACCGCGTTGCGCGCGTCCGACCCGCACTGGCACCTATCGCCGCATCTTTCGTTCAACCGCAAAGGCTCCCGCGACGGCGTAACGCGGCGGCCATTGGCATAAGGAGGCAATTTGCCCGCACCCTCACCGGCTCCGCCCGAAGGCGGAGACTCCGACCAGGTCGAAGCGCTGCATGAACTCGTGCTTCGCTCGCTCGACGACGATCAGGCCGTCGACGTCGTCTCGATCCCGCTGACCGGCAAGTCGAACATCGCCGATTACATGGTGATCGCCAGCGGCCGCTCGACTCGGCAGGTCGCCTCGATGGCGCAAAAGCTCACCGAACGGATCAAGCAGGAGCTTCACCGCAACGTGCGCGTCGAAGGCCTGCCGGTCGCCGATTGGGTGCTGATCGATGCCGAGGACGTGATCGTCCATCTCTTCCGCCCGGAAGTGCGCACCTTCTACAATCTCGAGCGCATGTGGGCGTTCGAGGGCGAAGCTGCCGCAGTGCCGGCCGGCGGCGGGGCATGATCCGGCCGGACGGCGCCGATCTTCCGCGCCGCCGACGTACGGACTAGCCTTGCTCCTCCACATCGTCGCCCGGGGCCGCATCGGACGCGGCCCGGAGGCGGAGCTGGTCGAGCGCTATCTCAAGCGCATCTCCTGGCCGACCAGGATCACCGAGCTCCCCGAACGCGGCGGCAAGCTCCCTCCCCCCGCCGAAAATAGCGTCACCATCCTGCTCGACGAGAAAGGCGAGCAATTGGGATCGCTCGCGTTCGCCGGCAAGCTCGAGCAATGGCGCGACACCGGCCGCCGCGAGGCACGCTTCCTGATCGGCGGCGCCGACGGTTTCGACGATGCGGCGCGCAACGCGGCGGACCTGCTGCTCGCGTTCGGCAAGGCGACCTGGCCGCATCTGCTCGCACGCGCGATGCTCGCCGAGCAGCTCTGGCGGGCGACGAGCATCATTGCCAACCACCCCTATCATCGTGAAGGATAGGCCATGGTCCGGCGCCTGATCCTTGCTGCATTCGCCACTGCGGCGATCACCGCGATCACGGCGAGCGCCGCGCAGACCGGGGGCAGCGAGGTCAAGACGCTCGCGGTCGCCAAGCGAGAGGCCGATCAGGCGAATTTCCGCTCGCAGCAGCTCGAGCGCCAGGCAGCCAAGGCCACCGGCGAGGCGGCACGCGCCCGCGCCGACGCCGCGCTGCTTGCCGCCCGCATCGAAGCCGCCGAAGCGGCGATCACGACCGCCGAGACGCGCATGCGCATCATTGAGGCGTTGCGCGCGCGGCAGCGCGCCCGGCTCGCCGAGCGGCAGGAGCCGGTCGTCCGCCTGACCGCCGCGCTCGAGACAATGGCGCGCCGCCCGCCCGCGCTGGCATTGGTCCAGCCCGGGTCGCTCCAGGATCTCGTCCATGTCCGCGCCCTGCTCGCCTCGACCTTGCCGGTGATCCGCGAACGCACCGCCGCGCTGCGTGAGGAGGTCGAGGCCGGCAACGTGCTGCGCGAGCAGGCCGACCGGGCGGTAGCGTCGCTCGTTTCGAGCCGCGAGGAGCTCAAGCGTCGGCGCATCCAGCTCGCAAGCTTCGAGCGCGAGCAGCGTCAGCGCTCGGAAAGCTTCGCCGAATCCGCATTGTGGGAATCGGACCGCGCGCTTGCGCTCGGCGAGGAGGTGCGCGCGCTCAGCGCCGAAATGGGCACGCTCGACTATCAGGCGCGCCTGCGCCAGCGTCTTGCCGCCTTGCCCGGCCCGTCGATCCGCCCTGCCCTGCCCGGCGAAGCGCCGGCCGAGAGAGTCGCGCCCGCGCGGCCGCGCTACATCATTCCGGTCGAGGGGCGTCTGGTCACCGGCATGGGCGAGATTTCTGACGCGGGCGTGCATGCGCGTGGGCTTACCTTCCGCGCGCGCCGCGGTGCTCCGATCGTCGCCCCCGCTGCTGGGCGGGTCGTCTATGCTGGGCGGTTCAGGAGCTACGGCAATATCGTGATCATCGATCATGGCGCCGGCTGGACCAGCGCGATCACCGACATCGGCACGTTGAGCGTGCGCGCCGGCGACAAGGTCAAGATGCGCAGCCCGCTCGGCGCCTCCGCCGATCGCGCACTGGTGACGGTCGAATTGCGCCGCGGCGGCCAGCCGATCCCGATCGCCCCCTTGCTGTCGATCGGGTAAGAAATTACTTCAGATTCAAGCGCTCCCCGCCACCGCCCGCACGCCCGTTAAGCGTGCGTTGTTTTCGACGCGCTAGTTATGGGCTAAAAGGCGCGCAAATGCTGAACAGCAGGATATTTCATGGCCAATAATCTTCTCCGCTCGATCGGCTTGGTCAGTGCGATCGCGCTCGTTCCCGCCGCCACCGCGGCGTTCGCCACGGCCGACGTCGACACCTATCGCGAGCTCGACCAGTTCATGAGCGTCTTCGAGCGCGTTCGCGCCGAATATGTCGAGCAGGTCGACGACAAGACTTTGCTGCGCGGCGCGATCGACGGCATGCTCGCCAGCCTCGACCCGCATTCCAATTACCTCGACGAAAAAGGCTTTCAGAGCCTGATGACGCAGACCGACGGCGAATATGGCGGCCTCGGCCTCAACGTCACGATGGAGGACGGCGCGGTCAAGGTCATCGCCGCTACCGAGGACACGCCCGCCCAGCGCGCCGGCATCAAGGCCGGCGATTACATCACCCATATCGACGGCAAGCTGATCTACGGCGGCACGCTCGACGAGGCGGTCGACCAGATGCGCGGCTCCCCCGGTACGGCGATCAAGATCACGATCGTCCGGCCCGGACGCGACAAGCCGTTCGACGTGCCGATCACCCGCGCGATCATCTCGCTCCCCGCCGTCAAATGGGAGATCAAGGAGCGGGTCGGCATCCTCAACGTCAACAGTTTCAACAAGACCACCACCGACGCGACCCTCGCCGCGATGATGGCGATCGAGAAATCGCTCGGCGGGCCGCCGCTCGGCTATGTGCTCGATCTGCGCTCCAATCCGGGCGGGCTGCTCGACCAGGCGATCGACCTCTCCGACGCCTTCCTCCAGCAAGGCGAGATCGTGTCGCAGCGCGGCCGGCAGAAGGGCGATATCAAGCGTTATTATGCCAAGCCCGGCGACGCGGCACGCGGGCTGCCGGTGATCGTGCTGGTCGACGCGGGCAGCGCTTCGGCGTCGGAGATCGTCGCCGGTGCGTTGCAGGACCATCATCGCGGGCTGGTGATGGGCGAACGCACGTTCGGCAAGGGATCTGTCCAGACATTGCTGCCGCTGACGCAGAGCACCGCGCTGCGGCTGACGACGGCGCGTTATTACACGCCCTCGGGCCGCTCGGTGCAGGAAGGCGGCATCGCGCCCGACATCGTCGTCCCGCAGCTGTCCGACGCCGATTACCGCAAGCGCCCGAAGTTCCGCGAGGCCGATCTTCGCCGCCACCTGATCAACGAGCTCAAGGTCGACGATTCGGTGGTGGAGGACGACGGCAAGCCCGATCCGCGCTTCGCCGCGACCGCCGAGGAATTGAAGAAGAAGGGAGTCGAGGACTTCCAGCTTCAATATGCGGTGCAGACCATTTCGCGCCTCGGAAAGGTCCAGACCGCGGCGGCGGCACCCGCGCGCAAGGTCGGCGCGCGCTGACCGGCGCGGCCGCGTGAGCGACATCGGCATCGGCGTCGGCACCAAAGCCGATGCCAACATCGGCTGGGCCCGCGGCCTCGCTTTGGCGGTGCCCGCGCTGCTGCTCGCGGGCGCGCTGGGCTCGCAATATATCGGCGGGCTCTACCCGTGCGAGATGTGCCATTGGCAACGCTGGGGCCATTATGCGGCGCTCGGCTTCGCGCTCGCGTCGGTCGCGTTGCGGGGCAGTCCCGCGATCGCACGCGCTTTGCTGTGGCTGGCGGCGGCGGCGATCCTGTCGAGCGGCCTGATCGGCGCTTATCACGCCGGCGTCGAGGCGGGCGTGTTCGAGGGCATCACCCGCTGCACCACCCAGCCGGGCGGAAGCTCGAACGCCGATTTTCTTGCCGACATCATGGCGACTCCTTTGATCCGCTGCGATCAGGTACAATGGTCGTTCCTTGGCGTTTCGATGGCCGGATGGAACGCCATCCTCTCGATCGGGTTCGGACTGATGATCTTATGGCTGCTGTTCCCCCGCCGCCGCGCGACGGCATGACCAACCCGCCCGACGCGCGGGCTGCCGACCCGCGTCCCGCCGCCGCGCAGGCCCCGAGCTGGCGCCCAGGCGATGCACGAGCGGACGTGCCGGCGATGCTGAGAGTCGACCAGGCCGGCGAATATGGCGCGACCCGCATCTATGCCGGCCAGATGGCGGTGCTCGGCGACCGCCACCCCGCCGCGCGCGTGATCGCGCGCATGGCGACGCAGGAGCGGCGCCACCTCGATATCTTCGACAAGATGATCGCCGACCGCGCGGTCCGCCCCACCCTGCTCCAGCCGGTCTGGAACGTCGCCGGCCACGCGCTCGGCGCGGTCACCGCGCTGATGAGCCCGCGCGCGGCGATGGCCTGCACCGCCGCAGTCGAGACCGAGATCGACAAACATTATCGCGAACAGCTTGCCGCGCTGGGCGGCGACGATCCGGATCTCGCCGCCACGATCAGCGAGTTTCGCGGCGAGGAGCTCGAGCATCGCGACACCGCGATCGCCGCCGGCGCCGAGCAAGTCCCCGGCTATCCCGTCCTTTCCGCCTTCATCCGCGCCGGATGCCGCGCGGCCATCGCGCTCTCCAAGAGGATCTGACCATGCGCCATTTCGTTTCGATCGCCGCCTTGATCCCGCTCGCCGTCTTTTCCGCGGCGGCGCTGGCCCAACCTGCCCAGCCGGCCCAGCCCGCCCAGACCGCCGGCGGCGCGATGGCCGACGACGTCAAGGTCAACCAGCTGATCGTCTACGGCGAGGACAAATGCCCGGTCAGCGCCGGCGACGAGATCACGGTCTGCGCGCGCCGCCCCGAGAGCGACCGCTACCGCATCCCCGAGCCGTTGCGCGACGATCCCGACGCTCCGGCGAACGAGGCGTGGACCAACCGTGCCGAAGCGCTCGAATATGTCGGCCGCACCGGCATCGGCAGCTGCACCCCGGTCGGCCCCGGCGGCGGCATCGGCTGTTATCAGCAGCTCATCCGCCAGGCGCGCGCGGAACGCGAGAGCGGCGACGACGTCAACTGGCAGCGGCTGGTCGAGGAAGCGCGCCAGGAACGGCTCAGCCGCATCGACGCCGAGGCCAAAGCAGTCCAGGACCAGATCGACCAGAACAGCCGGCCCTGACCTGCGACTTCTTAGACGGGGACCGCTCCGCTGCGCACGCGGTGCGGCTGGCGCGATGAATCGTCTTCGCGCAGATTGACCTCCGCCACCTGATTGCCGCTCTCGGTCGACCAGGTCTTGTGCCGTTCCCAAACGCTCGGGTCGTGCCCCGGTATGATCCGGCTGGTCTGTTTCTTCAGCACGTTGCGCATGCGGACATAGGTGTGGATCTGCTGGAAAGCATTGCCCTGGTTATAGCCGGGCGGCCACATGCGCTCGACGTTCGAATACCAATAGACCGCGTCGCCCGCGACCACGAACGGTCCGTTGCGCGTCTGGACCAGGAACCATTGGGTGCCGAACGTGTGTGAATCCTTCGCGAGCACCGCGGTGATCCCCGGCAGCACCTCCTCGTCGCCGCGGATGAACTTCACGCGGCCTTCGGAAACCCCTTGCGCTGCGCGGATGAGATCTTCCGGATCGAAGGACGAGAAGATCCACGCTTTCTCCTCCTCGGTCTCCATCTGGTGCGCGAGGCATACCGCCTCAGACCAGCCGAGATATTCGTCGAGCTGGATGTAGAGCTTGGCGTTGGGGAACGCCTCGAAATTGCCCATGTGGTCGAAGTGCATGTGGGTGACGAGGATCACGTCGACATCCTCGGGCTTGAAGCCGACCTTGGCCAGCACGTCGACCGGATCCTCCCAGCCGCTGAACGCGTAACGGTTGAGCCACTCGCCCTTGCGGAAGCCGCAGTCGACCAGGGCGACATGCTGCTTGCCGCCGACTTCGCCGCCGACGACCAAGGTGTAGATCATCGGGATCTTCACGATGCCGGCATTGCTGAAGATGCCCGATCCGCCGAAGAAATCATGCGGCATGTCGGCCTGGCAATAAGCAAGCGGCCAGATCGAATAATCGGTGTCCCGCTGCGGCGCGATGCCGAGGATCTTTGTGCTCATGCTGGCAATCCCCTAGAAATTGTACCGCGTGCCGAGCTGGAAGAACCTGGGAGGACGGTAAGAGACCTCGTTGCAGCCGCAGAAAGTGGCGATGTCGAAGCCTTGGACGCCGGCCCGGACGTCGGTGATGTTACGGACGCGCAAGCTCAGCTCCCAATTGTCGTTGCGCCAGCTGGCGGCGGCGTTGACCATCAGGGTCTCGCCATATTTGTCGGCGTCGAAGTTGCGCAGGTTGTAATAGAAGGACGACGTATATTGAGCGTCGGCGCCGATCGACAGCTTGCCGCCCATCGCATCCCATTCGTAGCGCAGCACCGCAGATGCCTGGACGGAGGGGGCGTAGACCGGTTCCACGTCGCGGCTGATCGGACCGCCGACCCGAAACGGCACGTCCTTCACCTTGGCATCGAACCACGAGAAGTTGAGGCCGGCGTCCAGGCCGGTGATCGGCGACGTGAACAGGCTGGCCTCGGCGCCGTAGGTGCGGGCGTCGGCATTGATGATGACGCCAGCGACGCCGGTGAACAGGAACGCCTGATAATCCTTATAGTCGTAATAGAAAGCCGCCGCGTTGAACCGCGTCCGGTTGTCGGGGAAGGTGTATTTGAAACCACCCTCGACGCTGACCAATATCTCTTCCTTGTAAGGCACGGCGCTTGCGGGAATGGGAAGGCCGCCCGCCAGCTGGGCGTTGAAATTGCCGGCCTTCACGCCGCGGTTGACGCCCGCGTAGAGCAGCAGATCGTCGTTGGGCTCATATTCGATCTGGACCTTGCCCGCCCATAATGTCTTGCCGGTCTTGTCGGCGAAGGGCAGCGGCCCGCTGGGACCGAAATCGGGCCCAATGACGATCGGCGAGCCGTCCTGCGCCCGCCGTGAATCGGTCGTGAAGTAGATCCCCTGCAGGAAGTCGTAATCCTTCTTCTCGCGGATCACGCGGCCGCCGACGATCAGCGTCCACTGGTCGCTGAAATGCCAGTCGACCTGCCCGAACGCCGAATAGGAATTGGTCTTGAGATGGGCATCGGTGCCGAGATCGAACGGCGAGCCCGGGACGATGCTGCCGAGCGGGAACTTCAGGCCGTTGATCGAATGGTTCTTGATGTGCAGATAATAGAGACCTGCGACCCAATCGAACGCAGGGGTCTGGCCCGCCACCCGCAGTTCCTGGGTGATCGTGTCCGCGTTGACCCCCGAATAATTGACGGCCTGGTTCCCGGGACCGGAATCGACGTCGAGAAACAGCAATTTGTAGAAATGCTTGAAGTCGGAGATCGAGGTCAGCGTCACATCGTCCGAGAGCTCGAACTCGGCATTGAGATTGACGCCGAAGGTGCGGACCCGGTTGTGGTTCTTGAACGCGAAGTCGCTCGACGTTCGCAAATCCGAGCCGTCGGGATCGATATAGCCGAAAAAGTCGCCGCCCGGCACCGGCCGTCCGAAGAAGTCGCCGAACACGCCGTCGTTGTTGACGTCCGATCCCAGGTCCTGGCCGTTGCTGCCGATCGAGGCGCGCGTTTCGGTCGGCGCGACGTCGATCACGTTGATCAGCTCGCCACTGGCGTCGAACACGCCGATCGTCGGTTTCTGCTGGTAGGGCGCGGTTGAAAGCACGCTGCGCGCGGCGTTGACCGACAGCCTGAACGAGGCCTTGTCGCTCGGTTCGAGGAGCAGGGTCCCGCGTCCCGCGAGCGTGTCGTCGTCGCCGAGATTGGCTCCGGCGTCGGGCCCGGGCGATCCGCCGACCGCGCCGGCCGGATATTCGTTGCGGAGCAGAGGCTGCCGCAGGTTCCACAGGCCGGCCACGCGCAGCGCCATCTTCTCGCCGAGCGGCAGGCTCAGGGCTGCCTCGCCGTGGAAGTCGCCCGGCGTGTCTTCGGAATCGTACAGGCCGTAGTTGAGGTCGATATAGCCTTCGATGGCATCGAGGTTCGGCTTCCTGGAAATGTAGTGGACGAGGCCGCCCGTCGCGTTCCGCCCGAACAAGGTGCCCTGCGGGCCCTTGAGCACCTCGACGCGCTCGATGTCGAACAGAGCGAACGTCTGCCCCTGCGCGACCGCGATATAGCCTTCGTCGAGGTAGACGGCGTTCGGCGCCTCGCCGATGTCGTTGAAATCGTTCTGGGTCACGCCGCGGATCGTATAATTGCTGTTCTGACCGGCGGCCGCGCCTGCGGTATGCACGCCGGGCGCGATGGCAGCCAGATCGCGCGAGTCGGTGACGTTGAGCGCGCGCAGCTGCTCCCCCGAATAAGCCGTGATCGAGATGCCGACGTCCTGGATATTCTGCTCGCGCTTCTGCGCGGTGACGACGATCTCCTGCGACAGATCGGATTGCGCGAAGACCGGAGCGGCGAGCGACGCCGCGATGATGGCAGCGAACGTTATCGGCGTGCTCGTATAGACTTTCATCGTCTTTTCCCCCTGAACATTGCGCCGAGCCGCGACGACCTAGATCTCCTCCGCCGCAACCAGCGCGTACCGCCCGACCTCTCGTGGATATTTTTTTGGGCAGCCTGCCGTGTAATAACGCACACATATCTCACATATTGAGATTATCATCGCGTATGTTATGATGTTCCTATCTCGGCGCGCCCTTGTCAAGAGTTCGCTCTCGCAGCAATCGGAGGCGGGCATTGGACATCCGAGATCGCTCGCCCGCCCAAGCCGCCGCTTGGCCTCGCCGGTGCCGCATCGCTAAGGCGCGCGGAAGCGCGAGCATGAAGGAGTTGCAGTCATTCGCGGACCGGTACTGACGCCGAAGAACAGCTCGGTCGTGAAGGCATTCACGATCCTGCGGGCGCTCGCCGCGAGCGGCCGCGATATGACGGCCACCGAGGTCGCGAATGCGGTCGGCAGCAATCTCGCCACCGTCCATCGCTTCCTGCTGACCCTGGAGGGCGAAGGGGTCGTCAGCCGCACTCAGGCGGGCCGCTTCCACCTCGGCCATGCGCTTGCCGAGCTGGGCGGCAGGGTCGAAGGCGATGCGTTGCTGATCGACGCCGCGCAGCCCCATCTCGAGGCCTTGGCGATGGAGTTCCGCGAGGGAGTCCATTGCGTCGCCCGCAGCGGCAATCAGGCGATCAATGCGGCACACGCGCAGCCCGATCGGTCGCTGGTGATCAGCCATGCGGTCGGCGAGCCCTTCCCGCTTCACTGCACGGCGGCCGGAAAGGTGTTCCTGGCATCGATGTCGTCGGCCAACCGCCGCTCGTTCCTCTCGAAGCTCGATCTGACGCGCTTCACGGCAGCGACGATCACCGATCCCGCCACGCTGGAACGCGAGCTCGCAACGGTCGCGCACCAGGGCTATGCGGTCGAGAACGAGGAGTGGGAGGAGGGACTGATTTCGGTCGCCGCGCCGCTCCACAACGCCAAGGGCGCGGTCGTCGCGGCGATCGCCTTGTCGGCCCCTGGCTCGCGGTTCGGCGACGATATGCGCAGCCGCGCCGTGCAGGCGATCACGGCGCGGGTTGCCGAGGTCGAGCGGTCGCTGTTCACCGAATCGCGCGTCTTCCCGTCGCGAGCGCGCCCGCGAGGAAGCTTTCCGCACCTCAAGCGGGTCGGTGACTTCGTGTTCGTCTCCGGCACCAGCGCGCGTCTGCCCGATGACAGCTTCGAGGGCGTCACCGTGGCAGCCGATGGCTCGGTGACGATCGATATCCGCAAGCAGGCGCAGTTCGTCTTCGAAGCGGTCGAGGGGATGCTGCGCAGCGTCGGCTACGATCTGACCGATCTGGTCGACGTCCAGGCCTATCTGCTCGACATGGCCGATTATGGCGCCTTCAATGAAGTCTATGCGCGTTATTTCCCGCCGGATGGGCCGACGCGAACGACCGTCGCGGTGCGCGAGCTGCCGCACCCGCATCAGGCGCTGATGGTGCGTGCAGTCGCTTTCAATCCGAGGGCCCATTTCGAGCCCGAGCGCGACTAGAGGGGGTTTTCCTGCAGATTGACGAACCGGACCCGCCCGACTACGATCTTCATTACAGAGTAATGTATCTCACTATGTGAGATTCCTCTCGCTGGAGAAGCGCCATGAGCGAAGGCAAGATCGTCGCAGGCTTTGTTGCTCCCCACCCCCCGCACCTCGTCTACGCCGAAAATCCGCCGCAGAACGAACCTCGTGCCGAGGGTGGCTGGGAGCCTTTGCGGTGGGCCTATGAGAAGGCGCGCAAGAGCATCGAGGAGCTCAAGCCGGACGTGCTGCTCGTCCACTCGCCACATTGGCAGACATTGGTCGGCCATCATTTCCTCGGCGTCCGGCGGCTCACCGGAAAATCGGTCGATCCGATCTTCCCCAATCTCTTCCGCTACAAATTCGACCTCGACGTCGATGTCGATCTCGCGGAGGCTTGCTGTGCGGAGGCGCAGGCGCTGGGGCTGACCGCCAAGATGATGCGCAACCCCAATTTCCGGGTCGATTACGGGACGATCACGACCCTGCACATGATCCGGCCGCAGTGGGACATCCCGGTCGTCGGGCTGTCCGCCAACAACTCGCCTTATTACCTCACGCTCGAAAAGGGCGTCGAGGAAATGGAGAAGCTCGGCGAGGCGACCCGCCGCGCGATCGAGAAGAGCGGCAAGCGGGCGGTGCTGTTGTGCTCGAACACATTCTCGCACTACCATTTCCAGGAAGAGCCCGAAATTCCCGAGGATATGAGCCGCGAGCATCCGCAGAACTACAAGGGATATAAGTGGGACATGCGGATGATCGAGCTGATGCGCCGCGGCGAAATCCATGAGGTGATGCGGCTGTTTCCCGAGTGGGTCGAGGAGGCGTTCGCCGAAGTGAAGTCGGGCGCGTTCCCGTGGATGATCTCGGCGATGGGCTATCCGACCATCCCGGCCGAGCTCTACGGCTACGGCACCGTGATCGGCACGGGCAATGCGGTGATGGAGTGGCGGCTGGCCGCGTGACCGCCGGACCGCCGGACCGGCTGTTGTTCTCTCGCTCCGCCTTGCCTTCTCAAGTCTAGGGACCGATCGATGCCGATAGTTTCCGCCTTCCTGGTGCCCGGCAATCCGCTGCCTTTGCTCAAGGACGACAACCCTCCCTGGGCCGGCCTCGCCAAGGC
Source organism: Sphingomonas sp. (assembly GCF_036677245.1). Lineage (GTDB taxonomy): Bacteria > Pseudomonadota > Alphaproteobacteria > Sphingomonadales > Sphingomonadaceae > Allosphingosinicella. The sequence goes on from NZ_JAKFCG010000072.1 coordinate 13,277, forward strand.
AGCGCGTGCGGCCGGATCGGCGCTGATCGAGTCGCGGCCGGACGTGCTGCTGATCTACTCGACGCAGTGGATCGCGGTGCTCGACGAGCTCTGGCAGACACGCCCCCACAGCACCGGCATCCACGTCGACGAGAATTGGTACGAATATGGGGACCTGCAGATGAATCTGCGGGCCGATACCGCGCTCGCCCAATCCTGCATCACCGCCGCGACCGACGCCGGCATCCGCTCGCGCGCGGTCGATTACGACGGCTTCCCGATCGACACCGGCACCATCGTCGCCAACAGCTTTCTCAATCCGGACGGGCGCATTCCGGCGGTGGTGGCGGCGAACAACCTCTATCACGACTTCGCCAAGACCGAGGCGTTGGGGCGGATCGCGGCTGAACAAGCCGAGCTGCAGGGCAAGCGCGCGGCGGTGATCGCGGTCGGCGGGTTATCCGGCAGCTATTTCGACCATGAGATCGACATCGCGACCGATCATATCGTCTCCGACAAGGATGATGCCGCCAATCGCGCGTTGCTGGAGGCGCTCGCCGGCGGCAGCGCCAACGGCCTGCGCGATCGGATCGCCGACTTCGCGGGTGCGGCCAAGGGCGACATGCGCATGAAGCATCTCGGATGGCTGCTTGGCGCCACCGGGGGGTTCACCGGCGCGAAGCTGCTCGGCTATGGCGCGACCTATGGCGCCGGCGCCGCCGTCGTCGAATTCCAGCTGTCCTGAGCTTATGCAATCGAAGATGACGACGGGAGCGACAATGGCGCGCGCGACGACCAGCAACCAGCCCAGCAAAGGGTCCAACGGCGGCGTCGTCGAAGGAAAGGCAAAGCCGCGCGGACGCTTCCCGCATTATCGCCGGGCCGGCGAGTTCGTCTATGTCTCGGGCACGAGCGCACGCCGGCCGGACAACAGCTTCGACGGCGCCACCGTCGATGAATTGGGGGTCACCACCCTCGACATTCGTGTCCAGACGCGCGCGGTGATCGAGAATATCCGCGACATATTGACCAGCGCCGGGCTCGGGCTTGCCGACTTGGTCGAGGTCGGCTGCTTCCTGGTCAACATGAACGACTTCGGCGGGTTCAATGAGGTCTGGGCCGAATATTTCGACGAGACCGGTCCGACGCGGACGACGGTCGCGGTGCACCAGCTTCCGCATCCTTTGCTGCTCGTAGAGATGAAGGCCGTCGCATTCGACCCGCACCGGCATGGGTGAACAGTCGCCGGACGACGTCATCCGCCGCTATCTTGCGGCGATGGAGGCCTGCGATCTGGATGGCGTGCTGGCCTGCTTCGCGGACGACGGCATGATCACCTCGCCAGTCTACGGACGGGTTCCGGTCCGTCCGTTCTACGAGCGGCTTTTCGCGGACACCCTCAGCGCCGAAGTCACGATCCATCATGTCTATCGGGCGACCGACGATCCCGGCCGGTGGGCGGCGCATTTCGCTTATCACTGGGACAGGCGCGACGGCCCGGCGGTGTCGACCGATCTCATCGACCTGTTCGAATTCGATAGCGCGGCGCCCCTGATCACCCACCTGCGGATCATATTCGACACGCCGGCTCGCCCCGCCTGACCTCATGAATGCCTGATCGGCGACGGGACCGGGTCGCGCGGGTCCACAGCCGGAACAAAGCGCCTTCCTCAGCCCTTTTATCGCGAAGCATCGATCGGGAGATTCGAGAAATGCAGCGCCGCCTGCTGTTCGCCGCCGCGCTCGCCGCGGCCTTGCCGGCACTGGGGACTCCCGCCGGCGCGCAGCCGGCTCCTCCCGGAGAGCGGATCGCGCAGGTCATCGTCTATGGCAACGATCCGTGCCCGACCGGCAAAGGCGGCGAGATCATCGTCTGCGCGCGCCGGCCGGAATCCGAACGCTACCGCATCCCGGAGAAAGTGCGCGGGGCCCCGCCGTCCCCGCAGAATGAAAGCTGGGCGGTGCGGGCCGAGGCGCTCGAGACGGTCGGCGCGACGGGCATCCAGAGCTGCTCGCCGGTCGGGCCGGGCGGCGCGACCGGGTGCCTCGAGCAATTGATCGCGCAGGCGCGGGCGGAACGCCGCGCCAATGCGCGCGACGCGCCCCCCGTACCCTGAAGGCCCCGTACCCTGAAGGCCC
>NZ_JAKFCG010000073.1:0-9301 GCF_036677245.1 Sphingomonas sp.
GTTCCGGGGGATGATCCGGCCGCCAAGCCCCCGGCTTGGCTGCACAGTGCGGGGCACTGTGCAACGGATCATGACCGCGCAGCGGTGGAGGGGCGGCCTTGACGAAATTGCCCCTCCACCACCCTCCGGGTGGTCCCCCTCCCCTGCAAATGCAGGGGAGGAATTTCTGAGGGGGAGGAATTTCTTATTTCAGGACCATGACCTCGACGGGCAGCTTGAGCTTGGCGAGCTGGGGGCGGACCTTGGCGGCGTCGCCGACGACGACCCACAGCAGGTCCTGCGGCCTCAGCACCCGCCGCGCGGCTTGGTCGAGCTCGGCCGCGGTCATCGCGCGGTAGCGGCTGGCGAGCGTCTCCTGGTAATTGTCGGGACGATCGTAGAGCTCGTTGGCCTGGATCGCGCCGAGCACCGCGCCCGATGTCTCGAAGCTGCCCGGAAGCTCGCGGATGCTGCCGTTGACGGTGCGGCTGAGCTCGGCGGCGGTGACGCCCTTGGTGGTCAGGAAGCTCGTCATCTGCTGCTGCAAGGCCGCGATCGAATCGCCGGTGCGGTCGGCCTGGACCGGCGCGTAGATCATATAGGGCACCTGATGCTCGGCGCGGCGGACGAAGCCCTGGACGCCATAGGCCCAGCCCCTGGTCTCGCGCAGGTCCATGTTCATGCGCGAGAGGAAGTCGTTGCCGAGCACCTCCATCGCCGCTTGCAAGGTCGTCAGCTCGTCGGTGCCCTCCACCGGGATCACACTTCCGGCGAGGATCAGCGACTGCGGCGATTGCGGGCGGTCGATCAGCACGATGCGCGGCCTGGCGGGCGGGACGGGCGCCGCGAAATCCTTGACGCCCTTGGGCACGGCAGGCGGAGCCCAGCTTCCGAACCGCGCCTCGAGCAACGGCATGATCTCGGCCAAAGTGGTATCGCCGACGACGAACAATTGGGCATTGTCCGGCCGCAGCCACTTCGCGTGCGCGGCAACGACATCGTCGCGGGTCAGCGCGCGGACCTCGTCGGCATGGCCCGATCCGGTCAGCGGCACGCCATAAGGATGCTGGCCGAACAGCAGAGGCGGAAGCGCGTGAAAGGCGATGCCGAGCGGCTGGGTCAGCTCGCTCGCGATTCCGGTGAGCTGCTGGGAGCGCAGCCGCTCGAACTCGCGCGGATCGAAGCGCGGCGCCTTGATGATCTCGGCCATCAGATCGAGCGAAGGCGCGAGGTTGGTGGTCAGCGCCGACAGGGTCGCGGTGGTGCGGTCGATCGACCCGCCGATGCCGATGTCGGCGCCGAGCCTTTCCTTGGCCTCGGCGATCTCGCGCGAGTTGAGCCGGGCGGTGCCTTCGTCGAGCAGGGATGCGGTCAGCGCCTGGAGCCCGCGCTTGCCGCGCGGATCGGCGGCAAAACCGGCGTCGAACTGCATTGAGACGAGCACCACCGGCACCGCGGTGCGCCGCGCGAAGCTGACCTTTATGCCGTTCGACAGGCTGGCATGCTCGACATCGGGGAAGTCGAGATCGGCGATCTGGCCGACCGGCGGCAGCTTCGAACGGTCGACGCCAGCGAATTGCAGCGGCTGATGGCCCGGCGCTCCCGCGTCTGGGCCCGGCATCTCGGGCGCCTCGGGCGCCTCAGGCTGGCGATAGTAACGCGGGCGCTGCGCCGATCCGGCCGCCTTGGCGCCGGCTTCCTGATAGGCCTCGCGCTCGCCGGGAACCACATTCAGCGCGAACACCGGACGGGTCAGCCATTTCTGCATCGCCGCGCGCACCTTCGCCGGCGTCATGCTCGTATAAGCGAGCAGCCTTTTCTTCGAAAAATCGGGATCGTTGGCGTAGAGCGTCCCTTCCGCGAGCGCGACCGCCTTGCCGCCGCCACCGCCGACCTGCTCGAGCCCGCGGACTCGATCCGAGACATAGCTCATCACCACCCTCTGGACCTCGTCCTCGGTCGGCCCGTTCGCCACGAGATCGGCGATGATCGCGTCGAGCCGAGCCGCCACCTGCGCCGGGTCGACGCCGGGCTTCACGTCGGCGGTCACCTCGAACAGGCTGATGCGATGGAATTCCTGGAGGCTGGCGGTGACCGCGACCGCGGTCTGGTCCTGCCGCACCAGCTCGTTGTCGAGCCGCGAGCTGGCAAGGCCGCCGAGCACATATGCCGCGACGTCGAGCGGGACGGCGTCGGGATCGAGCAGCCCGGGCACCGCCCAATTGCGGTAGATCCGGGTCGTCGCGACCCGGTCCTTCATCACCTGGCTGACCGGCGCGGGCAAGGTCGGCACCGCCGCCTGCGCCGGGACATTGGCCGGGCCGCGCGGGATATCGCCGAAATATTTCTCGACCAATGCGCGCGCGGTTGCGACGTCGACGTCGCCGGCCAGCACCAGCACCGCATTGTTGGGGCCGTAGCGGCTGCGGAACCACTGCTTGACGTCCTCGAGGCTCGCCGAATCCAAGTCCGCCATCGAGCCGATCGTCGAGTGGCGATAGGGATGGCCTTGGGGGAACAAGGCCTCGAGCTGGGCATATTCGACCAGCCCGAACGGATCGTTGTCGCCCTGGCGCTTCTCGTTCTGGACGACCGCGCGCTGGTTATCGAGCACCTTCTGGGTCACCGCGCGGAGCAGATGGCCCATCCGGTCGCTCTCGAGGAACAAGGCGACGTCGAGTGCCGCCCTCGGCACCGTCTGATAATAATTGGTGCGGTCGAACCAGGTGGTGCCGTTCATGTCGGTCGCACCGATCTGCTTCAACGGCTCGAAATAATCGCCGGGCGCATTCTCCGAGCCGTTGAACATCAGATGCTCGAACAGATGCGCGAAGCCGGTCTTGCCTGCCGGCTCGTCCTTCGAGCCGACATTGTACCAGACCGACACCGCGACGATCGGGGCCTTGCGGTCCTCGTGGACGATGACTCGCAGGCCGTTGGCGAGCGTGAATTGCTGGTAGGGGATGTCGATGGTTTGGACGAGCGCCGCGAGCGCGCTCGCTCCCGGCGCGGGTGCGGCCGCGGCAGGGGATGCCGGCGCATCGCTCGGCGCGGTGGCGCAGCCGGTGAGGGCGAATGTGGCGGCCAGGGTGATCGCGGAGGAAAGGGCGAGGGAGAGGAGCCGAAGGCGCATGGAATCCCTTTGTCGGGCAAATGGTTGGACGCAGCATAGCGCTGCGGCTTACTGGCGCAACACGCCAGCACAGGACGTCTCGTCCACGGGCGCTCGTCTAGGGGGTTTCGCGTAGGGGATCGGGCCGACCGCGTGTCTATAGCGCCGAATGGGAGCCGCACCCCTTGTGTTGCAAAGAAGCAACACTACATCGCGGCTACGTTTAAAGGGCCCTCTGGCCTTAAAGGGGATTGCCATGAACCTCGAGAAATTCACCGATCGCGCCAAGGGCTTCCTCCAGGCCGCGCAGACGGTCGCGATCCGGCTCAACCATCAGCGCATCACGCCTTCGCACCTGCTCAAGGCGTTGCTCGAGGACGATCAGGGCATGGCGGCCGGGCTGATCGCCCGCGCCGGGGGCAGCGCCGAGGCCGCGACCCGCGCAGTGGACGAAGCGCTGGCCAAAATGCCGGCGGTGTCCGGCAGCGGCGCCAGCGCCGCGCCGGGGCTCGACGCCGAGGCGCTGCGGGTGCTCGACCAGGCCGAGCAGATCGCGCAGAAAGCCGGCGACAGCTATGTCACGGTCGAGCGGCTGCTGCTCGCGCTGGCGCTGAGCCCGACCACCGACGCGGGCAAGGCGCTGCAGAATGCCGGCGTCAGCCCCGAGGCGATCAACGCGGCGATCAACGAGCTGCGCGGCGGCCGCACCGCCGACACCGCGACCGCCGAGGACCGCTACGACGCGCTCAAGAAATTCGCGCGCGACCTCACCGAGGCGGCGCGCGAGGGCAAGCTCGATCCGGTCATCGGCCGCGACGAAGAGATCAGGCGCACGATCCAGGTGCTCGCGCGCCGCACCAAGAACAACCCGGTGCTGATCGGCGAGCCCGGCGTCGGCAAGACCGCGATCGCCGAAGGCCTCGCGCTGCGCATCGCCAACGGCGACGTTCCCGACGGGATCAAGGACCGCCGGGTGATGGCGCTCGACATGGGCTCGTTGATCGCCGGCGCCAAATATCGCGGCGAGTTCGAGGAGCGCCTGAAGGGCGTGCTCGACGAGGTCAAGGGCGCCGAGGGCGAGATCATCCTGTTCATCGACGAGATGCACACCCTGATTGGCGCGGGCAAGAGCGAGGGGGCGATGGACGCCTCGAACCTGCTGAAGCCGGCGCTCGCGCGCGGCGAGCTGCACTGCATCGGCGCGACCACGCTCGACGAATATCAAAAGCATGTCGAGAAGGACGCCGCGCTGCAGCGCCGCTTCCAGCCGGTGTTCGTCGGCGAGCCGACCGTCGAGGACACGATCTCGATCCTGCGTGGGCTGAAGGAGAAATACGAGCTCCACCACCATGTGCGGATCACCGACGGCGCGTTGGTCGCGGCAGCGACCCTGTCGCACCGCTACATCTCCGACCGTTTCCTGCCCGACAAGGCGATCGACCTGATGGACGAGGCCGCCTCGCGGCTGCGCATGGAGGTCGAATCGAAGCCCGAGGAGATCGAGAATCTCGACCGGCGCATCATCCAGCTCAAGATCGAGCGCGAGGCGCTCAAGAAGGAAAGCGACAAGGCCTCGAAGGACCGCCTGACGGCGCTCGAGGAGGAGCTCGCCAATCTCGAGCAGCAATCGGCCGAGCTGACCCAGCGCTGGCAGGCCGAGAAGGAAAAGATCCAGGCCGAATCGAAGCTCAAGGAAGAGCTCGATGCCGCGCGGCTCGAGCTCGAGCAGGCGCAGCGCGCGGGCGATTTGGCCAAGGCGGGCGAGCTTGCCTATGGCACGATCCCCAACCTCGAGCGCCAGCTCGCCGAGGCCGAGGCCGCGACCGAGAGCGCGATGCTTCGCGAGGAAGTGACCAGCGAGGACATCGCCTCGGTCGTCTCGCGCTGGACCGGCATCCCCGTCGATCGCATGCTCGAGGGCGAGCGCGAGAAATTGCTGCAGATGGAGGAGGAGCTCGGCCGGCGGGTGATCGGCCAGGAGGATGCGGTCAAGGCGGTGGCCGCCGCGGTCCGCCGCTCGCGCGCCGGCCTGCAGGATCCGAACCGGCCGTTGGGCTCGTTCCTGTTCCTCGGGCCGACCGGCGTCGGCAAGACCGAGCTCACCAAGACGCTCGCCGAATTCCTGTTCGACGATTCGCATGCGATGGTCCGCATCGACATGTCCGAATATATGGAGAAGCACAGCGTCGCGCGGCTGATCGGCGCGCCTCCGGGCTATGTCGGCTATGAGGAAGGCGGCGTGCTGACCGAGGCGGTGCGCCGGCGGCCCTATCAGGTGATCCTGTTCGACGAGGTCGAGAAGGCGCACAACGACGTCTTCAACGTGCTGCTCCAGGTGCTCGACGATGGCCGCCTGACCGACGGTCAGGGCCGCACGGTGAACTTTTCGAACACGATCATCATCCTGACCTCGAACCTCGGCAGCCAGTTCCTCTCAAACATGGCCGACGACCAACGGGTCGAGGATGTCGAGCCGCAGGTGATGGAGGTGGTGCGCGGCCATTTCCGGCCCGAGTTCCTCAACCGGCTGGACGAGATCATCCTGTTCCACCGGCTGCGGCCCGAGCATATGGGCCCGATCGTCGACATCCAGGTCGGGCACGTCCAGCGGCTGCTGGCGGACCGCAAGATCAGGCTCGAGCTCAGCCCCGGTGCGCGCGCCTGGCTCGGCAGGGTCGGCTACGATCCGGTCTATGGCGCGAGGCCGCTGAAGCGGGCGGTGCAGAAATATCTGCAGGACCCGCTCGCCGACGCGCTGCTGCGCGGCGAGATCCCCGACGGATCGGTGGTGCGGATCGACGAAGGCGACGGCCAGCTCGTGCTTCGGACCGAGCCGGAGCGGGCGGCGGCCTGAGCTTGCACCGCCGGCTTCGGCGGCACATTGTCGCGCGGCGCGGCTGACCGCAGCAGCTGCGAAGGTAGATGGATCCGCGCATGGGCTCTTTCGGGAATTTGTCGCCAAATCCAACGCTGGATCCGGTTCGCCTTTCCGCGGAATTTGCCGGCGCGCGGCGGATCAGGATCGCCGATTTCCTGCCCGCCGCCTCCGCCGCTTCACTGCTTTCCCACCTCACCGAGGCACACGACTGGCAGCATGTCATCAAGGGCGGCGAACGCGTGTTCGAAACGCCGAGCGAACAACTGGCTGCCATGGCAGAAGCGGAACGGCGCGCGCTCGATGCCGCGATCTTTCGCGAAGCCGCGCATGGTTTCAGGTTCCGCTATGACACGATCCGCGTCCCCGATGGCGCGGAGGAGCGCCGCCGGGCCGCAACTCCACTAGCGGGCTTCGCACAGTTCATGTCGTCGCCGCAGATGCTCGGCTTTTTTCGCGCGCTGACCGGTAACCCCGAAATCCGCTTCGTCGATGCCCAGGCAACACGCTATCGCGCCGGCGATTTCCTGACGCGCCACGACGATCTGGTGGGAGGCAAGCATCGCAGCCATGCGTTCGTGCTTGGGCTGACTCGCGGGTGGCGTCCGGAATGGGGTGGATTGCTGCTGTTCAACGATGCGAGCGGCGGCGTTGCCCAGGCGATGACGCCAGCCTTCAACACCCTGGACCTGTTCGCGATCGGGCAGCCGCATAGCGTCAGCTATGTTGCGCCTTATGCCGAGGGAAGCCGCATCTCGATCACCGGCTGGCTCCGCACCGAGCTTCCTTAGAGCATTGGCGCGAAAAGCTGGGCACCGGCTTTTCGCAACAGGCAATGCAGCAACAAAGAGCGATCGAGCGGAAGTCGATCCACCTAATCGCATTCGACTCTAAGCGTCGAACGTACGATCTGCCCAATCGAGGGCATGCTCGATCGCCGGACCGTGTTCGGCCTCGATGGCGGAGCCGATCTCTACTTCTCGAGTGCGGGAATAGGCATTGCCGGGTGCCTTCGCGTGGCGCCCGGCCCAGGCCGCAACATTGGTCTGAATTGCTTGTGGCGGCAGGTCCAGATCAAGCGCGGTGGCCGCTTTGAGCGATGCCGCTGCCGGGTCCGCGGCAAGTTCGGCCTGGTCGAGCAGATGCCGTTCACCCCAGCCCCCCTGTTCGATCGCCCTGGCGAACTGACGACGTTGTATCTCATGCGTCGTGACCGCAATCCGCGCCAACGTGTCGGTCTGATCCTGATTGGCCCTTAGCGCCGCAGCGAGCAATTCTGCCGCGTCACCGCCGCCACTGGAGAGATGGGCCGCTGCGCGTGCGGTGAAGGCCACACGCTGCGGACCCCCACGGAATACTGCGGCCAGATAGTTTGCGCGCGACGTGGTCAGGAAGAGAGGATGGAGCGGCGCAGCCGCGATCAGGGACGGCAGCAGATTATTCATCCAGTTGGAAGGCTTGACGATCACGGTCTCGCCGTCATTCCATGGTCTGGCAAGATGGCGAGCGACCGCTGCCAGAACCTTATCGAAGGCCACGAGTGCCTCGCCGTTGCGGTCGGCCGCGGCTCGCTGGTTGGCGAGATCGGCGAGACAATTCGGCTCGCGCAGCACCAGCGACGAGCCAGGATGGTCGAGAAGGCGCGCAAGCAGCGTCGAGCCGCAAAATCCCATGTGGAAAAGGAAACGGATTGGCGGCGCCGGCCCAGACTCGCTTTCCAAGAGAGTTTGCAGCGCAAGCTGGCGGAGCGGCCCGCAGGAGAAATCGCTGCGGCCGTCGATGAAGCTCGCGCAGCGCAGATCAGCCGCGCTCGCCGGGACGACTTCCGCCTCGGCATCAGCCAGCGAAAGGCGATGAAGGAGCAGACGCACGCTCATGGGATCTCGGCGTAGCGGTGCTCGGCGTTTGAAGCAAAGGCCCGGGCGGGGTTCGCCCGGGCCTTCCCTCGCTCTCGGATCAGAAGCGGACGGTCGCTCCTGCGAAGAATGTCCGGCCGAGCACGTCATAGGTGTTCGGGAAAGTCCCCCCACCGACAGCGGTTGCACCGGTCGTATCACCGACGACGGGCGGTTTCTTGTCGAACAGGTTGAGGACACCGAGCCGGAATGTGTAGCGCTCGGCAACGTCGACGCTCAGCGTTTCGTCGAAGTAATTATATGCCTTGATGGTCTGCAGCACGATGCCTTCAGGGCCCGACAGCGAATCATCGGCTTTAATCTTGCCGATATGACGCCAGCGGGTGAGCAGCGATGCGCCGCCGAAGCCCAGCCGGAGGTCCACGACATGCTTCCACTCGGGCATTGGCTCGAGGTCGCACACCGGGCCGAAGAAGCCCGCGCACTGCTCGGCCGTCGAAGTCGGCTCGGCCTGGAACTTATAATTGTTGGTCCACGTGCCAGCAAATCGAATGCCGTAATTGAAGCCCTCGTCGAAACCGCCGCGATAGGAAGCGGTGACGTCGATGCCGTCGGTCTTGATCGCCCCGACGTTGCCGAGCGTCGATGGCACGCCCACGAAAGTCGGGCCACTCAGCGAACCATCCACAGGATTACGCACGATGCTCGCGCAGGCGGGGTTCGTGATGCTTGGATCGCTGTAACATTGCTCGATCGTAATGAACGGCGGAGTGTCGCTGATCGCCCCCTTTATCTTGATGTTGAAATAGTCGATCGACGCGGTGAACCTGGGCAGCTGCGGCGGATTGAACACCGCGCCGATGGTCCAGGTGTCCGACGTCTCCTCGCTAAGGTTGGGGTTGCCTCCGGTGAAGATGTTGATCTGACCCGAGATTGGCTGCGGGATGATCCCGATCGCCCCGGCAGGTGCTCCTTGCGCGATGCAAACCGCGGCGATTGTGCCGCTGACGCCGGCGCCGGCGCAGGGATCCACGCCCAGACCACCCGTACCCGCGACGACGGGCGAGTAAAGCTCGTAGAGGTTTGGCGCACGCACCGCGCGCTGGTAAATACCGCGAAGCCGATAGCCTTGGGTTGGCGACCAGTCGCCACCCGCCTTGTACGTCCAAACGCCACCAACCGTGGAGTAATCGGAATAGCGCACACCCGCTTCTAGGCTGAGCATGTGGAAGAATGCCTTGTCCTCGATGATCGGCACCTTCAGCTCGCCGTAAATTTCCTTGACGTTATATTTTCCTGAAATGTTCTGCCCCTGGCCGTAGAAGATCAGGTCTCCCGAAGCATAGAGCGGATCGACCGCCGTTGTGCCCTTCTCCCGGCGATACTCGACGCCGACGGAGAAAGCCGCTGGGGTGGCCGCGCCTGGGCTCTTCAAAAAGGCGAGGTCGCCGCCGATGTTCGCGCCGACGATGAATTGCG
>NZ_JAKFCG010000074.1:0-3096 GCF_036677245.1 Sphingomonas sp.
AGCGCGATGGGGGCAATCACCTCGACCTTGGCCCACGAGCTCAATCAGCCGCTCACGGCGGTATCGAATTTCGTGCGTGGCATCCGGCGGTCGCTGGCTGGGCGCGGCGAGGTCGACGATGCCCTGATGAGCGCGATCTCCGGAGCGGAAACGAGCGCGCGCCATGCCGCCGATGTCGTGCGGCGTCTGCGCGAGGAGGTCGAGCAGGGTGTCGCGCGCAGGAAAGCCGAGCGCCTGTCGGCCGTGATCGACGAGGCAATCAGCCTCAGTTCGGCGACGCTCGGCAAGGATGTCGCGATCATTGCCGACGTCGCCGCCGACGCCGATCGGGTGCTGATCGACCGGGTCCAGATCGGGCAGGTCCTGCTCAACCTGATCCGCAACGCAATCGAGGCGATGGCGTCCGCCGGATCCAACGCTCCGGTCGAGGTCTCGGTCCGGCCGGGTGAAGGCGACGAAGTGGTGGTGCGGGTCAGCGACGCGGGGCCGGGGATAGACGAAAAGCTCAAGGCGCGGCTCTTCTCGTCGCTTGCCAGCACCAAGCAAAAGGGGATGGGAGTCGGCTTGTCGATCTGCCGGGCGATCGTCGAAGAGCACCAGGGACGGATCTGGGTCGAGGACAATCCGTCAGGAGGCGCCACCTTCTGCTTCACCCTGCGCCGCGCAACGGACTGACCGGCGGCTTCCGGCCGCGGGACGGTGACAGCGGCGCCCACGAAAAATCGCGGCGATTGGAACTCGCCTCCGGGGCGGCGCGCGACCGCGAACGGTTGACAGCGCGAATTGCAACACGTCATCCTCGCCTGTCGCGCATCTTGCGCGATCGCAGCGTGAGGCAATGCCATGGCCATCGACCGGCAAGCGGATCTGGCATCGCTCGTACAGCCGCGGCGCGTGCACCGCCGTGCGTTCGTCGACCCGCAGGTGTTCGATGAGGAACAGCGCCGGATCTTCTCGTCGACCTGGGTCTACGTCGGCCATGAGAGCGAAATCGAGGCCCCTGGGAGCTTCAAGGCCACCACGCTTGGGGTCCAGCCGGTCCTGCTGACGCGCGATACCGCCGGGGCGCTGCATGTCCTGGTCAACTCGTGCCGCCACCGCGGCGTGCGGCTCGCCGACGATCACACACGCGGCTGCACCCGTCATCTCGTCTGCCCCTATCACGGCTGGACCTACGAGCTCGGCGGCAGGCTGGTCAGCGTGCCGATGCGCGATCGCCAGGCGAGCGATTTCAGCGAAGAGACGCTCGGACTGATCGGCTTGCGTGTCGACAGCTACCGCGGCTTCGTCTTCGCCACCTTCGATCGCGCCACTCCGACGCTGGTCGAGCATCTCGGCGCCGCCGCGCGCTATCTCGATCTGTTCGCCGATCTGTCGCCGACCGGCAAGATCCGCCTCGAGAGCGGAGTCACCAAATATCAGTTCAAGGGCAATTGGAAGCAGCAGGTCGAGAATTCGATGGACGGCTACCATCCGGCGATCGTCCACCACAGCTTCTTCGAGGACGTGCTCAAGCCCCGGGTCGGCCGCGGCATGGGCTTCATCGTCGGTCCGGATTCTCCGGCCAAGAACGTGGCGCTGGGCAACGGCCACGCCTTGCTCGATTTCAGCATGTTCGACCGCAAGGGGATGCTCGGCGCGGCCAAGGCCCAGTCGGAGATCGAATGGCACGAAAAGATCCGCGCCCGCCTTTCGGACCGGCCCGATTATGCCGAGGAGGTGATCCGCTGCAACGGCGGCGACGGCTTCAACCTGCTCGTCTATCCCAACCTCGTCCTGATCAACAATCAGGTGCGGGTGATCCACCCGCTGACCTACGACACCACCGAAGTCTATGCCTATCCGGCAACGCTCGAGGATGTCGCGCCGCAGATCAACACGGTCCGCATCCGCGCGCATGAGGATTTCTACGGCCCGGCAAGCTTCGGCGCGCCCGACGACATCGAGATGTTCCAGCGCCAATGGGACGGAATGGTCAGGTCCACGGCGATGGAGTGGCTGTGCTACGATCGCGGCGCGGAGCAGGAGACGCCGCTCGGCGGCGATGGTCGAGAGTCGCACATCGCCGACGAGACCGCGCACCGCGGCATCTGGCGGCGGTGGGCTGAATTGATGGCCGAGCCGAGCAGCGGCCCCAGGCCGATGGCGGAGGCGGCCGAATGAACGACGCGGTCGACCTGCCCGCGGTCGAGGCGTTCCTGTTCGAGGAAGCGCGGCTGCTCGACGAGCGGCGCTACGACGATTGGGTCGCTTTGTTCGACGAGGACGCGACTTATTGGGTTCCGTCGGGACATGACGGCGGCGCGGATCAGAGCGTCGCGCTGATCTACGACAATGTGCCGCGGCTGAGGGAGCGGCTGATCCGGCTGAAAGCGCCCACCTTCTGGGCACAGCAGCCGCCGACGCAGACCACCCGGCTGGTCGGCAACGTCACGGCATGCGTAGGCGCGGATCAGACGATCGAGGTCGAAAGCCGCTTCATCATGACGTTGCTGAGGCGCAACCAGTCGAGCCTCTTGTCCGGCGTCGCGCGCCACCAGCTGAAGCTGCGCGACGGCCGCTATTCGATCCACGGCAAGGTCGTCGAGCTGCAGCAGCGCGACCAGCCGTTCGACAATCTCACCTTCCTGATCTGAATCACCCGCTTCCTCGGCTCGGGTGAAATCCGGATTGACGGTAGCACAAGTTGTGGCCCTAAAATTGACATCGGGCTGGCCCGTGCCATGGTCCGCCGACAATTCCCACCAGCTGGTACCCGATATCATGCCTTTCAAAGCCCCGACCACCGATCAGCGCTTCGTCCTCGACCACATCGTCAGGATCGGAGAGCTCGCCGGCAGCGAACGCTTCGCCGCCGCCAGCGACGACGTCGTCGACGCGCTGCTCGAGGGAGTCGGCCAGCTCGCCGCGGGCGAGTGGGCGCCGCTCAACCGCACCGGTGATTTGATCGGCGCAAAACTGACCCCAGAGGGCGTCAAGATGCCCGACGGCTATGCCGCCGCCTATCGCGACTATGTCGAAGGCGGCTGGGGCACGATCGGGGTTCCCGAGGAACATGGCGGCCAGGCGCTGCCGTTCGCGCTGCAGACCGCGGTG
>NZ_JAKFCG010000075.1:0-31726 GCF_036677245.1 Sphingomonas sp.
GCTCGGCGTCGCCAGCGCAGCCTCGATCTCGGCCCGCGGCGCGCCATACAGGGCTTTGACGCCATCAAGGCCGCTGAGGCCGGTCTCGAGGCCGCGCAGCGCCTTCTGCAGGCTTTCGGCGAAGTTGCGGCCGATCGCCATCACTTCGCCGACCGACTTCATCGCGGTCGAGAGCAACGGCTCTGCGCCCTTGAACTTTTCGAACGTGAAGCGCGGGATCTTGGTGACGACATAGTCGATCGTCGGCTCGAAGCTCGCCGGCGTCACGCCGGTGATGTCGTTGTCGATCTCGTCGAGCGTGTAGCCGACCGCGAGCAGCGCTGCGACCTTGGCGATCGGGAAGCCGGTCGCCTTGGAGGCCAGCGCCGACGAGCGCGACACGCGCGGGTTCATCTCGATCACGACCAGCCGCCCGTCGGCCGGATTGACCGCGAACTGCACGTTCGATCCGCCGGTCTCGACGCCGATCTCGCGCAGCACCGCGATCGAGGCGTTGCGCATGATCTGATATTCCTTGTCGGTGAGCGTCAGCGCCGGCGCGACGGTGATCGAATCGCCGGTGTGGATGCCCATCGGATCGATATTCTCGATCGAGCAGATGATGATGGCGTTGTCGTTGCGATCGCGCACCACCTCCATCTCATATTCCTTCCAGCCGAGCACCGATTCCTCGATCAGCACTTCGGTGGTCGGCGAGGCCTCGAGGCCGCCGGCGACGATCTTGACGAATTCGTCGCGATTGTAGGCGATGCCGCCGCCGGTGCCGCCAAGCGTGAAGCTCGGACGGATGATCGCCGGCAGGCCGACATGATCGAGCCCCTTGAGCGCATCGTCGAGGCTGTGGGCGATCATCGAGATCGGGCTTTCGAGCCCGATCCGGTCCATCGCCTCGCGGAACTTGAGACGGTCCTCCGCCATCTCGATCGCATCGGCGTCGGCGCCGATCATCTGGACGCCGTATTTGTCGAGCGTGCCGTCCTTGAACAGGGCCAGCGCCGTGTTGAGCGCGGTCTGCCCGCCCATCGTCGGCAGCACCGCGTCGGGCCGCTCCTTCTCGATGATCTTGGCGACGATCTCGGGAGTGATCGGCTCGACATAGGTCGCGTCGGCGAGCTCGGGATCGGTCATGATCGTCGCCGGGTTCGAGTTGACGAGGACGATGCGATAGCCCTCGGCGCGAAGCGCCTTGGCGGCCTGCGTGCCCGAATAATCGAACTCCGCCGCCTGGCCGATGACGATCGGGCCCGCGCCGATGATGAGGATGGAGCTGATGTCGGTACGGCGGGGCACTATGGGTTCATCCGATTGAAGCCTTCAGCGAAGGCAGGTTGGGACTGATCTGCAATGGAAGCGCTGAAGCTGTCATTTGCCCTCCATCTTGGGCGGGAACAGCCGTCCGGCGTCGAGCGACGCCACGGCCGGGGCAGCGAGCTTGCAATATTTCTCCGCGGTGCCGACCACCTTCTTGATCCTCTTGGCAAGCAGCTTGGTGTCGGACTTCGACGCCTTGTCGCCAATCGCGATCTCGTTCCAGGCGACATTGGGGCAATTGCGGAAGCCCGCGATCACCCGCACGTGTTTCTTGCTGCGCTCGACGCTGACCGCGAGATCGCCGGACGTATAGCCACCCTCGCACTGGTCCTTGGTGCAGGCATCGGTCCCCGCCCAGAGCTGCCGGCCGAAGTGCCACTGGTTGGCAGGAAGAACGAACAGATCCTCCGGAAGCCCGGGCGCGCCCGGCGTTCCGGCGCGCACTTTTTCGACCGGTTGAGCCGCGCCGGCAGCCGAGCAGACAAGCAACGCAACGCCGACGAGAAGGATCTGCGCGTTCATCGCTTCTTCTCCAGCTGGTTGACGAACTTTCCGAACAGATAGGTGCTGTCCTGCGGGCCGGGACTCGCTTCAGGATGGTATTGGACGCTGAACGCCGGACGGTCGGTGAGCTCGAGACCGGCGAGGCTGCCGTCGAACAGCGAGATATGGGTCGCCCTGGCATTTTCGGGCAGGGTCTCGGTGTCGACCGCGAAGCCGTGGTTCATGCTGGTGATCTCCACGCGCCCGTCTTCCAGCCGCTTGACCGGATGGTTCGCGCCGCGGTGCCCCTGGTGCATCTTGTAGGTGCGTGCCCCGACCGCGAGGCCGAGCATCTGGTGGCCGAGGCAGATGCCGAACAGCGGCTTGCCGGTTTCGAGCAGCTGGCGGATCACAGGCACCGCATATTCGCCGGTGGCCGCGGGATCGCCCGGCCCGTTCGAAAGAAAGATACCGTCGGGCTGATGTGCCATCACGTCCTCGAAGCTCGAGGTGGCGGGTAGCACCGTCACCCGCGCGCCGGCATCGGCTAGATTACGGAAGATGTTGCGCTTCGAGCCATAGTCGATCGCGACGATATGCGGCAGCGACAGGTCATCCTCGCGCTCGCCATAGCCATCGCCGAGCTTCCAGCGACCACCCGACCAGCGGAACATCTGGCGGCAGGAGACCTCCTTGGCCAGGTCCATGCCTTCGAGGCCGGGCCATTCGCGCGCCTTTTGCAGCAGGGCGTCAATGTCGAAACCGCCGTCAGTGCTGTGCGCGATCACGCCATTGGGCGCGCCCTCGGTGCGGATCTTCCGGGTCAGCGCGCGCGTGTCGACGCCGGCAAGACCGATCCTGCCATTGGCCTTGAGCCAGGCATCGAAACCCTGGACGCTGCGGAAATTGCTTGGTGCGGTGACGTCGTCGCGGACGATGCAGCCCAAAGCGTGCGGATTGTCCGCCTCGAGGTCTTCGTAATTGGCGCCGACGTTGCCGATATGCGGGAAGGTGAAGGTGATGATCTGCGCCGCATAGGAGGGATCGGTCATCACCTCCTGATAGCCGGTCATCGCCGTGTTGAAGCAGACTTCGCCGACGGCCTGGCCCTCGGCGCCGAAGCCCCTTCCCCAGATGATCGTGCCGTCGGCCAGGACCAATACGCCCGTCGCTCCTTCGGGCGCTTGGACGGGTTTGGCGATGGCCACTCGATTGTTCTCCGGAGATATTTGGCTGGTCAAACGGCCGGGTAGGTAGGTGCGCCCCACCCCCCGGTCAATCTATTAAAAAACGCCCCAGCCGGCTATGCTGTCCGCTTTCCCGCAGCAGGAAGCAAGAGCCGCCATGATTCGCGACGACCTCAAAGCCGCGCTCGTCTCCGCCATGAAAAGCGGCGACAAGACGCGCACCGCCGCCATCCGCCTGATACAGGCAGCGCTCAAGAATCGCGACATCGAATTGCGCGGCTCCGACAAGGCGCCGGACGACGACGTGCTGGTGACCGAGGTCCTCCAGAAAATGATCAAGCAGCGCCGCGAATCGATCGCCTTGTACGAGCAAGGCGGCCGCGCCGAGCTCGCCGACGTCGAGAAGACCGAGCTCGACGTGATCGAGGGCTTCCTGCCGCAGCAGATGAGCGAGGCCGAAGCCAATGCCGCGATCGACGCGATCGTCGCCGAGACTGGGGCGAGCTCGGTCAAGGACATGGGCAAGGTGATGGCGGTGCTCAAGGACCGGCATGCCGGCCAGATCGACATGAGCAAGGCGAGCGGACTGGTGAAGGCGAGATTGGGGTAGCGATTAGAGGCTCCCCTCGCGCTTGCGGGAGGGGTTGGGGGTGGGCAAACTGCGGAAATGGCAAGTTTCAAGTCAAGGCCAACGGGACTCGCGCGCAGCCTCCGCAACAATGCAACCCCTGCCGAGCGTCTCCTCCCGCGAGCGCGGCAGATGCAAAACTCCGTTCGCGGTGAGCTTGTTGAACCGCATGACCCCCTATTCCTCCCCCGGTTTTCCGGGGGAGGGGGACCGCGGAGCGGTGGAGGGGCCGGCTTCGAGGAATTCGCCCCTCCACCACCCTTCGGGTGGTCCCCCTCCCCTGCAAATGCAGGGGAGGAATGGATGACCGTGACCGCGCGGCGGTTCTGCGCCCAAGACGCTTTCCTTCTTTCTCAGAGAAGAAAGTGCCTTCGACAAGCTCAGGCCGAACGGTTTTTGGGTGACTCGGCACCTTTTGCAGCGGTCCCGCAAGCGGGAGGGGAAAATGAAAGCGCCCCACCACGCCCTTCGATCGAATGGCGGGGGAAGGAATGAGTCTCTCCCCCCAATTCCTCGACGAGCTTCGCGCCCGTGTGTCGCTTTCGGCCTTGATCGGAAAGCAGGTGAAGCTGGTCCGCGCCGGGCGGGAGTGGAAGGCCTGCTGCCCGTTCCACCAGGAAAAGACCCCGTCGTTCACGATCAACGACGAAAAGGGCTTCTATCATTGCTTCGGCTGCGGCGCGCACGGCGATGCGATCCGCTATCTCACCGAAGCGCGCGGGCTGCCGTTCATCGACGCGGTGAAGGAGCTTGCCGACGCCGCCGGCATGGACGTGCCGGCGCCCGATCCCCGCGCCCGCGAACGGGCTGAGCGGGCCGCAGGGCTGCACGAGGTGATGGAGGCGGCGGCGCGCTGGTTCTCCGACCAGCTCGCCGGGCTCGAGGGCGCCGGCGCGCGCGCCTATCTGACGCAACGCGGCCTCTCCGACACCACGATCCGAAGATTCGGCTTCGGCTTCGCCCCCGACAGTCGCACCAAGCTCAAGTCGGCGCTCAAGCAATGGGGCGTCGACAAATTGATCGAAGGCGGGCTGCTGATCGAGCCGGAGGGCGAGAAGGAGCCCTACGACCGCTTCCGCGGCCGGCTGATGATCCCGATCCGCGACCAGCGCGGACGGACGATCGCGTTCGGCGGGCGCATCCTCGGCGAAGGCGAGCCCAAATATCTCAACTCGCCCGAGACGCCGTTGTTCGACAAGGGCCGCACCCTGTTCAACCTCGACGGCGCCGGCCCGGCGAGCCGCGATGCCCGGCGCCTGATCGTCGTCGAGGGCTATATGGACGTGATCGCGCTCCACCAGGCCGGCATTGGCGAAACGGTCGCACCGCTCGGCACCGCGCTGACCGAGGGGCAGCTCGAGCGGCTGTGGCGGCTCGATCCCTCCCCGATCCTCTGCTTCGACGGCGACAGCGCCGGCGAGAAGGCGGCGGTGCGCGCCGCATTGCGCGCGCTTCCGCATATCGCGCCGGGCCGTTCGTTGAGCTTCGCGACCCTGCCGGCGGGCCAGGACCCCGACGATTTGCTGCGCGCGAAGGGACGCACGGCGCTCGATGCGGTGCTCGCGGCGGCTGAGCCGCTCGTCGATCGGCTGTGGCGGCACGAGCGCGATTCGCTGCCGCTGGCGACGCCCGAGCAGCGTGCCGGCCTTCGCCAGCGCCTGATCGACCATGTCTCGACGATCGGCGATGCCAACGTCCGCGATCAATATCGCGCCGAGATGCTGAGCCGCTTCGACACCCTCACCCGCCCGCCCCGGCGGCAATGGACCGCCCAGCAGGAGGGGCGCCGGCCCTGGGCAGCGAACGGATCGTTCCGCGGCAATCGTCCGCTGCCCCGCCAGGGCACCTCGGCGCGCGCCAAGGCGATCGGCACCGGCGGGCTCGGCAATCAGATGATCCGCTCGGTGCTGCTCGGGCTGATCCGTTATCCGGCGCTGATTCCGGCCCATGCCGAGGCGATCGCGGCGCTCCCCTTGCCCGATCGCGCCTCGGCGCGCTTGCGCGATGCGATGCTCGATGCCGCTCTGACGCACGGCGAACTTGATCGCGAAGGGCTAAATACCATATTGACCTCGACAGGCGTGGTCTCTCTGATCGAGGAACTCGACCTGGAGCAAGGACTGGCCTTTTCCTTCACCCGACGTGATGCCGACCCGGAACGCGCTTACCGCGACCTCGTTCTGGTCATAGACACGTTGGCGGCCCGGCCCGGAATCGACGCCGCTCTTGCGGCAGCGACCGCCCGGCTGAAGGACAAGGGCGAAGAAGCGGCGTTCGTCGAGCAGCAACGGCTGCGCGCGGCGCGGGACGAGGCGGACAAGCAGCTTGCGACGCTGATCGACGGCGACGCGGAGTGAACGACCAAGAGTTGGCGAACCAGGATTAGGCGTGCGAATGGCGAAAGCGAATATGGCCGAGGCGAGCGACAAGCAGGAGAGCGGCGATGCGCCTCTCATCGACCTCAATGAAGCCTTTCTCAAAAAGTTGATCAGCCGCGCCAAGAAGCGCGGCTACATCACTTACGACGAGCTCAATGACGCGCTGCCGCAGGATCAATTGTCCTCCGAGCAGATCGAGGACGTGATGTCCTCGCTGTCCGAAATGGGCGTCAACATCGTCGAGAATGAGGAAGCCGAGGAAGACGGCGAAGAGCGCGAGGCCGAGAGCGGAGCCGACAGCGCCGCCGACGGCGACGATGCCGGCGAGCTCGACGAAAACGGCCGCTTCATCGTCGAGAAGAAGAAAGAGACCGTCGACCGCACCGACGATCCGGTACGCATGTATTTGCGCGAGATGGGCGCCGTCGAATTGCTCTCGCGCGAGGGCGAGATCGCCATCGCCAAGCGTATCGAGGCGGGCCGCGACACGATGATCTGGGGCCTCTGCGAGAGCCCGATCACGTTCAACGCGATCATCGACTGGTCGACCGCGCTCAACGCCGGCGAGATGCAGCTGCGTGAAATCCTCGATCTCGACGCGATGCTCTCGAAGGGGCCGACGCCCGAGCAGGTCGAAGGCGACGAGGAAGCCGGCGACGAGATCAGCGAGAAGACCGCAGGCCCCTCCTACAAGGAGGAGGAAGACGTCGAGGAGGTCGAGGAAACGGCCGAGGACGAGGAAGACAGCCTCGTCGAGCGCCGCACCCCCCGCCCGACCGAAGAGGACGACGAGGACAACACCCTCTCGCTGGCCGCGATGGAGGAACTCCTCAAGCCGCAAGCGCTCGAGAAGTTCGCCAATATCACCAGCCTGTTCAAGAAATTCGCGAAGCTCCAGGGCCAGCGCATGGAGTCGATGAGCGCCGGCAGCGCGTTCGCGGACGGGGAAGAGAATAAATATCAAAAGCTGCGCGAGCAGCTCACCGCCGAGGTCGAGAGCGTCCAGTTCCACGGCGCCAAGATCGAATATCTGGTCGACCAGCTGTACAGCTACAACCGGCGCCTGACCGCGTTGGGCGGGCAGATGCTGCGTCTCGCCGAGCGCCACAAGGTGCCGCGCAAGCAATTCCTCGATTCCTACCTCGGCCACGAGATCGACGAGGGCTGGAGCGAGAAAGTCTGCAATCTCGACAAGAAATGGAATGCTTTCTGCACGCAGGAAGCCGACGCGATCGACCGCATCCGCGTCGAGATCGCCGAGATCGCGCAGGCGACCGGCATGAGCCTCGCCGAATTCCGCCGCATCGTGAACCAGGTCCAGAAGGGCGAGCGCGAGGCGCGGATCGCCAAGAAGGAGATGGTCGAGGCCAATTTGCGCCTCGTCATCTCGATCGCCAAGAAATACACCAACCGCGGCCTGCAGTTCCTGGATCTGATCCAGGAGGGCAATATCGGCCTGATGAAAGCGGTCGATAAGTTCGAATACCGCCGCGGCTACAAATTCTCGACCTATGCGACCTGGTGGATCCGCCAGGCGATCACCCGCTCGATCGCCGATCAGGCGCGCACGATCCGTATTCCGGTCCACATGATCGAGACGATCAACAAATTGGTCCGCACCAGCCGTCAGATCCTCCACGAGATCGGCCGTGAGCCGACGCCCGAAGAGCTTGCCGAGCGCCTGTCGATGCCGCTCGAGAAGGTCCGCAAGGTGATGAAGATCGCCAAGGAGCCGATCAGCCTCGAAACGCCGATCGGCGACGAGGAAGACAGCCACCTCGGCGATTTCATCGAGGACAAGAATGCGGTGATCCCGGTCGACGCCGCGATCCAGGCCAATCTCAAGGAGACGGTCACGCGCGTGCTCGCCTCGCTGACGCCACGCGAGGAGCGCGTGCTCCGGATGCGCTTCGGCATCGGCATGAACACCGATCACACGCTCGAGGAGGTCGGCCAACAATTCTCGGTGACTCGCGAGCGCATCCGCCAGATCGAGGCCAAGGCGCTGAGGAAGCTCAAGCACCCCTCGCGCAGCCGCAAGATGCGCAGCTTCCTCGATCAGTGATCGACCCTTTCCCCTCCCGCACGCCGGGAGGGGAAAATCGGCTTTGATTGCGCCCGATCGGCCGCTTCACCCGCCGCGAACCTTAATCCTGATCAACTAGCTAACGCGCCGTAAACCTCGTTTTTACGCCACTAAGTTAGAGCCACTCTCCTAGGGCTGCGGGATGCAGCGGGTTGGAGGGATTTCTATGGCATCAGCACCGGCCGAAAAGGCAAAGGGTGCCCTGACGGGCAATCTCCTTTTCGCCTGCGTGACTGAGCATGGCAGCGCCTCCCACCCCTATCTTGCGAGCGACGAGCTGCTCAAAGGCGCTTACGCGACGCGCAACCTCGCGGATGCGGTCCATTTCCTCTGCACTCTCCACGGCCGCTACCCGGGCGTGATCGATCATGCCGCCAACCGCACGATCGAGCCGGCCGGGCGCGAATGGTTTGCGCTCGCGCTCGAAGGCTTCGGCGCCGAACGCGCCTATCTCGCCAAGCTCGCCGTCGTCGCCGGTCCGCTGCCGAGCACGCCCGGCGCCGGCGACAATGACGCGATATTGCGCGCCCAGCGCAATGCGATCGAAATGCTCGCCCAGTCCGAACGGCGCGGCTGCGCGCTTGGCGCGGCGATGGCGCTGATCATCGATTGGGTCGTGATTCGCGGCGTGCTCGATTGCGCCGCCAAGCGCTTCGGCGTCGACGCCCCCGAGCCGCGCTTGCTCGATACACGGCCGATCCGCGCGCTTGCCGACCAATCGGATGGAACGCCGGCGGTCACCCGCGCCTTGCTGTTCGGCGCCGAGCAAGTCGCGCTCCAGCATCGCGGGCTGTGGGACCTGCTCGAAGCCCGCCAGCAGGCACGCGGCATCTACTAGTTTTCAATAACGCAAATATCCCCGCCGCTCTTCCGCCCATGCCTTTTCATCGGGAACGGTTAACGCCTCGAGATCCCCGGGCGCCGAGCCGGCATCGTCGACCCACTCGCGCAGCCCCGGGCCGCCGTTGATCACGTCGATCGCGAGCTTGTCGCGCACATATTCGTACGGAAAATCGCGCCACAATAGATAGTCCGGGTAGAGCCGCCGGATCGCCTTGAAGCCGAGCGCCTGCAGCCGCCACGGCCGGAACGCGAGCGGATCATAGCCGGGATCCTCGGGATGGATCTGGACGCCGTTGCAGAGCATGCCCTTGTGCTTGTGGAAGGTCGGCTCGAACCAGCATTCGCGCAGGAGGCAGCCCTTGAGCCACTGCGGCGCCAGCCTTTGCATCTCGGCCAGAACCGCGCGGGCGTCGATGTCGGGCGCGCCGAACAATTCGAGCGGCCGGGTGGTGCCGCGGCCTTCCGAAAGCGTCGTCCCCTCCAGCATCACCGTCCCAGCATAAGCGCGCGCCATCGCGAGATTGGCCGCGTTGGGGCTTGGATTGACCCAGATGCGCTCGCCGAGCGGCCAGCCGAAGCCCGGCGCGGCGTCGGGATCGTAGCCCTCCATCGAGATCAGCCGGTAATCGACGTCGAGCCTGAAATGGTCGACGAACCACAAGCCAAGCTCGCCCAAGGTGAGGCCGTGGCGCATCGGCAGCGGCCCCGCCCCGACGAAGCTTTCCCAGCCCGGCCGCAAGGTCAGCCCTTCGATCGGCCGCCCCGCCGGATTGGGGCGATCGAGCACCCACACCGATTTGCCGTGCTCGGCCGCGGCTTCGAGCACGTAGAGCAAGGTGGTGATGAAGGTGTAGATGCGGCAGCCGAGGTCCTGGAGGTCGACGAGCAGCACGTCGAAACTTTCCATCATCTGCGGCGTCGGTCGGCGGACCTCGCCATAGAGGCTGAACACCGGAATGCCGTGGATCGGATCGGTGAAGTCGGGCGATTCGACCATATTGTCCTGCTTGTCGCCCCTCAGCCCGTGCTGCGGGCCGAGCGCGGCGCTGAGCCTGATCCCGTCGCAGGCGGCGAGCGCGTCGAGACTGTGCGTGAGATCGCGCGTGACCGAGGCCGGGTGGGCGAGCAGAGCGACCCTCTTGCCTTCGAGTGGAGCGCGAAGCGTGGCGCTGGCGAGCAGACGTTCGATGCCGAATTTCATGCTGCGCTTGGTGCGGGCAGTTCGATCACAAAGCAATCTTCATGATGGAAATCCGGCTTCCCCGGCGGGTGCGCGAGCGCCCAATAGGATTTGCGGCCGTGCCTCTCCTCGATCACCGCCGACAGGCCGAGCCGCCACGCCGCGCCGTCGAGCTCGGCGAGGCCGCCGAGCTCGAGCTCGACCGTGCAGACGAAATGCTCGGGCGTGCGGTCGGTGGCGATCCTGGGCAGCGGCAGTTGCGCTTCTGTCATCGCATCGCGATAGCCGCCCAGCCGGTAAGCCGCCCACGCCCCCGACGGCGCGAAATTGAACTCGTGATAGGCGGGGTCCGCCGGGGCGCGCAGGAAAGCCTCGAAGCAGCTGTGCTGCCACAGGCCGTCGGTGCGGACCGCCGGGCCGGGATAAGGCAGGCTCAACCCCTCCACGTCGCCGGTGAGCAGGTAGCGCAGCCGCAGCCGGTTGGCGGCCGGCCGGCTGATTTCCACCTCGATGCTCTGCAGGGCGCCGCAGGGCGTATCGGCATGCGGCCTCAGCTGGCGGTTCACGATAGCCGGCGCCGATCGCCGGCTCGGGTGCGCGACCGCCTGTTCAACACGGCCTGTTCAACCCCGGGACCCCATGTTAACCGCGCGGCCATGACCGAACATCGCTCCGAACTCCTCCGCCTCCTCGGCAGCCGCGGCTATATCCACCAGATCACCGATGCGGAAGCGCTCGACTCTCTCGCCCAGAAACAGGTGGTGCCGGGCTATATCGGGTTCGATGCGACCGCGCCGTCGCTCCACGTCGGCAGCCTCGTCCAGATCATGATGCTGCGCCGGCTGCAGCAGGCCGGACACAAGCCGATCGTCGTGATGGGCGGCGGCACGACCAAGATCGGCGACCCGTCGGGCCGCGACGAGAGCCGCAAATTGCTCGACGATGCCGCGATCGATGCCAACATCGCCTCGATCCGAAGGGTGTTCGAGCGCTTCCTCGTCTTCGGGGACGGCCCGACCGACGCGATCATGGTCAACAACGACGATTGGCTGAGCGCGCTCGACTATATCCCGTTCCTGCGCGACATCGGCCCGCATTTCACGATCAACCGCATGCTGACGTTCGATTCGGTGCGTCTTCGGCTCGACCGCGAGCAGCCGCTGACCTTCCTCGAATTCAACTACATGATCCTCCAGGCCTATGACTTCCTGGAGCTTTCGCGGCGGGTCCAGTGCCGGCTGCAGATGGGCGGCTCGGATCAATGGGGCAATATCGTCAACGGCATCGAGCTCACCCGCCGGATCGACGGCACGCCCGTGTTCGGCCTGACGACCCCGCTGATCACCACCGCCGACGGCGGCAAGATGGGCAAGACCGCGGCCGGCGCGGTGTGGCTCAACGCCGAACAGCTCAAGCCTTATGATTATTGGCAATTCTGGCGGAACAGCCAGGACGCCGACGTCGGTCGCTTCCTGCGCCTCTTCACCGATCTGCCGCTCGACGAAATCGCACGGCTCGAGGCGCTCGGCGGCAGCGAGATCAACGAGGCGAAGAAATTGCTCGCCGACGCCGCCACCGCGATGGCGCACGGCCCCGAAGCCGCCGCCGACGCCGCCGAGACCGCGCGCAAGACATTCGAGGAAGGCGCTGCGGGGGGCGATTTGCCGACGCTCGCGGTTGCGCCCGAGGGGGTCAGCGTCATTCAGGCGAACACTGCGCTAGGCTTCACCTCTTCCAACAAGGAAGCACGTCGCAAAGTTCTGGAAGGAGCGATTCGGGTCAATGACGAGAAGGTGTCCGATCCCGCATATCTGGTGAAGCCCGGCGACAAAATAAGCTTCGGCGGCAAGAAGCACGGGCTGGTGGTGGGAACGGGTTAAAAATCCGTTCGGCCTGAGCTTGTCGAAGGCCCCTACTTGCGCTCTTTTGGAAGCATGCCGTTCTGGACGTACATGCTCCATTGCGATGATCGTAGCTTCTACGTCGGTCACACCGATAACCTGAAAGCACGCATGGCTGCTCACAGCTTCGGCTCGTTTGGAGGCTATACCGCCTCAAGGCTGCCGGTTGCGCTGGTATGGTCCGAACAATTTCCCACGCGTCTCGAGGCCTTGGCGATGGAGCGCCGGATCAAGGGTTGGTCTCGTGCGAAAAAAATGGCGTTGATCCGAGATGATTGGGACGCCATCAGCAAGCTCGGGAAGAGTATTAAGTAAGGGCCTTCGACAAGCTCAGGCCGAACGGAAAAGGGTGACCCACCGCACCCGAACTTCCTATCCGCTCCTCAGCAAGCCGACCGCGGCGTCCCTTTCCATTAGATAGAGCAAAATCCGCGCCGCCTGGCCGCGCGGGCCCTCGAGGCCGCCGTCGCGGTCGACGAGCAGGCGGGCGTCGTCGGTGGCGCGCTGGATCAGCTCCTGGATCTGCTCGGGGCTGGCGAGGCGGAACTTGGCCTCTCCCGATTGGCGCGTACCCAATATCTCGCCGGCGCCGCGCAGCCGCAGATCCTCCTCGGCGATGCGGAAGCCGTCATTGGTCTCGCGCATCAGCACCAGCCGCGCGCGTGCCGTCTCGCTGAGCATATTGCCGCGCAGCAGCAGGCAGACCGAGCTTTGGTCGCCGCGCCCGATACGGCCGCGCAGCTGGTGGAGCTGGGCGAGGCCAAACCTTTCCGCTCCTTCGACCACCATCAGGCTCGAATTGGGAACATCGACGCCGACCTCGATCACCGTCGTCGCGACCAGCACTTTGATCGTGCCCCGCTGGAAAGCGGCCATCACCTCGTCGCGCTCGGGCCCTTTCATGCGGCCGTGGATCAGCCCGATCGAGTCGCCGAACTGCTCGCGCAGCATCCGTGCGCGTTCCTCGGCGGCGGCCTGGTCGAGCGCCTCATTCTCCTCGACCAACGGGCACACCCAATAGGCCTGGCGCCCTGCCGCGATATGACGGCCGAGCGCGCCGATCACCTCGTCGAGACGCTCGCCGCTCAGCACCCGCGTCTCGATCGGCTGCCGGCCGGGCGGCATTTCGTCGAGGCGGCTGACGTCCATCTCGCCATAATGGGTCAAGGTCAGAGTGCGCGGGATCGGTGTGGCGGTCATCACCAGCAGATGCGGCGGCCGCACCGCTTTCTCGGTCAGCATCAGCCGCTGCGCGACGCCGAAACGATGCTGCTCGTCGACCACGGCAAGGCCGAGATTCTTGTACCGCACCGCCTGCTGGAAGATCGCGTGGGTGCCGACCAGCAGATGGATCGAGCCGTCGGCGAGACCCATCAGCACCGATTCGCGCGCGCGCCCCTTCTCGCGGCCGGTGAGGATGGCGACATTGACCGGCAGGCCGGCGAGCATGCGCGACAGATTGTCGTGATGCTGGCGTGCGAGGATCTCCGTGGGCGCGAGCAATGCGCCCTGCGCGCCGGCCTCGATCGCGACCAACAGCGCCATCAGCGCCACCAGCGTCTTGCCCGATCCGACGTCGCCCTGGAGCAGCCGCAGCATCGGCACCTGCTGGCGCAGATCGCCCTCGATCTCGGCGATCGCGCGCGCCTGCGCGCCGGTCGGCGCATAAGGCAGCCGCAGCTTCGCCCGGAGCGATCCGTCGCCTTCCAGCGGAACGCCTCTGCGGCGGCGCGACGAGGCGCGCACCAGCATCAGCGCGAGCTGGTTGGCGAAGATCTCGTCATAGGCCAGTCGCTCCCGCGCGCTGGCGTCGCTCGGGTCGCGATGCGCCTTGTGGAGCGCGTCTCGCCATTCGGGCCATTTGTGCTTTGCGACCAGGCTCGGCTCGATCCACTCGCCCAGCCCGGGCGCTGCACCCACCGCTGCCGCGCGCTCGAGTGCCTGGCCGGCGAGCTGGCCGATACGGTTGCTGGTGATGCCTTCGGACAAGGCATAGACCGGCTCGCGTTCGGGCAGGCTGGCGGCTTCGTCGGGCGCAAGGACATGGTCTGGATGGACCATCTGCAGCTCCTGGCCGTAGCTTTCGAGCCTGCCCGAGACGAGCTTCGGCTCGCCCAGAGGCAATTGCTTCTTCGCCCAGCCGGGATTGTTGAAATAGGTCACGGTCAGCGCGCGGCCGGCGCGGTCGCGGGCATGGACCCGGAACGGGCTGCGGGCCCCGCCCTGGCGATAGTCAATGGGGGTGACCTCGATGCTGATCACCTGCCCGACATCGCCCTCGTCGAGCGCCAACACCCGCTTGCGGTCGATCCAGCCGGTCGGGAGGTGGAACAGGATATCGAGCACGCGCTCGAGGCCGAGCCGCTTGAGCGGCTTGGCGAGCGCAGGGCCGATGCCTTTGAGCACCTCGACCTCGGCGAACAGCGGATTGAGAATATCGGGGCGCATCACTATCTGCCCTGTTCGATATCTTGTTCCGGCAGGCTCCGCCAGCGCCCGCCGGCCGCCACTGCTTATGCACAGACTGGGAACGACATGGACCGCGAGGCCCGCCTCAAACGCCTGCACTTTCGCGCGTGGCACCGCGGCACCAAGGAAGCCGATCTGCTGATCGGCGGCTTCCTCGATCGCCATCGCCACGGCTGGAGCGATGCCGAGCTGCTGTGGTTCGAGGAACTGCTCGAAGAGCAGGATGTCGACATCATGGCCTGGGCGATCGGAACCCAGGCGCCGCCGGAGCGCTACCAGGGCAACCTCATGCGCGACCTTCAGACCCTCGATTACATCAAGCACCCCGAATGACCGTAGAGACCAAGGACAAGCCGGCCCGCAACACCGGCGACGAGCCCCTGCACAAGATCCTCGCCGCCCGGCAGCCGCTGACCTTGGCCGGCGCGCCGATCGGCTTTCTGCCCTGGCTCGCCGCCGACCTCGCCCGCGCCGCAAAGGGCCGCGCCGTGATGGTCGCGCCCGACGAGGCCGAGATGCGCCATGTCGCCGACGCTGCGGCCTATTTCGCGCCCGAGCTCGAGGTGCTGACCTTTCCCGCCTGGGACTGCCTCCCCTACGACCGCGCGTCGCCGTCGCTTCATTCCTCCTCGGAGCGGCTCGCGACCTTGCACGCGCTGCAACGGCCGCGCAGGGGCCCGCAGCTGCTCGTCACGACGGTCAATGCCGCGACCCAGCGCACCTTGACGCCGTTCCGCATCCGCCAGCTCGTGGCGCATCTCGCGCCCGGCGAGCGGATCGACCTCGAGCGGCTGACGGCGCTGCTGCAGGCCAACGGCTATGTCCGCAGCGATACCGTCGCCGACGCGGGCGAATATGCGATCCGCGGCGGCCTCGTCGATCTCTTCCCCTCGGGCGAGAGCGAGGCGCTTCGCCTCGACTTCTTCGGCGACGAGATCGAGAGCATCCGCCGCTTCGATCCGGCGACGCAGCGCACCACCGGCACCCTCGACGGCTTCACGCTTCTCCCCGCCTCCGAGACGTTGCTCGACGAGGCGAGCATCAAGCGCTTCCGCTCGCGCTACCGCGAATTGTTCGGCGCTACCGCGACCGGCGATCCGCTCTATCAGGCCGTGTCCGACGGCCGCCGGCTGTCGGGCCTCGACCATTGGCTGCCTTTGTTCGAGGAAAAGCTCGCGACCTTGTTCGATCACCTCGGCAGCGACGATGTCGTCGTGCGTGAGGCCGGAACGGCAGCGGCGGCGGACTCGCGCTTCGAGGCGATCAGCGATTATCACCAGAATCGCGCCCGCGCCCAATCGACCGATCCGGGCAGCTACAGGCCGCTCGATCCGGCGACGCTCTATCTGGCGCCCAAGGAATGGGAGGCGCTGATCGCCGAGCGGCCGCTGCATCTCACCACACCGTTCCACGAGCCCGAAAGCGCCGCCGTGATCGACTTCGAGGTCGAGAACGCACGCGATTTCGCGCCCGAGCGCTCGCAGAACGCCAACGTCTACGAAGCGGTGGCGAGCCATATCTCCGCGCTGCGCAGGGCGAAGCAGAAGGTCGTGCTGGCGAGCTATTCGAAAGGCGCGCGCGAGCGGCTCGAAGGCCTGCTTGCCGATCATGGCGTGACTCGGCTCGAGCAGGCCGAAAGCTGGCAGGAGGCGCTCGGCGCCGCCGCCAAGGGCCAGACCGCGCTGGTCGTGGTGCCGCTCGATCACGGCTTCACCGCGCGGGACGTCGCCTTGCTGACCGAGCAGGACATGCTCGGCGACCGGCTGGTGCGGCGACGCAAGCGGCGCAAGAGCCAGGATGCGTTCCTCAGCGAGCTTGCGACGCTCACCCCGGGGGACCTGGTCGTCCACAATGATCACGGCATCGGCCGCTACGAAGGGCTGACCCAGATCCCGGTCGGCACCTCGCCGCACGATTGCGTCGCGCTCGAATATGCCGGCGGCGACAAGCTCTACGTGCCGGTCGAGAATATCGACGTGCTGTCGCGCTACGGAAGCGAGAGCGACGGAGTCACGCTCGACAAGCTGGGCGGCGAGGCGTGGCAGCGCCGCAAGTCGAAGATGAAGGAGCGGATTCGCGCGATCGCCGGCGACCTCATCAAGACCGCCGCCGAACGTGCGCTGCGCCCCGGCCAGATCGCCGAACCCGACACCGGCTACGCCGCCTTCGTCGACCGCTTCCCCTATGAGGAAACCGAGGATCAGGAGCAGGCGATCGCCGAGGTGATTGCGGACCTGCGCGACGGCAAGCCGATGGACCGCCTGGTCTGCGGCGACGTCGGCTTCGGCAAGACCGAGGTCGCGCTGCGCGCCGCGTTCGTCGCCGCGATGGCCGGGATGCAGGTCGCGGTGATCGCGCCGACCACCCTGCTCGCCCGGCAGCATTACACGAGCTTCAAGGAGCGCTTCCACGGCTTTCCGATCGAGATCGGCCGCCTCTCGCGCCTCGTTCCCGCCGCCGAGGCCAAGGAGACGCGCGCGAGGATCGCCGAGGGCCAGGTCGACATCGTGATCGGCACCCACGCGCTGCTTGCGAAATCGGTCGAGTTCAAGAATCTCGGGCTGGTGATCATCGACGAGGAGCAGCGCTTCGGAGTCACCCACAAGGAACGGCTCAAGGCGATGAAGGCCGACGTCCATGTGCTGACGCTGACCGCGACGCCGATCCCGCGCACCCTGCAGATGGCGATGTCGGGCCTGCGCGAGCTTTCGGTGATCCAGACGCCGCCGGTCGACCGGCTCGCGGTGCGCACCTATGTCGTTCCCTGGGATCCGGTCGTGATCCGCGAGGCGCTGCTGCGCGAACATTATCGCGGCGGGCAGAGCTTCTTCGTCGCGCCGCGGGTCGCCGATTTGCCCGACATCGAGACCTTCCTGCGCGAGGAGGTGCCCGAGGTGACGTTCGTCACCGCCCACGGGCAGATGCCGGCGACCGAGGTCGAGGAGAAGATGTCGGCCTTCTACGACCGGCGCTACGACGTCCTGCTCTCGACGACGATCATCGAAAGCGGGCTCGACATCCCGAGCGCCAACACGCTGATCACCCACCGCGCAGACCGTTTCGGGCTTGCCCAGCTCTACCAGCTGCGCGGGCGGGTCGGGCGCGCCAAGACCCGCGCCTATGCCTATTTCACGACGCCGGCGACGCGGCTGGTCACCGAGACCGCCGACAAGAGGCTGCAAGTGCTCGCCAATCTCGAATCGCTCGGCGCCGGCTTCCAGCTTGCCAGCCACGATCTCGACATCCGCGGCGCGGGCAATCTGCTCGGCGACGAGCAGTCGGGCCATATCAAGGAGGTCGGTTTCGAGCTCTACCAGTCGATGCTCGAGGAAGCGATCGTCGAGGCCAGGGCCGACGAAGCCGGGATCAAGCCGCCGACCGAGGATTTCTCGCCGCAGATCACGGTCGACGCGCCGATCATGCTGCCCGAGGAATATGTCCCGGACCTCGACCTGCGCATGGGGCTCTATCGGCGCATCAACGATCTCCAGACGCCGCAGGAGATCGAGGCGTTCGCGGCCGAGCTGATCGACCGATTCGGCAAGCTTCCCCAAGCGACCAACAATCTGCTCAAGATCATCGAGATCAAGCTCAACTGTCGCAAGGCGAGCGTCGCAAAGCTCGACGTCGGCGCCAAGGGGGCGCTGATCCACTTCCACAACGACCAATTCCCCGATCTCGAGGGGCTGATCGGCTATGTCCAGCATCTCAAGGGCAGCGCCAAGCTTCGCCCCGACAGCAAGCTGGTGATCACGCGTAGCTGGCCGAACGCCGGCGACCGGATCAACGGCGCGCTGCAGCTGTCGCGGGGGCTGGCGAAGATCGTGGGCTGAAGCTGGTCCCGGTGATGGGCGGGCGCTCCAAAACTCCGTTCGCGGTGAGCTTGTCGAACCGCTCTCCTTCTTTCTCAGAGAAGGAAAGGCCTTCGACGGGCTCAGGCCGAACGGTTTTGGAGGGAGGGCGTTTCAGCCGGAAGGCTTCATCAGCTCGACAAGCTCCTTCGCCGACACCGGCGGCGAGCAGAGGAAGCCCTGATAGAGGTTACAGCCTTCCTGAGCGAGGAGATCGAGCTGCTCCTGGGTCTCGACCCCTTCCGCGATCACGCCGAGCCCGAGCGAGCGCGCCATGTCGATCACGCTGCGCACGACGATGCGATCGCGCGGCGAGCCGGTGATGTCCTCGCACAGCCGTTTGTCGATCTTGAGATAATCGAGCGGCAGCGCCTTCAGATAAGCGAGGCTTGAATAGCCGGTGCCGAAATCGTCGATCGCGATCCGCAGGCCGGCCTCGCGCAGCCGCGCGAGCAGATGCGCGGCGGCGTTGAGATCTTCGATCAGGCCGCTCTCGGTCACCTCGACGGTGAGCCGCTCGGGCGCGAAGCCGAGCGAGCCGACCAAAGCGACGAATTGCTCCGCAAAGCCGGGCCGGACGATGTCCGCGGCGGTGATGTTGACCGACAGGCGCAGCCCGTCGAGCACGGCGGGCCATGCGGCGGCGGCGGCGATCGCCTTGCGCTGGACGTGATCGGACAGCTGGACGAGATAATCGGAGCGTTCGGCGACGCCGAACAAGGTCGTCGCGCCAAGCTCGCCAAATTCCGGATGACGCCAGCGCGCGAGCGCTTCGACGCCGGTTATCTTGCCGCTCGTCACCGCGACCTGTGGCTGGAACAAGATGTCGATCTGATCGGCATCGAGCGCGCGCCTGAGGTCGATCTCGAGCTGGTCGCCGACCGCGGCTTCATTCTGCGCGCCGGCGTCGAGCACCCTGATCGGCCCCGCTTCGCTCGCCGCCGCTTCGACGAGCGCGGTGCTCGCGCGGCGCAGCAGGCTGGCGGGATCGTCGCCGGGCGCCGCCGCGACCACGCCGACGCGGCTGCCCAGGGTGATGACGTGATCGCCCGACATGAACGGGCGCGCGAGCGCCTCGACCAGTTGCACCGCCATGAACCGGCCTTCGGCGAGGCTGGTCGGCGCCGCGAGCATAACCGCGAACTGGGCACCGGCGAGACGCGCGACGAGGCGACGCTTGTTGTCGGCGTCGACCAGCCGCTCGATGCGGCGCGCCGCGGCCTGGAGCACGGCGTCGCCCGTCGCCCGCCCGAACGCGGCGTT
Source organism: Sphingomonas sp. (assembly GCF_036677245.1). GTDB lineage: Bacteria > Pseudomonadota > Alphaproteobacteria > Sphingomonadales > Sphingomonadaceae > Allosphingosinicella. The sequence goes on from NZ_JAKFCG010000075.1 coordinate 19,581, forward strand.
GATCGCATCGAACCGGCTCACCGCGAGCAGCAGCACGACCAACGCCGGCTGGTGCGGCGCGCCGCTTGCAAGCTGATCCTCGATCCAGGCGCGCGCGGCCTGGCCGTCGCGAACCCCGGTCAGCGGATCGCGCGAATGGAAGCCGGGCGGAGCGTCGGGCCGGATCGTCTCGGTGTGGCCGACGATTTCGCCCGCAGCGCCCTCGACGCGGAGATGATGCGCGAGCCGCGCCCCGCCGGCGCCATCATGATGGGCGAAGGCCGTCGATTCGCCGGTGGCGATCAGCCGATCGACCGCGAACCGCGCCGCGCGCCGGCCTTCCGCATCGAGCCTGCGGAACAAGTCCATCAGCGACACGCGCCGTCCCTCGTCCTCGCCGAAGCCGGCCTTGCGGGCGAGCGCCGGGCTGAGCTCGACGGTTCGCGATCCTGGGCGCCAGCGCCACGACGCCGGTTCGTCGCCCGGCTGCTCCTCGCCGCTGCGCCGGAGCGGCCGGTAGCCGCCGCCGACCCGCTCGGCGTGGCGGTCGGCGAAGCGCAGGGCCTGCAGGAATTCGTCGTCGCTGAACGGCGCGACGAGGAAATGGGTCGCACCCTCGTCGTGAAACTGGGCGAGCGCGGCGCTGTCCTCAGCGGAGACCAGCACCAGCAATGCCCCTGCATTGGCTTCGACCGCATCGGCGAGGATGCGCACCCCTTGATGGGCCTCGTCGAGCGCGTCGCGTGCATCGACCAAAGCCACTGAGGCGCGCGAGGTGACGAAGCGCGCCTCAGCACCGGCGGAGCGGCGCGCGGCGATCGGCTGCCAGCCCGCCTGCTCGACCATATGGGTGAGCGGATCACGATGCCGCGCCGACAGGATGAACAATGGCGTCGCGGCTCTTGCCCTTCTTTTGCTGTTGGTTCGGGCCGCGGCCATCGTTGCGCGCCTAGACCAGGTTCGGATCGCGCGCGTTGGCGCCGCGACGCGCCGCAGGGCGGCTCGTCAGAGGATCGTGTTTCATATGCTGGCGCGCTTTCCGGCCCTCACGACCTGACCCTTCCCCGGACAAGCGCTCTAACCCGCCCCCGCCGCGCCGCCAATCGCTTTCACATCCGCGATGGCGGCTTGCCCCCGGCTGGGACATGCGCCGCCTTGCCCGCGGCGGGGAACGACCCTAGCAATGGCGGCGATGGCCGAACCACTGGATACGCCGACGGCGCTGGTCGCCTCCCTCGCCGAGGCGGCGCAATCGGCTGAAGCCGAGCTGCGCGAGCGCTATCAATTCGTTCCGATCGAGCAGGCCAAGCGGATCGTCGCGATCGGCGGCGACGGCTTCCTGCTGCACACGCTTCACGAGATGCTCGACCGCGACGGCCTCTGCCCGGTGTTCGGCATGAACCGCGGCACGGTCGGCTTCCTGATGAACGAATGGCGCGTCGAGGACCTCCAGGAACGGCTCAGCCGCGCCAAGGCATTCGCGGTGCCGCCGCTGGCGATGGAAGCCACCACGGTCGGCGGCGCGACGCTCAAATATTACGCGATCAACGAGGTCTCATTGCTTCGCGAGACGCGCCAGACCGCGTGGATCGAAGTGTCGGTCAACGGCCGTGTCGTCCTTCCCGAGCTCGTCTGCGACGGGGTACTGACCGCGACCCCGGCCGGTTCGACCGCCTATAATTTCTCGGCGCAGGGACCGATCCTGCCGCTCGGCTCGAACATGACCGCGCTGACCCCGATCAGCCCGTTCCGTCCACGCCGGTGGCGCGGCGCGCTGATTCCCGACGATCTGACGATCTCGTTCCGGGTGCTCGATCCGGTCAAAAGGCCGGTTTCGGCGGTCGCCGACCAGATCGAGGTGCGCGACGTCGCGACGGTCAAGGTGCGGGTCGAACGCGCGATGGCGCTGAGCCTCCTGTTCGATCCCGAGCATGCGCTCGACGAGCGGATCGCGATGGAGCAATTCGCCTTCTAACCCCGTGCGACGCCTTGCCAGTCCAAAAAACATGCTGCTATAGGCGCGCCTGCCTGAAGAGGCTGCTCCCCGGTAGCTCAGCGGTAGAGCAACCGGCTGTTAACCGGTTGGTCGATGGTTCGAATCCGTCCCGGGGAGCCATTCATTCAGATCCTTCACCCCTGTCCGTAGAACGGCGAAGCGAATCTGCGCCACTCAAATCACTGCCGCCCGTTCGTGAAACGGGGGGCGAAAGCAGCCATCGGACTCTCCCGGTTTGGCTGCTCTTCACAGGCTTGCCCTGGGCATCGATAGCAGGCGAAAATCTTGCGCGGGTTTTGATGACATAGCAGGATTGTGCGTCGAGGGAGGCATAGCCGCTCGTCTGATCAACCGTGCAATCGGCGATCGAGCCTTTCTCGTCGATGAGCAGCACGAAGCTGAGCTGACCGCCCTGCTCCTCCAACAGCGCGATTTCGGGGTAATCCTCGGACGAGAACATGGATTTCAAGGAAGGACGTGTCTTAGCGACTTGCCTGATGCGAGCCTCCCGTGTCGTTCCCACACTCCATACCTCCTGCAGATCCTGCAAACACACGTCGATGGCCTTTGATAGCTCCTTCATCTGCGCAAGCTGGAGGCTCACTTGCGGCTGTCCCTTCACATCGAGCGTTACCCGACTTGCCTCACGCAAGAGAGCATAGTCCTGCCACGGCAGATTGATCCGATGCATGATCATGTTGCCGGCGGTTTTCGAGCCGAATACCAGTGCGGATGTTGAAATGGGCTTGCCTTCATCAGGCGTGAGCCGCGCCGGGACTTGCTCCGCGACGGCTTTCTTACCGGATCGCAAAAAGCCGATCTGCATCACGTTTCCGAGCGGTGACGGCTTCAATAAAAATGTCAGCTTGTCGTCGCCTGAACCATAGTCTCGCGACGCGACACATTGCGCGTCTGCAAAATCGACCACCCATTTCCCCGCTGGAGCCGTCGGCTGCACATCAACGGGCGCAGCAGCTACCAGCATCAGAAAGAGAGCGTGCTCGATCATCGATGGAAGGTGCAATGTGCGGCGAGCAGCAGTCAATGGGCATTTTGCTTTTTCGGAGCCCAAAAAATTGCTGCCGAACAACGCGTTGCGCCTGACGGACCGTGATCAGTCCTCGTCTGATGCGCCGCAGCGATGCTTGCAATGTTCCGCCTATGTTCTATGATCGCGGCCGTGACCAGACGAGCCGGCAGCGCCGATCTTCCGCTTCACGGCGGCCGCGTGCCGGCGTGGCTCGGGCAGCGCATGACGCGGCTCGGCGCTGTGATCACCCAGGCGATCGTCCACCATTATGGCCGCGACGAATTCCTGCGCCGCCTCGCCCATCCCTTCTGGTTCCAGTCGTTCGGCGCGGTGATGGGGATGGACTGGCATTCGTCGGGCATCACCACCAGCGTCGTCGGCGCACTCAAGCGCGGCCTGACGCCGCTTGCCGGCGAGCTTGGCATCCATGTCTGCGGCGGCCGCGGCCGGCACTCGCGCAAGACTCCGGACGAGCTGGCCGCGGTCGGTGCCCGCACAGGGCTTGATGGCAGTGCGCTGGCGCGAAGCAGCCGGCTGGTCGCGAAGGTCGACAGCGCCGCGGTGCAGGACGGCTTCGATCTCTACCTGCACGGCTTCATCGTCACCGATGACGGCAAATGGGTGGTGGTCCAGCAGGGCATGAACGGCCGGCTCGCGCGCCGCTACCATTGGCTTTCGGAAGGCCTCGAGAGCTTCGTCGAGGCCCCCCACAATGCGATCGACGGAAAAGCCGTCGGCGAGATCCTGAACCTCACCGACCGACGCGCGGCGGGATCGCGCAGCAGCCAGCTCGAGCTGTTGCGCGATTGGGGCCCGGACCGGATCGTTCGCGAGTACAGCGCGCTCGGACCGCCGCCACCGCCGAGCGACCAGCAGCTGCTTCCCCACCTGATCATGCCCGAGCACCATGACGTCCGCCCCAAGGATGTCGTCGCGCGCCGGCTCCAGGGCGCACTCGCCGCCGCTGCGGAGCAAGGCCCCAGCGACTTCGCCGAGCTGATGCTGGTGCCCGGCGTGGGCGCGCGCACCGTCCGCGCGCTCGCGTTGGTCGCCGAGGTGGTCCACGGCACACCCTGCCGGTTCAGCGACCCGGCGCGCTTCTCGCTCGCCCACGGCGGCAAGGACCGCCACCCCTATTCGGTGCCGCTCAAGGTCTATGACGAGACGATCGCGGTGATGAAGAGCGCCGTCGACAAGGCAAGGCTCGGCAATGAGGAGAAGCTCGGCGCCGTCCGCCGCCTCGATGCGCAGGCGCGGCGGCTCGAGCGCGGCGCCGCGGGAGCATCGGTCGACGCCTTCATCGTCGAGGAACGCCGTCTCTCCCATTCCTATGGAGGGCGAAGCGTGTTCGGCCTGGAGCCAGCACCGGGCGCCGAGCAGGCAGGCTGAAACAGGCCTCACCGGCCCGGCGACGGGCCTTCGTCCGCTCCCGATGTCGTCGGGCCACGGCTCCCGGCGTGATCAGGAACATTGTCGATCAATCCGGGTTGCAATCGGCATTCGAGGAGGAAATCCACCATGGCAACCAAGAAACGATCGAGTGCGAACGAGTCCGGCTGGAGCAGCGGCAGTGCAGGCGTGCTGGTGGGCGCCGCCGTTGCTGGCGCGGCGATTGGGCTGGCGGCCAATGTCGGGCGCAAATTGTTCGTCCAATTCACCAGCGGCGCTACCGGCAATTGGTCCGACGCCCTCGCCACCGAGCATAAGATGACCCTGGCAGTGTTCGACAAGATCCAAGCGACCAACGACAGCCAGACGATGATGCGCTCGCACCTCCTCGCCAAGCTCAAATATGCGCTGACCAAGCATGCGCTGCAGGAAGAAAATGTCATCTACCCCGCGCTGCGCGAAGCCGGCGAGAGGGTCGATGCGGATCACCTCACCGCGGATCACGGCTATGTGAAGACCTACCTCTACGAACTTGAAGCGATGGCGAAAGACGACCCGTCGTGGCTGCCGAGAGTCGCGGAATTCCGGACGATGATCGAGCGGCATATGCGCGAGGAAGAGGACGACGTCTTCCCGCGCTTCCGCGCCTGGCTCTCCGAGGAGAAGGACAAGGAACTGACCGCATTGATGAACAAGGAAGGATTCAAGTTCGCCTGAAGCCCCGGCTCAAGCCCGGAAGCCAAGCCTCTCGGATCGGCGGATAATGAGGCGGCGCATGGCAATACGCCGCCTCAGAGATCGGTTCGGGTCAGATGGCCCGGACCATGCAGTCTGTTATTGAGCGACTACTGCGTTCGTCTCGGCAGGGGTCATCGCATCGGCATTGAGATCGGCGTCGTCGATCGCCTCTTCCTTCGCCTCGCCCGCTTCGCGCGTGGCGTCCGCTTGAGCTTCGAGCGAGTCTGCTGCGGCGCCGCTCGTGTTGTCGGCCGCGGCGTCGAGCGCGTCCGCCTTATTCTCCATATTCTCCTGCGCCTGCTCCCCAAGCGAATCGTCGCCGCTGCCGCCGCAAGCGGCGAGTGCGAGACATCCGGCTGCCACGGCGGCGGTCATCAAAGCTTTCACATTGTTTCTCCTGTTTGGTGACGTGCGGGCACATCGCCGAAATCGACGATCTGCGCGCAAATCCGGTTCCAAACGAACCAGCTGCCGCTTGGCTCCCGCCATCGGCGCTGATCGACCGAAAAAGCCTTCCCTCGTCCCTTCGGCTCCCCTCGCCTGCGTCGCGGAGCGCCTGCTTCCGGCGGCGTCATTGTCGAACTGAAACGAGGTGCTAATGTCCTGATGCCGGGGGAGTCGTGGGAAACGCAATCCGCGCGGACAGCTTCGTTCGGTGCAGGTCCAGTGATGACGGTCTGCGTACCGCAAAACAGGAGGCTCTATGCGCTACGGATCCACATTTCTGATCGCTCTCGGACTTTTTGCAGCTCCCGCGCTCGCGCAAAGCGAGGCCCCTTCGTACAGCAAGGGATCGGTTTGGGACTATGGGCAGATCAAGACCGTCGACGGCCATTTCGACGATTATATGAAATGGCTTGCCGGTCCCTGGCAGGAGCAGCAGGAAGCGTTGAAGAAGGCCGGGCATATCGTCAGCTACAAGGTCCTGCTGGTTGCCGATCCCCGCAAGGACGAGCCGGACATCATCCTCGCCACCGAATATGCCAACATGGCCGCGTTCGACCGCTCGACCGCCGAAGAATATAAGATGGGCGAGAAGATCTGGGGGTCGTTGAGCAAGGCATCGCAGGAGCAGGCCGCGCGCGGTGCCATTCGCACCGTGTTGGGCACGATGATGGTTCGCGAAGCCGTCTTGAAATAATCGGAGCGGGTGGTGGCGGGGTGGCGCACGGCCACCTTGCCATCAAGCCGCCGCTCGGAGCTTTTACCCCGGCGGACGCCGGCGAAGCTAGCTTCCGCTCGGCTTCGGCCAGCTGCCGGTGCTGGTCGCGGGGCTGCGTACGGGGTCGCGCCGATAGAGCCGCCCGGGCTCGCTGGTCGGCGGCTTGGCGCGTGGGCGGCCGACGTGGACCAGCACCTCGCTTTCCTCGATCGGCGTCAGGAACTCGATACCGAACCGGCCCTTTGCGGCCCAGGCGACACGCGCCGTGACGATCGTCTCGCCGCGCTCGAACACCAATTCGCTGCCGACCGGCGGCATCGTCTCGGCCTCGAGCAAGGCGCCGTTCTGGGAAAGATTGCGCAGCCGCACATCCATCAGCCCGCCCGGCAGGCGCACCTTGGCGGCGAGAAGCACGAGCGAGCGCTTGCTGCGCCGCTTGTGCGGACCGTCGTCCTCGCCTTCCACGCCCATGCTGATGCCCACTCCATCCATGTCGAATGCCGCTCCCACCGGCGCGGGAGCACAATCGGCCATCGCGCCCTAAGGGACGGTTAAATTTGCCTCAAAAGCGCGACTATTTGCGGTCTCAGAGCGCGCCGTGGCAATGCTTGTATTTGCGCCCCGAGCCGCACGGGCAAGGCGCGTTGCGGCCGACCTTCCCCTCCTCTTCCTCGGCAATCACACCTGCCGGCATCTCCGGCTTCGGCATTTGCAACGGCGGCAAGCGCGAAAGGATGTTGCCGGTCGCGGAATCGATGTCGGCGCTGTCATCGTCGCCGCTGAGCGGATCGATATGGCTGGTGATGAAGTCCGGCAGCTCGGGAAGATCGCCGAACTCGCTCAAGTCGGCCAGCGAGGGATCATCCTCGACCGTGAAGCGGGCATGCGCCAAGGTCCGGGTCACGCCCTCGCGGATCGCGCCGAGCATCCGCTCGAACAGCGCGAAAGCCTCATGCTTATATTCGTCGATCGGCTTCTTCTGCGCATAAGCCCGCAGGTGGATGACCTGGCGGAGCGCATCGAGCGTCGCGAGATGGTCCTTCCAATGCTGGTCGAGCGACTGCAGCAGCACGTTCTTTTCGACCTGGATGTAGGTTTCGGGCGGCAGGATCGCCGCTTTCTCGGCCATTTGCGCGTCCGCCAATTCGCGGATCCGCTCGACGAGCAGCTCCGGCTCGACCGCATCCTCGGTCAGCCACGCGTCGATCGGCGGCTGCAGGCCGAACACGTCCTCTATCCGCTCCTTGAGCAGCGCGACGTCCCATTGCTCGGGATAGCTGTTGGGCGGGCACGCCTCGCCGACGATCGAATTCACCGTCTCGAGGCGCATGTCCTCGACCACGTCGCCGACCGTCTCCGCGTCCATGATGTCGGCGCGCTGCTCGTAGATCACCTTGCGCTGGTCGTTCATCACGTCGTCGAACTCGACGACCTGCTTGCGGATGTCGTAGTTGCGCGCCTCGACCTTCTTCTGCGCGGTCTCGATCGCCTTTGAGATCCACGGGCTGACGATCGCCTCGCCATCCTCGAGGTTCTTGTTCATCAGACGCGCGAACATCGTTTGCGGCCCGAAGATGCGCAGCAGATCGTCGTCAAGGCTGAGATAGAAGCGGCTGAGACCCGGATCGCCCTGGCGTCCGGAACGGCCGCGCAGCTGGTTGTCGATCCGCCGGCTCTCGTGGCGCTCGGTGCCGAGCACGAACAGCCCGCCGGCCGCGAGCACGCGGTCCTTCTGCTCGGCGACCTCGGCCTTGATGCGCGCGATCGCGGCATCGCGTTCCGGCCCGTCGGGCATGTCCGCGAGCTCGTCGTCGATCCGGAAATCGACGTTGCCGCCGAGCTGGATGTCGGTCCCGCGGCCGGCCATGTTGGTCGCGATCGTCACCGCACCCATCGCGCCGGCCTGCGCGACGATATGCGCTTCATGCTCGTGATAGCGCGCGTTGAGCACCTCGTGCTTGACGCCTTCGCGATTGAGATATTCCGACAGCAGCTCCGATTTCTCGATCGAGACGGTGCCGACCAGCACCGGCTGGCCGATCTCCTGCTTCTCCTTGATCGACTTGGCGATGGCCGCGAATTTGTCGCCGATATTCTTGTAGAATTCGTCATCCTCGTCGATGCGCTGCACCGGCACGTTGGTCGGGATGGTGACGACGTTCATCTTGTAGATGTCGTAGAATTCGGGCGCCTCGGTCAGCGCGGTGCCGGTCATCCCGCCGAGCTTGGGATAGAGGCGGAAGTAATTCTGGAAGGTGATCGACGCGAGCGTCTGGTTCTCCGGCTCGATCCGCACCCCCTCCTTCGCTTCGACCGCCTGGTGGAGGCCGTCCGACCAGCGCCGGCCCTCCATCATGCGGCCGGTGAACTCGTCGATGATGATGACCTTGTCGTCCTTGACGATATAGTCGGTGTCGCGCTTGAAGATGATGTTCGCCCGCAGCGACTGGTTCAGGTGGTGGACCACCTGGGTGTTCTCGAAATCGTAGAGGTTGGCGCCGAACAGCAGCCCGGCATCCTCGAGCATGCGCTCGACCTTCTCGGTGCCGTCCTCGGTCAGCACGACCGATTTCTGCTTCTCGTCGACCTCGTAATCGATCGGCTCGAGCTGGCGCACCAGCGCGTCGACCGACATGTAGAGCTCGGATTTGTCGTCGGTCGGCCCGGAGATGATCAGCGGCGTCCGCGCCTCGTCGATCAGGATCGAATCCACCTCGTCGACGATCGCGAAATTGAACGGCCGCTGCACCATCTGGTTGCGCTCATATTTCATGTTGTCGCGCAGATAGTCGAAGCCGAATTCGTTGTTGGTGCCGTAGGTGATGTCGGAGGCGTAAGCCGCGCGGCGCTGGTGATCGGTGAGATTGGGGACGATCACGCCCACGGTCATGCCGAGGAAGCGGTAGATCTGGCCCATCCAGTCGGCGTCGCGGCGGGCGAGATAATCGTTGACCGTGACGACGTGCACGCCCTTGCCCGGGATGGCGTTGAGGTAGGTCGCAAGCGTCGCGACCAGGGTCTTGCCCTCGCCGGTGCGCATCTCGGCGATCTCGCCGCGGTGAAGCACGATGCCGCCGACCATCTGGACGTCGTAATGGCGCTGACCGAGCGTCCTTGACGCGGCCTCGCGAACGGTGGCGAATGCCTCGGGAAGGATGTCCTCGAGCGAGCTGCCGCTTTCCACCCGCTGGCGGAAGATCGCGGTCTGCTGGCGCAGCTCGTCGTCGGTCATTGCGGAGATGGTCGGTTCGAAACCGTTGATGCGGTCGACGATCTTTTGCAGCGAGCGGACGTAGCGGTCGTTTGATGATCCGAAGATGGTTTTGGCAAATCCGCCAAACATGGGTGATCCTGTCGTTAATTGCGCGTCTGCAAACCTGCGCAGCCGAGGCGGCCGCTCCCCGCAGTATCCGTCGCGGGATGTAGGGTCGGCCCCTGTTCAAGTCAATTGACGCGCCCTGCGCCGGAGGGTCGGCGCAGGGGCGACGAACAAGGCCTATGGCTCGGGAGCGAGCCGTTCGCGACAGCGTTCAGGACCACCCCCGGCGAGCGGATTCCTAGCCCATGAAACCCAGCGCCCCGCCTAAGCGGAACCGGGAGCGTCTAGAGCTGCTGTTCCAGCCAGCTTTGCAGCGCGCTCTTCGGCGCGGCGCCGACCTTGGTCGCCGCCGGCACCCCGTCCTTGAACAGGATCATCGTCGGGATACCGCGCACGCCATATTTGGCGGGAGCGTCGGGATTGTCGTCGATGTTCAGCTTGGCCACCGTCACCTTGCCGTCGAGCTCGTCGCTGATCTCTTCCAGCGCCGGCCCGATCATCTTGCACGGGCCGCACCATTCCGCCCAGAAGTCCACGAGCACCGGGCCGGATGCGCTCAGCACATCCTGTTGGAAGCTGTCGTCGGTGACGGTCTTGGTAGCCATGTTGATCTCCTGCGGAACGTCTGAAGTATGTAGGAACTGCCGGGCGTTCGCTCAACTGGCAATTGGGGCGCTCAACCGGCAATCGGGGCGCCAATCGGATGGTGGGGCGTTTCCGCGCCCGGCATGTGCGGCGCGAGCCGGCTGCGGTCGAGCGCGAACAGCGCCGGGCCTGCGGTGTAGAGCAAGGCTGCCTCGACCTTGCGGCCGGGGAAGATCACCTCGAGCGCGGCGACATAGGCCGCCATCTGGCGAAGATGCGGCGCCGGGATGGAATCCGGGCCGGTTGGGGCGTTGCGCCCGGTCTTGAAGTCAACGAATCCGATCCGATCCGGCGTCACCAGCAGCCGGTCGACAGTCCCGGTGATCACGCTGCCGTCGGCAGTGACCGCGGCGATCGGCGCCTCGGCCAGCGCCTCCGGCGCGAAGATGCCAGCGAAATCGGGGTGGGAAATGATCGCGCAGGCATTGTCGACGAGCTCCCGCCGAACCGCCGCATCGGCGATCCCGGCCGATCGCTCGAGCCACACGTCGGCCAAAGCGGCGCGATCCGCCGGAGCCACTTCGGGAAGCCGCTCGAACAAAGAATGGAGAAGCTTGCCGCGCTCGGCCGCCTGACGCATCGCCGGGCTCGGCGGCGGATCGGGGGCGTCGTCGTCGCCGATCGCGGAGGGCACCAGCGGCCGTGGCGGGCGCAGCTCGGCCGGGGCCGCTTGGCTGAGCCACGCCGGCAAGGTTGCGCTGGCGCGCGCGGGCGGAGCCGCGGGCCGGCTCGACGGCGTCTCAGCGACACCCAGGCGCATGCCCCGCCCCCACAAGGGATCGTCCTGCCACTCGCAGCCGAGCCCATTCAGCGCGCGCTCGACGATCGCATGCCAGCTCGCGACTGGGGGCCCGTTGCGATCGGCCGGCCCAAGCGCTCCGCCCAGAAACAGCCGTTCCTCGGCACGGGTCAGCGCGACATAGAGCAGCCGCCAATGCTCCTGGCGCTCGCGCTGCTCTTGGGCTTCGAGCTGCGATTTGAGCGGCTCGACCAATTCCTCCTTGCGCGGGCGGAGGATCGGGATGGCCTCGGCGTCGCCAAGCTTCGCCGAGGCGCCGCGCAGGCCGCCGCCCTTTCGGTCGGGATCGGCGCAAGCGTCGGCGAGGATCACGATCGGGGACTGCAATCCCTTCGCGCCATGGACGGTGATCACCCGCACCGCGTCGATCGGGCTGCCGGGGTCGCGGACGATTTCGACGTCGCCGCGCGCGAACCAGTCGATGAAACGCTGCAGCGACGGTGCCGACCTCGCCTCGAAGTCGAGCGCGCTGGCGAGCAATTCCTCGATCGGATCGCGCGCCTCGGGGCCAAGGCGCTCAAGCAGCCGGCGGCGGCCGTCGAGCGGCCCCGAGAGGATCGTCTCGAAGAATTGGTGGGGCGTGGCATAGTCGGCCATCGCCAGGATTTCGCCGAGCCCTTGCAAAGCAGCCGCCTCGGCGAGCGCGCGAGGGTGCTGGCGCAGATGCGGCCACAGCGCGCCAGTCCGCCGATGTGCGACCGCGAAAAGATCGTCCTGGCTCCAGCCGAACAGCGGCGAGACGAGCAGCGACGCGAGGTTGAGATCGTCGAGCGGCTGGAGCGCGAAACGCGCCGCTGCGAGCAGATCCTGGACGGCGAGCGGCGCGCTGAGCAGCAGCCGGTCGACCCCGGCGACCGGAACGCCCTCGGCGTGCAGCCGGGCGACGATCAGCGATGCGAGCGTGCCGCGGCGGCGAACGAGGATCAATATGTCCTCGGGCCGCAGCGGCCGACCGCGCGCCTCGACATGAAAGGGATGATCGAGCCACGCGCGAACCTGCTTCGCGAGGCGGGCCGCATAGCGCCGCACCGCGTCGCTGACCCAACCTTCCTCGCCGGCGTCGATATCGTCGCCCTCATTCTCCTCGCT
>NZ_JAKFCG010000076.1:0-2882 GCF_036677245.1 Sphingomonas sp.
GGGCAGCGTGCGGAAGCTGTAGCGCAGCGGCACCGGGGTGATCTCGAAATGCGCCGCCTTGGCGCTGAAGGCGTACTGGCGCCCCGCCTCGACGAATACTTCCGGATCGGCGCCCTGGAACGAGAAGATCGACTGCTTCTGGTCACCCACCGCGAACAGTGTGCGCGGCCGGTCGGCGGCAGCGCTATCGCCGAAGAAGAAATCGTCGATCAGCGCCCCGACCACCTGCCACTGCAGCGGATTGGTGTCCTGCCCCTCGTCGACGAGGATGTGGCTGAGTCCGGCATCGAGCTTGTAGCGCACCCACGTGCCCTGTGCCTCGTCGCGCAGCAGCGCCGCGAGCTTCTCGATCAGATCGTCGAAATCGAGCAGCGAGCGGGCCCGCTTCGCCTTCTCGTAATGCGCCGAGATCGCCGCAACCACATCGAGCATCGCTTCGCTGCGCGCTACCAGTTCGGCCGTCACCAGCTTCTGGTACAGCCGCTCGAGCCGCTGCCCCTCGGCCACGACGCGTGCCGCCACATCTGGGATCAGCACCGCCGCAGCTTTCTTGATCAGCGTCTTCCGCGCCGTGCGATCGGCCTGCGTCAGGAACGCATCGAGCAGGTCGTCGGCGTCCGGTCGCTCCGGGTCGATCTGGCTCAGCCGGTCGACGAAATCGGTGCCGTAGGGATCGGGCACGATCAGCGAGAAGATCGTGGCGTGGTCATCACGGCTGAGCCCGTAGCCCGAGCTGATCTCGTCCATCACCTCGTCGATCGAGCCGATATCGCCGACGAGCTTCCGCAACTCGCGCTTGGCGACGCGCGGCTGCGCCAAGACCCGCCGCAGCGTGCGCTGCTGGTTCAGCGCTTCGAGGATCGCTGTTTCGATCTGGAAATCACTGAGCAGGCCGAACAGCGTTTCGACTGCCGTCGCCTCGCCACTGCCGCGCAGCCCGGCGGCGATCACCGTCTCCCGGGCTTCGAGCAGCATGCTGTCGCGCTGGTGCTCCTCCAGCACGCTGAAATCGAACGGCACGCCCGCCTCGCGCGGGAAGCGGTGCAGCACGCTCTCGCAGAAGGCGTGGATGGTCTGGATGCGCAAGCCGCCCGGTGCCTCAAGGGCGCGCGCAAACAGCGAGCGGGCGCGCAGCCGCATCCCCGGCGTCGGCGGCACGCCGCTTAAGGCCGTCAGGTCCTTGATCAGTTCGTCTTCGCTTTCGAGCGCCCATTGCCCGAGCCGCTCGGCGACGCGGCCACGCATCTCCGCCGCCGCCGCCTTGGTGTAGGTCAGGCAGAGGATTTCCTCGGGCTTCGCGCCGCTCAGCAGCAGCCGCAGCACGCGGGCGGTCAGCACATAGGTCTTGCCCGAGCCGGCATTGGCCGTCACCCAGACGCTGCGCTCCGGATCGGAGGCGTCGCGTTGCGCCGCAACGATCTGCTGCGGCATCGGGCTCAAAAGGCGCCGGCTCATGGGTCGTCCACTCCGGCGGTCAGTGTCCATTCGTCGGTGCGGGCGAGGTGGTCGTAGTCGCCCGGGTAGGACTTTCGACCCGTCTCCACCCGCGGCCGGATGCGCGCCGCCATCGGCAGCCCGTCATGCAGCAGGAACGCATCGACATGCCGCTGCATGCGGCGCTCGATCTCGCCCACCGCGTCCATCAGGCTCATGCCCTTGGGCAGCTTGAACGGCTTGATTTGGAACGCCGCCGGCCCGAGGCCGATCTTGATGTAGGTCAGCGCCGAGCTGTCGCGTGGGGTGATGCCCGGGAACACTCCGGCCCGCGCCATCGCAGCTTCGAGCAACAGCTGCGGCGCATCGAACGCCGTCATATCTTTGGGCTGCGGCACGCCGCCGGTCTTGAAGTCGATGATCTCCAGCGTGCCGTCGCGCTTCACGTCGAGCCGGTCGGCCTTGCCGACGAGGGTGAAGTTGTCGAGGGCCGGGAATTTCCACTCGCCCTTGGTCTCGGCATGGCGCTCGACAATCTCGTCATCGCGCCGCCGCTCGTAGTCGAGGAATTGCCGCGCCGCCCGCTCGAAGCGTTTCAGCCAGATGTCGCGGCGTTCCTTGATGGCGTCGAGCCCGGCGAAGGCATCGCGCGCCATGCCCATCATTTCCGGCAGGGCCTCGGGCAGGTCGAGGTCGAGCCCCGCAGCGATGAACTTCTCGAACACGCCGTGGATCATCGTGCCGCGCTCGCGGGCGCTCGGCTCGGTGCCCAGTGGTTCGAGGCGCCTCAGCGCCAGCACATGCTTGGCGTAGATATCGTAGGGCGAGCGCATCAGCGGCTCGATCTCGGTGATCGACAACCGTCGCGGCCGGATGTTGGCCGGTGGATTGGGCACTGGCCGGTCCGCAGGGCGTGGCACTCTGGCAAAGTCGATCGCCTCGGCTTGCGCCAGCCAGCGCGCGCCCCGCGCCCGCACCACCTCGGCATCCGCCTCGCCTATGAAGGCGTAGAGCCGTTGCAGCAGCGGCGAGGGCAGCGCCGGGGACGTGCCGATGCGCTCGGCATAGGCGATCAGCACCTCGGCGTTGCCGACAGCCATGGCGAAATCATGCGCCGCCTGGCCCTGCCGCCGCTCCGGCGGCTCGAGCCCGATACCGATCCGCATGCCGCGGCTGAGCCACGGGCCGGGGTCGGCCACTGGCGGCCAGATGTCCTCGTTCATGCCGGCGAGGATCATCAGGTCGGGGTTCTGCAGGCGCGCTTCGAGCTCGCCCCAGATGTGGATGTCGTCGCGCGTCGGCACCGGATCCTGCGTCTCGGTGCCGGTGAGCAGTGCTTCGAGCACCGCTTCGAGATCGAACGGCGCGAAGGCGGTGCCGCCCTGGTCGAGCGCAATCAGCTCGCCGCCCCAGCGGCGGAACTCCAGCATGCCCGGCAGCTCGGCATC
>NZ_JAKFCG010000077.1:0-8845 GCF_036677245.1 Sphingomonas sp.
CGCTGCTCGCGCCGCACGCCAAGCGCGCCGAACACCGCCGCCATCGCCGCGACTCGGTCGGCGAGATCGCCGTAAGTGGTGCGGCCGTCGCGATCGATCACCGCCACTTTATCCGCGCGTTCGGCGACATTGTGGTCGAGCAGATCGCATGCGGCGTTGAAGCGTTCGGGAAGGTCGGCGATCGTCCGCGCGCTGCTGCTATCCATGTCCGCTGTCAATGTCCGTTCCCCTCCCTCGCGCCGTTCAAGGCGTCTCGTTCCAGCGACGGGCCGGCATAGGAGCGCAGCTGTTCGTCATCAGCAAGCCTTGCTCCAAGCTTTTGCTCCTCAGGCAGCCCTCACATATTCGAAATCCACGCCATTGTTGTTGATGCCGCGATCGGGCGGCGCGATCCAGTTGGCAATCTTGCCGATCTCGCGCACCGGCACCATCAGCGATTTCACATAGTCGCGGTCGGACTGGCTCGGCAGCGCCGCCTCGATCTCGGCACGCGAGGCGGGGGTTCCGTCGACGCCGAGATCGGCACCCGCCCAAAGCCCGACCTTGCGGTTGAAGCGCTCGGAGGGGAGCCGAAGCGCGGCGTCGAAGCCCGCCTTGGCGATCGTCCGGTTCCAGCGCGTCAGGCCGATCTCGCAATCGCGCACATAGGCTGAGCGGGTAATGTAGTTCATCGCGTTGCGGGTCGCCACATCCTGCGGGCCGTCGGGCGTGTCGAGCGTCTCGACGGTCTCGCTCGCGTCGTGATCGGCGAAATTGTCCTCGTCGGGGCGGCCCTTGAGGCCGTTGGCGAAATAGGTGGCGGCGTTCGACGAGATTTCCGAGCCGAACAGGTCCAGCGCCGAGGAATACCAGAAATTGATGTAGCGCTGCATCAGCGGCAGATCGACCACGCCCGCCTTGCGCAGCGCGACCGGATCGTCGCCCTGCTTCTGCATCTCCTCGAGCGTCCGCTTGATCACCCGCCCGAGGCCGGTCTCGCCGACAAACATGTGATGCGCTTCCTCGGTGAGCATGAACTTGCAGGTCCGGGCGAGCGGATCGAAGCCCGATTCAGCGAGCGACTTCAATTGATATTTGCCGTCGCGATCGGTGAAGTAAGTGAACATGAAGAACGACAGCCAGTCGTCGATCGGCTCGTTGAACGTGCCGAGGATGCGCGGATTGTCGATGTCGCCCGAGTGCCGGTAGAGCATGTCCTCGGCTTCCTCGCGCCCGTCGCGCCCGAAATAAGCATGGAGCAGATAGACCATCGCCCAGAGGTGGCGGCCCTCCTCGACATTGACCTGGAACAGGTTGCGCATGTCGTAGAGCGACGGCGCGGTCAGCGCGAGCAGGCGCTGCTGCTCGACCGAGGCTGGCTCGGTGTCGCCCTGGGTGACGATCAGCCGCCGCAGGATCGAGCGATATTCGGACGGGACCTGCTGCCAGGCCGGCGTGCCGCGATAGTCGCCGAAGCCGATCTTTCGATCCTCCTGCTTGTCGGCGAGGAAGATTCCCCAGCGATAGTCGGGCATCTTCACATAGCCGAAGCTCGCCCAGCCCTTGGCATCGACCGAGGTGGCGGTGCGCAGATAGATTTCATGATCCTGATAGAGCTCCGGCCCGAGCTCCTTCCACCAATCGAGGAAGGCCGGCTGCCAGTGCTCGAGCGCGCGCTGCAGGCCGCGGTCGGTCGACAGATCGACGTTGTTGGGGATACGGGATTGATAATCGATCGCCATCACGGCTCTCCTGGAAAGATCAGACGCGCTTGACGTCGAAATCGGCGCGCCGGCCGGTGCCGAACAATTTGAGCGCCCCGCCCTCGCCGACCGCATTGGGGCGGATGAAGATCCAGTTCTGCCAGGCCGAGAGCCGGCCGAACACCTTCGACCAGACGGTCTCGGGACCGGCGAAGCGAAGGCTCGCCTCCATTCCGGTCAGCGCATCGGGCGAGAGGCTCGCGCGCTCGTCGATCGCCATCCGCACTTCCTCGTCCCAGTCGATGTCGTCGGGCGCGAAGGTGACGAGGCCGAGGTCATGCGCCTCCCCCGACGGGATCGGCGTCCGCGCGACCTCGCGCAGCTCGTCGAGCCGCTCCGGCGCACCCTGGAAGCGGCTGGCAAGGCGGCCGAGGCCGTTGGCCATCGGATAGAAGCCGAAATTGGCCTCGCCGAGCTGGATCACCGGACCATCGGCCGGATCGGACAGCATCTCGATCATGTAGCTGCGGTCGGCCGCGAACAGCAATTCTGCGAGCGTTCCGGCAAACGCCGAGCCCGGCTTGACGATGGCGTAGAGCGAGCGCGACGAGACATCGAGCCGCGACAAAGTCCGCCGCAGCATGCCGAGCACCTCGTTGACGAACCAATGATCGGCGGCGGCCGCCATCGCCGCATCATAAGCAAGCACCTTGGCGCCGTCGCCGCGAGTCTCGAGCAGCCACAGGCCAAGCGTCGGCTCGTTGGTGCGCAGCATCAGGATCGCATCGTCGAGCTCGCGCGCGACAATGAGCGGCCAGAAGCCCGCGCCCTCGGCGTGGATCGCTTCGCCGCCCTCGGGCGGGCTGCCTTCGGGGGCGGACACACAGATCGTGGCGAAGCGGCGCGTGCGATCGAAGCGCACGTCGACCTGACTGTAATGATAGCCTTCGTCATCGATCGTCCGCGCGAGCGGGGTCAACGCGACGCCAACGCCAGCCTGCGCCGCCGCCGGCCGGCGCGATTGCGCGGCGAGTAGATCGGCGCGCGCCTTGACCGCTTCGGCCCAGCGGCCTGGCGTCGCGATATCGTCGACCAGCCCCCATTGCTTCGCGCGCCGGCCGCGCACGCCTTCCTCGGAGGTGCAGAAGACGTCGGCGAGGTCGCGCCTCACCTTGCGCTTGTCGACCACCCGCGTCAGGCCGCCGGTGCCGGGCAGGACCGCGAGCAACGGAACCTCGGGGAGCGAGATCGCCGAGGAACGATCGTCGACCAGCAAGATCTCGTCGCAGGCGAGCGCGATCTCATAGCCGCCGCCGGCGCAAGTGCCGTTGACCGCGGCAAGGAATTTGAGGCTGCCGCTGGCCGAGCTGTCCTCGAAGCCGTTGCGGGTCTCGTTGGTGAACTTGCAGAAATTCACCTTCCAGTCGTGGCTCGACTGGCCGAGCATGTAGATGTTCGCGCCCGAGCAGAAGATGCGCTCAGCGGCCGACGTGAGGACGACGCAGCCGACCTCGGGATGCTCGAACCGCAGCCGCTGGACGATGTCGTACAATTCCATGTCGACGCCGAGGTCGTAGCTGTTGAGCTTGAGCTTGTAGCCCTCGACCAGCCCTCCATCGGGATCGACGTTCATCGCAACGGTCGCGACCCGCCCGTCGATGCTGAGCTGCCAATGGCGCCACGCGCCGCCCTGCCGCTCATAGGTGAACAGCGGGCGCTCGTCCGCTGCCGAGGCACTCGTGGCGTCGGCCGATTTAACGGGCGAGGACTGGGGGGCGGGCGCAAGATTGGTGGCCATGGCGATGCTCCTGAGACCGATCTGCACTATAGATCATTTTATTGGACTGCAAGAATTATAATTCATTTCAACAGCTCGACAGCCAGCCGCTCGAGGCAGTCGACCGTAGCGTCGAAATCCTGCGCCGACGTGTCGAGCCGCGCCTCCGCGCGCGCATAATCGGGCGAGCGGGCGGCGAGAATGGCCTTGAGATCGTCCATCGCATTGCGGTTGCTCGCCATCGGCCGGAAGTCGCCTTGCGCCATCACCCGGCTCATATGTTCGTCGGGCGAGGCTTCGAGCCAGACGCTGTGCGCGCTCTGCAGGATCCGGTCGTAGAGGCCCGTATCGGCGACGATGCCGCCGGGCGTGGCGATCACCGCCGCCTCGTGCCGTGCGACCACTTCCTCCCACGCCTTATGCTCGTAGCGGCGAAGCGCACCGGGACCGCCAAACTCGATCAGGAAGCGCATCTCGCCGCCATAGGCGCGCTCGACCTCTTTCGACAGCTCGATGAACGGCACGCCAAGCCGCTCCGCCAGCGCCGTCCCCAGCGATGATTTGCCGGCACCGCGCAGCCCGACCAGGACCAAGCGGCGGGCCTTGGATTGATCATAAGGCGCCGGCTGCTGCAGGGTTTCGAGCACGGCCGGCAGCCGCACTTCGGGAAGGCGCCGCAGCGCCGCGGCCGCTTCGGCCCTGATCGCGCTGCGCTCGCCGCCGAGCGGGAGCAGATCGGCGACCGCCAGCTCGAGCGCGCCAGCGAGCGCGGCCAGCACGCCGACGGTGGGGTTGGCGGTGCCGGCTTCGATATGGGCAAGATAACGCTCCGATGTCGCCGACAAGGTCGCGAGCTGGCGGCGCGTCAGGCCGGCCTTGGCGCGGGCGGCGCGAAGCCGCTGGCCGACCTCGCCCGCACCCCCCTCCGCGATTTCTGCTCTTGGCTGAGCCATCTTGGCCTCTTGCAAAACTGCTATATATTACATATAAGCATTCGAACTATATTTCCGGGAGTCCCCAATGTCGAGTGAGCGGATTGGAATTTTCGTCGCATCGGTCACCGGCCTCGCGGATATTTGCGCCGAGGAGATCGCCGCCGCGCTCGACTCAGTCGGTGCCGCCAACGAGACGCGGCGGATGGATGGGCTCGACGTCGAAGCGCTTGCCGGCTTCGACACGATCTTGATCGTCTCCTCGACCTACGGCCATGGCGAGATTCCCGACAACGGCCAGGCATTGTTCGAATCGATCGAACGATGCGACAGCCTCGCGGGCAAGAAATTCCTCGTCTTCGGGCTCGGCGACCGAACCTTCTCGGACACCTTCTGCCGGGCCGGCGAGCGTTGGGACGAATTGCTCGAAAGCAAGGGGGCGATCCGCATCGCCCCGCTCGAGCGCCACGACGCCTGCTCGGGAACGCTTGCCGAGGATGAAGCCGCCGCCTGGGCGGCGCGCTGGGCCGCAACCCTCAAGCTCGCCGCCTGAGCCCGGTGGCTGGTCCAGTGGCCGGTGACGCCGAGCCGGCGGCGCTGCTCGCGATCGATGGCAAGGTCGCGACGATCACGCTCAATCGCCCGCAACGGCTGAACGCGTTCAACCTCGCGCTTCACGAGGCTTTGCGCGCGGCTTTCGACCGGATCGAGCAGGACGGCGCCATCCGCGCCTTGATCATCACTGGCGCCGGCCGTGCGTTCAGCGCGGGCCAGGATCTGGGTGATCGCGCCGCAGCGTTCGATGCCGGCACACCGCCTGACCTGGGCGAGCTGCTCGAACTTCATTACAATCGCCTGGTGCTGCGCATCGCGGCGCTGCCGGTCCCCGTCATCGCAGCGGTCAACGGCATGGCGTTCGGCGCCGGGGCGGCGCTCGCGATCGGCTGCGACGTCACACTCGCCGCCGCGTCGGCGCAATTCGTGTTCGGCTTCGGGCGGGTCGCGCTCGGGCCCGACGCCGGCACGAGCTGGTTCCTGCCGCACCGGGTCGGCCCTGGTCGCGCGCTGGCGCTGACGCTCACCGGCGAAGCGGTCGACGCCGCAAGGGCCGAACAGATCGGGCTGATATCCCGGGCGGTGCCCGACGAGGCGCTCGCGCAGGAGGCGCACGCTCTCGCCGAAGCCTTTGCCAAGGGGCCGCGCGAGGCGCTCGCTGCGACCAAGCAGCAGATGCGCACCGCCTTCCTGGGTTCGCTCGAATCGGCGCTCGCCGGCGAGGCGGCGATGCAGCGGCGGCTCGGCGCGACCGACGATTATCGCGATGCGGTCGCGGCCTTCGCGGAAAAGCGCCCGCCGCGCTTTCGCTGACCCGGAAAAGCCACGGCCCGCGCCGCGCCGCCTTTTCCAATCGTCTCGTCTTCGGCTAATGAAGGCAGGAAATTCCGAGCACGGAACACATAGGAGAGTCGATATGGCGTCGAGCCCGCAGCTTCTCTGGCCGCACAATCACAACGAAGTGCCCAAGGAGGTGTTCTTTCGCGACGACATCTACCAGGCCGAGCTCGAGCGTATCTTCTACGGCCCCGAATGGCATCCGGTCGCGCATGAGAGCGAGGTGCCGAACAACGGCGACTATAAGACGAGCAACCTCGCCGGCGTGCCGTTGCTGATCGCGCGCGGCCAGGACGGCGTGGTGCGGGTGTTCTACAATTCGTGCTCGCACCGCGGGAACCAGGTCGAGACCGCGCCGATGGGCAACAAGAAGGAGTTCGAGTGCCCCTATCACCGCTGGCTGTTCAGCACCGAGGGCAAGCTGATCGGCTGTTCGAACGAGCGTGAGTTCTCGCCCGGCTTCGACCGCAAGGATTATCCGCTCGCCCAACCGCGCACCGAGAGCTTTCTCGGGCTGATCTTCGTCACCATGTCGCCCGACACCGAATCGCTCGACGAGTTCCTCGGCGAGCTCAAGCCGACCTTCGCCGCGCTGATGGGCGGCGACGGACGCTTGAAGCTGCTCGGCTACCAGAAGGTGCGCTACGACAGCAATTGGAAGGCCTATACCGACAATGACGGCTATCACGCGCCGTTGCTCCACCAGGCGTTCAAACTGCTCAACTGGCAGGGCGGCAACGGGCGCCAATATAATGCCACCAAGCGCGGCCATATTGGCTTCGAGGCAGCGCTCGCAGTAGCGAGCGGCCACAATGTGCTGCAGGATCCGTCGATCATCGCGTTCAAGGGCCAGGATCCGGCGGTCGGATCGCGCATCGTCAACATTTTCCCGACGTTCGGCGCGGTCAAGCATCTCGACGTGATCAACTTCCGCTATGCGATGCCGATCTCGACCGAGAAGGTCGAGGTCCATTATGCTTATTATGCGCACGCCGACGACGACGACGAGATGGCGCTTCACCGCCTGCGGCAAAGCTCCAACCTGCTCGGGCCGTGCGGGCTGATCAGCATGGAGGATGCGTCGATCTTCCATCGCGTCCACATCGGCAACAAGACGCCCGGCAACGCGATCTTCCAGAAAGGCGTCACCGACCGCGATTCGATCCCCAGCGAGATGCTGCAGAACGACGAGACTGGGCAGCTGCGGCGCTGGGAATATTATCGCGAGGTGATGGGCTTCGAACGCGCGGCGGCGTAACCCCCGCGCGGCGCAGAAGCCCGGCTCAGCCGCGCGCCGAAGCTTAAGCGGCGCCGCGTGCCGCTCTAGCCTGGGCGCTCTTCTTGAGACGATAGTCGAGCTGCGGACGGGTGATACCGAGCATCCGCGCGCCTTCGGATATGTTGCCGCCGGCCTTGCGCACCGCGGCGTGCAGCAATTCTTCCTCGAGATCGTCGAGCGACAGCTCCGAGCCGAGCAGCCGGTCGAGCGCCAGATCGACCGCGCTCCCGCCGACCTGCATGTCGGCCGCCATGCCCGCCGGCTCGGAATGGCAGACGTTCAAGCGGCCATCGCCCGACATTTCGAGCATGTCGCTGTCGAGCCGCTCGCCCGAGGTGAATAGGTGGAAGACGTCGATCGGCTCGCCGTCCGGCACCAGGATCACGCCGCGCTCGATCACATTCTCGAGCTCGCGGACGTTGCCGCGCCACTCGTAGGAATAAAGGGCGTGGATCGCGCGCTGGGTGAAGCCCGAGATGCTCTTCGAGTGGCGCTCGCAGAATTGCTTGAGGAAATAGTCCATCAACAAAGGGATGTCGGCGCGCCGTTCGCGCAGCGGCGGGATGCGGATCGGGAAGACATTGAGCCGGTAGAAGAGATCCTCGCGGAACAGGCCGCGGCGCACGCAATCCCGCAAATCCTCGTTGGTCGCGGCGACGACCCTGACGTCGACCGACCGGGTCTTGCCGTCGCCGACCCGCTCGATCTCGCGCTCTTGCAGCGCGCGCAGCAATTTGCCTTGCGCGGGCAGGGTCAAGGTGCCGATCTCGTCGAGGAACAAGGTGCCGCCGTTCGCCCGTTCGAAGCGGCCCGGGCGCGACGTGACGGCGCCGGTGAACGCCCCCTTCTCAACCCCAAACAGCTCGGCCTCGAGCAGATGCTCGGGGATGGCGGCGCAATTGACCGCGACGAAGGCAGCATCGGCACGCTTCGAGATGCGATGCAGGGTCTGGGCGAAAATCTCCTTGCCGACCCCGCTTTCGCCGAGCAGCAGCACGGTGGCGATGGTGCCGGCGACCTTTTCGAGCGTGTGGCAGACGACGTTGAAGCCGGTCGAGGCGCCGACCAGCATCTTCTTCCAGCCGCCGGCTGTCGGAACTGCCGCGCCGCTCTCATCGCCGCCAAGCGGTGCGACCGGGGCTGCGGTAGTGGCGCGCGACACCGACAATCTGTCCTGGTTGACGAACGATTGCGGCTGGAGGTGGCGCAGATCGTCCTGCGCCTCATCGCCCCATTCGGAAACCGGCTTGCCGATAATCCGGCAGACGTCATGGCCGGTCGAGCGGCATTCGACCTCGCGGTAGAGGATCGGCCGCCCCATGAAGACCGAGGTGTAGCCGGAGGCATAACCGATCTGCATCCAGCAGGCGGGCTCGCTGCCGATGCCGTAGGCGGCGATATGGACCTCGTCCTCGCAGCTGTCATGCCACAGGCAGTCGGCGAAGAATTGTCCCGACGGGACATCGGCCTTGATCTGGACGACCTCGACCCGGACGAGCCCCTCGAGCGCGTGCAGCTGCGGCCCGGCGAGGAAGAAGTCGTTGAACGAGCCGCCGCGGACCTTGTTCGCCATTTCGGCGTCCTGCGCGCCCGACGCATAACCCATGCGCATCATCAGCGCGCGCGCCGCCGAAAGCCCGAGCGTCTCGACCAGCTCCTGGCGCAGCGCCCCCAAGGAGCGGCTGTGCATCAGCAGCATCCGATTGTCGTCGAGCCAGATCCGCCCGGTGTTCGGCGAAAAGCGCAGATGCGCGGCGAGGTCGCGGATGTCGGGTATGTCGAA
>NZ_JAKFCG010000078.1:0-9074 GCF_036677245.1 Sphingomonas sp.
GGCATGCCGCGGTGGGTCATGCTCGAGGGCTTGCAGATCAAGGTCGAGAAGCCGCCGAGCGACGACGCCAAGGTGACCAGCTCGAGCGCTGCGAGGAAGCTCGCGGTCGCGCCGTCGTCACCGAGCAGGCGGAAGCTGACCATGAAGCCCGGCCCGCTCTGCTGCCGCTCGGCAAGCGCGCGATCGGGGTGCGAGGCGAGGCCCGGATAATGAACCTCCCCGACCTGCGGGTGCTGAGCGAGCCATTCGGCGAGCATCCTCGCGCTCGCTTCCTGACGGTCGATGCGGAGCGGCAGGGTGCGCAGGCCGCGCAAGATCTGCCAGGCATCGTGCGCCGAGGCGGCGAGGCCCGCGGCGTTGGTCCACCACAGCAAGGTCTCGACCAGCGCCGGGTCGGCGGCAAGCAACGCGCCGCCGAACAGATCGCCGTGGCCGTTCAGCGCCTTGGTGGTCGAATGCAGGACGAGGTCGCAGCCAAGCTCGAGCGGCCGCTGGCGGACGGGCGTCGGCAGCGTGTTGTCGGCGATCACCAGCGCGCCGGCCTTTTTAGCCTTCGCCGCGACCGTGGCGATGTCGGTGAGGCGCAGCAACGGATTGCTCGGTGTCTCGATCCACACCATTGTCGGAGCGTCGGCCATCGCCCGATCGACCGCGGCGGGATCGCCCTGGTCGATGAATGCGGCACGGATCCGTCCCTGGTCGGCGAAGCCTTTGATCAGCCGGTAGGTGCCGCCGTAGCAATCGTGCGGTGCGACGACGAGCGCGTCGGGCGGCACCAGCAGCAGCGCGAGCAGCGCCGCCGACTGGCCGGAGCCGGTGATCGCACCGCCGGCCGCGCCTTCGAGCTCGGCGAGCGCCGCCGCGAGCATGTCGCGGTTCGGGTTCACCGTCCGCGAATAATCATAGTCCGGCTTGTCGTCGGCGTCGCGCCACCGATAGGTGTCGGACGCCCACAGCGGCGGTGCGACGCTGCCATGGACGCCGTCCGCGGCGACGCCGGCATTCGCCACGATCGTCGCGGCGCTACGCTTCTTGGTCATTGGGCCTCGCATCCAGGAACGGCTTGATCAAAGCGCCGATCCGCTCGGCCTCCTTCAGGAACATGTCGTGGCCATAGATCGATTCGAGCAGATGGACCTCGGCCGGTCCGGCGAGCCGCTCGGTCAGCGCCACCATCTGGCTGGGGAGGACGAGCTGGTCGGTCTCGGCGCCGATCACCAGGGTCGGCGTGCTGATCTTCTCCGGCTCGACGCGGTGGCGGTCGATCGATCCCGAAAGGCTGAGAAAACGCTGGGGGGTCATCACTGCCTGAAAGGCCTCGCCGCGTGCGCGCAGATAATCGCCGGGCTCGGTGCGGCCGAGCGGGTCCTGCGAATCGAGGCCGCCTTCGAAGCGCTGCCCGAATTCGGGCGCCGTGCGGTAGCTCAGCATCCCCATGCCGCGCGCGATGGTCAGCGCCTCGGCGGCGGTGCCCGCCTCGATGCCGAGCGCGACCACGCGGCGCTGTAGGTCGCGCCACGCGGTGCCGGCGGCGTGCGGCTCGGCGCCCGCGGAAATCACCACCAGCCGTCCCAGCCGCTCCGGGAATTGCTGCGCGAGCGCGAGCCCGACCATGCCGCCGTAGGAGGCGCCGACGAAGCCATGCGCCCGCTCGACCCCAATCTGGTCGAGCGCGGCGACGACCACCGCCGCCTGGTCCAAAGTCGAGGGCGCGGTCTTGCCGGTCTCGTCAGCGGCGAAATCGAGCCCGAGCACGCGGAACGCTTGCGGATCGACTGCGTGGCCCTCGCCGACCAGGCCCGGCCACCAACCACGTCGTCCGTCGGGGAAGCCGCAGACGAAACGATTGGCCGAAATGCCGCCGAGCACGATCACAACCGGCGCGTCGTCCCGGCCGGTCAGACGCGCGCGGGTCACCGATCCCAGTGCGAACGGCACCTCGACCTCGAAGTCGCGCACCGGCAATGCGTCGGTGCGCCCGGTTTCAGCCTTGTCGGGCTCCGGATCGGCAGCGTGTTTCAACATGCGCCGCCCGTGCCGAGCAAAGGGGCAGGGGAAGCAGCCGCGCGGTGATATTCGGGGGCGTGTTTCGCGAGCTTCATTCACCTCTTCCTTCGCTTCGGAAGAACGAGGCTGACGCGATCCCGCTTGGTTGCCGGTTCGGCCGCATCGTCCTTCCAGGACCGCCACCTTGCCCGGGAGGGCAGGTTGGCGTGAGCCGTTAAGGCTCACTCTTGATGCTCGGGACCGGCGCAAGCCGCCGCCCCCGATGTGCCGGTCATCTACGCACAAGACTAAAATTTCGCAAATGGGAATTTGAGCGGAAGGACAGCCGGCGACACCTGCTCGAAGCTTTGGTTGACGACCCGCCTCTGGTTTGAAACGCAAGGGTAATGACGCCCGGCGAGAAATTCATCGTCCACCGGCCGCGGCTCGCGTGGCCCGCCGCGCATTTGCTCGCCGCTCTGCTCTTGCTCTGGATTGCCTTCGCCAACGGCTCGCCTTTGTTCTTCCCCGATAGCGGCGCCTATCTGAGCGTAAGCAAGCTGCTCGGCTATCCGTGGGACAGGCCGCCGACCTACGGGCTGGCGATCGCGCCGTTCCAGCTTGCGTTCGGCCTGTGGGGCGTGATCGTCGCGCAGGCGCTGTTCGCCACCTGGGTGATCGGCGTTTTGCTGGAGAGGGTCACCGGCCTCCGGTCGCCGCTGGCTTTGGTCGCCGCCGCCGCGCTGCTCGCGGGGGCGAGCAGCCTGCCATGGTTTGTCGGCCAATTGATGCCCGATTTGTTCACCGGGCTGACAATATTGCTGATCTTCCTTCTGGTCTTTGCGCCCCCCGATAGCCCACGCGGCGCGTGCCTGCTGTTCGTCCTCTTGCTCTCCGTGCTGATCACTTTTCACCTCAGCCATATCGCCATCGCCGTATTGCTCATCCCGGTGGCCCTGTTCGCCGGCGTCTGGCTTGGGCTGCGGCGGACAGCGCTGATCGGCGCAACCCAGGCGGCGATTGCCTTGCTGCTGGCCGTGCTCGCGCTGTCGATGGGGAATTGGATCGTGCGCGACCAGTTTCGGCCGGCGTTGAGGAGCGAGGGCTTCCTGCTCGCACGCCTGCTCGATGCCGGGCTCGCCGGCGAGGTGCTGGACCGCGCCTGCGCCGAGCGGCCGCTTGGGCTCTGTGCGGCTCGGCCTGCGATGAAACACGCGTGGCGGCCTGGCCAGGGCTATCTCTGGCATGAAGAGTCCCCGCGTGAGGCGCTGCACCGCGCGGCACCCGAGCGAACCCGTGCCGAGGAAGCTCAAATCATCAGACGGACGGTCGCGGAGCGGCCGGCCGACGTGCTGCGCATCGCGCTCCGCGATTGGCTTCGTCAGCTGTTCAGGGGCGCCTCCGGCGACGGCTTGGAAGCCAACACGGTCGAGAGGGTGGCTCTTCCAATATTGCGTGAGCACTTCCCGTCCTCGGCCGCGGCCTGGGCAACGTCGCTCCAAGGGAACGGACGATTGGACCTGCTTGCCTGGCCTCTCGATCGCGTGGTCGCGCTGCTCGTCGGCCTCGCAAGCCCTTTCATCCTGCTGGCGGCGCGCCGGCGAGGCGATACGATCCTTGCCGGCCTGACGATCGTGATCGTCGCCGCGCTGCTTGCCAATGCCGCGGTCTGCAGCATGCTCTCGGGCGTTTTCGACCGCTATCAGGCGCGGGTCACGTGGCTGCTTCCGTTGCTGGCGATCGTCGCTTTTCTGCGCTTCCGGCTGCGCAGAAGCGGCGCTTCATGACATAGCGCCTGACAGGCCCGGCGGGGGCGCCGCTTCCGCCGAGCCTGATCTGCGGCATCCCATCGCATCGCGCTTGCCCCGGCGCGCGGGCATCGGCCAAAGCCTCGCCGATGACCGTCACGATCGATTTGGGGATCGACGGCAGCGGCAATCCGGCCGTTGTCGATCTCGAGGAACTGCTTGCCACCCGGTTGCTCGTCCAGGGCAATTCGGGTTCGGGCAAGTCGCACTTGCTGCGCCGGCTGCTCGAGGGCAGCGCCGGCCACGTCCAGCAAGTCGTCGTCGATCCGGAAGGCGATTTCGTCTCGCTTTCCGATGCCTTCGGTCATGTCTCGATCGACGCGAGTCAGTACAGCCTCGCCGAGATCGGTGGCGTCGCGCGCCGCCTTCGCGAGCATCGTGCCTCGGTGGTCCTCAATCTCGAGGGGCTCGAGGTCGAAGGGCAGATGCGTTGCGTCGCCGGTTTCCTGTCCGCCTTGTTCGACGCGCCGCGCGAACATTGGTATCCCGTTCTGGTCGTGGTCGACGAAGCGCAGGTGTTCGCGCCCGCGGCCGCCGGGGAGGTCTCCGACGAGGCGCGCCGTGCATCGCTTGGCGCGATGACCAATTTGATGTGCCGCGGCCGCAAGCGCGGCCTCGCCGGCGTCATCGCGACGCAGCGGCTCGCCAAGCTCGCCAAGAACGTGGCGGCCGAGGCGTCGAACTTCCTGATGGGCCGCACCTTCCTCGACATCGACATGGCCCGCGCGGCCGATCTGCTCGGCATGGAACGCCGCCAGGCCGAAGCGATCCGCGACCTTGCACGCGGCGAGTTCCTCGCACTCGGGCCGGCGATCACGCGCCGCCCGCTCAGCATCAGGATCGGAGACGTTCGCACCCTGGCAAAGAGCGCCAGCCCGAAGCTCGTGCCGCTGCCGGCAGCGCCCGCCGGCGACATGCACGACCTCCTGTTCGCGTCACCGGGGGAAGAGTTGCCGGTCCCGGTCATTCCCGACCCGCTGCCCGTTGCCGATCTCCTCCGCTCGATCGCTGCCCCGGCGCTCGCGCCGGTTCCCGATGCGCCGTCGCTCGATCCCGAGGAGGAGCGGGCGGTGCTTGGCGAGGTGGTGGCGGAGATGGTCGCCGAAGGCGCATCGCAGCCCCGGGCATCGCTCTACCAGGATTTCATGGTGCGGTGCCGGATGCGTGGCGCGGTTCCGGCGCTCGACCTCATCGAATTCGGCAGGCGCCTCGCGCTCGCGCGTGCGGGGATCGAAGACGAGCCCCGCTGGGAGCCGGTGCTCGCGCTGGCTTCGTCCCTGCCCGAAGAGATGCTCGCGCCGTTCCTTCTGCTCGCGCGGACGGCGTGCGATGGCGCCGAATGTCCAAGCGATGCCAGGCTCGCCGCTCTCTACGGCACCGCCTCGGGCGGCCGGGTGCGCCGCATGCTCGACTATATCGAGGAAAAGGGCCTGATCGTCTGTCGCACCGATCTGTCGGGCAAGCGCACGGTGAGCTTTCCCCATCTCGGCTGGACGACGGCTGCCGCGCAGCCGGACCCGAGCCGTCCGTCGCGCATGGCACGGATCGCCGCGCGCGAGCCGCGCTCGTCGACCCGCTAGCGGGGCTTCCGGGTCAGGCAGTGTCGCTGCGGTTGATGTGGCGAGATGCCGGCGCGGCCGGTAAAGGCGAGGAGACAGGCCGGGCCGCTCCGCCGGCTGCTCCAGGGAGGTGAAAGATGCGTGTCATGGTCATGGTCAAGGCCACCAGCGACAGCGAGGCCGGGGTGATGCCCTCGACCGAGCTGCTCGAAGCAATGGGCAATTATAACCAGGAGCTGATCAACGCCGGCATCATGAAGGCGGGCGAAGGCCTGCATCCGTCCTTGAACGGCAAGCGAGTCAGGTTCGACGGCGCGAGCCGCACCGTCGTGGACGGGCCGTTTCCCGCGACCGACGAGCTCGTCGCCGGCTTCTGGCTGTGGGAGGTCAAGGACATGGACGAGGCGGTCGAATGGGTGAAAAAATGCCCCAACCCGATGCCCGGGCCAAGTGAGATCGAGATACGGCGGGTGTTCGAAGCCGCCGACTTCGGTGAGGAGTTCACTCCGGAGCTGCAGGCGCAGGAGGACGCGCAGCGCGAGCAGCTCGAACGCGGCTGATCCGCGGCCGCGGGGCTTTGCTGGTGCGTTCCCGGACCCCATATCGAGCAGGTCGAGGAGAGCGAGCATGGCCGACACGGCGAACCAGACGATGGCATCCCATCCCGCGGCAGCCAGGCGAGCGGAGCTCCACCGCATGGTCATGCCGGGGCACATTTGCCCTTATGGCCTGAAGGCCAAATATCTCCTTCGGCGATCGGGCTACGAGGTTGACGATCACTGGCTCAGGAGCCGCGAGGAAACTGAGGCCTTCAAGGCCGCGCATGATGTCGCAACGACGCCGCAGATCTTCATCGAAGGCCGGCGGATCGGCGGCTATGACGATCTGCGGCGCTTTCTCGGGCTTCGCGTCGCCGATCCGAAGGCGAGCAGCTACCGCCCGGTGATCGCCTTGTTCACGATCACCGCGTTGATGGCGATGGCGGCGAGCTATGCCGTCACCGGCGACGCGCTGACGATCCGCACGGGCGAATGGTTCATATCCTTCTCGATGTGCGTGCTCGCCCTGCTCAAGCTGCAGAATATCGAGACCTTCTCGACGATGTTCCTCAACTACGATCTGCTCGCCAGGCGCTGGGTGCCTTACGGCACTATCTATCCGTTCGCCGAAGGTGCCGCGGGCGTGCTGATGACCGCTGGCGTGCTCAACTGGCTGTCGGTCCCGCTCGCCTTGTTCATCGGCACAGTCGGCGCCGTCTCGGTGTTCAAGGCCGTCTACATCGAAAAGCGCGAGCTCAAATGCGCCTGCGTCGGCGGCAGCAGCAACGTGCCTTTGGGCTTCGTCTCGCTGACCGAAAACCTGATGATGGTCGCGATGGCCGTCTGGATGGCGGCGATGGCCTGAGCCGCCGAGCGCGGCACCGGAACGACCGCCGGGCGTTGATGCGCTGGCGGCTCACGTCGCTTGACGGGCGAGTCCACCGGCCCGAGCGGCAGTCCGCCTCGAGAGGAGCAAGCCATGTGCCACTATCGTCTCTATTCATCGCATGAGGTCTCGAACGCGGCCCGTCAGGCGCGCGCCAGGGCGGCCAATCAGGCTAAGCCGGCCGAACCTGCGGCACCGGCGCGCCCGGAACCGGTCGCGTCGGACGCTGACGTCCGGGTGGCGGAAGCGAAAACCCTCGAGCACGCCTGAGCCGCCCGCGCGCCTCTGGGTGACGGATCTCAGGCGCGCTGCTTGGGAATGACCGCCAAGGTCAGGCGCGAGAGGCAGACCAATTTTCCCGCTTCGTTGGTGATGCGGATCGTCCAGACCTGGGTCGTGCGGCCGAGCGCCTCGGCTTTGGCGACGGCATCGACATAGCCGTCCATCGCCGGGCGGATATGATTGGCGTTGATCTCGAGGCCGACCACGCTCGAGACCGCCGGGTCAACCGTCGCTGCGCCGGCCGCGGAGGCGACCGTCTCCGCCAGCGCGGCCGAAGCGCCGCCGTGCAGCCGCCCATACGGCTGGCGTGTGCGCCGATCGACCGGCATCCGCGCCTTCAGCCAATCCTCGCCATAGTCCGTGAAGATGATTCCGAGATGGCCGGGCATCGACGCTCCGCTGCGCTCGGTCATCGCCGCGAGGTCGAGGATTTCCTTATGCCAGATTGCCATTCGATACGCCTTGTCCAAAGAGCCGGCAGGCTTAGCGGAATGTCGCCGATCCTCAAGCCTCCAGCGAGCGGGCGGAAGTAGATCGGGCGAAAGGCGACCGGATGGCCACGTTGCGGCAGCAAAACTCAGTTCGCGGTGAGCTTGTCGAACCGCTTTCCTTTCTTGCTCAGAGGAGAAAAGGCCTTCGACTAGCTAGGCTGAACGGTTTTTGCCCGCGGTTTTTGACTGACTCGGCACCTTATGCAGCAGTCCCCATCGCGTGAAGCGGACCGCTGCTAGCGGAGCTGGCTGTCCTTGCTGCCGCGGCGATTGATGCCGGAATGGGCGGGTCGGCTGTCACGCGCGGACTGGCATGGCGTGCAGGTCTTGACGCCGGGAAGGGCGATCCGGCGGCCCTCCGGGATCTCGTCGCCGCAGACCAGGCAATAAGTCTCGCTCTCGCCGGCCGGCAGGCGCGCACGCGCGTTCAGCACGGCGTCCATCACCGTGTCGTCGATCTGATCCTGCACCGCGCCGTCCCGCGCCCAACCGCTTGCCATCATCCAGCTCCATCGTGTTGCTCGATACCGAGATAGGAAATCTCCCTGGTTTTCCAAGCATGTGCGATGCCAAGGATGGGGGTGGGATCTTGCGCCGACGGTCTCTCACCGCCGAGGCCCGGCATTGAAAAGGTGCCCCGGTCTGCTACCGCGAAGGTCTCGAGAATGGAGGGGTGTTGTGGCCGAGCGAGCAAAGCAGAATGTCGTGGCGGTGGATGCGATGTCGGTGCCGCCACGCACCACCCCGCCGCCGCACCCGGAGCCTTTCGGTTCGCGCCTCTCCAAACGCCAGAAGCGGGCGCTCGGCGACTTTTTCGGACTGACCAATTTCGGGGTGAACCTCACCCGCCTTGCTCCCGGCGCAGAGGCGTCGCTGCTGCACAGGCACAGCAAGCAGGATGAGTTCGTCTACGTCCTCGAAGGCGAACCGACGCTGGTCACGGACGAGGGCGAGATGGTCCTGGCGCCCGGCATGTGCGCCGGCTTCCCCGCTGCCGGCATCGCCCATCTGATCGTCAATCGCACCGCCAAGGACGTCGTCTATCTGGAGGTCGGCGACCGCACCGCCGGGGACGAGGGCTTCTACCCGCAAGACGACCTGCAGGCGCAGATGGTCGACGGCAAGTGGGTGTTCACCCATAAGGACGGACGACCTTATTGATAAAGGTGTAGGGGAAGGCCCGTTTGGGAAGGGTCAGTTTTAAATTAGGTCGGGATAGAGATGGGCGGCGACCAAAAACGCCAGGAAGGCGATCAGTGGCGCCATCAGCACCCATTGAAGCCAAGGTGGCACAAAGTGAATGAGTCCCTCGTAAATCAGATCGAATAACACGCCCATCACGCCACCTACATTTTACAACGGTCCCGTGCCAGCGGAGCCGTTTCAGCATCTTGTACCAGCTCAGGCGAGCCACCGTTAGTCATCCGCGCAATACTGGCTTCGGGTCATAGGCCCGATTACTGTTCCGCCTCGGTCGATTCCGCCAGAGCGGTGGTCGAAGCGAGGCCGCCTGAGGCCTGGCG
>NZ_JAKFCG010000079.1:0-15509 GCF_036677245.1 Sphingomonas sp.
TCGTCGATGAAGACGATGCACGGCGCGTTCTTCTTGGCCTGCTCGAACATGTCGCGCACGCGGCTCGCGCCGACGCCGACGAACATCTCGACGAAGTCCGAGCCGGAAATGGTGAAGAAGGGCACGTTGGCTTCGCCGGCGATCGCGCGGGCGAGCAAGGTCTTGCCGGTGCCGGGGCTGCCGACGAGCAAGGCGCCTTTGGGGATCTTGCCGCCGAGGCGAGCGAATTTGGTCGGATCCTTCAGGAACTCGACGATCTCCTGCAATTCCTCGCGCGCCTCGTCGATGCCGGCGACATCGTCGAACGTCACGCGGCCGTGCTTCTCGGTCAGCATCTTGGCCTTGGACTTGCCGAAGCCCATCGCGCCGGAGCCGGCGTTCTTCTGCATCTGGCGCATCACGAAGAAGGCGATGCCGAGGATCAGCAGGAAGGGCAGCGACTGGTAGAGCAGGATCAGCCAGACGCTGGTCTGCTGCTCGGGCTCGGCGCTGAACGCGACGTTACTTCCCTTGAGGCGGTCGATGAGCTTGTCGTCCCGCGGCGCGTTGGTGCGGAACTTCTCGCCGCTGGCCAGCTCGCCGCTGACCACGTCCTTGCCGATCACGACCTGCTTGACGCTGCCTTCATCGACCCGGTTGAGGAACTCCGAATAGGCCATGCCGGTGCTGGCCGTGCCGCGGCCGCCCTCGACGAGCTGAACGAAGATCACCAGCGCGAGCAATATGCCCGCCCAGATAAACAGGCTCTTCATCCAGGGATTGCCCTGCGGCTCCTTATCTTCGCTCATTCACCTTCCGCCTTTCGCTCTGCTCTAGATAGGCATTCCGTGCGCATTGGCAATGTAGGGGAGAAGCCTGAATATCGCCTTGACGCCGGTCCGTGCGGGTTACGCGCCGACTTTGGTCCGCATGGCTCTCGGCGTTCCGCCCTCGCCGCTGATCGCGGCGGACGTCCTCAGCCTTGTCGCCCCGGCTCGCGCTCGAACCGCCAGGTCTCTCCGCCAATGCATTTGACGCCGGCGAGGGTCGCGGTGCCGCCGGCCTCGAGCGTCTCGATCAGCCGGCTCGTCTCGTCGCCGCGCGGCGCCGCCTCCGGCCGGATCCGCGCGAGCAGGCGGAGCAGCAGCCGCCGCTTGAGCTCGGCTGGAATGCCGTCGGGCCGCAGCGCCAGCCTGTCCTGCTCGGCCACGACCCGCTCCTCCTCGAGGCGCTGCGCCGCCCAGTCGAGCGCGGCATCGGCGTCCGCCAGGGCGGCCGCGCTGCGCGCGAGGCCGACCGGCTCGAGCCATCTGCTCCGGGCGAGCTGCGCCCGTACCCGCGCGCGATCGTAGCGCGGATCGGCGTTGCTCGGATCGTCGACCGGCCGGATGCCCGCCGCCTCGACGATTGCGCGAAGCTCGGCGCGCCGCCAGCCGAGGAGGGGCCGAACGACGATCGCCTCGCTGCCGGGAGTCGGCAGGACTCGCTTCGCGCGGATGCCCGCGAGGCCGCCGATGCCGGCGCCGCGGATCAGCCGCATGACCAATGTCTCGGCCTGGTCGTCGGCATGATGCGCGGTCGCCAACGTCCCGATCGAGCGCTCGGCCAGCCAGTCGCCGAGCGCGCGATAGCGCGCCTCGCGGGCCGCACGCTGCAGGCTGGCCCGACCGCGGTCGACCTCGGCGCGAAGGATCGCGTGCGGCACGCCAAGGCGGTGGCAGATGGCGGCGACGAATGCGGCCTCCTCGCCGCTCGCCGCCCGAAGGCCGTGGTCGACCGTCGCCGCCTCGACCTCGCCCGGCAAGGCGGCGGCGGCAAGCAGCAGCAACGCCAGGCTGTCCGGGCCGCCGGAGACGGCAAGGCCGAGCTTCCCGTGGCCGCGAAGCGCGTCGGCCGCACTGCGGAAGCGGTCGATCGCGTTCAAGGGCGGCGCCGGCGACATGCCCATAGGCTTAGGGACTTGCGCGGGGTGGGGAAACCCGCCCGCGACGCTCTGCAGCCGCACCTACTGTCCGCCGGCGGACACTGCTGTACGCAGCCGGACAGTCCATTGCCGGACACCGCCCGGTTTTCGCGCCGACATATGGTGATTTCGACCAATTGTTGGTGCCCCTGAAAACCCCTTCGGCAGGGGGCTTTGCGTCAAATGCCTGATTTTCAAGCCCTCACGGCAATTGGCACGGCGCATGCAAAGCAGCTTTTAGCAGGCCGGGGGGTCCGACCTGCCATCGGATGCAGAAGGAATTTCGCCATGATCAATCGCTCCACTCTCAATATCGTTCGGCACATTTCGGCAGCGGCCGCGCTCGCCGCCATGTTCGTCGGCGCCGCAGCGCCGGCCAGCGCGAAGGCAGCCGTCGGCGCCGCCATCGAATCGTCCGCCACGACCGCGGCGCCTGCCGCCACCGCGCCGCGCGAGCCTTCGGCGAACACCAAATATTGCATGGTCGATGCAATCACCGGTTCGCGCCTGCAGAAGAAGGTCTGCAAGACCAAGCAGGAGTGGAAGGACCTCGGCGTCGACATCGCGGCGAAGTGATCGTCCGGTTCCGCACCGGCTGCGTGCCAGAAGGAGCCTGATCCGCACCGGCCACGATGCCTTGGCCATCGGGCCCACCGTCATCCCACGGATCGAACCAGATCAGGCTCCATCCCGCAGCGCGAGCGATCGCGCTGCGGGGGGCGGCGCTCCACTCATCGGCCCAGGTTGCGCAGTCAGTTTGCCTTAATTTGCGTGCGGCTGTGGGCTCATCCGCATTTCGCGTCGGCGCGGGCTTTGGGAAGCCGCTGCTTCACCCAATCGCGCATCGCGCTGCCGTAGACGTCCTGAAGCTCGTCATAGACCTTGCAGGCCTCGGCGGTCTTCTTGAGCTGCACCAGCGCCTGGCCGAGGAAATAGAGGCTGTCGGGCGCCCGTTCCCCTTTCGGGTTGTTCTGATAGTTGGCGAGGAAGACCTTGGCCGCCGCGGCCGGCTTGCCGTCGTCGAGATAGGCGCGGCCGAGCAGATTCTGCGCGCGGCTCGCGCTGGCATGCTTCGGATATTTCTTGACCGTGGCTTCGAGCGCCTTCTGGGCTTCGGCATAACGCTGGTCGTTCCACAGCCTGTAGCCGGCCGTATAGGCTTCCTCGCCGGCATCGCCGGTGCCCACCTCGTCCGGCGCCCCATTCGGCGTCCGATTCGGCGCCGCCGCTGCGGCAGGCGAAGGCGTGTTGCGCGCGGTCGACGCGCTGCGCTCGCCATTGGTCGGGGATGGGCTCGCCGCGGCGCTGGGCGCTGCCGCTTCGCTCGCGCGCGCTTCGGCGTCGGCGCGCAACTGGGTGACGCTCGCCTCGAGCAGGCGGAGACGGTGCGCATTCTCCTCGCTCTGGCCGGTCAGGGTCCGCAATTGCGCCTCGAGCGAGTCGACGCGCGCGGTGAGATCGGCGAGCGCGCTGCTCGCCGGAAAGCCGCTTTCCAGCGCAGGCGCCTGTTCGGCCGAAATCTCGGCTTCGACGACCGCGCCGGCGCCGCCCGGGAAGACCTTGCGCTGCACCGCGCGCAGCTCCTTTTCGATCACGTCGACCCGCCGCTCGATCGAGCGCTCTTGCGCGGCGGCCGGGATTGAGGCCGGAACCGCGGCAGCGACCAGCAAGGCAAGAACGGAAACGCGCATCAAATTGTCCCCCACAGACATCAGCCGAAGCCTTTACCTAGCAATTGCTGTCGCCAGGATGAAGCGGCTTAGACTTTGATTTAGCGGCCGTTAGTCGCCGTAGCTGCGGGGCGCTGGGCCGCCTGCGCCGGCGCCGGTGGAGCCGGTGCGGCGCGCGCGACCAGGTCGGCGGGGAGCAGGCTGACGTCGGCGATCGTCTTCTCGGCGGCGCCGAGCGCCGGGATCACCGTCGACCCGACCGCGACTTGAAGCGCGTTCGGGCGGCCGGTGAGGATCTGCGGCGCCTTGGCGGTCGCCGGAACGACGTAGCGCTCGCCGGCCTTGAGCGTGTTTTCGAATAATTTGGGTCCGCCATTGCCCTCATAGATCCGCAGCCAGACGTCGGCGGTGGCGGTCAGCACGACCGGTCCGCGCGCGGACGCCGACGCCGGCCCGGCCGCGACGCCGGGCGCGGCTGTCGGCCCACCTGCAGGCGTTGGGGCCGCGGGGGCGGCCGGGGCTTCGATCCCGGCGATCTGGTTCTCGTCCACCGCGGTGTCATCGACCGCTCCGCTGCGCCAGACCAGATAGGAGACCGCAAGCAGCAACGCGATGACGGCGGCCGCGATCGCGATCGAGCGCGGCGGCACCCGCCCCGGATCGGTCGGCTCGTACAGCGACGGGTTGGCCGTGCTCGCCGGCCGGCCGAGCAAAGCGCGCAGCTCGGCGCCGATCTCCGACCCGTCGAGCCCGACCGCATTGGCATAGGCACGCGCGAAGCCGACGCTGTAGGTCGCCGCGGGAAGCGAATCCCACTCGCCATTCTCGATATGCTCGAGGTGACGGACCGGCACGCGCGTCTTGGCGGCGATCTCGTCGAGGCTGATCGAGAGGCGCTCGCGCGCCGCCTTCAGCCGGCTTCCGATCGGATCGGCGGCAAATGAATCCTCTTCCACCTCGATCATCAACGCATCCCTGCCCCAACGCGTCATGCGCACCAGCTCTTCTTACTTTGACACACGACCACGCTTCCTTGTCAACCGGACCACCACGGCCCCCCAAAGACAAGCGCCCGCAGTCCGTACCCTAACGGAACACCGACCCTGAGTCCTACCCTAATGAGACGCCATTTTTCTCGGCCCACGCGGTGAGGCTGGCGCGCATGTCGCTGGGCGGCTTGTCGAGCAGTTTCTCGATCACCGGGCGAAGCTTGGAGCGGTCGAGCGAGCGCACCATC
Source organism: Sphingomonas sp. (assembly GCF_036677245.1). Taxonomy (GTDB): domain Bacteria; phylum Pseudomonadota; class Alphaproteobacteria; order Sphingomonadales; family Sphingomonadaceae; genus Allosphingosinicella. Next base: position 4,850 of record NZ_JAKFCG010000079.1, read on the forward strand.
GCCTTCACCTGGCCGACCGAGACCGGCGTGATCGAAAGCCGCGTGAGCCCGATGCCGATCAGCGCCATCGCCTCGAGCGATCGCCCGCCCATCTCGCCGCAGACGCCGACCGGGACCTTGTGGCGGTCGGCCTCGCGCACGACCCGCCGCAGGAAGCGCAGGATCGCCGGGCTCAGCCAGTCGTAGCGCTCGGCGAGCTTGGGATGGGCGCGGTCGGCCGCGAACAGGAATTGGGTGAGATCGTTGGTGCCGATCGACAGGAAGTCGATCCTGGGGAGCAGGATGTCGAGCGTCTCGGCCAGCGAGGGCACTTCGAGCATCGCCCCATAATAAACGTGGCTTGGCGGGGTCTTCTTGCGCTCGGCGAGCCAGCAGCGCTGCTCCTCGACCAGGGCCTTGGCGGCATCGAATTCCCAGGGCTCGGAGATCATCGGGAACATCACGCGCAGCTCGCGGCCCGCCGCCGCTTCGAGCAAAGCGCGCGCCTGCGCCTTCATCAGCGCGGTGCGGTCGAGCGCGAGCCGCAGCGCGCGCCAGCCGAGCGCCGGATTCTCCTCCTGCTCCTCGTCGGCGCGCAAATAGGGCAGGGCCTTGTCGCCGCCGATGTCGACGGTGCGGAACACCACCGGCTTGCCGCCGGCGCCGTCGAGCACCGCGCGATAGAGGCGCTGCTGGCTCTCGCGCCTCGGCAGGGTCGCCGAGACGAGGAACTGGAATTCGGTGCGGAACAGCCCGATGCCGTCGGCGCCGGTGACTTCGATCGCGCCGACGTCGTCGCGCAGGCCGGCGTTGATCATCACCTCGATCTTGACGCCGTCGCGGGTCACGCCGGGCAGATCGCGCATCGCCGCATATTCGGCGCGGCGCTGCTGGCTGACGAGCAGCTTGGCGTCGAACGCCTTGGCGATCGGCGGGGTGGGCCGGACGAACGCGACCGAATCGCTGGTGTCGATCAGGATCGGATCGCCTTCGTTGATGATCTGGCGGACGTTGCGCGCCCGCCCGAGCATCGGGATGCCCATCGCCCGCGCGACGATCGTGACGTGCGCGGTCAGCGAGCCTTCCTCGAGGATCACGCCCTGCAGCCGCTTGCGGTCATATTCGAGCAATTCGGCCGGGCCGAGATTGCGCGCGATCAGGATCGTGTCCTGCTCGAGCCCCGATTGCGCCGCGGTGCCGAGCCGGCCGGAGACGATGCGCAGCAGGCGATTGGCGAGGTCGTCGAGGTCGTGCATCCGCTCCTTGAGCAGCGGATCGTCGATCTCGCGCATGCGCATCCGGGTGCGCTGCTGGACCCGCTCGATCGCCGCCTCGGCGGTGAGGCCGCTGTCGATCGCCTCGTTGATGCGGCGCGACCAGCCCTCGTCATAGGCGAACATCTTGTAGGTCTCGAGGATCTCCTGATGCTCGCCCATCGTCCCGAATTCGGGCTGGCTCGCCATATGGTCGATCTGCTCGCGCATCTTGGTGAAGGCGTTGTAGACGCGCGCGCGCTCGGCCTCGATGTTGTCGGCGACGACATGCTCGATCAGGATGCGGGGCTGGTGATAGACGGCGATGCCGCTCGCCATGCCGGTGACGAGCCTGAGGCCGCTCAGCCGGATCGAGCCGAGGTCGCGGTTGGTGTTGGCGGCGTTGCTCGACTGATCGATCAGGCCGGCGCCGGCGATCATTTCCGACAGCACCATCGCGACCGTCTGGAGCGCCTCGATCTCGAGATTGTCATAGGCGCGCGGATCGACGTGCTGGACCGAGAGCACGCCGACCGAGCGCTCGTTGCGCACGATCGGCACGCCGGCGAAGCTGTGGAACATGTCTTCGCCGGTTTCGGGCCGATAGGCGAATTCCGGGTGCCCCGCGGCCTCGTCGAGGTTGAGCACCGCGACCTGCTGGGCAATCGTTCCGACCAGGCCCTCGCCGAGCGCGAGCTTGGTGACGTGGACCGCGCTCTGGTTCAGGCCGTAGGTCGCGAACAGCTCGAGCAGGCCGTCGCGCAGCAGGTAGATCGAGCAGACCTCGCTGCGCAGCGCGTCGGCGATGATCTTGACCACCCGATTGAGCTTCGCCTGCGTCCCCGTCCGAGAGGCCATGACATTGTGAAGGCCGGTCAAAATCTCGCGGGCTGAGGCTGCTGAGGTGGCGAGCATGGAATGGCGCTAACAGAAAGACTGCGCGCTTCCAATGGGTGGGTGCCCGGGGGTGCCGCCGCGCGCCGGCCCAGCCTGCCGACCGCCCGCGCCCGGCGCACCGGCCACGCGCCGGAGGTTCCTCTCCGAGCGGCCGTTTACGCGGCGGGCGGGTCGCGTCTCACTACGGCACAGCGCGGATTCGGGGGTCGCGGCGCTCTTGTTGCGGCCGGTGAATGGCGACATGTGCTTGAGACGCAGGCGGTTTTCACCGGCTGCCGACAGACAGGGAATGCCTGATGAGAAGCATGTTTGCTGCGTTCCTGCCGAGCCGGCTCACGCGGACCACGCGGACGCTTCCGCTTCGCGCCGGCGAGCCTCGCGAGCAGCTCTATTGGGCGATGCGCGGCGAGATCGATTACTGGCGCGAATATCGCGACATCTACGGCGAGACCGCCGCCGCGGACGTCTTGCGGCGGGTCGCTTTGGCGCTGGCGCAGGCCCGGCACGGCGACGACCGCGTCGTCAGCCGCGACGGGGTCCAGTTCATGATGATCATCGCCGCGCCATCGCCCGACTGGGTCAAGGCCGACGCCGACCGCCATCGCGACGCCGTCGAATCGCTGCAGATCCCGCATCAGGGAAGCCCGTTCGGGGTGGTGACGATCAGCATCGGGCTGGCGACGATCGTCGCCGGCGAGCGCAACGCCACCGCCGATGCGATCGCGCAGGCCGACGCGGCGCTCGGCCGGGCGCGGCGCGCGGGCAATCAGGTTGCTGCGGCGACGGCGCTGGTGCCGGCATGATGCGGCCGAGCAGGGCAACAAGCCGGATCGAGGGGGACGAGCCGAAAATCGGGAGTGGGGGAACCTGGGACACTCAGCGGGGCCAAGGCTCAGCTGCGCACGACACTCATGACCGGAAGTCGACATGAAAAAAGAAGAAGACAGCGCAAAGCCTTATTCGTTCGACCCCTCCTATCGCGGCTATCACGTCGTCTATCGCGAGCGGGAAACCAATTTTTGCCCGGGCTGCGGCAGGACCCAATGGTGGCTCGGCCGCATGTCCGCCGAGTGCGGCTTTTGCGCGACCACCCTGCCGTTCGCCGAATCCCATATGGGCGGCGGCCTGCACGTGCGCTGCGGGACGAGCTCCGGCCCGGTCGAGCCGGCTTACTGAGATTGGCGGGGAGAGCCTTAGCGCCTCTCCCAACCCCTCTCCCGCATGGGGGCGCTGCAAAACTCCGTTCGCGGTGAGCTTGTCGAACCGCTCTCCTTCTTTCTCAGAGAAGAAAAGGCCTTCGACAAGCTCAGGCCGAACGGTTTTTGGGGGTGACCCGGCTACTTTGCAGGGGTCCCGAAAAGGGGGCGGGCTCAGCCCGCGCGCCGCTCCAGCGCGGCTGCGGCCTGATCGACCAGCTCCTGGATGATCTCGGCCACCGGCTGCTCCTGCTTGACCATGCCGACCGACTGGCCGGCCATCACCGAGCCGCTCTCGACGTCGCCGTCGATCACCGCGCGGCGCAGCGCGCCCGCCCAATAATGCTCGATCTGGAGCTGCGCCTCGGCCATTTCGATGCTGCCCGCGTCGAGCAACGCAGCGACCTCGCGCTGCTTGGCCGAGAACGCCTCCATCTCCTTGTTCTTGAGCGCGCGCACCGGGATCACCGGCAGGCGCGGATCGATCTGGACGCTCGGGATCGCGTCGCGCGCCGAGGCGCGGATGAACGCCTTCTTGAAATTGGGGTGGGCGATGCATTCGTGCGCGCAGACGAAGCGGGTGCCGAGCTGCACGCCGGCCGCGCCCATTTCGAGATAGCCGGCGATCGCGCCGCCGCGGCCGATGCCGCCGGCGACGAACACCGGGATCTCGCCCGCGACCTCGGGCAATATTTCCTGCGCGAGCACCGAGGTCGAGACCGGGCCGATGTGGCCGCCCGCCTCCATCCCCTCGATCACCAAAGCATCGACGCCCGAGCGGATCAGCTTCTTGGCGAGCGCGAGGGCGGGCGCGAAGCAGATCAATTTGGCGCCGGTGCCCTTGATCCGCTCGATCGCGCCGGGCGGCGGCAGCCCGCCGGCGAGCACGATGTGGCCGACCGCGTGGCGCCCGCAGACGTCGATCAGCGCCATCAGATCGGGGTGCATGGTGATCAGATTGACGCCGAACGGCCGGTCGGTGCGCTTGCGGGTCTCGCTGATCTCGGTGTCGAGCAGCTCGGGGCTCATCGCGCCGCAGGCGATCACGCCGAACCCGCCGTTGTTCGAGATCGCCGAGACGAGGTTGCGCTCCGAGATCCAGCTCATCGCGCCGCCCATGAACGCGATCTCGCAGCCGAGCAGCTCGGTGCCGCGCTTCATCAGCCGCTGCAGACGCTCCCTCCCGACGCTTCCGGCGGGGTCTTCAGCGGTGCCGATGCTGCCGGCACCTTCAGCGGGGGGCTGCGGCTGAGCGGCGTTCATTCCGCCGCGTCCTCCTCGGCGTCGAGGCCATAGGCGGTATGGAGCACGCGCACCGCAAGCTCGGTATATTCCTCGTCGATCAGCACCGTCACCTTGATCTCCGAGGTGGTGATCGCGAGGATGTTGATGCCGCGAGCGGCGAGCGCCTGGAACATCTGCGCGGCGACGCCGGCATTGGTGCGCATGCCGACGCCGACCACGCTGACCTTGCAGACGTTGGTGTTGGCGAGCATGTCCTGATAGCCGATCTCGTCCTTGATCTTCTCGAGCACGTCGGTGGTGTGCGCCAGCGCCGCCTTGGGGACGGTGAAGGTGAGGTCGGCGCGCTCGCCGGCGCGCGGCGTGCTCTGCACGATCATGTCGACGTTGACGTTGGCCTCGGCGAGCGGGGTGAAGATCGCCGCGACCGTGCCGGGCCGGTCGGGGAGCTCGGTCAGGGTGATCCGCGCCTCGTTCTTGTCATAGGCGATACCGGTGATGAGCTGGCGTTCCATGGTCTTGTCCTCGATTGCGTCGTCGCCGACCACCATCGTCCCGGGGCGGTCGTCGAACGACGATAATACCTGAATCGGCATGTTCTCGCGCATCGCGAGCCCGACCGAGCGCGTCTGCAGCACCTTGGCGCCGACGCTGGCGAGCTCGAGCATCTCTTCATAAGTGACGATCGGCAGCTTGCGCGCGCGCGGCACGATGCGCGGATCGGTGGTGTAGACGCCGTCGACGTCGGTGTAGATGTCGCAGCGGTCGGCCTTGACCGCGGCCGCGATCGCGACCGCCGAGGTGTCCGATCCGCCGCGGCCCAAGGTCGTGACATGGCCTTCCTCGGTGACGCCCTGGAAGCCGGGAATGACCGCGACGCCGCCGTCGCCGAAGATCTTCTCGAGCACCTTGGCATCGATGCGGTCGATCAGCGCCGCGGCGTGCGCGGTCGAGGTGTGGATCGGCAGCTGCCAGCCCATGTAGCTGCGCGCGTTGACGCCCATGCCCTGCAGGGTGATCGCCAGCAGCCCGCTGGTGACCTGCTCGCCGCTCGCGACGACGACGTCATATTCGCGGCGGTCGTAGAGCGACGCGGCCTCGCGGCAGAGCTGGACCAGGCGATCGGTCTCGCCGGCCATCGCCGAGACGACGACCGCGACCTGGTTGCCGCGGTCGGCCTCGCGCTTGACCAGGTCGGCGACGTGCCGGATGCGCTCGATGCCCGCCATCGAGGTGCCGCCGAATTTCATCACGATACGGGCCATGTCGTTCTGCCGAAAGAATGTTGCCGAAAATGCTGTTGGCGCCGCAAGGTCTGGACCCCCCAGGCGCGGCCCTGATAGGGAGGAGGCATGAGCGATGCAAGCAGGCGGCCAGACGCACCGGAGCCCGCGCCCGGCCCAATTCCCGGGGATACGATCGATCCGCGCGAAGCGGCGCATTTCGGCCGCATGGCCGCCGATTGGTGGGATCCCAAGGGCAGCTCGGCGATGCTGCACCGGCTCAATCCGGTGCGGCTCGGCTATATCCGCGACCAGATCGACCGGCATTGGAGTGGCGACGAATGCGACCGGCGCCCGCTCGCCGGGCGGCGCGCCGCCGACGTCGGCTGCGGTGCGGGGCTGCTCGCCGAGCCGCTGCGCCGGCTGGGCGCGGACGTCACCGCGATCGACGCCGCGCCCGAGAATATCGCCGCCGCCCGCGCCCATGCCGAAGGGCAGGGGCTCGAGATCGACTACCGCGTCGGCGGGGTCGAGGTGCTGGCCGGGCCCTATGATTTGATCACCTCGCTCGAGGTGATCGAGCATGTCGCCGACACCGCCAAGTTCGTCCACGGCCTCGCCGCCGCCCTCGCCGATGACGGCCTGCTGATCCTCTCGACCCCCAATCGCACGTCCTTGTCGCGGCTGCTGATGATCGTGCTCGGCGAGGGGCTCGGCCGGATCCCCAAGGGATCGCACGACTGGGACAAGTTCCTCACCCCCGAGGAGACATGCGCGTTGCTGGCCGACGCCGGCCTCGAGGCGATCGACGTCACCGGCCTCAGCTACAATGTGATGCGCGGCTTCGCGCTGTCCGAGAACAAGGCGCTCGACTATTTCGTGACCGCGAAGCGCTTATAAGTTCCTCCCCCTTATGAGTTCCTCCCCGGCACGGGGAGGGGGACCGCGCACAGCGCGGTGGAGGGGCTGGTGCCTCGGCCTCTTCTTCTCTGAGCAAGAAAGGAAAGCGGTTCGACAAGCTCACCGCGAACGGAGTTTTGCGTGCGTTCCGCTTTGGGAGAGGATCCGCGAAGCGCTTATAAGTTCCTCCCCTGCATTTGCAGGGGAGGGGGACCACCCGCAGGGTGGTGGAGGGGGCCCCTCCACCGCTGCGCGGTCCCCCTCCCCCGGAAAACCGGGGGAGGAATAAGGGTCAGAAAAAATCGACCTTGTCGTAGTGGAGCGGCGGGGCGATCACTTCCATCCGTTCGCCGAGGAACGAGCGGAAGCTCGGGCGCGATTTCATCACCGCATACCAGTCGACCGTCTGCTTGTGGCCGCGCCAGTCGAGCCCGCCGAGATAATCGGCGACCGAGAGATGCGCCGCCGCGGTGAGGTCGGCGAGGCTCAGCACCGGGCCGCCGAGCCAGCGGCGGTGGTCGAGCAAATAGTCGATATAATCGAGGTGGTTGTTGGCGACCTTCATCGCATCGCGCAGCACGCGCGTGTCGGGCGGGTCGCGATTGACCAGCCGCTTGCGCATCCGCTCTTCCATCAGCGGCTTGACGACGTCGCCGTAGAGCCGGTCGTCGAACCAGGCGACGACGCGGCGGACCTCGGCGCGGTTGAGCGCGGTCCCCGGGATCATCGGCGATTTCTCGATCGTCTCCTCGAAATATTCGCAGATCGCGGCCGAATCGATCAGCACGATGCCCTTGGTCTCGTCGACCAGCACCGGCGTCTGGCCGGCCGGGTTGAGATCGAGGAATTCGTCGCGCGCGAGCCACGGCGATTCCCGCACCATCTCATGTGCGACGCCCTTTTCGGCGAGCATCAGCCGCACCTTGCGCGAAAAGGGACAAAGCGGGAATTGGTAGAGCTGCCACATGCGCGCGGACTATTACCGCGCGTCCGCGCCCAGTCTACTCAAAGGATGGTCTAGCCAAAGGATCGTCTACTCAAAGGATCGTCCAGCCATAGGCGGGACCGCTGCAAAACTCCGTTCGCGGTGATCTGCCAAACCCCGTCATGCCAGCGCAGGCTGGCATCCAAGCGGTTGTTGGGAAAGCCGCCGTCGTAGCCCGGCTCGCAACCGGTGGCTTATGCGAGCACTGTCTGGACCCCAGCCTTCGCTGGGGTGACGGGGTAGGAGGTGCGTAGAAAAGCCTGCTTTTACAGAGAAGAAAACGCCTTCGACCAACTCAGGCCGAACGGTTTTGGGCGCTCCGCTCAGTCGTGCTCGCGGCCGGGCAGATCGCGGGTCGCATCCTCGACCCGCCGCTCGACGTCGCGCATCGTCTCGCGCAGCACCGGCGCCAGCACCGCGAGCCGCTCCATCATCACGCCCATGCCGGCGGTGGCCCCGGCCACCGTGCCGCGCATGCGCTGCTCGAAATAAGGGTCGTCGCGCGAGGCGATGTCGCCCAATGTCTCGTCGCGCCGGCGTGGATCGCGGCCGGGATCGACCGCTTCGGCGAGCTCGCCGATCCGCACGTTCATCAGCGCGCCCATCGCGCGGTCGACCGCCCGGCCCGCATCCTCGATCGCTTCGGGCGACGGCAGGTCGGCCACAGCCGGATCGGAGTAAGGGTCGGAATAAGAGTCATAGTAATCGTCGTGCGGAGGAGGCGCGGCGAGGGCGGGCGCAGCGCAGGCGGCGACGGCAGCGGCAAGCAACAGGCGCAAGGCGAATCTCCTCAGCTCGAACACACGCATGTGGCGCGCGCGATCAAACAACGCACGGCATATCCAGCCGTTGCAATAGGTTGCCGGCGATGACCGCGGCCTGAACGATCGCGATCCGTCTCGGCTTCGCGCTGGCGCCGTCTAGGGCAAGCTGCGATTAGATGGGATCGCAGCCTGCCCTACAACCCTTTGATGCCGCATTGCTTCTTGCGAAAAGCCGGTACCCACCTTTTCGCGCAATGCTCTAGCGCGACCCGAGCCAGACCAAAGCGGCGGCGCCGGCGACGATCCGGTACCAGCCGAACGGCGAGAAGCCGTGGCGCGAGACGAAATGGACGAACGCCTTGATCACCACCAAGGCGACGACGAACGAGACGACGAAGCCGACCGCGATCGAATCGAGCCCGACGCCGGTGCCGCTCAGCACTTGCTCGTGGTTCTTGACCAGCTCGAGCGTGCTTGCGCCGATCATTGTCGGCACCGCCAGGAAGAAGCTGAACTCGGCCGCCGTGCGCCGCTCGACGCCGAGCGACAGCGCGCCGAGGATCGTCGCGCCCGAGCGGCTCACCCCGGGGATCATCGACAGGCATTGGATGAAGCCGATGCCGATCACGCGCCCCAGCGGTATATCGGCAACGCCGCTGATGTCGGCGCGCTTGACGAACCGCTCGATCAGCAGGATCGCGATGCCGCCGACGATCAGCGCCACCGAGACGATCTGCGCCGAGCCGAGCATCGCCTCGATCTGCCGGTGCAGCAAAAGGCCGAGCACCGCCGAGGGGATGAACGCGACGATGATGTTGCGCACGAACCGCAGCGAGGTCGGGTCGCGCCGCAGCAGGCCGAGGAACACCGCCCAGAAGGTGCGCCAGTAGAGCACGACCACCGCCAGGATCGCGCCCAATTGGATGACGACGTTGAACACCGCCCAATGTTCGGCATCGTAGCCGAGCAGCGCGCTGGCGAGGATCAGATGGCCGGTCGAGGAGACCGGGATGAATTCGGTCACCCCCTCCACGATGCCAAGGATGATGATCGTGAGGAGGTCCATGTCCGCGTGCCTTACTGAGTGAGGTTCTGCGAGGTCAGTAAGGCGATTTGGCGGCGAAGCGGCCGTGGCGGCGATAGGAGGTCAGCCAGCCTTCGGCGACCGCGGCGAGCGGCGTCGGCAGCAGGCCGAAGCTGCGCAGATCGTCGGTGCCGTCGCGCGCGACATTGTCCTTCTGCAGCATCAGCCACTGGTCCCAGGTGATCGGCGCGCCGGGCGCCCAGCCGGTGAGGCGGGCGAGCAGCCCCGCGACCGGATCGGGCACGTCGATCAGCGCCCGATTGTGCCCGGTCGTCGCGCAGATCCACTGCATCAGCTCGTGCATCGTCAGCACCTGCGGCCCGCCGAGCTCGTAGGTCTTGCCGCCATGGCCGAGCGGATCGAGCGCCGCGGCGGCGACCGCCTTGGCGACGTCGGCGACATAGACCGGCTGGAGCTTCACCTTCGGGCGGATCACCGGCAGGGCAGGGACGAGCCGCGCGAGACCGGCGAAGCGGTTGAGGAAATGATCCTCCTGCCCGAACAGGATCGAGGGGCGGACGATCGTCGCGTCGGGGAAGGCCTCGCGGACGGCCAGCTCGCCCTTGCCCTTGCTGCGGCCATAGGCCGAGGCGCTTTCCGGATCGGCGCCGATCGCCGAGACGTGGACCAGCGCGCCGACCCCGGCCTGCGCGCAGGCCTCGGCGACGTTGAGCGCGCCGGCGATATGGACCCCGCCGAAGTCGCCCTTGAGCAGGCCGACCAGATTGACCACCGCGTCGCTGCCGCGCACCGCCGCCGCGACCTGCGCGGGGTTGCGGATGTCGGCGGTAACGAACTGGGTCTGGCCGAGGCCGCCGAGCGGCTTGAGGAAAAAGGCGCGGCGCGGATCGAGCTGCGCGACCCGCACGCGGGCGCCGCTCTTGTAGATCTGCTGGGCCACGTAGCGGCCCAGAAAGCCGCCGCCGCCGAACAAAGTGACCAGCCGGTTCATCTTCAGTCCCTTGAACGAGAGAGTGCGGCTCCATTGCCCGCTTGGGCCTTCATTGACAAGCGCTCCCGCCCCCCGCTAAGCGCGCCAGCCTACCCCGTGCCCAGGTGGCGGAATTGGTAGACGCACCAGCTTCAGGTGCTGGCGCTCGCAAGGGCGTGGAGGTTCGAGTCCTCTCCTGGGCACCA
>NZ_JAKFCG010000080.1:0-31935 GCF_036677245.1 Sphingomonas sp.
CCCGATCACCTTGGACTGGTCCATATGGTTGGCCGGATCGTCCATATTATATTGCGCGCCGGTCCAGGAGGATTGGACGACGTTCCAGCCATAGGCCGCCGGCTCGGTGTCGTGGACGATGAACGCGGCGGCAGCGCCCTGGCGCGCGGCTTCCTCATATTTGTACGTCCAGCGGCCGTAATAGGTCATCGCCCGGCCCTCGAACGGACCTTGCAGGCCCTGGGTCTGGTAATCGGGATCGTTGATCAGGATCACCACCGTCTTGCCCTTGACGTCGACCCCGGCATAATCGTTCCAGCCGCGCTCGGGCGCGTTGATGCCATAGCCGACGAAGACGATGTCGCTGTCCTTGAGATCGATGCGCGGCTGCACCTGGTAGCTGTTGGCGACCATGTCGGTGCGATAGCCGAAGCTGAGCGGTGCCTTGCCGCCGCTGATCCGCAGCGCCGTCGGCGTCGCGTTGGTCTCGACCAGCCCGACCTGCTGGAACCAGCTTCCCTTGTTGCCCGGCTGCAGCCCGGCGGCGCGGAAGCGGTCGGCGATCAGCGCGATCGTCTTCTGCTCGCCGGCGGTGGTCGGGGCGCGGCCTTCGAACTCGTCGGACGAGAGCTGCTGAGTCACCGTCTTGAGAATATCGACCGAGATCTGCGGCGCGGCGGTGGCGGCGGGCGCGCTTGTGCTCGCCGAAGTTACGGGCGGGGAATCGCTTGCCGGCACGCAGGCGGCGGCCAGCAGCAGGAAGGGGAAAGCGATGGTTTTCATGGCATTCTGCCTCGTGCCGGGGGTGCGGCCCCCATGGCACCCAGATGGAGGCAACTCAAGCTGGCCAGCGTAAGTGACTGCTCCATAACCGATAAGCGCGCCGGGCGATGCGACTTAACAGATGGGATGCGGCTTCAGAGACTGTATTCGCGTGCCGCGGCGCGCTACAGTGGCTGGAACCGTCGATGGGAGCCATCATGACTGGTCGCCGCGAATTTTTGTCCACCATCGGCCTGGTCGGGGCGGGTCTCGCCTTTCCCCGCCTGGCAGCCTGTGCTCAGGAACCGTCGCCCCAACCGCCGCCCAAGAAATCCTCCGGCGCCGAACGAGTGGCCGGCAAGATGCTGACGCGCAAGATTCCGTCTACGGGACAGGCCTTGCCGGTCATTGGCGTCGGAACGTCGGGCAGTTACGAGGTTCCGCTGACTTCGGCGGAATATAAGAGCCTCGAGACGGTCCTTCGAGTGTTTTTCGAAGGGGGTGGCAGCGTCATCGATACCTCGCCCAATTACAGCAATGCCGAGGACGTCGTGGGAGCGCTCCTTGCAGGCGGCGGTTGGCGAGATCAGACTTTCCTGGCAACCAAGCTGGCGGCGGACGACCGGGCCGCGCTCGAGCATCAATGGGCGGACTCGCTCCGCCGGCTAAGGGTGGAGCGTGTCGAGCTGCTCCAGGTCCACAATTTGCGCAATCTCGATCAAGCGCTCGGCTACGCACGCGAACTCAAGGCGCGCGGACTGACCCGCTATATCGGGATCACCCATTATCTCGACAGCGCCCAAGCCGAAGTCGCCCGTGTGTTGCGCGCGGAACGACCGGACTTCGTGCAGATCAACTACTCCGTTCAATCGCCGCGTGCCGCAGACACGGTCTTTCCAGTCGCGCAAGAACTTGGTGTTGCGGTGCTGGTCAATCGTGCGTTCGAGGATGGACGCCTCTTCACCGCTGCGCAAAACAGAGCCTTGCCGGCGTGGGCGGCAGAGATTGGCGTCACCTCCTGGGCCCAGATGTTCCTGAAATTCGCGATCAGCCATTCGGCAGTCACGGCCGTGATTCCGGCGACCGGCAAGCCCGAACGGCAGGCTGACAACCTCAGAGCTGGGGTGGGGCCGCTTCTCGACGCGCGACAGCAATCGGAACTCCGCGCGATGTTCGCCTGATCCGGGGCGCGGGATGGTTGTCCGCAAAAAGGCTGGAGACAATCGTGGCCTGATTGCCGCTGAGCGCCACGAGATCCCGGCCGTGGCCAGTGGGTTCATTTTGTTCTTCCTGCTTTTCGCCTCTTATTTCATGCTTCGGCCGGTGCGGGAGGCGTTCGGTATCGCGGGCGGCGTCGACAATCTGCAATGGTTGTTCACCGGGACGTTCGTAGCGACCTTGGTGGTCGTGCCGCTCTACGGGTGGGTCGCGGCACGCATGCCCCGCCGCCGTCTGCTGCCGATCCTCTACACATTCTCAGCCCTGATCCTGGCAGGATTTGCGACGAGCCTGGCAATCGATCCAGGCAATGTCTGGGTCGCGCGCGCCTTCTACATCTGGCTGTCGGTGATGAACCTGTTTGTCATCTCGGTCGCCTGGAGTCTGATGGCGGATGTCTTCGATCCCGAACAGGCCCACCGCTTGTTCGGTCGGATCGCCGCCGGCGCGAGCTTGGGCGGGCTCGCGGGGCCGCTGCTCGCCGGCTTCCTGATCGCACCGATCGGCGAGGCGGGCCTATTGTTCCTTTCCGCCGGCCTCCTGCTTTCGACCCTGCTGTGCGTACGGCATTTGTTTGCCTGGCATGATCGCAGCGGCCGGCAGGCTTCCGCTCCGTCTCCGGAACGGATCGGGGGTTCGATCTGGGCCGGCTTCACCCTCATCGCCCGATCGCGCTACTTGCTGGCGATCTCCGCCTTTGTCCTGCTGCTGACCACCGCCAGCACCTTCCTCTATTTCGAGCAGGCACGCATCGTGGAAGCGACCTTTCCCGACCGCGCCTCACAGATCCAAACATTCGCCTCGATCGACGTGGTGGTTCAATCGCTCACCATCTTGATCCAGATCTTCTTGACCGGTGTTCTTGCCAGGCGGCTGGGCGTAACCGTGCTGCTCGTTGCAGTGCCCGTCGTGATGATGCTGGGCTTCAGCCTGTTGGCTGTGGCGGCGACCTTTCCCGTTCTTGCAGCCGTGATGATCGTGCGCCGGGTCGGGGAATATGCGCTGGTGCGGCCCGGGCGGGAGATGCTTTTCACCCCAGTCGCGGTGGAGACCAAGTACAAGGCCAAGAACGCGATCGACACCTTCGTCTACCGGGGCGGGGATGCCATCGCAGGCTGGACCTATACCTTTATCGTCGCGATCGCGACCACGGGTGCGGTGGCGATCGCCGGCGCGGCGCTGGCGGCGATCTGGGCCGCGACGGGCTATTTGATCGGCCGACGCCATGATCTGCGAACCGCCAGAGACGGCGTTCACGCGTCCCAGAGTGCCTACTGAGGATAGACAGGTAGCAGGTCTAGCGACGGCGCTGCCGCCAACGAAAAAGGGCAGCCGTTGCGGGCTGCCCTTTCGAGGTGGAATTGAGGCCGATCAGCGCGAATAGAATTCGACGACCAGGTTCGGCTCCATCTTGACCGGATAGGGGACCTCGTCGAGCTTGGGGACCCGCGTGAAGGTGATCTTGGCGGTGCCGTCGGGGGCGACATAATCGGGGATGTCGCGTTCGGCGAGGCCCTGCGCCTCGAGCACCAGCGCCATCTCCTGCGCCTTGCTGCCCAGGCTGATCTCGTCGCCGACGTCGATGCGGCGCGAGGCGATGTTGCACTTGACGCCGTTGACGCGGATATGGCCGTGATTGACGATCTGGCGCGCAGCCCAGATGGTCGGTGCGAACTTGGCGCGATAGACGACCATGTCGAGGCGGCGCTCGAGCAGGCCGATCAGGTTCTGTGAAGCGTCGCCCTTCATCCGGCTCGCTTCCATGAAGGTGCGCTTGAACTGCTTTTCGGTGACGTCGCCGTAATAGCCCTTGAGCTTCTGCTTGGCGCGCAGCTGAATGCCGAAGTCGGACACCTTGCCCTTGCGGCGCTGGCCGTGCTGGCCGGGGCCGTATTCGCGCTTGTTGACGGGGCTCTTCGGGCGTCCGAAGATATTCTCGCCCATGCGGCGGTCGAGCTTATACTTGGCGCTGCTGCGCTTCGACATGTCAGTCTCCAATTCGCGTTGGGAGCGGCAGCTGCAATCGCCACCGGCTCTTCAATCCCTGGGCCCGCACCGCCGGAACAAGACTTCCGGCGCGGCATCCGCTTCACCAGGGGTGCGGAGCCAATTGCGAAGCCGGGCACATGGCGGCTGAATGCGGATAAGTCAACCTCGACAGGAGTGTAGCCGCCGCTAAGGAGCGCGCATGAGCTCTTATCCCGCCGCGCCCGAAGACTGTCTCACCATGCCCGAGGTGCGCGCGGGGGTCGACGCGCTCGACCGCCGGATCGTCGCCTTGCTCGCGGAGCGCTTCCGCTACATGGATGCCGCCGCGCGGATCAAGCGCGAGCGGGTGGAGGTGCGCGACGAGGCGCGCAAGGCCGAAGTGATCGCCAATGCGCGTGCAGCGGCGAAGGTCACGCAGGCGCCCGACCCGGAGATCGCCGCGCTCTACGAGATGCTCGTTGAAGCCTCGATCGCTTACGAGCTGGGGCGTTTCGACGCATCGGCCCGCGCCAAGGCTCTGGCCGAATAGCCTTGGTCTCGTCGCCGCCGGCCGGCGGTCAATCGCCGGCGTTGGTCTGCGACCGGTGCGCGCGGTCGAGCATGTCGCGCGCATCCTTGCGCTGTTGTTCCCATTGCGAAACCGTCTGGCAGACGCGCTTTTTGTTGAGGCGGGAGCCGGTTTCGCCCTGATCGACGCAGACGATCTTCTCCTTCGCGGCCGCCTTAGGATCCGCTTCCTGGACGGGCGCCGCGGCTGAACCCAGCAGCAAAGCGAGCATCGTCAGACTCATCATCCGCTCCTTATCTTGTTGTGCGGGGCAAAGTGCGGCGAATTGGAGATGCGGTCAACTCATTGCAAAGGCAGCGATTCCGGCACTCGCCCGGGTTTCCCCGCTCGATCAGCGCTGCCTTGGCTCCACCAGCGAGCGGATCATGCCGCGCAGCGCCTGGATCTCGCGGTTGGACCAGGCGGCCTTGCTGAGGATGGTGCGCATCGTGTTGCGCGTCGCCGGCACCCGGTCCGGCGGGAAATAATAGCCGGCCTTGGCGAGCGCCTCGTCCATCTGGCCGATCAGGCCCTCGAGCTGCTCCTGCGTCGCGCGCGGCTCCTCGTCGCTCTGCGTCGGCACCGCGAGCGGCGCGAGCTTCGACCATTCATAGGCGACCAGGATCACCGCCTGCGCGAGGTTGAGCGAACGGAAAGCCGGGTTGACCGCGACGGTGACGATGGCGGTCGCGATCGCCGCCTCCTCGGTCTCGAGGCCCGCGCGCTCGGCGCCGAACAGGATCGCGGAGGGCTCTGGGCGCTCGTGGATCTGGCGCGCCGTCTCTTCGGGAGAGAGCACCGGGATCACCAGCCCGCGCTTGCGCACCGTCGTGGCATAGACATGGGGGCAGTCGGCCACCGCCTCTGCCACCGTCGCGAACACGCGCGCGCCTTCGATCACCGCATCGGCGCCCGAGGCGGCGGGCAGCGCCGAGGGATTGGGCCAGCCGTCGCGCGGCGCGACGAGGCGCAGGTCGGTCAGCCCGAAGTTGAGCATCGCGCGCGCGCTCTTGCCGATATTCTCGCCGAGCTGGGGACGAACCAGCACGATGGCCGGAGGCGTCACTCGGGAGCAGCTCCGCTGACCGTGCCCGCGAAATGCTCGAAATCGCGCGCTTCGCGGAAATCCTTATAGACCGAGGCAAAGCGGATGTAGGCGACGCTGTCGATCGCCTTGAGGCCTTCCATCACCGCCTCGCCGATCGCGCTCGACGCGATCTCGCTGTCGCCGCTGGTCTCGAGCTGGCGCTGGATCGACGAGAGCAATTTGTCGATGCGCTCCTGCGGCACCGGGCGCTTGCGCAAGGCGATCGCAAGCGAGCGCTCGAGCTTGCCGCGATCGAACGGCTCGCGCCGATTTTCCGATTTGATCACGGTCAGCTCGCGGAGCTGCGCGCGCTCGAAGGTGGTGAAGCGCGCGCCGCAATCCTCGCATTGCCGGCGGCGGCGGATCGCCGAGCCGTCCTCGGCCGGCCGGCTGTCCTTTACCTGGCTGTCCTCATGGCCGCAGAAGGGGCAGCGCATCTTGGCCTACGATTGCGGGTAGATGGGGAAGCGGCGGCAGAGCTCGCGGACCTTGCCTTTGACCTCGGCCTCGACCGCTCGGTTGCCGTCCTCGCCGTTCTTGGCGAGGCCTTCGAGCACGTCCGAGATCCAGTCGCCGATGTCGCGGAACTCCTGCACGCCGAAGCCGCGCGTCGTGCCGGCGGGCGAGCCGACGCGGATGCCGCTGGTCTTGACCGGGGGCAGCGGATCGAACGGAACGCCATTCTTGTTGCAGGTGATGCCGGCGCGCTCGAGCGCCTCGTCCGCGTCCTTGCCGGTGATGCCGATCGGCCGCAGGTCGACCAGGGCGAGATGCGTGTCGGTGCCGCCCGCCACCAGGTCCGCGCCGCGCTCCTTGAGCTGGCCGGCGAGCACCTTGGCATTCTCGATGACCGCCCGCGCATAGGTCTTAAACGAGGGCTGCAGCGCTTCGCCGAACGCGACCGCCTTCGCCGCGATGACGTGCATCAGCGGCCCGCCCTGGAGGCCCGGAAACACCGCCGAATTGATCTTCTTGGCGATCGCCTCGTCATCGGTCAGCACCATGCCGCCGCGCGGCCCGCGCAGGGTCTTGTGCGTGGTCGTGGTGACGACATGCGCATGCGCGAACGGGGAGGGGTGCTCACCCGCCGCGACGAGCCCGGCGAAATGAGCCATGTCGACCATGAACAAGGCGCCGACCTCGTCCGCGATCGCCCGGAAGCGGGCGAAGTCGATGTGGCGCGGATAGGCCGAGCCGCCGGTGATAATCAGGCGCGGACGATGCTCTTTCGCGAGGCGCTCGACCTGGTCGAAATCGATGCGATGATCGTCCGGACGGACGCCATATTGGACGGCATTGTACCATTTGCCGGACAGCGCCGCCTTGGCACCGTGGGTGAGATGGCCGCCGGCGTCGAGCGAGAGGCCCATGATCGTGTCGCCGGGCGTCGTCAGCGCCAGCATCACCGCGCCATTGGCCTGCGCGCCGCTGTGCGGCTGGACGTTGACGAAGCCGCAGCCGAACAATTGCTTGGCACGATCGATCGCGAGGCTTTCGACCGCGTCCGAGGGCGCGCAGCCCTGATAATAACGGCGGCCCGGATAGCCCTCGGCATATTTGTTGGTGAGCACCGACCCCTGCGCCTCGAGCACCGCTTTCGAAACGATGTTCTCGGATGCGATCAGCTCGATCTGGTTCTGCTCGCGGTCGAGCTCGGCGGCGATCGCCTCGGCCACGGCGCTGTCCGCGTCGGCGAGCTTCCGAGTGAAGAAGCCGTCGGGCTGGACGTCGCCGAGATCGTTGGCAGGCCTGGTGCTCATGCGGATTCCTTCGCGAAGGCGGGATTGGAAAGCTTGTCGATGCGCCGCTGGTGGCGGCCGCCGCCGAAATCGGCGGACAGGAATTGGTCGAGGCAGTCCCTGGCGGTCTCGATGCCGATCAGGCGCGCGCCCATCGCGATGACGTTCGCGTCATTATGCTCGCGCGCCAGCCGCGCAGCGAGACCATCGGAGACGAGCGCGCAGCGGCAGGCAGGATGGCGGTTGACCGCGATCGAGATGCCGATGCCCGATCCGCACAAGGCAACGCCTTTTGTCGCCGCGCCCGACGAGATCGCCTCGGCCAGCTTGTAGCCGAAGTCGGGATAGTCGACCGAATCAGCACTCGCCGGGCCGAGATCGAGGACGTCGTGACCGGCCGCGCGCAAATGCTCGGCGAGCTGGGCCTTCATCTCGATAGCGGCATGATCGGAAGCGATGGCGATACGGTCGGCCATCCGTCTCAGTCTCCAGCACTGCGTTGATGCACCGTCTCTAGTGGATCGGACGTCGCCCTGCTACCAAGATTCGGGCCACCAGGGATTGCACGGTCTTGCCCCGTCGGCGCCGCCTCAGGCGGCGAGGCGCATCTCCATCCGGTCCCAGATCTCGACCAGCGCGGAGGCGAGCGCATGCATCATCTCTTCGCTGTGCGACGGGCCCGGGGTGAAGCGAAGCCGTTCGGTGCCGCGCGGCACGGTCGGGTAATTGATCGGCTGCACGTAGACGCCATATTCGGCCAGCAGGATGTCGCTGATCTTCTTGGCGCGGACCGGATCGCCGACCATCAGCGGCACGATGTGGGTGGTCGAGGGCATCACCGGCAGGCCGGCGTCGGCGAAGATCGCCTTGAGCCGCGCGGCATTGGCCTGCTGCGCCTCGCGCTCCTCCGACGATTTCTTGAGGTGACGGACGCTGGCGAGCGCGCCGGCGACGAGCACCGGCGACAGTGAGGTCGTGAAGATGAAGCCGGGCGCATAGCTGCGCACGACGTCGATGATGTTGCGGTCGGCAGCGATATAGCCGCCCATCACGCCAAACGCCTTGCCCAGCGTGCCTTCGATGATCGTCAAGCGCTCGGCGACGCCGTCGCGTTCGGAGATTCCGCCGCCGTGGCTGCCGTACATGCCGACGGCGTGGACCTCGTCGAGATAGGTGATCGCATTATATTTATCGGCGAGGTCGCAGATCGCGCCGATCGGGGCGATGTCGCCGTCCATCGAATAGACGCTTTCGAACGCGATCAGCTTGGGCACGTCGGCCGGCGTTGCCGCGAGTAGTTCCTCGAGGTGGACGAGATCGTTGTGGCGGAAGACGCGCTTCTCGCAGCCGGAGGTGCGGATGCCGGCGATCATCGAGGCGTGATTGAGCTCGTCCGAGAAGATCACGCAGCCCGGCAGGATCTTGCCGAGGGTCGAGAGCGTCGCCTCGTTCGAGATATAGCCGGACGTGAACAGCAATGCTGCTTCCTTGCCGTGCAGATCGGCAAGCTCGGCCTCGAGCTCGACGTGATAATGGGTGTTGCCGCCGATGTTGCGCGTGCCGCCCGAGCCCGCGCCGACGTCGTGCAGGGTGGTTTCCATCGCCGCGATCACGTCAGGATGCTGGCCCATCGCGAGATAGTCGTTCGAGCACCAGACGACGATCGGCTTCGGCCCATTATGGCCTGCAAAGCAGCGTGCGTCGGGGAAATTGCCCTTGTTGCGCAGGATGTCGATGAACACCCGATAGCGTCCCTCGGCGTGAAGCCGATCGATCGCCTGCGCAAATATCTTCTGGTAGTTCACCCGTCGCTCCCGCGTCGCCGCGCGCCGTCCATAATGGAATGTGGGATTGAAATACCAGCCGGAAAAGGCGGTAACAAGGATGAAACCGTCCTTCAGCTTGGACGATTATTGCGATTTCTGCGATCGGCGAAGCGGGTCTAGCGTTCGAACCTCTGCACTCGGGTCAGCCCGAACGCCGCCAATCCCGGGCGATAGCTGTCCATTTCGGGCGTCCATCGGGTGAAGAAGGCGACGCCGTCGCTCGGCTGGTCCGGCCATGTGACGTCGCGGGTGAGCCAGGCGGTGCGCCGCGCAATCCCTTCCTTGCCATCGACGAACGCGATCGGGCGCGGGGCGGCGGCGGCCAATTCCTCCTCGACCAAAGGGAAATGGGTGCAGGCCAGCACGATCGTGTCGATGCGCTCGCCGTCCGGCTGCGCAAACAGGCCGTCGAGGATCCGCGCATAAGCGGCCGGCTCCGTGGCCTCGCCGCGAAGCTTGGCCTCGGCGATCTCGACCAGCTCTGCCGAGCCGTGGCGGATGACGATGCAATCCGAGGCGAATTCCTTGGAAAGGCGGTCGACATAAGGCTGTTCGACCGTCGCCTGGGTCCCAAGCACGCCGATCACCCGGGTGCGCGAGCGTTCGGCCGCCGGCTTGATCGCCGGCACCGTGCCGACGATCGGCACGTCGAGCGCGGCACGCACCGCATCGAGCGCGATCGTCGAGGCGGTGTTGCAGGCGATGACGATCAGCTCGGGGTCAAGCCGCTCGGACAGCCGCCCGAGCAAAGCGGGCACGCGGGCCGCGATCTCGGCCGCGCTCTTGACGCCATAGGGATAGCCGGCGCTGTCGGCGACATAGACGATCGGCGCGGTCGGGAGCAGCGCGCGGATCGGCTTGAGGACGGAGAGGCCGCCGACACCGGAATCGAAGATCAGCAGCGGCCGCATCTGTGTCACCGCCGCGCTTTACCATGCACCCGCCTCCAGACAATGCCCGCCGCGGATGGGCTGCACCGCCACGGCTGCATCGGCAAAAGCGGTGCCCGGATATTGATCGAGATCGTTGCGCGCCCGCGTCAACGCGTTAGGGTGGCTTGGGGGGACGTGGCCATCGAGATTTACGCAGAGCCGCTGCTTTCGCTTCTGCTGGGCTATATGCTCGGCTCGATCCCGTTCGGCCTCGTTCTGACGCGCCTGTTCGGTGTGGGCGATCTTCGCGCGATCGGGTCCGGCAATATCGGCGCGACCAACGTGCTGCGGACCGGACGCAAAGGGCTCGCCGCCGCGACCTTGCTGCTCGACGGCGCCAAAGGCGCAGGCGCGGTGCTGCTGGTGCAGCGGTTGGCGCCGGGCCAGGAGGATCTCGCCGCCGCCGGAGCGCTGCTCGGCCACCTCTATCCATTCTGGCTGCGCTTCAAGGGCGGCAAGGGCGTCGCCACCTTCCTTGGCATCATTGCGGCGCTGCAATGGCCGGCAGCGGTCGCATATGCGGTGATCTGGCTTTCGACCCTGGCGCTCACACGCTATTCCTCGGTCGCCGGAATGACAGCGGCGCTTGCCACTCCGGTCTGCTCGGCCGCGCTCGGGCGATTCGACCTCGCCTTGCTGTTCCTCGGTTTCGCCTTGCTCGTCTTCTGGCAGCATCGCGGCAACATCGAACGGCTGCTCGCCGGAAACGAGCCGCGTGTCGGCCGCGGCAGCGATGAATGAGGGGGCGCAAAGCGAGGACCGGATTGCCCGGCTGAGGTTGATCCGCTCCGACCATGTCGGTCCGATCACCTATCTCCAGCTGCTCGCGCGCTTCGGCTCGGCGGCCGCCGCGCTCGAGGCCCTTCCCGAGCTCGCGGCGCGCGGCGGAGGGCGCACGCCTAGACTGGCGACGCGGGTCACAGCCGAGCAGGAGATCGCCGCGGTCGCAAAGCTCGGGGCGCGCCACCTCTTCCTCGGGCAGGGACTTTACCCGCCGTTGCTGGCGCAGAGCGAAGGCGCACCGCCGGTGCTGATCGCCAAGGGCGAGCTCGCCTTGCTCGAGCGGCCGGCGATTGCATTGGTCGGCGCCCGCAACGCGTCCGCGGCCGGATGCCGCTTCGCGCGCCAGCTCGCGCACGATCTCGGCGCGGCCGGCGCGGTGATCGTCTCGGGCCTGGCGCGCGGCATCGACACCGCCGCGCACGACGGCGCGCTCGAAAGCGGGACGATCGCGGTGATCGCCGGCGGCATCGACATCTTCTACCCGCCGGAGAATGAGGCGCGGCAACGCGCGATCGGCGAACGCGGCCTGCTGCTGGCGGAGCAGCCGCCGGGGATCGAGCCGCATGCCCGCCATTTCCCGACCCGCAACCGCATCATCGCCGGCCTCGCGCACGGCACCGTCGTGGTCGAGGCGGCGCTCAAGTCGGGATCGCTGATCACTGCGCGCAATGCCGGCGAGTTCGGCCGCGACGTGATGGCGGTGCCAGGGTCGCCGCTCGATCCGCGGGCGCAAGGCTGCAACCAGCTGATCCGCGACGGCGCGATCCTGATCCAGAATGCCGCCGATGTGCTCGAGGCCATTCGGCCGTTCGAGGTTCGCGTCGCGCAGCCGACGGCGCCCTTCGCCGGGGCGGAGCCGCCGGTCGACACGAGCGACGGCGAGCGCTCGACCGTGATCGCCTTGCTCAACCAGACTCCGGTTCCGGTCGACGAGATCATCCGCCAGGCGGCGCTTTCGGCGGCGATCGTCCAGACCATCCTGCTCGAGCTCGAGCTCGCCGGGCGGCTCGAGCGGCATGCGGGAGCGAAGGTGAGCCTTTTAGGCTAGAGCATTGCGCGAAAAGGTGGGTACCGGCTTTTCGCAAGCAGCAATGCGGAATCGAATATGCGCTTGCCGCGAAGGCGAAGATCGGGACGACGCGCCAGCGCATTCGTCCACATCCTTTTTTGCGGTGCCGGCTTGACGGGGCGCCTTCCGACTTTCCACCCTCGCGTACGTGTGAGGCGGATTTCCAGAGAATAAGAAAAGAACCAGAAATGAAACTCGTTGTCGTCGAATCGCCCGCCAAGGCGAAGACCATCGAAAAATATCTCGGTGGCGATTATCGCGTGCTCGCGTCCTACGGCCACGTCCGCGACCTTCCGGCCAAGGACGGCTCGGTCGATCCCGATCACGGCTTCGCGATGGAGTGGGAGACCTACGCCGACAAGACTCGCCAGCTCAAGGCGATCACCGACGAGGCGAAGAAGGCCGATTCGCTGATCCTTGCTACCGACCCCGACCGCGAGGGCGAGGCGATCAGCTGGCACGTGCAGGCGGTGCTCCAGAAGCGGCGCGCCTTGCCCAAGCATGTCGAGCGGGTCACGTTCAACGCGATCACCAAATCGGCGGTCACCGAGGCGATGAAGGCGCCGCGCGCGCTCGACGAGAATCTGATCGACGCCTATCGCGCCCGCCGCGCGCTCGATTATCTGGTGGGGTTCACCTTGTCGCCGGTGCTCTGGCGCAAGCTGCCCGGCGCCAAATCGGCCGGCCGTGTGCAATCGGTCACGCTACGCCTGATCGTCGATCGTGAGCGCGAGATCGAGGTCTTCCGCCCGCAGGAATATTGGAGCGTCTCGGCGCTGATGGAGGCCGACGGCCAGGAGTTCATCGCGCGGCTGGTGCGGTTCGAGGGCGACAAGATCGACCGGCTGACCATCGGCGACGAGGGCCGCGCGATGGCCGCCAAGGCGGCGGTCGAGGCCGGCCATTTCACCGTCGGCTCGGTCGAGACCAAGCCGATGGTGCGCAACCCGCCGGCGCCGTTCACGACATCGACGTTGCAGCAGGAAGCGGCGCGCAAGCTCGGCTTTTCGGCGAGCCACACGATGCGCCTCGCGCAATCGCTCTACGAGGATGGCGCGATCACCTACATGCGCACCGACGGCGTCCAGATGGCCGGCGAGGCGGTCGCCGCCGCGCGCCGCGCGGTCGCCGATCGCTACGACGCCGGCTATGTGCCGGACAAGCCGCGGCATTATGAGACCAAGGCCAAGAATGCCCAGGAAGCGCACGAGGCGATCCGGCCGACCGACTTCAGCCGGGATCATGCCGGATCGGGCGATCACGCCAAGCTCTATTCGCTGATCTGGAAGCGCGCGCTGGCAAGCCAGATGGCCTCGGCGCGGCTCGAGCGGACCACCGCCGAGCTCATCGACGGGACCGGCAGGACCGCGCTTCGCGCCACTGGCCAGGTCGTGCTCTTCCCCGGCTTCCTCGCGCTGTACGAAGAGGGGACCGACGACAGCGATGATGAGGAATCGCGCCGCCTGCCGCGTCTCAGCCAGGGCGATTCGCCAGCCAAGAAGTCGGTCCACGCCGAGCAGCATTTCACCCAGCCGCCGCCGCGCTATTCCGAAGCGAGCCTGGTCAAGAAGATGGAAGAGCTCGGCATCGGGCGGCCCTCGACCTATGCCTCGATCCTGCAGACGCTCAAGGACCGCGAATACGTGCGGGTCGAGCGCAACCGCTTCATTCCCGAGGAAAGCGGCCGGCTGCTGACCGCCTTTCTCGAGCGCTTCTTCGAACGTTATGTCTCGTTCGGCTTCACCGCCGGCCTCGAGGAGCAATTGGACGACATTTCGGGCGGCCGCGCCGAGTGGCAGGCGGTGCTCGAAGCCTTCTGGCGCGATTTCAAGCCGAAGACCGCCGAGGTGATGGAGCAGCAGCCTTCCGAAATCACCGCGGCGCTCGACGAATTCCTCGCGCCCTATCTGTTCGGGGAGAAGGAGGACGGCTCGGATCCGCGCCTGTGCCCGGCCTGCGGCGACGGCAGGCTGGCGTTGCGCGGCGGCCGCTTCGGCGCATTCGTCGCCTGCTCCAATTATCCCGAATGCAAGTTCACGCGCCGCTTCGGCCAGGCCGGGGAGGAAGGCGCAAGCGATGGCCCGACCCCGCTCGGCGAGGATCCGGCGAGCGGCGAGCCGATCACGTTGCGCAGTGGCCGCTTCGGCCCCTATGTCCAGCAGGGCGAGGGCAAGGAGGCGAAACGCGCGTCGATCCCCAAGGATACGCCCGAGGCCGCGACCGACCTCGACTGGGCCGTGAAATTGCTTTCGCTGCCGAGGACGATCGGCAACCACCCCGAAAGCGGCAAGCCGATCACCGCGTCGATAGGACGTTACGGGCCATATCTCGCACATGATGGCAAGTATGCGAAGCTTGGCTCGACCGCCGAGGTGTTCGAAACCGGCATGAACGCCGCGGTCGCCAAGCTCGCCGATGCGGCGAATGGCGCCGGGCGCGGCCGCGGCACCCGCGAGCCGCTCAAGATGCTCGGCAAGCACCCCCGCACCGAGGCCGAGCTCAAGCTGATGGAAGGCCGCTTCGGCCCCTATGTCACCGACGGCACGACCAATGCGACCTTGCCTAAATCATTGGCGCCCGAGGCACTGACCCTGGAGGAAGCGGCGCAATTGATCGACGAGCGCGCGGCGAAGGGCCCGGCCGCCAAGAAGGGACGGCGCAAGGCTGCACCGGCCAAGAAACCTGCCTCGGCCAAGAAAGCGGCTCCTGCGAAGAAAGCGGCGAAGAAGAAGTAGCAGCCGGTCTTCCGTACGCCCTTTTCAGGCCATCAACAGCTGGTCGCCGTCCAGGCTGGACAGCAATTCGATGAGTCCGCCGGTCTCGATCCCGTTCGTCAAGGTCTCGGCGCCGATCCCGGCGGCGGCGAGGCCGCTTTGACAGACGATGATCGCGACCCCGATCGCCAGCGCCTCGTCGAGCAACTCTGCCAGAGTCGGCACCCCATCACCCTGGCTGCCGAGCATCGCCGGGCACGCGCGGTCGGCGAGGACCGCCGCGGCGGCATGAAGGTAGACGCGGCTCCGCGCGCCGAGCGCGGCATTGGCGGCGGCGACCGCGAGCGCGGCGTGGAAGCGTTCGGGATCTCCGCTCGCGACGATGATCGTCAATCCGGCGAGGGCCGCGTCGGGGCTCGTCAGGCGCGGCACGCGGGGCAGCCTGGGTCTTTGCGCAACGCGACGGTGCGGAAGCGCAGCGCCAGCGAGTCGACGAGCAGGAGCTTGCCGGCGCTGTCCTCGCCGAAGCCTGTCAGGACTCGGATCGTCTCCACCGCGGCAAGGCTGCCCATCACTCCCGCCATCGCGCCAAGCACGCCCTGCTCGGAGCAGCTCTGCTCGGGCCGGTCCGGGTCGCTGCCGACCAAGCAGCGGTAGCAGGGCTTGTCGGCCTCCCATCCCCGGAACAGGCCGAGCTGGCCTTCGAATTGCGCGACCGAAGCGGAGACCAGAGGGATGCGCAGCGTCAGCGCCGCGTCCGCGACCGCGAGCCGCGTCGCGAAGCTGTCCGATCCGTCGACCACGACCTGCGCGCCGGCGAGCAAGCGCTCGGCATTGTCGGGCGTCAGCCGCAAGGCCTGGGCGGTGACCTTGACGTCCGGGTTGAGCCGCTCGGCCGCCGCCTTAGCGCGTTCGGCCTTGCCGGCGCCCTGGTCGGCGGTGCCGTAGAGGATCTGGCGCTGGAGGTTGGACAGCGAGACGAGATCGTCGTCGACGATCGTGATCCGCCCGATGCCCGCGGCGGCGAGATATTGGATCAGCGGCGAGCCGATCCCGCCGGCGCCGATCACCGCGGCATGACCAGCGAGCAGCATGCGCTGGCCTTCGCCGCCGATCTGCTTGAGCACGATGTGACGGGCGTAGCGTTCGAGCTGCGGATCGCTGAGCCCGTCGCTTAGACTTTCGTCGGCGCTCACCGGCCGGTCGAGCCGAACCCGCCGGCGCCGCGCGCGGTGTCGTCGAGCGCCTCGACCTCGACCAGCCGCGCGCGCTGGACGGGGGCGGGGACGAGCTGGCCGATGCGGTCGCCGCGCGCGATCACGAACGGCTCGCTGCCGAGATTGGCGAGGATCACCTTCACTTCGCCGCGATAGTCGCTGTCGATCGTGCCCGGCGTGTTGAGGCAGGTGACGCCATGCTTGAGCGCCAGCCCCGAGCGCGGCCGCACCTGCACTTCGAACCCTTCCGGGATCGCGATCGCGAAGCCGGTCGCGACCGCGTGGCGCGCACCCGGCGCCAAGGTCAGGCTCTCTGCCGCGACGACATCCATCCCCGCCGCGCCGGCGCTCGCATAGCCCGGCAAAGGCAGGTCCTTGCCATGATCGAGGCGGCGCAGGCTGATGGCGATTTCGGGCAGATCGATCGGCTTAGGCAAGTTCATCGGCGATCCTGTCGGCAAGGCGGCGGGCAATGTCGCGCTTGGCCGCGCGGGGGAAGGTCTCGACGCCGGCGCTGCTGACGAGATGGACCTCATTGTCGTCGCCGCCCATCACATCGCCGGAGACGTCGTTAGCGACGATCCAGTCGCACTGCTTGCGGGTGCGTTTTTCCTGCGCGGCGGCGAGCAGATTCTCTGTCTCGGCGGCAAAGCCGACCAGCAAAGCCGGGCGCCGGGGGCTTGCGGCAAGCTCGGCGAGGATGTCCGGATTGGCGCTCCAGGCGAGGTCGGGCGGGCCGCCGGCTTTCTTGAGCTTCGCCTTGTTCGGCTCGACCCGCCAATCGGCGACCGCGGCGACCAGCACCGCGGCGTCGGCCGGCAGCGCCGTGTCGACCGCCTTTTGCATCTCGCGCGCCGTCTCGACGTCGACCCTATCGACTCCGGCGGGGGTCGCGAGGCCGACCGGGCCGGCGACCAGGGTCACGCGAGCGCCGAGCGCCGCGAGCGCTTCGGCGATAGCGAAGCCCTGCTTGCCCGACGAACGATTGGCGATCACGCGTACCGGGTCGATCGGCTCCTGGGTCGGCCCGGCGGTGACGATGACATGCTTGCCGGCCAGCCGCGTGTCGGCGGCGCCGGCCTTCGAACCGGCCAGCGCCTGCTCGATCGCGGCGAAGATCGCCGGCGGCTCGGGGAGGCGCCCCGGCCCATATTCGCCGCACGCCATCTCGCCCTCGTCCGGCTCGAGCAGGATCACGCCGTCGCCGCGCAGCCGCGCGACGTTGCGCAGCGTCGCGGGATGCTGCCACATCCGCACGTTCATCGCCGGCGCGGCAAGCACCTTTTTGTCGGTGGCGAGCAGCAAGGTCGTGGCGAGGTCGTCGGCGATGCCGGCGCTCATCTTCGCGAGCAGATCGGCGGTGGCCGGGCAGACTACCACCAGATCGGCCTGGCGGCTGAGCTGGATATGGCCCATCTCGACCTCGTCCTTGAGATCGAACAAATTGGTGTAGACCTTGTTCTCGGAAAGCGCGGCCAAGGTCATTTCGGTGACGAACTGCGCGCCGCTCCTGGTCAGCACGCAGGTCACCTCGCCGCCGGCCTTGCGGATCAGCCGGATAAGCTCGGCCGATTTGTAGGCCGCGATGCCGCCGCCGACGATCAGGAGAATGCGCCGTCCCCGCATGGGATCAATGTAGGAGCAAGATCGCGGCCGCGCCAGCGGCGGCCGAGAGCAGGGCGGTGAGGAGGTAACGGCCGAACCGGCGGGGGGTGACCACCACCACGTCCGGTAGCGGCGGCGCGGGCGGCGCGGCCCCCGGCGGCGGATAATAATAGTCGATGCGCCGGATCAACTCGGGGATTTTCGCCAGGGTCCGCCAATCGCGTACCAGCCGGTCGGCGATCGCCGTCTCCGGGCCAAGCTCGCTGCGCAGCCATTCGCGCA
This sequence comes from Sphingomonas sp., assembly GCF_036677245.1. Classification (GTDB taxonomy): domain Bacteria; phylum Pseudomonadota; class Alphaproteobacteria; order Sphingomonadales; family Sphingomonadaceae; genus Allosphingosinicella. The sequence goes on from NZ_JAKFCG010000080.1 coordinate 17,750, forward strand.
GGAACGGCTCGCTGGCTTCCCACATGTTGATATCGGGATCGAGCGCGCTGGCCACGCCTTCCTCCATCACCATCGTCTTCTGGAGCAGCAGCAGATGGGGCTGGGTCGGCATGTCGAAATCGCGGGTGATCGTGAACAGCCCGTCGAGCATCTGCCCGATCGAGATATCCTTCGCCGGAAGGCCGCGGATCGGCTCGCCGACCGCCCGCAGTGCCGTCGCGAACTCGTCGACATTGTGGTGCGGCGGCACATATTGCGCCTCGAAATGGATTTCGGCGACTCTGCGGTAATTGCCGACGATCAGCCCGTAGAGGATCTCGGCCAGCCACAGCCGCGCCTGACGGTCGACCCGGCCCATGATCCCGAAGTCGATCGCCGCCAGCCGTCCGTCGTGCAGCGCGAACAAATTGCCCTGGTGGAGATCGGCATGGAAGAAGCCGTCGACCACCGCCTGGCGCAGGAAGGCGCGGACCAGGGTCTCGGCGAGCGCCTTGAGATCGTGGCCGGCCGCGATCAGCGCCTCGCGGTCGGTCAGCTTGATGCCGTCGATCCACTCGAGCGTCATGGCCCGGCGGGCGGTGCGCGTCCAATCGATCTGCGGCACGAAAAAGCCGCTCTCTGCGACCATATTCTCGCGCAGCTCGGAGGCCGAGGCCGCCTCGCGCCGCAGGTCGAGCTCGCGCATCGTCCATTGGCGGAAGGTCTCGACAACCAGGCGCGGGCGCAGCCGTGCGATTTCGCCGCCCATCGTCTCGACCTGCGCCGCTGCCCATTCGTAGGTCTCGATCGCGCGGGCGAAATCCTCCTCGATGTTCGGCCGCAGCACCTTGACCGCGACCTGGCGGCCGTCGGTGGTGACCGCGCGATGGACCTGCGCGATCGAGGCGGCGCCGACCGGCTCGGGGTCGATCGACAGGAACAGCTCCTCGAGCGGCCGCTCGAGCGCCAGCTCGATCGCCGCCTTGATCTGCGCGAACGGCGCCGGCGGCAGCGCGTCCTGCAGGCGGCTGAGGTCGCGCGCTGCTTCCTCGCCGACGAGATCGGGGCGCGTCGCCAAGGCCTGGCCGAACTTGATCGCGGCCGGGCCGATGTCCTGGAAGGCCTCGGCATAGGTCGGCCGCTTCGGCACCCGCGCGCCGAAGCGCGCCAGCCGTGCCAGCCGGCGGACCGGCGGCGGCGTGTTCGGCTCGCGCTCGATGCCGCGCAGGACGCCGTGACGGGCAAGCACCCGGCCCCATTTGAGCAGCCGCCAGACATGGACCACGGACGCGGTCATGGCCGGCCGTCCCGGCGATTGACCCGGCCCCGGCAATTGACCCGGCAAGCCACGTTCAGATCTTCCAGCCGCTGTGGATCGCGACGACTCCGCCGAGGATCGGCTCGACCGCGACTCTGCCGAAGCCCGCCTTTTCGATCATCGCCTTGAACGCCTGCATGTCGGGAAAGCGGCGGATCGATTCGACGAGGTAGCGATAGCTCGCTTCGTCGCGCGCCACCGCCTTGCCGATCTTGGGCACGACCTGCATCGAATAACGATCGTAGACGGTGGCGAAGCCCGGCCAGGTCGGTGTCGAGAATTCCAGGCAGAAGAAGCGGCCGCCGATGCGCAGCACGCGATGCGCCTCGGCCAGCGCCTTGTCGATATGGGTGACGTTCCTGATGCCGAACGCGATCGTATAGGCATCGAAGCTGTTGGCGGGGAAGCTCAGCGCCTCGGCATTCTCTTCCGCCCACCTCAAAGTCTCGGCCCCGTCGCGTCCCCCGTCGCGTCCGATGCCGCGCTTGGCGGCGCGCTGCCTGCCGACCTCGAGCATGTGCGGATTGATGTCGGCGACCGTGACCGTGGCGCCTGAGCGTGCGATCCTGAAGGCGATGTCGCCGGTGCCGCCGGCCATGTCGAGGATGGTCTCGCCGCGCCGCGGCCGCAGGCGGCTGACGAACTGGTTCTTCCACAGGCGGTGCATGCCGGCCGACATCAGATCGTTCATCAGATCGTAGCGCGGCGCCACATTGGCGAAGACCTCGCCGACCCGCCGCGTCTTTTCCGGCGGATCGACCTCCGCGAAACCATAAGAAACCTTGTCCATCGGCGCAGCCTCTAGCAGGGGAAGGCTGCCCTGTGCAGGTGGATATGCCGCAGCTGGATGTGGTGCAGGGGGATAGAGGAAGCATTTATGCCTGAGTTGCCGGAAGTCGAGACGACCGTGCGCGGCCTCGCACCGGTGCTGGAGGGGCGGCGGCTGGTCCTGGTCGAGGCGCGGCGCGCGGACCTGCGGCGAGCCTTTCCGCCGGATCTGCGCCAGCGGCTGACCGGGGCGCGCGTGACCAGCCTCGGCCGCCGCGCCAAATATGGGCTGATCGGCACCGATCGCGGCGACACATTGATCTTCCACCTCGGCATGTCCGGGCGGTGGCGGATCGACCCGGCCGAGCTTGGCCCGCACGATCATTTCCTGCTCGAGACCGAGGAGCAGCGTCGCCTCGCGCTCAACGATCCGCGCCGCTTCGGCTCGCTCGACCTCGTGCGGAGCGAGGAGCTGGACGGGTGGGACGCCTTTGCGCGCATGGGGCCCGAGCCGCTGAGCGAGGAGTTTTCGGGCGCCTATCTGCACAACAGGCTGCAAGGCCGCACGGCGCCGATCAAGGCGATGCTGCTCGACCAGCGCATCGTCGCAGGCCTCGGCAACATCTATGTCTGCGAGGCGCTGCACATGGCGGGGATCGCGCCCGATCGCGCCGCGGGACGGATCTCCAGAGCGAGGCTCGCCAAGCTGGTCGAGGCGATCAAGGCGGTGCTGATCGCCGCCATCGAGGCGGGCGGATCGACCTTGCGCGATTACGCCCGGCCCAGCGGCGAGCTTGGCTATTTTTCGAAGCAATGGCGCGTCTACGGCCGGGAAGGGGAGGCCTGCCACTGCGGCAATGCGGTGCGCCGAAGAGTCGAGGCCGGCAGGTCGACATTCTACTGCCCGCGCTGCCAGCGCTGAGCGCCGCCAGATGAAGAGACGGCCGGATGTTGACCTGAGCCGCGCTCCTGCGTAGAGAGCCGCCGAGCGGGTGCGGTGGTTTGCCGCGCCCTTTTCATTTCATCGCTACGAGGCACGAAGATGGCGAATACGCCGCAAGCAAAGAAACGCATACGGCGCAACGATCGCCGCGCCGAGATCAATGGCGCGCGCGTCAGCCGTATCCGCACGTTCGTCAAGCAGGTCGAGGCAGCGCTCGCCGCCGGCAACAAGGATCAGGCCGCCGAGGCCCTTCGCCGTGTGCAGCCCGAGCTCGCCCGCGGCGTGTCCAAAGGCGTCGTCCACAAGAACACCGCGGCGCGCAAGGTTTCGCGCTTGTCGAAGCGGGTCGCCGCGCTCGGCTGATCTACGACGGGGCCGAGCGGCCTCGTCTTGACCCTTCCGGATCGAGCGACCGGTTTGGTTCCCAGCCCCATTTGTTGCGCTTGCCGACTCGGCCGGGGCTCCTGCCGTCCGGCGAAGCTTTGTGGCAGTCCGCTTCCCACCGAGTCGCCCGACACTGCGCGCACCTGCTCCCTCCGATTCCAGAAATGTCCGCAGCCCGGCTACCGGCAGAGCATCTGGCCGCCGGTATTCAGCTTGCGTGGACTATCAAAGACCCTTTGCGATGGCTGGCGCGCAAGCCTCTGGCGTGTCACGTTAACCATTCCAGCGTCCTTCGGGCGTCTGCGAAAGCCCCACGCGGGGGCGATGATTAGCGCCAGAACGGGGCTTTAACGAAACTCCAGCTTTTCCCGCGATTCGCGCGATGGCCATCTGGTCGCACATTGATCAACACATTGAAAGACATAGGAAAAGCTGCGGATGAGGCCTATTGGCGCATTTGCGTGTCAACGGGTTTATTTCACTTAAATTACATTTTAGGGCCTTGCTTGGGGCCTGTCGCGCTCTCTAAAAACACCTCTTCCGGCGGATGACTCTCCGACCGGCCATAAAGCAAAAAAACATTCGGTATCGGCTGCGCCGGGGGGCGTTTTCCGAGCAGGAGAAGTTTTGCTCAGCGCCGCGCAGGGCGGCAGAGGAATGAGGGGGAGCCCGGGTGACCCAGACGCAGGCGGACGGTGAAGCTTTGACGTTGCGCAGGGACGGTGCAGCCGATCCGATCAGCGCCGCGTGGAACGCGATTCGCGAGGGCCTGCGCCGTGATTGCGGCGCCCGCACCTACGACGGCTGGCTTCGTCCGATCACGCTCGGCGGCTTCGACGCCGACACCGCCACCTTGCGCCTCCAGCTTCCGTCGCAGTTCATGGCCGATTGGGTGCAGACTCATTTTGCCGAGCGACTCGCGCTCGCCTGGCGCACGGTTTTGCCGGCGGTCCGCCATCTTGCGATCACCGCGAGCGAGGAAGGCGCGCGCAGCGCCCGCGCCGGCGAAATCCCGGCGCCCGCGTTGATCGAGGAGCCCGCGCCGGCCGCTGCCCAAGCTCCGACGGGGGTAGAGGTCGCGCCGCTCGAGCCGCGCTACCGCTTCGAGAATTTCGTGGTCGGGAAGGCCAACGAGGTTGCCTTTAATGCCGCGCGCACGCTCGCGAGCGCCGACAAGGTCGCGTTCAATCCGCTTTTCCTTCACGGCGGCACCGGCCGCGGCAAGACCCATCTGCTTCACGCCATCGGCCATGAGTTCCGCTGCCGCCATCCGGCGGCGAAGGTCATCTACATGTCCGCCGAGAAGTTCATGGTCGAGTTCGTCGCCGCGCTTCGCGCCAACGAGACGATCCGCTTCAAGCAGCTGCTGCGCGCGGCCGATCTGCTGATGATCGACGATGTCCAGTTCATCGCCGGCAAGGAATCGACCCAGGAAGAATTCTTCCACACGATGAACGAGATCATCTCGGCTGGGCGGCGGTTGGTGATCAGCTCGGACCGTGCGCCGCAGGATCTCGACGGCATCGAGCCGCGCATCCTTTCGCGCCTGTCCTGGGGCCTGGTCGCGGACATCAATGCCGCCGACCTCGAGCTTCGCCTCAACATCATCATCAAGAAGCTCGAGTCGCTGCCCGACGTCGCGGTCCCGCACGAAGTCGTGATGTTCCTCGCCAAGAGGATCAGCTCGAACGTCCGCGAGCTCGAAGGCGCGCTCAACCGGATCGCCGCTTATGCGATGATGAGCGGCCGTCCGATCGACGTCGAGTTCACCAGTGAGGTGCTCGCCAACATCCTGCGCGCCAACCAGCGCCGCATCTCGATCGACGAGATCCAGAGCCGGGTCTCCGACCATTACCGTATCCGCAAGGCGGAAATGACCTCGGCGCGGCGCGCGCGCGAGGTCGCGCGGCCGCGGCAGGTCGCCATGTATCTGTCGAAGCAGCTGACGCCGCGGTCGCTGCCGGAGATCGGCCGGCGCTTCGGGGGCCGCGATCACACCACCGTGATTCACGCGGTGCGGCAGATCGAGAAGCTTCGCCAGAGCGACGCCGAGCTCGACGCCGACATCCGGCTGCTGACGCGCCAGCTCGAGAATTGAGCGCGGGCAGGGTGCGCCTTCAAAGCGCCCCTCCAAAGCAACGCGCTCCTGGCTTCGTCCGCTACCGCAACGCCTGCCTGATACGCCCAGTGCCGGCGTCAGCCCGCCCGCGGGGGCGGCGGCACCGTGATCTTGACGACCTCGCCCGAGTGCCCGGGGAAGCCGGTGAAGATGGCCTCGACGAGGTTGGGGACCAGCCTGGGCAGCTCGTCGGATTGCGAGCGCGCCTTTGCCCTGCCTTCGAACACCGATTGTCCATCGGCGGCGCGCCTGATGTCGAGATCGAGGTAGCTCGTGTAGACGGTGTAGCTGCGGATGTCCGGATAGCCCCAGAACGGATCGTGCCAGCCGTGATAATAGGGCCCGTAGCCCCCGAAGCGTGAATAATAAGGCCAGTAGCCGTAATGCGGGCCGAAGCCGGCGGAGGGATAGGAGACGATTCTGGTCTGGCCGTTGTCGACGCCGTAGCCGAGCGAGACGACCAAGGTCGCGCTCTGCGGCGAAGCGGCTTCGCGATAGCCTTGCGCGACCATGTGACGTCGCACCAGATCGGCATATTGCGAAAATTCGAGGCCGCCGCGATCGCGCGGATCGGCGGCCTGGATGACGAAGCTCTGGCCCTCCGGCGCGGGCATCGCCTGGAAGCGCGCCACCTGGGTGGGAAATCCGGTCGTGCAGGCGCTCAGCGCAAGCAGCGCCACCGGGGCGATGAGCGCCAGCAGTTTTTTGGGGACGGGCATCAACGTCTCTCCGGAACCAGTTGCTATTCAGACGTAGCGTGCCTGGTTTCGGCTGAACAGTCCCTGAAGAAGGGCGGCCAGAGTGATTTCAGGTCAGGCGGAAGCACCTGACCACTCAGAAATCACGGAAAACAAAAGATAATTGGACTGAGTCCCGGTTTGATCAAACCGGGAGCGAGTCTAGCCGCGCGAGAGGCCAAGCGCCTCATAGGCCGCCTTGAGCGTCGGCTCAGCCAGCGCCGTGGCACGCGCCGCGCCCCTCGCGAGCAGGCGGTCGATCTCGGCGGGATCGCTGCGCAGTGCCTCGAGCCGCGCCCTGATCGGCCGCAGTGTCTCGACCGCGAGCTCCGCAAGGGCCGGCTTGAACGTGCCGAAACCCTGGCCTGCGAACTCCTGCAGCACGGCGGCGGGCTCGCGCTCGGCGAGGCCCGCATAGATGCCGACCAGGTTGCGCGCCTCGGGGCGGGCGCCGAGCTCGTCGAGGCTGTCGGGCAGGGGCTCCGGGTCGGTTTTCGCCTTGCGGATCTTCTGGACGATGAGGTCGTCGCCGTCGATCAGGTTGATCCGGCTCATGTCCGACGGATCGGACTTGGACATTTTGCTGGCGCCGTCGCGCAGCGACATGATCCGAGCTGCTGACGCGCCGATCAATGGTTCGGGCAGGGTGAACAGCTCGACCCCGAAATCGCTGTTGAACTTGGCGGCGATGTCGCGTGCCAGCTCGATATGCTGCTTCTGGTCTTCGCCGATCGGAACGTGCGTCGCCTGGTAGAGCAGGACGTCGGCCGCCTGAAGCACCGGATAGGCGTAGAGGCCGACGCTCGATCCTTCGCGGTTCTTGCCCGATTTTTCCTTGAACTGGGTCATGCGGTTGAGCCAGCCGATCCGCGCCGTGCCGTTGAGCAGCCAGGCGAGCTCGGGATGGGCCGGCACGCGTGCCTGGTTGAACAGCACCGAACGTTCGGGGTCGATGCCCGAGGCGATCAGCACCGCCGCCATCTCGCGGACGTTGGCGCGAAGCTCGGCGGGCTCGTTGTGGACGGTGATCGCGTGCAGATCGGCCAGGAAGAACAGGCATTCGCCTTCGTCCTGCATCTTCACCCAGCGGGTGATCGCGCCGAGATAATTGCCGAGGTGGAGATTGCCGGTCGGCTGGATTCCCGAAACGACCCGCATCACGCTGACCTCCTGCGTTTCATCAGGAGGAGAATGTCCTCCTTGCTCATCGCCCCGATCGTCCAGGCGACGGCGAAATAGACGATGCCGCCGATCGCGACGAGGGCTCCCACCGCCACCAGCCGTTCGCCGGTCGATCCCGCGAACCATCCGGCGAACAGCGAACGCGCGCCCCATAAGGCGGCGCCCATGATCGCGCCGGCGAGCAGCTGGCGCAGGAGTCGGCCCCACAACCAGGTCTCGATCCGGAAGTGGCCCCGGGCGCGGAGGATGAAATAGAGCGTGATCGCGTTGAGCCAGGCCGATGTCGCGGTGGTGAACGCGAGCGCAGCGATGCCCATCACCGGTATCAAGGCAACATTCAGCGCGATTCCGACCAGCAGCATCGCGATCGCGATGTAGAGCGGCGTCTTCATGTCCTTGCGTGCGTAGAAGCCCGGTGTCAGCACCTTGATCAGCACGTAAGCGGGCAGCCCGGCGACGATGATCGACAGCACCAGCGCGGTCGTTGCCGCATCCTCTGCGGTGAAGCGCCCGCCTTGGAACAAAGCCGCGACGATCGGCCCCGAGACGACCGCCAGCGCGATCGCGGCGGGGAGCGTCAGGAGCATCGCCAGCTCAGTCGCCTGGCTCTGGATTTGGCCGGCCTCTCCGCTCTCGCCGCGGTCGACCGCGCGGCTGATCGAGGGCAGGATCGCGGTTCCGAGCGCCGAGCCGATGATCGCCAGCGGAAGCTGGTTCAGCCGGTCGGCGAAGCCGAGGTAGACGAGCGAGCCCTCGGGGAGGCTGGTGGCGAAATAAGCGTAGAAGAATTGGCTGATGTAATAGATGCCGCCGCCGAGCGTCGCCGGCAGGATCAGGATCAGCAGCTCCTTGACCCGGGGGGTCATCTTCGGCGGCCGCAGCCGCATCCTCAATCCCGCCCGATGGACGCTTGCCCAGCACAGGACGAGTTGGAGAATGCCGCCGGCGATCACGCCGATCGCCATCGCCTCTGCGGTGGCCGGCCCCCCGTGGGGAGCGAGGAGCAGCGCCGCGATCAGCGCGATGTTGAGCAGCGCCGGCGCAAAGGCGGCAGCAGTGAAGCGGGTGAGCGAGTTGAGCACGCCCGAGAACAGCGACACCAGGCTGATGAACAACAGATAGGGAAAGGTGATGCGCGTCAGCTCGACCGCAAGCGCGAATTTCTCAGGCTCGTCACGCCAGCCCGACGCGATCAACCACACGAAGGCCGGCATGCCGATCATGAAGACCAATGTCACCACGATCAGAATCGGCAGGAAGACCGCCAGCACCTCCTCGGCGAACTTCCTGGCTTCCTCCATGCCGCCCTCGCCGTTGAGCCTTTGGCTGAACAGCGGCACGAAGCCGGCGGAAAAGGCGCCCTCGCCGAACAGGCGGCGGAACAGGTTCGGGATCAGGAAAGCCAGCGCGAATGCGTCGGCCGCCATGCCGGCGCCCATCACGCGCGAGAAGATCATCTCGCGCACGAAGCCGAGGATGCGGCTGACCATGGTCAGCCCGCCGATCGTGCCGATCGCCTTCGTCAGGTTCATCCGGCGGCGCCCCCCTGGCCGGTCAGGCCTGCCCGGTGATTTCCGGTGCCTGCTGTCCGCCCTGCGCCTCGGCTTGCGCTGCCTGCTGCATGTAGAGCGCGCCGAAGTCGATCGGCTCGAGCATCAGCGGCGGAAATCCGCCGTCCTGGACCGCGTCGGCGACGACTCTGCGCGCGAACGGGAACAGGATCCGAGGGACTTCGGCGAGCAGCACCGGCTGCAGCTCTTCCTCGGCGATGTTCCGCGCGCCGACCAGGCCGGCGTAGAGCAGCTCGATCTGGAACGCGATCTGATCCTCGGCGCGCGCCGAAATCTCGATCTTGAGCGCGACTTCGTGGACGTCGTCGGCAAGCTTTTGCGCGCCGATGTTGAACTGGACGTCGATCTGCGGCTGGCCCTGCCATTGATAGACCGCCGGCGCGTTCGGATTCTCGAACGATAGGTCCTTCACATATTGCGAGATGATGCCGAATTGCGGCGTGTTGTCGGCGCCATTGGCGGCTTGCCCGCCCGCGTCAGTAAAGCCTTCCAGCTCGGCCATAAAACCCACCCTTCGACATTTTTCGAGAAGACGGCCGCGCAGGCGCGACCATTGCGGCGGCGGGTAGCAGGAGCCTTTGCCGCACGCAACCTGGCGGGCAATTGCGGCTTCCCCGTCGGCGGGTTTGAATCCTGCGGCCCACGCGCCTATGTAGGGCCTGCGCGCTCCTGCTGTGTCGCGACGCTTCGGAGACAATCGGTGACGGTCGAGATCGTATTGCTGGCCATGGTGGCCTTGTTCGTTGGCTTGCGGCTCTATGCCGTGCTCGGACGACGCACCGGCCATGAGCAGCAACCGGTCATTCGCCCGGCGGAGCCGGCGGCGGGGCCGGAGCTTGCGCCCGCGAGCGACGCCGGCGCCGACCGCGCCGAGCGGGCAGGGCTCGTCTACGAGGATGCCGCGGCGCGCGGCATTCGTGCGTTGATTGCCGCCGACAGCAGCTTCGACGTTGCACGCTTCCTCGATGGCGCGCAGGCCGCCTACCGGCTGATCCTCGAGGCGTTCTGGCGGGGCGACGAGCCGGAGCTCGCGCAATTCGTCGGTGACGACGTTCGCGGCTCCTTCTCGGCGGCGATCGCCGCGCGTGAGGCCGCTGGCCACACCCTCGACAATCGCCTCGTCTCGATCGAGCGCGCGGTGATCGAGGATGCCCGTCTCGAAGGTCGTACCGCCACGATCGTCGTCCGCTTCGATGCCGACATCGCGGCCGTGACCCGCAACCGCGAAGGCGAGGTGGTCGCAGGGTCGCTCACCGACGCGGTGCCGACCCACGACATGTGGACCTTCCGCCGCGTGCTCGGCAGCGACGATCCCAACTGGCTGCTGGTCGAGACCGACGACGCGTAACTGAGCGCGAGCGGGTTGGACCGCCGCGCCTCCTGCCGCTTTCCTCGCGCGGCCGAACCTCGTTATAGAGACCGGGTGCCAGATTCTCGCTCTCGCGGCGCCCGCCGCACGTCGGGTCGTCATTCGCCGCGCCAGCTGCCTGGGTTGCGCCGTTCGCGCAGCCTGATCGAGGTTCCGCCGCTGTTCGCCTTGCTCGTCGCGCTGGCGAGCTGCACGACCTCCTCAACCCCGCCGCCCATCGCTGCGACACCGACGCCGCCGGTTCCTCAGCCCGAGGCTCCGGCCGCCGAGAATGCGCGGCTCTCGGGGGTTCGCCCAGGGCCTCCGCTGGAAAGCTTGGGCATCGCTCCCGCCTCTGCCGCACGGGCATTGGCGGCGTTTCGCGTGAGCTGCCCTTCGCTGGTCAAGCGCAGCGATCCGTCGCAGCTTGCCCGGCCTGAGGATTGGGCGCCGGTCTGCGCCGCTGCGGCCGCCTGGCCGGAGCGCGACGCCTTGTCCTTCTTCGCCAATCAGCTGGAGCTCGCCCAGGTGGGGGAAGGCAGCGCCTTCGCCACCGGTTATTTCGAGCCCCGTATCGCCGGATCGCGCAGCCCCGGCCCCGGCTATGCGGTGCCGATCTATGGCGTTCCGGACGATCTCGTCGAAGCCGATCTGTCGCTTTTTTCAGACACGCTGGCCGGCCGCCGCGTTCGCGGCCGCGTCGAGAAGCGCAAATTCATCCCCTATCACGACCGCGCGGCGATCGAAGACGGCGCGCTTGCCGGGCGCGGACTCGAGATCGCCTGGGCGGCCGATCCGATCGACATGTTCTTCCTGGAGATCCAGGGCTCGGGCCAGCTCGAGCTGCCCGGCGGGGAGATCGCGCGGATCGGCTATGCGGGGCAAAACGGCCGCGAATATATCGCGATCGGCAAGCTCATGAAGGAGCGCGGCCTGCTCGCGCCCGGCGGCACCAGCATGCAGGCGATCGTCGCATGGCTTCGTGCCCACCCGGCCGAAGGCCGCGCGATCATGCGCGAGAACAAGAGCCATATCTTCTTCAGGATAGTGGAAGGCCCCGGGCCGCTCGGGGCGCTCGGCCTTCCCGTCACGCCGCGGGCGACCGTCGCCGCCGATCCCAAGTTCGTCCCGCTCGGCGCGCCGGTGGTGCTCGTCACCGACCGCCCCGAGGCCAACGGCATCTGGATCGCGCAGGATACCGGCGGCGCGATCAAGGGCGCCAACCGTTTCGATACCTTCTGGGGCGCCGGCGACGAGGCTGCCCGCCTGGCCGGCGGCATGTCGGCGCGCGGCCGCGGCTATGTCTTCCTTCCGCGCGGAACGATTGCGCGCCTTCAGGCCGCCGACGACGATGGCACGCAAGCTCGGAACTAGCGAACGGGCATTGTGGGCCAAGGTGATCGCCAGCGTCACGCCGCTTCATCGCGGCAGGAAGCTGGAGGCACCCGCGCACGAGGCTCTAGATGCGCCGCTGCCCCAGGAACTATCAGAGCTGCGGCCGGCACCGGGACGTCGGCCGCAGCCGCGTGCCGCGCCGGCGCCGGCCGCACCGGGCGCCACGCTCGACGGCAGCTGGGACCGGCGCCTGGCGCGCGGCGCGGTGCAGCCCGATCGGGTCGTCGATCTCCACGGCCACAGCCTTGCCGCCGCTCATGCCTTGCTCGACAGCCGCCTCGACGAGGCGATCGCATCGGGCGCGCGGGTGCTGCTGCTGGTCACCGGCAAGCCGCCGCAGGGTGACCGGCGGCCGGCCACTCGCGGCGCGATTCGCGCGGCGGTGGGGGATTGGCTCGCGGCGTCGCGTCACGCGCCTCATATCGCCGCGATTCGTGCCGCCCACCCGCGCCATGGCGGTGCCGGCGCGCTCTACATAATCCTGCGCAGGTCCGGGCCGGTCCGTAGGCCAAAATCTTAACTTGCGGCTCCTATGAATCGAGGGACTCCCTGGGGGGACCAGGACCATTGGGTGGGACGGCTGCACTGCGTAAGTTCTTCAGCATCGTCGGCAAGATCAGCAACGGCCTGCTCTCGGTTTGCGCCGGGACAGCGTCGTTCATCTTCACGATGGGCGCGTTGCTGCTGCTGCGCGATCTCGACGATCAGATCGTCGCCTCGATTGCGATGGGCCTGTTCGCCTTGCTCGTCGTCTGGGTCGCCTCGGAAAAACCCAACAGCCGCCAGGCGCGCGCCGTTTCGGCCCTGATCGATCGATTGCTCGCGGTCGAGACAGGCGACCTCAAGTCGCCGACGCCCCGTGTCGTGCGCGAAGAACTGCCGGCGCTCGCATCGGCGGTGGACGGGCTGTTCAAGCAGGTCCGCTCGAATCTCGACAACGTCCACAAGATGGCGATGTACGATCCGGTCACCTCGCTCCCCAACCGCATCCATTTCAAGCGCGAGGCGGAACGCATCCTCAAGGCGCGCCGCTTGAACGAGCCGCTCGCCTTGCTGTTCGTCGACCTCGACGGCTTCAAGGAAGTCAACGACAGCCTCGGCCATGCCCAGGGCGACCACATGCTGGTCAAGGTCGCCAATCGGCTGCGGGCGGTGGTCAAGGAGGAAGCCGCGCAGAAGAACCTGCTTCATCCGCTGATCGCCCGCCTCGCCGGCGACGAATTCACCTTGCTGTTCCCCTCGATCGGCGGCGTGGAGGCGGCAGAGCGGATCGCCCAGCGCGTTCTCGCCAGCCTATCCGCACCATTCGAGCTGGCGGGCCAGAAGATCGCGATCGGCGCCTCGATCGGCGTCGCGCTCTGCCCGGACGACGGCGCCGATCTCGCCAGCCTGATGAAGGCGGCGGATATCGCCATGTATCATGCCAAGGCGTGCGGCCGATCGCAGGTCTGCTGTTTCAACAACGATCTCGGTGCCGCTTTCGAGGAAAAGTCGCGGCTCGAGAAGGATCTGCGGGAAGCGCTCGGACGCGATGAGTTCGAGCTCGTCTTCCACCCCCAGCTCAGCATCCATACCGGCGCGATCGTCGCCGGCGAAGCGCTGGTCCGCTGGCACCACCCGACCGATGGCGTCAAGCTGCCGAAAAGCTTCATCGGCATTGCCGAGGAAAGCAGCCTCATCCTCCATATCGGCGACTGGGTCGCAACTACGGCGGCGCAGACCGTCGCCCGATGGCAGGCGCTGGGTCTGACCCAGCGGCTCGCGTTTAACGTCAGCGCGCGCCAGCTCGAGCAGCCCTTGTTCTTCACGCAGCTGAGGCGTGCGATGGCCGAGGCGGGCGCCGCACCATGGCTGCTCGAGCTCGAGTTCACCGAGACTCTGGCGATGCGCTGCAGCGAGCGGCTGCTGGACGAGATCGCCGCCTTGCGGAGCGACGGCGTCTCGATCACCATCGACGATTTCGGGTCCGGCTATTCGAACCTTGCGCGCATGAAGGACATGCCGCTCGACCGGGTGAAGCTCGATGCGAGCCTCACCAGGGACATCGATCATTCGGAAAGCGCCCGCACGATCGTCGCTTCGGTCGTCCATCTCATCCATGGCCTCGGGGCCGAAGTGGTCGCCGAAGGCGTCGAGCGCCGCGAGCAGCTCGAGGTGCTGCGGACGATCGGCTGCGATCTCGTCCAGGGCTATATCTTTGCCCAACCAATGGGTGGCGACGAGTTCGCCGAATGGGTCCAGTCGCGCTCCGCGCTCGAACGGCAAGTCCTTCGCGCCTGACGGCGTCCAACCGAGCGGAGCTTGGCGGCGTCGCCACGGGATCTAGCTAAGCGCGCCCGCAATCACCCGCCGATAGATCTTCTGCAGCATCCTCAGATCCTCGAGCGCGACCGCTTCGTCGAGCTTGTGCATCGTCGCATTGACCAGGCCGAACTCGGCCAC
>NZ_JAKFCG010000081.1:0-7219 GCF_036677245.1 Sphingomonas sp.
ATATCGCGCTTGCCGGCCGTGTCCTTGCGCCCCGTTATGCCCGGCCGGTGATCTATTGGTGCGGCGACGAGCCGCTTGCGGCGCATCAGGACGAGTCCGTAGCCTCGGAGGCGCTATACGAGCTTTGTCCCGGCGAGGCATTCGCGGTCCTCGACATGGGCAAGATCTGGTCGTGGGGCTATCGTTGCTCCGATCACCGGGTCGGCTACGTCGCAACCGCAAAGCTCTTAACCGACGCCTGAGCGCCCTCGAGCTAGCTACATCTCGCCGCGCTGGCGGCGGAGCGCATACCAATTGGCGCGGTTGCGATTGTGCTCGGCCAAGGTCGCTGCGAACACGTGCCCGCCGGTGCCGTCGGCGACGAAGTAGAGCGCGTTCGTTGGCGCCGGATCGAGCACCGCCGCGATCGACTCGCGCCCCGGATTGGCGATCGGCCCGACGGGAAGACCGGCCATCGCATAAGTATTGTAGCCGTTGCGGCTCCGCAGCTCCGAAAGCAGGATGCGGCGGCCGAGCGGCTTGCCCTTGGTCACTGGATAGATGACGGTCGGATCGGCATCGAGCTTCATCCCCTGGCGGAGACGGTTCGAATAGACGCCGGCGACCATCCGCCGCTCGGACGGCTTGCCGGTCTCCTTCTCGACGATCGAGGCGAGGATCAGCGCCTCGTCCTTGGTCCTGACGACGCTGTGCGGCTTCCTTGTGGCCCACAAGGCGTCGAGCTCGCGCGTCATCGCCTGCTGCATCCGCTCCAGCACCGCCGCCCGCGCTTCGCCGCGCTGGTAGCTGTAGCTGTCGGGGAGGACCGAGCCTTCCCTCGGCACCGGCGCGCCGCCGACCAGGTTCGGCGTGGCCAGGACCTTTTCGTAGACCAGGATTGACGGCATGCCTTCGGGGATCGTGATCAGCCGCTGCACCGGGCGGCCGTGCTGGAGGATGTCGAGCACCTCGGCGCCGCTGGTCCCGGCCGGGATGAGGAATTCGCCGGCCTGGATCGGATCGGACGAGCCGAACAGCCGCGCCATTGCGCGGTAGCTTGCCGCGCTCCCGGGAACCACCCCTTCGGCAGCGAGCCGGTCGGCAAGCTTGTAGAGGCTCGTGCCGTCCTCGACGATGATCGTGTGGGGGCCAGGCGCGCGGCCGGGCGCCGCCCACAGGAAGATATAGATGGCTGCCGCCGCCAGCGCCGTCACAGCGGCGAGGATCAGCAGCAGCTTCTTCATCGCAGCGGTCAGAGCGCCCGCAACACCAGGCTCGCGTTGGTCCCGCCGAAGCCGAAGCTGTTGTTGATCGCCGCCTTGACCGGCCGCTCCTTGGCGACATGCGGCACGAGATCGACGCCGATCGTGCCTTCGCTCGGATTGTCGAGGTTGAGCGTCGGCGGGACGATTTGATCGCGCATCGCGAGCATGCAGAAGATCGCCTCGACCGCGCCGGCGCCGCCGAGCAGATGGCCGATCGCCGACTTCGTGGAGCTCATCGAAAGCTGGCCGATCGCGTTGCCGAACAGCCGCCGAACCGCGCCGAGCTCGAGCTCATCGCCCAGCGGCGTCGAGGTGCCGTGCGCGTTGATATAGTCGATGTCCGAGAGATTGAGGCCGGACCGCTTCATCGCGATTTCCATCGCGCGATAGCCGCCCGCACCCTCCGGATGGGGGGCGGTGACGTGATAGGCATCGCCCGACATGCCGTAGCCGACCAGCTCGGCATAGATTTTCGCGCCGCGCGCCTTGGCGCGCTCATATTCCTCGAGCACGACGACGCCGGCGCCCTCGCCCATCACGAAACCGTCACGGTCGCGGTCATAGGGCCGGCTGGCGCGCTCGGGCTGATCGTTGAAATTGGTCGACAGCGCCCGCGCCTGCGCGAAGCCGGCGATGCCGAGCGGGCACAAGGCGCTTTCCGCGCCGCCCGCGAGCATCACGTCGGCATCGTCGAGCTGGATCATCCGGGCCGCATCGCCGATCGAATGCGCGCCGGTCGAGCAGGCGGTGACGACCGCGTGGTTAGGGCCCATCAATCCATATTTGATCGAGACCTGACCAGAAATGAGATTGATCAGGCGGCCGTGGACGAAATGCGGGCTGACGCGGCGCGGCCCCTTCTCATGGAGAACCAGCGATTCCTTCTCGATTCCGGGAAGGCCGCCGATGCCGGAGCCGATCGAGACGCCGGTCCGATAGCGCTCCTCGTCGGTCATGTCGGTGAGGCCGGCATCCTCCAGCGCCTGCCCGGCCGCGTCGATGCCGTAGATGATGAACGGATCGACCTGCCGCTGGACCTTGTGATCGACCCTCTTGTTCGGGTCGAAGCCGAATTCATGCTCGGGAGGCTTGATCTCGCAGGCGATCTGGCATGCGTGATCGGAGGGGTCGAAACGCGTGATCCGCGTCGCGCCGCTCCGCGCAGCGATCAGGTTGCGCCAGCTGGTTTCAACATCGCCGCCGAGCGGCGTTACAAGGCCGAGACCGGTGACGACTACGCGGCGCATGCGAGAACTCCTGTGGATTCAGACAAAAACGGCCCCCCGGCCGTGGACGGGGAGCCGTCGTGAAAGCGGCTCATCCGCCGGGCCGGCGGCGCTGCCCCACCCTTCAGGCCTGGTTGGCCTCGATATAGTCGATCGCGTCCTTCACGGTGGCGATCTTCTCGGCGGCATCGTCCGGGATCTCGACCCCGAACTCCTCCTCGAAAGCCATGACGAGCTCAACGATGTCGAGGCTGTCGGCACCGAGATCGTCGATGAAGCTGGCTTCCTCGCTGACCTTTTCGGCCTCGACACCCAAATGCTCGACGACGATTTTCTTAACCCGCTCGGCGGTCTCGCTCATAGTGGCCCCTTCCTGGAAACTGGCGATTTCGAGGGTGAGCCCTAGCCTCGGGTGGTTGGGCTTGCAAGCCCCGCACCGGCCGGGAAGCGCCTTTGACGAAGCTTTTGGGGAGCCGGGCCGAGCGGCTCATACGCTCGAAAAGAGGAGCGGCTAAAGCATCACCATCCCGCCATTGACGTGGATCGTCTGGCCGGTGACGTAGCCGGCCTCGCGGCTCGCGAGATAGACCACGGCGGCGGCGACATCGTCGGGCTCGCCCAGCCTCGCCACCGGGATGCGCCCGAGCAACGCCTGCTTCTGGGCGTCCGCGAGCGCGTCGGTCATCGGCGAGACGATGAAGCCCGGCGCGACGCAATTGACGGTGATGTTGCGGCTCGCGACTTCCTGCGCCAGCGCTTTGGACATTCCCACCAGGCCGGCCTTGGAGGCCGCATAATTGGCCTGGCCCGGATTGCCCATCGCTCCGACCACCGAGGTGATCGAGATGATCCGGCCGGTCCGCGCGCGCATCATCGGCTTCAATGCCGCGCGCGCGAGGCGGAAGCCCGCCTCGAGATTGATGCGGATGACGTCGCTCCATTCCTCGTCCTTCATCCGCATCGCGAGATTGTCGCGCGTGACGCCGGCGTTGTTGACGAGGATGTCGAGCTTGCCGAGCGCCTCGACCGCCTGCGGCACGAGCGCCTCGACCTTTTCGCTGTCGGAAAGGTTGCAGGGCAGGATCAGGCTGTCGCCGCCGATCAGCCGCCGCACCTCCTCGAGCGCCTCCTCGCGCGTCCCCGAGAGCGCCACCCGAGCCCCCTGTGCGGCGAGCGCGCGGGCCACAGCCGAACCGATGCCGCCGGACGCGCCGGTGACCAGCGCGGTCATGCCGCTGAGATCGAACATGCTCAAATCTCCCTCATCAGCGCTTCGATGTCGTCCATTGATTGCACGCTGCTCGTCCGGCTGTCGGGGGCGATGCGCTTGACCATCGGACCAAGCACCTTGCCGCCCAATTCGACGAAATGATCGACGCCGGCCGCCGCCATTGCCGCGACGCTCTCGCGCCAGCGCACCATGCCGGTGACCTGATCGACCAGCAGGGCGCGGATCTCCGCAGGATCCTCGACCGGCGCGGCCGTCACATTGGCATAGAGCACGACAACCGGCGGCCGCAGAGTCACATCCGCGAGCGCTGCCGCCATCGCATCGGCGGCTGGCTGCATCAGCGGGCAGTGGAACGGCGCCGAGACCGGCAGCATCATCGCGCGCTTGGCCCCTGCCGTCTTGGCGAACGCGATGGCGCGCTCGACCGCATCCTTGTGGCCTGAGACGACCACCTGGCCGGGAGCATTGTCGTTGGCGACCGCGCAGACCTCGCCTTGCGCCGCCTCGTCCGCCACCTCCTGCACCGGCGCCAGATCAAGGCCGAGCAATGCCGCCATCGCGCCGATGCCGACCGGCACCGCCGCCTGCATTGAGCGGCCGCGCAATTTGAGCAGACGCGCGGTGGTCGCGACGTCGAACGTCCCGGCCGCGCACAACGCCGTATATTCGCCCAAGCTGTGCCCGGCGACGAATTGTGCTTTGTCGGCAAGGTCGAAGCCTGCCTCGCGCTCGAGCACGCGCAGCACCGCCATTGCATTCGCCATGATCGCCGGCTGGGCGTTCTCGGTGAGGGTCAAAGTGTCTTCGGGCCCTTCGGCCATCAGCCGGGTGAGATTTTGGCCGAGCGCGTCGTCGACTTCCTCGAACAGCGCTCGCGCGGCGGCGCTCGCCTCGGCAAGCGCCCTCCCCATTCCGACCGCTTGGCTCCCTTGCCCGGGGAAGATGAATGCGCGCATTGGGTTCCTCCTGCTCCCGGCGCGACTAGGCAGGCGGCCGGCCATGGTCAACTGCCGGCCATAATGCGGCGCCCGTGCCTGCCGAGGCGGGCGCCCGATCCGCCTTCACCTCGATCCTCAGGGCGAACTTGCCTTTGGCGCAGAAATCGCTACATGCGGCGCGTTCGGGGCGGAGGCTCAGCGCTCTCGCCCCGCTTCATTTCAAGACGAATTACGTGAACGATAGCCGGAGGGGCGTTCGCATTGTGCGGCGTCAGCGATCGGCCAAAAGAAAAGGAAGCATGAGCCATGCCGCTTTACGAGCATGTGTTTCTCGCGCGTCAGGACCTGGCACAGCCCCAGGTCGACGCGCTGGCGGAAACCGCCACCAAGATCATCGAAGACAATGGCGGCAAGGTCGTCAAGACCGAGACCTGGGGCCTGCGCAGCCTCGCCTATCGCATCCAGAAGAACCGCAAGGCTCATTATGTGATGCTGGAGATCGACGCTCCGGCCCCGCTGGTGGCCGAGCTCGAGCGCCAGACCCAGATCAACGAGGACGTCATCCGCTACATGACCATCCGCGTCGAAGGGCATGAGGAAGGCCCGTCGGCGATGATGCGCCGGAGCGAGCGCAGCGACCGTGGTGACCGCGGAGATCGTGGTGACCGCGGCGATCGTGGTGACCGTGGCCGTGGACGCGACGATGATCGTGGGGGTCGCAGCCGCGGCCGTGAAGAATTCGAGATTTAAGGAAGAAAGACATGGCACGCCCCTTTTTCCGCCGCCGCAAGAGCTGCCCTTTCTCGGGCAAGGATGCGCCCGTCATCGATTACAAGGACGTCCGTCTGCTCCAGGGCTTCGTCTCGGAGCGCGGCAAGATCGTCCCGAGCCGGATCACCGCCGTTTCGGCCAGGAAGCAGCGCGAGCTCGCCCAGGCGATCAAGCGCGCGCGGCACCTCGGCCTTCTCCCCTACGTCGTGAAATAAGGAGCGACGCACATGGACGTTATTCTGCTCGAGCGGATCGAGAAGCTCGGTCACATTGGCGATGTCGTCAAGGTGAAGAACGGCTACGCCCGCAACTTCCTGCTCCCGAACGGCAAGGCGCTGCGCGCCAATGAAGCCAACCGCAAGGTGTTCGAGGCCAATCGCGCGCGGATCGAAACCGACAATGCCGAGCGCCGCACCGCGGCGCAGGGCGATGCCAAGACGATCGAAGGCGCCACCATCCAGCTGATCCGGCAGGCGTCGAACACCGGCCAGCTCTACGGCTCGGTTTCGGCACGTGACCTCGCCGACGCGCTCGAAGCGCAGGGCCACAAGGTCGCGAAGAACCAGATCGTGCTCGATCGCCCCATCAAGGCGATCGGCATGCAGGACGTGCGGGTTGCGCTTCACCCCGAAGTTTCGGTGAAGATCCGAGTCAACGTCGCCCGCTCGCCGGAAGAGGCCGAGCTTCAGCTCAAGGGCGTCGACGTGATGGCCGACATGTTCGAGCGCGACGTTGCCGGCTTCACCGAAGAATTCGATCCCAATGCCGAGCCGGGCACGGTCCCGACCGATGCCGATGCAGCGCCCGCCGCGGCGCCGGCGGCAGACGGAGACGAGGGTTCCGAAGAAGCCTGAGCTTCGCCATAGTCAGGAACAGGCCGTCGGCACCCGGTGCCGGCGGCCTTTTCTTTGTCCTGCCGTCTTCGATCCCCGGTCAGTTCGGGCAAGCTGCGAGCAGATGGAATCGCAGCCTGCCCTATGTTTGTTTGATGCCGCATTGCTGCTTGCGAAAAGCCGGTACCCACCTTTTCGCTTTATGCTCTGGCTACGCTCAATAACCCATCAGGGCGAGCACCTCGCGCCGGCTGCGCTCGTCCTGGCGGAAGACGCCCATCATGCGGCTGGTGGTCATCATCACGCCCGGCGTCTGGACGCCGCGCGCGGTCATGCAGGCGTGGGTCGCCTCGATCACCACCGCCACGCCCTGCGGCTTCAAATGCTCCCAGACGCAGTCGGCGACCTGCGCCGTGAGCCGCTCCTGCACCTGCAGGCGGCGCGCGAAGCCGTGGAGCACACGCGCAAGCTTGGAGATGCCGACCACCCGTTCGTCGGGCAGATAGGCGATCGAGGCCTTGCCGATGATCGGCGCCATATGATGCTCGCAATGCGACTGGAACGGGATGTCCTTCAGCAGGACGATCTCGTCATAGCCGCCGACTTCGTCGAACGTCCGGGTGAGATGGTGCGAGGGATCCTCCTCGTAGCCGCGGGCATATTCCTTCCAGGCGCGGCCGACGCGAGCGGGCGTGTCGAGCAGTCCTTCGCGGCCGGGGTCGTCCCCGGCCCAGCGGATCAACGTGCGAACCGCCTCCTGCACTTCCTCGGGGACGGGAATCTTCCGCGGCGCGCTGACCAGATCTCCGTCGACGGGCTCATCGCTGTGGCTCACCGGCCTCTCCCGACAATTATGGTGACCCCGACAGGATTCGAACCTGTGGCCCTCAGATTAGGAATCTGATGCTCTATCCTGCTGAGCTACGGGGTCTTCGCGGATTTCCTAGGGTTGCGCCACCGCATGGGTCAACCCTCG
>NZ_JAKFCG010000082.1:0-125702 GCF_036677245.1 Sphingomonas sp.
CGGTCGGCGAGGCCGGCGCTGCTGTCGACCAGCTGCCCGGCATCCTTGCCGGCGGGCATCGATTCCCCCGTCAGGCTCGATTCATCCGCCGAAAGTCCGCTCGACGACAGGAGTCTTGCATCTGCGGGCACGCTCATGCCCGATTCCAGCGATATGACATCTCCAAGGACCAGATCGGCCGCATCGAGCTCGACCAAATGCCCATCGCGCCGGGCGCGCGCGACCTGGCGGATGAGCTTCTGGAGCTCCGCCATGCTGGTTTCCGCCCGCCGCTCCTGAAAAGCGCCGACCAAAGCATTGATCAGCAACACGGCCATGATGAAGAACGCATTGAGCTGCTCTTTGACCGCAAACGAGACCACCGCGGCGATCAGCAGCAGATAGATGAGCGGACTCCTGAACTGACGCAGGAAAAGCGCGAAAACGGATATCGTCGCCGGCCGTGGAAGCGCGTTTCGGCCAGATTGGCGCAGCCTTGCTTCCGCCTCAGCGGAGCTCAGCCCATCCGGGGTCGTCCTCGCCAAGGCGAGACAGCGGTCGGGAGACTCCGCATGCCACGCAACAGACGCGGGCGTTGCCACTATCGCCAATGATTTTTCCTTTCCCCTCCCCTCAGAACGCGCGCTGCCTGGCGCACCGCTTCGGCCAAACTTGGTAGGTCAGTGGGGCGCATCCCGCCACCGCTGAACCACGCGCATGCCGCCCGACGGGCAGAAGGGCCAATCAACAACCCATGAGACATGAACCAACGCCACGGTGTTCACACCATGGTTGTCCGGCCAAAGCAAAGGCAATTCCTGTCAGGGTGTGATCGCCACCTTGAGGACACCGTCGCGCTGATGCGCGAACAGATCATAAGCGGCTTCGATGTCGTCCAGGGGGAAGCGATGGGTCACCAACGCGCCGGTATCGACCCGCCGGCTCGCTACGACCTCCATCAGCCTGCGCATCCGCTCCTTCCCGCCAGGACAAAGCGTGGTGACGATCCTGTGGTCGCCAAGACCGGCAGCGAACGCCGCCACGGGAATGCGGAGATCCTGGGAATAGACACCCAACGAGGAGAGAGTCCCGCCCGGCCGCAGCACGCGTAACGCAGCCTCGAACGTCTCCTGGCGGCCGAGTGCCTCGATCGCGACATCGACGCCGCGGCCGTCGGTGATCCGCATGATTTCCGCAACAGGATCTTCCTTGCTGAAATCGACGACATGATCGGCACCCATCGCGCGCGAGATAACGGCCCGCGCTGCAATCGCCTCGACGCCGATGATCGTCGATGCGCCCATCAGGCGCGCGCCCGCGGTGGCGCAAAGCCCGATCGGGCCCTGGGCGAAGACTGCCACAGTGTCGCCAATCCGGATGCGCCCCGCTTCAGCGCCGCCGAAGCCGGTCGACAGGATGTCGGGACACATCAGCACCTGCTCGTCCGTGAGCCCATCGGGTATCGGGGCAAGGTTGGTCATCGCGTCGGGCACGAGCAGATATTCGGCCTGCGCGCCATCGATCGTATTTCCGAAGCGCCAGCCACCTAGCGGTTTCCAGCCGTGGCGCGTTCCTGCCCCGCACTGGGATCCGCACCCCGATAAGGTCGCATTGGAATGACCGGACGGTGTGATTGCGCCGGCAATGACTCGTTGGCCTTCCTCATAGCCGGTGACCGCAGATCCCAACTTCTCGATTATTCCGACCGGCTCGTGTCCGATCGTCAGCCCCGCAGCTACGGGATATTCGCCTTTCAATATGTGTATGTCCGTCCCGCAGATCGTCGTCGTCGTTATGCGCACGAGCGCGTCGAGCGGCCCGATGTCCGGGACCACCTTGTCGTCGAGAACGATCCGGCCCGGCTCCACGAAGATTGCGGCTTTCATCATGCTCGGCATGCGTTTCTCTCCGCCCGGCTCGGCTCAATGGGACATGATCAGGGGAAGCGGGGCCGAAGCCAGCATCTGACGCGTCACACCGCCGAGCAGCGCCTCGCGCACCGGCGAGTGGCCATAGATGCCCATCACGCAATAGCTCGCCCGCTCATTGGAACAGACTCTCTGGAGCGATTTGGCGACGTCCGCTCGCTCGGTGGTCACCTTGCGCATGATTGCCCGAATTCCGTGGCGCGACAGATAGGCTGCGGCCTCTTCGATCGGCTCTCCGCCGGTTCCGTCTTCGACTTGAAGCAAGACCACCCGCCTTGCGAGCTTGAGCAGCGGGACCGAAGCCGTAAGCGCGGCGGTCGCCGGCATCGAGCCATCCCAGGCGACGATGGCCGTTCCCGAGGCATCGAAGCCGGTGCACTCCTGCGGCACTGCGACGATCGGTTTGTGGCAATGAAGTGCAACTCTGGATGCGACCCCGGCCATATTCGGCGATGTGGGCGGCTCGAGCTGCCGGCTGAGAATGATGATATCGGCCAATGTGGCATGAGCGGGGATGCATAGGGTGAGGTCCCCGGTGATTGCCTCCATGTCCCAGCGGACATCCTCCCGGGCCAGGCGCTTGCAGAGCCGCACCCGATTGTGCGTTTCTCTTGCCCGCTCCTCCTCGAACATCAAGCCACCGACAATTCCGGAGATCGGATCGCTGGCGGTCACTGGAAGATGCATGACGTCGAGGCATTGCAGATGCCCGTCAACGGCGCGCGTGATATCGAGCGCCACCTGCAACCTTGCCTCCTGACCATCGTCGTCGTGGACGAGCAGCAGAACGTTTTTCATTTCAGCCTCCGTTGCTTTGCCATCGGATTAGGAAAGCAGCGGTGGTCGCGACATCAGGGATATTACATAATCGTTCAGTGGTTTTAGGCTGCACGGCTACCGAGACGGCGGACGCGCCGAAGCCAGGCCGAGCGATGCCTTTGGCTCTTCTCCACGCTGCCGATGATCGTGTGGTGGACCGGCGCGATTCCGACGAAACGCAGCACGTTCCGCTCAAGGCTCTTCACGCCGTGGCCTCGATAGAAAAGGCTGTAAAACAATCCGGGCATTCCCATTGTGACGATCACGCGAGCCGACCGGCCCTTGAGCAGCTTCTGGGGAAACCCTTTTTCGGCTGGACCGATCGCAAAGCCCGGACGCACGACCTGCTCCAGGAATGCCTTGAGCAGGGCCGGGACATCCCCGAGCCAGAGCGGGTAGAGAAAGACGAGGTGCTCCGCCCACAAAATGTCGCCCTGCGCGTCGGCGATCGCGGGCGGCGGCGTACCGTGCCGCCAATCCTCAGACGTTCGCAACAGGGGAAAATCCAGCTCGGCCAGGTTGATGGGTCGGGTTTCGTGGCTGGCCGATGCGCCCTCGGCATAGGCGTCCGCAAGCGCATGCACGAACCGCGCACCTGCTGGATCGGGATGTCCGTCGATGATGGTGATGCGGGTCATCAGTAACTCGCCGAGGATAACGAACGCGACGGCGGCGGGGGAATAAGTAGCTTTCCCTATATCGGTTGGATATTGTCCTGCTCAGTTCGACGTGTGAAATTAGATCATGCAACAGACCCGGAGAAGAAGCTGAGCGGAACCGCCCAAGTCTTTGCGCGCGAAGCCCATATTCGCTCGATCCTCGAGACCGTTCCGGATGCGATGATCGTCATCGGCGAGGATGGCCGCATCCTCTCGTTCAGTGCCGCCGCCGAGCGCATGTTCGGCTATTCTGAAGCGGATCTGCTGGGCGAGAACGTGAGCACGCTGATGCCGTCGCCCGATCGGGAACGGCACGACGGATATCTGCGGCGCTATTTCGACACCGGCGAGCGGCGGATCATCGGCATCGGACGGGTGACCACGGCCCGCCGCCGCAATGGCGCGACCTTCCCGATCAACCTGCATATCGGCGAGGCTCGCATAGGCGAGGATCGCGTCTTTACCGGCTTCATTCAGGATCTGACCGAACGCCAGGAGACCGAGCAAAAGCTGCACGAGCTACAATCGGAGCTGGCGCACGTATCGCGGATCACGTCGATGGGCACATTGGCGACCTCGATCGCCCACGAGCTGAACCAGCCGCTGACCGCCATTGCAAATTATGCCGAGACGGCTCGGGATCTGCTCGACAATCCCGATGCCGAAACGCTGGCGCTGGTGCGGGAGGCGCTCGACGAATGCGCCCAGCAATCGGTGCGCGCCGGGCAGATCGTGCGACGTCTCCGTGACTTCATTTCCCGGGGAGAGACGGAGCGACGCGTCGAAAACCTCGATCGGCTGGTTGGAGAAGCCAGCGCGCTGGCCCTGATCGGCAGCAAGGAGCAAGGCGTGGATGTGGATCTCAAGCTCGATCCGACCGCAACCCTTGTCCTGGTCGATCGGATACAAATCCAGCAAGTTCTCCTCAATTTGATGCGCAACGCGATCGAAGCGATGGAGGAGAGCGGCGCGCGCCAGCTCGAGATCAGCTCCCTTCGCCAAGGTGACGGCTGGCTTCGCGTGACGATTGCCGACAGCGGTCCGGGTTTGGCGCCGGAAGTGGCCGCAAAGCTCTTCCAGCCATTCGTCAGCACCAAGGCCGCGGGAATGGGCCTCGGTCTCTCCATCTGCCACACGATCGTGCGGGCACACGAAGGACGGATCTGGACGGAGCCATCTCGGTTCGGCGGCACCGCTTTTCATTTCACTTTGATCGATGCGGGGAGGGACGGCAATGGCTGAGGGGGAACGGCGGGTCTATCTGGTGGACGACGACGACGCGATCCGCCGCTCGGCGGGCTTCATGCTGCGGACCTCGGGTTTCACGGTTCGTGCCTATGCGTCCGGAACCGAATTCTTGAAGGAGGTGAAAGAGCTCGCCGCCGGCTGCGTCCTGCTCGACGTTCGCATGCCAGGGATGGACGGCTTGGAGGTGCAGCAGGAGCTTCGCGGTCGCGGCATCACCTACCCGGTGATCGTCATGACCGGGCACGGCGACGTCGGCGTCGCCGTGCAGGCGATGAAGGCCGGAGCGGTCGATTTCATCGAGAAACCATTTGAGAAAGCGACCCTGCTCCATGCGATCGATGAGGGCTTCACGCGTATCGACCAGTCAGGCCGGGTTTCGGCGCGTGCCGCCGAAGCGCAGGTTCTGCTCGAAGCCCTGACACCGCGCGAACGGGACGTCCTGCACGGGCTCGCGCGCGGGTTGCCGAACAAGACCATCGGCTTTGATCTTGGCATCAGCCCACGAACGGTTGAAATCCACCGGGCCAATTTGATGGACAAGCTCGGCGTCGCCAGCCTGTCAGCGGCGTTGCGCATCGCCTTTGCGGCTGGAATGGGAGAGAGCGACAAGAACGAAATACCGGCCGCCCCGGAACGCCTGGCGTGACTTCAGCCAGATCGCATCGGAGATCGATCCGGTTCAATCGAACCGCATCGAAACGAATTCAGGCTGGTGATGCGATACGGCAACTGCTTCCCGTCCGGCTCACGCAACGTGATATATTCGCCCGGAAGGATGCGATGCGTTTCGAGATGGAAGATCGTCTCGTCGTCCTCTTCTCCCTTCCGGTATGAGAGAGCCCAGCCTTTTTGCGTGCGGATGACGTAGCCGGACATGTCTGGCTCGCTCGGCCAAAAGCGCCGCACAGTCGCCAATTGGGGCGCGGCGCGCAGCGCATCCTCGTCAATGATGCCATTGTCGTTGACGGGCAGCCGGACGAGATAAGCCCGGCTCGCCGATCCCTTCGGGAATTCCTGGGTGCGAGCCAGCTCGAGACGGATGCTTTTCCAGTTCATCGCCGCGATATGCGCAGCAAAGCGTTGTGATCAAATAAGCAATGTTACGGATAGGGCGCGCCGACACACGCCCTTACTCCTCCTCGCCATCACTCTGGGGGCGGGCGGCGAGGTCCAAAAATGTTGCGTTATCTGCTCATATTCACGCTGCTGTGGTCGACAGGTTCACTGCCGCTCGGGGCGCAGACCATTCAATGGTCGACGAGTGATGCCGCAGCGCTGCTGAGCCTGGTCGAAGGCATCAAGGAGGAAGGACTTGATCCGGCCGATTACGATCCGGCGCAACTTCGATCGGCCTTAGCCTCTGGCAACGTCGCCACCCTCAACTCGACCGCCACCGCGATCTTCATGCATCTCGCGAGCGACCTCGGCGAGGGCCACGTACGCGAGCGCGACAGAATCGGCTGGCACCTGCAGGGACCGACCATTGGTGGCGAGACGAAACAAGCGTTGCTCGTTGCGGCGCTTTCGAACCACCAGATCAAATCGACGCTATTGGCATTGCTACCCCGACATCGGGAATATGAGCGACTGAAGACGGCGTTGGCGGCGACACCGCCGAGGGATAGAGCGGCCGTCCAGCGTCTGAGAGCCAATCTGGAGCGATGGCGATGGATGCCGCGTGACCTCGGCCGCCGCTTCATCCTCGTCAACGTTCCCGCGTTCGAACTGACGCTCGTCGAAGACGGACGCGAGGTGGCGCGGCACAAGATCATCGTCGGGAAACCCGCGACACCAACGCCGCAGTTCAAGGCCATTGTCCAGGCGGTGCAGCTCAATCCCTCGTGGTACGTGCCTTCGAGCATCGTCGCCGAGAGTATCGGCAAGCTGGTACGAAGCCGCCCAGAGGTGGCTCGAGCACGCGGTTACATCGTTTCGAAAGCCGGCATTCGCCAGCGGCCCGGGCCGGACAACGCACTCGGCGAAATCAAGCTGGTGATGCCCAACCCCTTTACCGTCTACCTCCACGACACTCCCACCAAGCAATTGTTCGAAGAGGAAATCCGTGCGTTCAGCCATGGCTGCATCCGCACGCACCACGCGCTCGACTTTGCACATACGCTGCTGGCCGATCCCCGCTGGGACAAGGCTGCGATCGATCGCATCGTCGTCTCGCGCTCCACGACCGACATTCCGCTCAACCAGCCGGTTCCGATCTACATCGGCTATTTCACAGCCGCGTCGGGCGCAGACGGTGAGATGTCGAGCTTTCCTGACCTATACGGCCGCGACGGACCGGTGGTGGCGGCCCTGGTCGATCGCGAGCCACCGGACCCGTTCAAAGCGCCGTAGACCAGGCTGCGATTAGTCGCAGCCTGGTCTATAAGCTTTTGATGCGGCATTGCTGCTTGCGAAAAGCCGGTGCCCACCTTTTCGCTTTATGCTCGAAGATCGGGGAAACTGCGTAGATACAAAGACGGAGCAGAGGCGAAAACTGTCGACCGGAAACCAGTTCCGGAGGAAGCCGAGATGAAGTCCATCCTGCTCTACGCGAATGACGACAGTGGCTTTGAGGAGAGGCTGTCAATCGCGGTCCAGGCGGCCTCAGGATTCGCTGCGCATCTCAGCTGCCTCCAGGTCACGCCCTTCGATGCATTCATCATGGCCGAGCCGTTCGGCGGCATGTACGCGCTTGCAACCGTCGTCGAACAGCTGCGGGAGAAGGAGCAAGCCCACCGCACAGCGGTGGAGGCGCGGCTCAAAAGCGCAGAGGTCGACTGGGACTGGCAGCATTACGAGGGCCAGCCGGCGAACATGATCGTGCAGTGCGCAAGGCTCGCGGACCTGGTTATACTCAGCCTGCCGAACCGCCAAGATGCCGTCCATTTCCTGGCACTGACAGCGGACGTGGCGCTGCATGCAAGAACGCCGGTTCTCGCCGTGCCTGAGCGGCACCCAAGGTTGGAGTTGGCGGGCCCTGCGGTGGTTGCCTGGAACGGTTCATCGGAAAGCGCGCACGCGCTCCGTTCGTCGCTGCCGATGCTGCGCAAGGCATCGTCGGTCCACATCATCTCGGTCTCCGGCGATCACTCCGACCTATCAGGCGGCGACGCGACGGCCTACCTCGCCCGGCATGGGATCACGGCAAAATCTCGCGAATTGCCGCGCGCGGGACATTCGGTTGCGGACGTCCTTCTCGAAGCAGCTTCGGCCCTGAATGCGCAATATCTGGTTGCGGGAGCCTATGGCCACACCCGGATCCGTGAAGCGATCCTGGGCGGGGCGACACGCGATCTGCTTACGCGGATCAAGCTGCCGCTGCTGCTTGCTCACTAGACCTTGAATAGAGCCTGATCGTTTGCTCGATCTCAGGCGACAGCGATGATGCCCGAGACGATGATCGCCGCAGCCGGTAATCCGAGGGCCAGGGCGGCCGGCCATGCCCTGCTCGGACCGGCGATGACCAAAGCCAGCACCAGCTTCAGCAAAGTGTTGAACACCACGGGGGCCGCCACGGCCAAGGCGGCAAGCTCGGTCGGCAACGTCCCCTCCGGGAGCACACCCAGCGCGGCGATCGCCGAATCGACATCGAAAAGGCCGCCGAGAATCACCACGGCGGCGCCGCTGCCTGCCGCCTGCTGCTCGGCCCAGCCGGCGGCAGTGGCCATCAGCGCGACCAAGGCACCGAACAGCAGCGCCAATTTCAGGTCCGGCGGCTTCACCACCAGCGCGGTGGGCTCATCATCGCGATTGCTGCGGAGAAAGAGCAGCGCCGAGGCGGCGATCGAGACGATCAAAGCGAGCAGCAATAATTCAACGAAGCGTGTGAAAATGTGCGGGACGAGCGCGGCGACCAAGGCCACCGCCCTGATCATCATGATTGTCGATGCCGCCGCGATCGCCGCCTGGTTCGCCGCAACCGCTTCCCCGGCCCTGAGCCGCCGCGCGCACTCGAGCGTGACCGCCGTAGAGGAGACGAGTGCGCCGACGAGCGCGGTCAGCATGACCCCACGGCGCCCGCCGAAGATCCTGATCAGCACATAGCCGACAAAGGATATCGAGCCCGTGATCACGACCACCGTCCAAAGGCGGCGTGGATTGAGGCCGTAGGGGCCAAGCGGAATGTCCGGCAACAACGGCAAGATGATGAACACGACCAGGACGAGCCGCATCATCGCCCGAATGTCTGCTTCGCTCGTATAAGCGAGCGCCCGGTGAAGCGCCTCGCGCGACGCGAGCAGGATGACGGTCGCTCCCGCGCCCAGGGCCGCGACAGCCATGCTCCCGCTCCCCGCCATCGTGCCCAGACCCAGTGTCAGTACCGCCGCGATTGCCGAGGTTGCGCTGACGTTGCCATGCTTGCGCATGTCCGCATGATAGCCAATGGCGATTGCCGCGACCGTTCCCAAAGCCAAGATCAGGCCCAGCGCCTGGACGTGCCCGCTCAGTTCGAGGCCGATAAGGCCGCCGATCAGGCCGATCAACGTGAACGTGCGAACGCCCGCGACACGTTCGCCTGGCGCATCGTCGCGGGTTCGCCAGCCGCGCTCGATCCCGATCAGCAATCCGATCCCCAGTGCAAGCGCCAGTCCCAGGAGATCATCGAGGTTCGACGCGGCAGCAGTGGCGCCAGCAACGGTCGCTGCTTCAGGTGTGAAAGTGCTCATGGCCGAACCCGCTCATTCCCCGAGCATCGGCTCGACCGCCAGGGAAAGTTCTTCACGGCCGCTTAAGCGAGGATCATGTTGTCGACGACCTTCGTGACACCGGGGGCCGACCAGGCGGCCCGCTCGGCAATCCGGCGCTCGTTCCACCCGTGAACCTTGCCGCCGAGGCGGACGACGTCGCCATCCAGCTCCACCCTTATCGTGCTCGCATCGAGGTCGCGCGCGCGGTTCAGTGCCGCGACAATCCTCTCCTGCACGTCCTGCGCCGAGACTTTCGGTTTCAGCGTTATCCAGTTGCTCACCCCTTTGACCCCCGTGATGCGAGCCGCGGTCTTTTCGGCCTCGTCCTTCTGATATTGCCATTCCGCGGTTCCAGTAAGCGTCACCCAGCCATGTTCGACGCGCACCGAGAGACCTTCGGGCACCAAAGTGTCCCAGCGGAAAAGGCTGAGCACACGCTCGGCTATTTCGTCATCCGACGTTTTCGGATGGTTTGCGAAGCGCACTTCAAGGTCCTGCGCGATCGCTTTGACGCCCTTCACCCGGCGGGCGGCCCGCTCGGCCGCGAGCTTGCCGGCGTAGCTGCCGACGAAGCCGGTGAGCGTGATCACACCATCATGCGCGGTGACGCCGATGTGAGAATGGTCGACGCTTGGTTCGAACGCGAGTTCGTCCAGGACGTCGCGCTGCAATTCGTGATCGGATTTCATGGTCCGGCTCCCTCTCGAACGGTGCGAGCAAAGCGCTCTGCGTCAAAGTTCTGCACGCTTGCCAGCAGCTTCCAAATCAGGAACATTACGGATGCCGCTCGTTTCGCATCGTACGTAGCCGGAGCAGGAGAGTTGTTCATCCGCAGGAGCCGGTCCGTTGCAATCGATCCTTCTTCACATTTTCGACGATACCGGCCTTGAAAGCCGGCTGCAGGCCGCTCTTGACCTCGCCCGAGCGGTCCGGGGCCACATCACCTGCCTCCACGCGACGCCCCTGGAGGAGTATCTGAAGGTCGATCCGTGGGTGGCGGCCCGGCTTCCCGAAGAATTTTCGGAGAAGATGAAAGCGCGGCGCATCGCGCTGCAAGCCAAGGTCGAGGGTCGCCTCAAAGCGGACGGCGTGGAGTGGGATTGGGTTCACATCGACGACACCATGGCGAGGGCTCTGGTTCGTCACTCGATCATGTTCGACGTCGTTGTCGTGACCCTCGCGCGCCACTCGTTCGAAAATGACGAACCTCGTACGATTGCGGCAGCCGTCGCGACCGGCGCGCGTGCGCCGGTGCTTGCAGTCCCTGAGTCAGACGAAAGGCTGAGGCTGGAAGCCCCGATCGTGATTGCCTGGAATGGGTCTCCGGAAGCTGCCGTTGCGATGCGTGCGGCGCTCCCGATCCTTCGGCTTTCGGCTGCCGTGCATTTGCTCGAAGTGGAGCACAAAATGGCGCCCTATCCACGCGATCTTGCCGCCAAATATCTGTCGAGACACGATGTGCATGTCGAGATCGCCCAGCGGCGGCCGATCGACGGCAGTGTCAGCGAAGCGATTACGGAATATGCACTCGAGCTCGACGCTGGTCTGATCGTCATGGGGGCTTACGGCCATTCCCGCTTGCGCGAATTCCTGCTGGGCGGAGTCACGCAGGACTTGATCTTCGGCAGCAGGATTCCGCTTCTGCTCGCGCACTGAGGACGATCACGACGACTGATGCTTGCGATCCTTATGCGCGGCATAATCATCGAGCACCCGGCGCATCAGACGCACCGCTTCGGCGCGCCTTTCGCCACTCTCGATGCGTTCGAGCTTGCGCTTCAAGTTGACGGCGAAGTCGGCGTAGTCGTTCTGCCAATCGCGGCGTAACGCTGGTCGAAGGTCGACGCGACCGGTTGCAATCCGGCGCGCCGGCTCGCCGGGCGGAAGCTCGTAATGTTCCCCGATCTCGGGCACCAGGATCGAAGCAATCCGGTGCTCGAGCCCCTGCCTGAGCGTGTCGATCGCGTCGGTTTCCCCGTGGGTCAGGAACAAGCTTCCCAGGATCGGCTCGCGCGCCTCGACCCATTCCAGCAACTCGCTTCGGTCCGCGTGTGCCGAATAGCTGTCGATACGGCGGATGCGCGCGCGCACGGCAACGTCGCGGCCGGAGATCCGCACGCGGCCGGCGCCGTCGAGGATCGTTCGGCCGAGAGTTCCCTGGGCCTGAAATCCGACGAACAAGATCGTCGAATCCTGACGAGGGAGATTGAAGCGCAGATGATGGCGTATCCGGCCCGCTTCGCACATCCCGGAGGCCGAGAGGATCACCGCGCCCGACAATCGGTTGATGCCCATCGAAGCTTCGACGCTCTCGACATAGTGAAAGGCGGGATGATCGAAGACTTCGCCGCTGCCCATATCTTCAAGCTCACGCTTGTGGCGCCGAAAGACCTCGGTGGCGCGGCTGGCGAGCGGGGAATCGATAAAGACACGTGTACCGGCAAGCCTGCCGCTATTGAGCAGCTGCGCAAAATCGAGCAGCAGTTCCTGCGTCCGTTCGAGCGCAAAGACCGGAATGACCAGATTGCCGCCAAGCGCGAGGGCCTGCTTCACCTCGGTCTCGAGCAGCGAGCGGCGCTGCTCGATCGTCAGCGCCGTACGGTCGCGATCGCCGTACGTGCTCTCGCACAACACATGATCCATTCCTCGCGGGCCCGTGGGATCGAGATGGAATGATTTCTGGCTGGGTCCAAGATCTCCGGAAAACAGCGTTCGGACTCCGCCGGCACGGAGCTCGACCGAGGCCGAACCGAGGATATGGCCGGCATTCCATAATCTGGCGGCGAAGCCGGGCGCGGCTTCAAACTCTTCCTCGATCTTGACCGGCAACAGCAGTTCCAGCGCACGTTCCGCGTCGGCGGATGTGTAAAGCGGCTCTACCGGCGGTTCGTCCGCGCGATCGCCTCGGCGGTTTCGCCGGTCTGCCTCCGATTCCTGGATCCTGGCCGCATCCGGCAGCATCTCGCCCAAGAGGTCCCGCGTCGCGGCCGTGCACCAGATCGGCCCGCGGAAACCTTCGGAGACGAGCCGCGGCAATAGTCCGCTATGATCGAGGTGAGCATGGGTCAGCACCACCGCATCGAGTGCGGAAGGGTCGAAAGCAAAAGGCTCGTGGTTGAGCGCCTCGAGGGTGCGCGATCCCTGGAACAATCCGCAGTCGACCAGCACATGATGGCGGCCGGCGGCCATTTCGAAACAGGATCCCGTAACGGTTTGAGCAGCACCATGGATCGCGAGGGTCGGAAAGGTCATCGGCTAGCAGCTGCCGGTCTGGTGGCGATCGGGATTTGCTTCATGTCGCAGCCTTCGCCGTTTGGAGAGAATGTTGGTTATCATGCTGCGCCGCTCGTGTCAGGAACGAGCACTGCCGCGCCTTCCAGCTCTCCGTTGCGGAGCAGCCGCAAGGCGTGGTTCGCCTCGGCAAGCGCAAAGCTGGTCGTGGTGGTGCGGATCGGCACCTTCGCAGCAAGCGCGAGGAATTCCGCGCCATCTTCGCGGGTCAGGTTCGCGACCGACAGGATCGAGCGCTCTCCCCACAGATCGACGTACGGAAAAGACGGTATGTCGCTCATGTGGATACCGGCGCAAACCACCCTGGCCCCCTTGCGGACGTTCTTGAGCGCGGCCGGCACGAGCGCGCCGACCGGTGCAAAGATGATCGCCGCGTCGAGCGCTTCCGGCGAACTTTGGTCCGATCCGCCTGCCCAAATGCAGCCGAGGGAACGCGCGAAATCCTGTGCGGCCGTGTCCCCTGGCCGGGTGAAGGCGAAGACGCGCCGTTGTTGCCAGACCGCAACCTGCGCGAGAATGTGAGCGGCGGCACCGAAGCCGTAAAGCCCGATGCGAAACGCCTCCCCCGCGATCTTCAGCGAGCGGTAGCCAATCAGGCCCGCGCAGAGCAATGGTGCGGCCTCGACATCGCTGAAGGCGGCGGGGAGCGCGAAGCAATAAGCGGCATTTGCGACGCAGTGGGTCGCAAAGCCGCCATCCCGATCGAAGCCCGTAAACTGCGGCCGATCGCACAGATTTTCCCGGCCGCTCCGGCAATAGGGGCAGACGCCGCAGGTTTGGCCGAGCCAAGGAACTCCCACCCTGTCGCCGATCTTGAACGCGGTGACATCTTGCCCGAGCGCGAGCACGTGGCCGATGACTTCGTGCCCCGGCACGATCGGCACGGTGCCGTGAATATCTCCGTCGACGATGTGTAGATCGGTACGGCAAACGCCGCAGGCCGCTACCTTGATCAGCATTTCTCCCGGGCCGGGTTGCGGCGTCGGCCTTTCGACCAAGCTGAGCGGCTGCCGGACGGCGTCCAACTGCATTGCACGCATGGTGTCCGTACCGGGACGGTCAGCGCTCAACCGGACTTTGCTGCGCAGCTGCGGCGGTTGAGCCGCCGGCAACCTCCTGCGCCGCGATGAACGAAAGAATCGCGG
The DNA here is from genome assembly GCF_036677245.1 of Sphingomonas sp. Taxonomy (GTDB): domain Bacteria; phylum Pseudomonadota; class Alphaproteobacteria; order Sphingomonadales; family Sphingomonadaceae; genus Allosphingosinicella. The sequence goes on from NZ_JAKFCG010000082.1 coordinate 13,755, forward strand.
CCATCATCGCAAGTCCGACCGTCACGCGCTGGTCCGAACGCCCGCGCCGCTTCGTGATCATGTCCATCCCCATCAGTCCCTTGAGATTTCTGGTGAAGATTAGCGACGGCGAAGCTGCGGACCATAAGGGAAGTTCCGTATCAGCGGAGCGAGCTGCCCAATCCGTCGCGGAAGCGCGGGTGGGCGATGCCGATCAGCGCAAGCGCTCGCTCGCGCAGCGACTTGCCCTTGAGATCCACCCAGCCATATTCGGTCACCACGATCTGAGTGTCGTTGCGGGGAGTGGTCACGGGCCCTTCCAGCATCGGGACGATCCGCGACAGCGTTCCGCCCTTCGCCGTCGAATGGCAGGCGATGATCGACTTGCCGCCCCTTGAAGCGCTGGCGCCGCGAACGAAATCCAGCTGCCCGCCCGAGCCGCTATATTGCCGTCCCATCAGATGCTCGGAATTGCACGCGCCGCCGAGGTCCACCTGCAACGTGGCATTGATCGAGACGACGTTGTCGTTCTTGGAGATGTGACTTGGATCGTTGACGATCTGGACCGGAGCGCTGTGGAACGACGGATTGTCGTTGAGAAAGTCGTAGAATGGTCTGTCGCCCATCGCGAAGGTGAAGACGCTGCGGCCCGGATAGGTCGCCTTTCGCCGGTTGGTGACGGCGCCGCATTCGACCAGTCGAGCCAGGCCCGGCGTCATCAGCTCGGTGTGGATCCCGAGATCGCGGTGATGCTCCAGCATCGCGCAAACCGCATTCGGCAATGTCCCGATGCCCATCTGCAGGCACGAGCCATTGTCGATCATGCCCGCGATGGTTCGCGCGATGGTCTCATCCTCGGTTGTGCTGTCTGGGCATCTTATTTCGGGGAGCAGCGCGTTGTCCTCGACGATTGCATCGACTTCGGAGATGTGCAGGAGCGAGTCACCGAAGACCCGCGGCATGTTCGCGTTGACTTCGACGATCAGCCTTCTGGCGCTGCGGGCGGTGGTTGTCCCATAGTCGTTGCTGGTGCCGAACGTGAACCAGCCGTGCCGGTCCATCGGCGAGACGGTGGTGATGAATGCGTCGAGCGGGACTCTCTCCGAAAGCAAGCGGGACGACTCGCTGAACGCGACCGGCACGAAGTCGATCGGATTGCGACCGTCCTCGTCGCCGCGCCGGATAAGCTCGCGCTCCACCGCCGTGAGGAACATGCAGTGCGGGATCACGCGGTCGAGCAGGTCGTAACGCAGGATGGTCCGACCGGCATGCTCGAGCGAATGGAAGTACCAGAGATTGAGCTCCGCCAAATTCCCTGCCTCGACCCGCCGCGTCAACGCGGCGAGAAGCGCAGGAGGCTCCGCGACCGCCATCCCCATTGCCACGTGCGAAGCGGTCGCGATGGAATCGACCGCTGCTTCTGCCGAGACCAGCTTGGATCGGTATTCGGCGGCGCTATCCACAAGCGATCCCTAAACTATTCTCGCCGGGATTGAGCGTGAAATCGGGGCTCGCGCTATTGATTGATCAGCACGCAGGAAAGCAGCGCGAGGAAAAGCAGGCTCGCCAGAACCCGCGTGTTCCTTCGACCCTGCATTTGAAGCAGATCCAGCTCGCTCAACTTGCTCTTCTGGCGCACTGCACAACTCCCGTTGCCACGACCATAGGATAGCGGCACGGTGCGGGGCTGCGATAAGGAGATTCCCTGAGTGCGTTCGCGCCACCCTTGCCCTTATTGCATTGCCTGAGAAGCCAAAGTTCTGGGCGCAAGATCCAACGGCTGGACCGTGAAATTGGCGGCCACCTTGCGACACGGCCCGCTTCGCGCGTAGCGTTATGGAGGCACTCCGGGAGAAGACGTTGAAGGCCTGGCACCTGCTCTTCCTGACATTCGGATTGACAGCGTGTCAGCAGCTCCCCCCAGCCGGAGGGAGCGTGGTGGCCACAGCTTCTCCAGGTCATGCGTTCGCGCAGGCCTCGTGCAGCGGATGCCATGCAATCGAACGCTACGGCGCATCGCCCAACCCGGACGCTCCCACATTCGCGGCTGTTGCCAACCAAGCCGGCCTGACAGCGCAGACTCTTACTTTTTGGCTAGGGGACGCCCACAATTATCCGCGAGAAATGGAGTTTACTCTCGGGTCGCGGGAAGTGGACGATCTTGTCGCCTACATGCTCACACTGCGAGATCCGAATTACAGGCCGCCCCCCTGAAGGATACGGCGGCGATTCAAGCCGACACGATCGGTGTGCCGATGGATGACGCTCAATCTTTCGGCTCGACCGTCGCTTCGTCCCCGTCAGCGGAAACCAATTCCAGCGGATCAACCACCGGCGGCGGGTGCGATTGAGCAGCCATCAGCAGGCCCAGCAGGTCGCCACGCCGGGTCAGGAGATCGGCGAGCGTATAGCTGTCGAGCACGGCCATGAAGGCCGCGAGCGCTTCGCGAAGCGCACCCGTCAGGCCGCAGGCCGGTGCGATGATGCAGCCGCCGCAATCCGCGAGGTCGAACCCTTCCTCGGTGTGCCTGACGACGTCACCGACCCTGATCTCCTCGGGTGGGCGACCCAGCCTTATCCCGCCAAACCGGCCGCGCGCGCTCGCGATATAACCCGCCTTGCCGAGATCGTGGACGACCTTCATCAGATGGTTTTGCGAAATGCCGTAGGCACGCGAGATCTCGGCGATCGAGCATAACCGATCGGGACGCGCACCGACATATAGCAGCACCCGCATCGCATAGTCCGTGTAGCGCGTCAGACGCACAAAGCCTCCCCGATCAGGCCCGTCATCGAGGCCGGCACCTCTATATGTATTTTCGTTGCATCTTTCAAATCCGACGATAGATGTACCGCCACTACATGATTGGAGCACGAGTCGTGGACGGCTTGGAAAATATCGACGAGCAAGGGCTGAGACGGCTTGTCGATCGTTTTTACGCGCAAGTCCGGCAGGATTCCGAGCTGGGCCCGATCTTTGGCGATGCCGTCGCCGATTGGCCCGAGCATCTGGAAAAGCTCACCGATTTCTGGTCATCGGTGATGCTCCGCACCGGACGCTACAAGGGCAATCCCCTCGCCGCGCATTTCCAGCAACGTCCGCGCCTCTCCCCTGCTCTTTTCGAGCGCTGGCTGGCACTGTGGGAAGAAACGACCGCCGAGCTGATGCCGCCCGCGGCGGCCGCTGCGCTCCAGGCAAAGGCTGCGCGCATCGCCGAGAGCCTTCAGATCGCCCTGTTCTTCAAACTGCCGCCCGTGCGCGATCATAAGGCCGCCTGAGATGCCAATCCCTTATCGCACGACGCCGTTGTTTGACGAGACGACTTTGCCCGCAGCGTTGCGAAGCGAGCATCGCACCAAGGCCGGAGTCTGGGGTGTGATCCGCGTGATCAAAGGCAGAGTGAGGCTCGTCTACATCGATCCGGCTTCGGAGGCGATTATCACCCCGGATGATCCTGGTTTGGTCTTGCCCGAGCAGCCGCACTTCGTCGAACCGCTCGGCCCGATGCAAATGCAGGTTGATTTCTACGACGAGCCGCCCAGCGGCTAGCCACTCGCACCACCGTAATCCCTGACCCCGGAAGGAGAAATTATGTCGCAGCCTCTCAGCGACCGCACGGTCGCGCTCGTAAAAGCCACGGTGCCTGCGCTCGAAGCGCATGGGCTGGAGATCGTGCGCGTTATGTATGACCACATGTTCCAGAACCCGATGATCCGCGACCTGTTCAATCAGTCGCATCATGGCGATGCCGGCTCGCAGCCGCGCGCACTCACCGCCGCAATCCTCGCCTATGCCAGCAACATCGACAATCTGGGCGCGCTCGCTCCTGCGGTCGAGCGCATCGCGCAGAAACATGTCGGCCTCCAGATCTTGCCCGAACATTATCCTTACGTGGCAGAAGCGCTGCTCGGCGCGATCAAGCAGGTGCTCGGCGACGCTGCAACCGACGAAATTCTCGCCGCGTGGGGCGAAGCCTATTGGTTCCTGGCCAACATCCTGATCGCGCGCGAGGATCACATCTATCGCGATCTGGCGGCCGCAGAGGGCGGCTGGAACGGCTGGCGCAGCTTTGCGATCGAGGACGTCAGGCCCGAGAGCGCAACCATCACCTCGTTCTTGCTGCGACCGACCGACGGGCGCCCAGTGGTCCGCCACAAGCCGGGCCAGTATCTCACCTTCTGGCTGGAGATACCCGGCCATGCCCCTCTCAAGCGCAACTACAGCATCTCGAATGCGCCGAACGGCGAGAACTACCGCATCTCGGTCAAACGCGAGCCGCACGGCCTGGCCTCGAATTGGCTGCACGACCATGGAGCTGCCGGCACACTGCTCAAGGTCGCGCCGCCGGCGGGCGAATTCTTCCTCGCCGACCACCCTGAGCGCCCGGTGGTGCTCCTTTCCGGAGGTGTCGGCCTGACGCCGATGCTGGCGATGCTGGAGACGATCGTCGCGAAGCACCCAGGCGTTCCGGTGCACTATGCGCATGGCACGCTCGACGGCTCGACCCATGCCATGGGCCATCATGTCCGCGCGCTGGCAGAGGGGCGATCGAATGTCCGGGTCACCACTTTCTACCAGCAACCGCGCAGTGACGATGTTCCCGGCCGCGACTTCGATCGCGCCGGACTGATCGACGAGGCCTGGATACGTGGAGAGACGCCGATCGACGATGCGGATTACTTTGTCTGCGGGCCGCGCCCGATGCTGCGCAATCTCATCACAGCCCTGTCGATGTCCGGGCTACCGGCCGATCGCATCCATTATGAATTCTTCGGCCCGGCAGACGAGCTGCTTGCGGCTTAAGCAAAGGCTGGCGGGAGCAAGGAGAGTGGATACGCCTCCGTTCGGAGGCCGTGCCTCGCACTTCCTCAGCATGCTGCCGTGAGTCGGCGGGGCGCCTTAATGACAGCTTAGTGCTGCAGGCGCTCCGTCGCTCGAACGCACCCGCGAAGATCGCGCGGAATTCCGCCCTTGCTGCCAAGGTGCCAATCCGCACGACCAACTGCACCAACAGAACGATGCATCACAGCGCCACGGCGCAGCGAATGTTCTCATTTTTAGGGAAAAAATGGTGGGCGTGGCAAGGATTGAACTTGCGACCCCTGCGATGTGAACACGAGCCTTACCGGATCGCGCGTTAGCTGATCGGACGGCTGCAGAGGGCTCAAAGCGCCCGCTCCCTAGTCTTCGTCCGCATATGGCCGTTCGTGAGCGGGGCCGCTTTGGCCCACGCCATTAAGAGTCAGATTCAGCGCCGGGCTCTCCTTGCCCGGAAGCCTTTTTATCTGCCTTTGCTTGAGCCTTCTTGGCAGAATCGGCTGCCTTGCTTCTTTCGCGCTCGCGGCGCTCGAAGTCGTAATTTGGTTTGCGTGCCGTGACGGGTACTCCAAATTTTGGTTAGAACCAGGTGGACCGGCCCATATTTATGCCTCGATGGCTCACCTAAACCGATTGCTCACCTGCCGCTAGACCTTGATCGCTTCAGGCTGAATCAGCCTGAAGCGTGAATCAAGGTCGCAACCATTTGAATAGAGCCTGATTCACGCTCTCGGCGGAAGCGCGGAGCGCTTCCACCTCAAACGATCAGGCTCTAGACCAATCCCGGTTTGATTGAACCGGAATTGAGCCTTATTCTCTTTGTTTTCCGTGATTTTCGAGCCGTCAGGTGATTCCACCTGACTTGAAATCACTATAGGCTTCTGCGTCGAATGCACGGCAACCGAAGGGTTCGTGTTCCAGGGGGCGTCCAGATCAGCCGCCGATTATTGCCTTTTGCGGGCCTTTCTCGGCCGGGCGCGGCGGGTCGCCGCAATGCCCGTGTTCAGCACATCCTCAGTCGCCAGCTTGCGCCACCGATCGAGACGTTGAGGCTCCAGCGCCCCGCGCCCAAGAGCGTCTCGGATCGCACATCCGGGCTCCTCGGCATGGGTGCAGTTGGTGAAGCGGCACTCGAGCGTGATCGCTACGATGTCGTCGAACACCTCAGCAACGCCGGCGGTAACTTCCGACATCTGGAGTTCCCGCATGCCTGGAGTATCCACGAGCCAGCCGCCTCCTGCCGGGCCGAAGCCAAGGCGGTGCATCTCTCGAACGGTGGTCGTGTGAAGGCCCTTGCCATCATCCTCGCGCACAGCCTGCGTCACAATGCTGTCGGACCCCCTCATTGTATTGACGAGAGTGGACTTGCCGACACCCGATGATCCAACCAGCGCAACGGTCTCGCCGACGTTGCAGTGAACAGCCAGGCGGGCCACGCTCTCCGGGTCGCGACCGTTGACCAGCTCAACCTGCAGCCCCGGCTGGAGCGCGCTAGCCGTTTCGAGGAAACCAGCGGGGTCGGTCGAAAGATCGGCCTTCGTCAGCACGATGACGGGGCGCACGCCCACCTCACGTGCAACGACCAGATAGCGTTCGATGCGGGCGACGTTGAAATCCTGATTGCACGATGTGACGACGAATAGGGTATCGACGTTGGCAGCGATGAGCTGGAGCCTCCGGTCGTCGCCGGGGGCCGGCCGCTTGAAGAGGCTCGTCCGGTCCAGAATGCGCACGAGTTTCCAGCTGTCCCGGTCGATCAGCAGCCAGTCGCCCACGGTGGGTCGATCTTCCGGGCCCCCGGGCACGGGAAGGCTGGACGAGATCGAGTCCTCGATTCCGTCGCCCAGGACCGTCACCATTCCCCGATGAACGGACATCACGCGGACAGGTTGGCACCTGCCATCCTCCTCCGCAGAGACTTGCTTGCTGAAAAAGGGTTTCCAGCCGAGTTGGACAAGGTTTGAATTCGGTGTTTCCATGAGCTTCCAATGGAGCTTCCGACGAGAGCCGTACGCCTGCGCCTGCAGTGCTCCTGCGCGGCACTCTTGATCAAGCTTTTGGTGCTGTTGCCCCATCAATCGGTTGCGCTCACCAGCGCCCGCGTGCTCAGATCAACCATGGCCCGCAAGCATTCCAAACATGGTCCCTACGAAGATCTGCAACCGAAGGACGAGGCACCGGCGACGGTGGTCCTCTGCTGGCTCTGCGGCCGGTCCACCGGCAAGACCATCATATGGCATCATCCCGTGCCCAAAAGCCGGGGCGGGACTGATGTCGTGCCCATGCACCCCATTTGCCAGCAGACGCTGATCGCCAACTTCAGCAATTCCGAGCTGCAACGCCATGGAATGGATGTGAATGCCTTGCTGGCCAACCCGAACGTGCGCAAATTTGTCGATTGGGTAGCGAAAAAGGACCCCGATTTCACCGCCACCACGGCCAAGAAGCAGCGCTGATGAGGCTGCGCCCTTCGCTTGCTGATCTCTGAAAAGTCCGTTCACAAGGCTGCCTGAACGTGTCTGCTTTTCGACGACGGCACCAAGACTGTGAATGGCTACTTGTGGCGCAGAGCCGCCTTCGAGCAGCCATCGCACTTTGGTTCGATTGACCCGTCCGCCCGCTGTGTAGCAGCCCGCTTTTTCGGCAGACACCAATCCAGTGGGCAAAAAAAACCCCGCTGAGGCAATGCCTTAGCGGGGCTTTGAATGGTGGGCGTGGCAAGGATTGAACTTGCGACCCCTGCGATGTCAACACAGTGCTCTACCACTGAGCTACACGCCCACGGGCGGGTCCTTAACCGCGCCTCGCGCGGTGCGCAAGCCGCGTGAAGCGGTGATCACGGCTGCGGTCAGAGCCGGCCGTGCTGGTCCTCGCTCTGGAACATGCGGTCGACCTCGGCGACGAGATCGCGCAGGTGAAACGGCTTGGAGAGCACCTTGGCGTCCGGCGCGGTCTTGCCGGCGCGCAGCGCGACCGCCGCGAAGCCGGTGATGAACATCACCCGCATCGCCGGCGCCAGCGCTGCGGCCTTCTGCGCGAGCTCGATCCCGTCCATCTCGGGCATGACGATGTCGGTGAGCAGCAGATCGAAGCGCTCCGCCTCGATCAACGGCAGCGCCGCGGTGCCGCGATCGACAGCCGAGACCTGGTAGCCGACGCGCTCGAGCGCGCGCGTCAGATAGACGCGCATCGAATCGTCGTCTTCAGCCAGAAGAATCTTGATCATCACGCCTCGAAAGCTGGTCCGTCGGCGGCTGGGCCCGCGTGCCGCCGCGCCGTCCCCTTATGCCGCAAGCGCTTAACATTTTCCAGTCGCGCGATGCGGCCTTTGCCGTTGTCGATGGTTATGCGCTGTCATACAGCAGGAATCACAGAGGTCGGTACTCGTGTCGCGCCACTGTGCCATAGGGTCCGAACCGTTTCCGAGCCGCTGCGTTCCCCGCAGATCACCGACTTACCGAGCAGGAGCAAAGGATGGCAGCAGGAGTTGAGGACATCGAAACTCCCTCGGGGCCAAGCGAGCCCGGCTTCGCGCGCATCGGCCCTGACACGCCTGCCTCGCCCGTCGTCCTCTCGGTCCCCCACGCCGGCCGCGATTATGCGCCCGAGCTGCTGCGCGCCTCGCGGCTGAGCCAACGCCAGCTCGAAGCGCTCGAGGACCGCTATGTCGACCGCCTGATCTGGCGCGCGCTCGGCACTGGCGCGGTCGCCATCGTCGCGCGCCGCCCCCGCGCGGAAATCGATCTCAACCGCGACGAGCGCGAGATCGATACCGCGATCGTCGCGCCGCCGCTGCCGGCCGGGGCGCTGGTCCAGTCGGCGCGCACGCGCGGCGGGCTGGGGCTGATCCCGGCGCGGATCACCGGCGCCGGCGGCATCTGGCGGCACCGTATCGACGGCAACGAGGTCACCCGCCGCATCGCCGAGGTCCACCAGCCCTATCATGCGGCGCTGGCCGACGCGCTCGAGCAGGCGCGCCGCCGGTTCGGAGTCGCGATCCTGCTCGATTGTCATTCGATGCCGCCACGCAAGGACGCACCCGGCCAGGCCGAGGTCGTGTTCGGCGATCTGCACGGCACCGCGATCGCGCCCGAGCTGCTCCACGCCGCCGTGGCCGCAGCGGAACGCGCCGGATTCAAGACCGCGAGCAACATTCCCTATGCCGGCGGCTACATCACGTCGCGCCACGGCCGCCCCTCGGCCGGCGTGCACGCGCTGCAGATCGAGATCGACCGTTCGCTGTACCTGGGCGAGGACATGCGCGAGCCCGGCGACGGGTTCGAGCGTACGGCGCATCTGCTCGAGGAAGTGGCGGCCGCCCTCGCCGCCCGCGCGGTCGAGCCGCAGGCGATCGCGGCCGAATGATTCGGCGCTGAAGACCCCCTGACAAGAAAAGGACCACCTCGCACGTGGGCGAGGTGGCCTAGGTTCAGGGAGGAACGCCCAGAAGGGCGTTACGCCAACCGCGAGGGGAAGTGCGGCGACGCATTCTCAATCTAAGTGACTCGTTAACGGGTTTCAAGGTGCTACCGAAGTTACGGTAGTTTCCCGCTGGATCAACAACTTAGGCGCTGGCCGCTAAAACCCCTCTCCTGCGCTCCCCGCTGCTGCCCTCTAGAAAGTGCCGTGAAATGCGGCAGGTCAGGCGTCGGCCATCGCCGGGCCCTGCTGCGGGATCTTGCCCTGCTGCGCCTGCTTGCCGAAGATCTCTCGGATCAGCGGCAGCGAGAAGAGATGGGCGATGATCAGCGGCAGCATGCCGTTCTGGTTCATCTTGCGCAGCTCGTCGCCGCGCAGCTCGCGGATTTTCTCCTCGGCGATGATGCGGAAGCCGCGGTAGACGAACGGCGCCTGCTCATCCGCCGGCTGGATCGAGACCTCGCCGTCGATCAGCAGGTCCATGTCGAGCAGCTCCTTCATGAACGCATTGGTGCGCTGCGCCGAAAGCTCGAACTCCTCGCAGAATTTGAGGATCGCGTTGGTCGTCTCGCTCGCCTTCTCGCCGTCGAACAACGGTTCGCCCTCGTCATAGGCGCCGACCACGTCGCTGGTCGGATCGAAGCAGAGCGAAAGCTCCTCGGCGTCGGGGCGGAGCCGCGCGAGCAGGAACGGATAGCGGCGGACATAGGCGGGAATGTAAAGCTCGCCGCGCGGCTTGCCTTCCTCGTCGATGAAGACGTTGACGCCTTCGTTGAGGCCCATCAGCGCCAGCGGCACCGGATTGTCGCCCGCCGAAAAGACGATCGGATAGAAGCGCTGGCAGGTGATGAACTCGTCGATCGTCAGTGGGATCGCATGATGCTGGGAGAGGAACGGCGCGGCCTGCGCGGGGCGCAGCCTGAAGGCGCCATGAGTGCCGCTCGAAAGCGGTTCGAGCTGCGTGTACAAGAGCGGCAATTGTGCGGCCGGCGCTGAGGTCGCCATGGTCATTCTCCGAATAAGCGGGGAACAGCGCCCGGCTGCCCCTGATCAGCGCAACCGTCTATGGCCCACCCTCGCCTTCTGCAAGCGGTACGAGCTTGCCGGGGTTCATAATCCCGTGGGGATCGAGCGCGCGCTTGATCGCCGCCATCGCGCGCAGCCGGGTGGGATCGCCGATCCGTTCCAGCTCGGCGAGCCGCGCCTGGCCGATGCCATGCTCGGCCGACAGCGAACCGCCGGCGGCAGTCACCAGATCGTGCACATAGGCGCTGGTCGCCGGCCCCTCGCTCAGCAGCCAGTCCGGCGCCGCGCCGTCGGGCGCGCGGACGTTGAAATGGACGTTGCCGTCGCCGAGATGGCCGAACGCCATCACGCTGGTGCCCGGGAAACGCCGCTCGACCGCGGCCGCCGCCTCGACCATGAAGCCAGGCATCGAATCGACCGCGACCGAGATATCGTGCTTGGTCGATTGCCGGTCCTTGCTCTCGGCCTCCGCCATGCTGTCGCGGATTCGCCACAGGGCCTCCGCCTGGGCCTCGCTCGCCGCGATCATCGCATCCTCGATCAGCCCGGTCTCGAGCGCATCGCCAAGCGCCTGCTCGAGCGCGGGCTGGGGATCGGGCGCGCCCACCGGTGCGGTCGCCTCGATCAGCACGTTCCACGCGCAGCGCCGATCGAGCGGCGCGCGCGTGCCCGGAATGTAGCGCAGCACGATCTCGAGCGCGGCGCTGGGCAGCAGCTCGAAGCCTTCGACCGCCTCCCCCATCTTGTCCTCGAACGCGCGCAGCAGGCGCAGCGCCGCCTCGGGCGAGCCGAGCCCGACCCAGGCGACCCGGCGCACGCCCACCGCCGGCACGAGCTTGAGCGCCGCGGCGGTGACGATGCCGAGCGTGCCTTCGGCGCCGATCAGCAATTGGCGAAGATCGTAGCCGCGATTGTCCTTCTTGAGCACGGTCAGGCCGTTGAAGATCGATCCGTCCGGCAGCACCGCCTCGATGCCGGCGACGAGGCCGCGCATCGTTCCGAAGCGAAGCACCTGGGTGCCGCCGGCATTGGTCGAGATCAGCCCGCCGACGGTCGCGCTGCCCTTTGCACCCAGGGTCAGCGGAAAGCGGCGGCCGACGGCGGCAGCGGCGTCGTGGAGGTTGGCGAGGATCACGCCGGCCTCGCAGACCGCGCTGCTGCTCTCGGCGGAGATCGTGCGGATCGCGTTCATCCGCCGCAGCGACAGCAATATCTGATTGCTGGCGGCGGTCGGAGTCGCGCCGCCGACCATGCCGCTGTTGCCCCCCTGCGGCACGATCGCGACTCGCGCGGCGCTGCACAGGCGGACGATGTCGGCGACCTCCTCGGTGCTCGCCGGCGACAGCATCGCGGCGGCGGCGCCATGATAGCGCTTGCGCCAGTCCTCCAGCCACGGCGCCATCGAGTCCGGCTCGCGCGTGAAGCCTTTCGGGCCCAGCCTGTCGCTGAGCTTTTGGAGCAGGGGTGAGAGCGAAGCGTTGGTCATTGCGGCGAGGCGGCGATAATAGCAGGCTGGCTGGGTTGGGCAAATTAATCGCCCGTTCAAGGATTGCGGTGGATGGCGCGGCGATGAGGCTCGGCTTTTGATGATAGCAGGCGTGTTGGCGTTGCTGCTGGTGGGGATGATCGCGCCGGCCCCCGAAGCTGCGCCAGAGGGCCACCCCAAGGAATATGCGCAATTGATCGTGCGCAAGCAGATCGTGATCCGCTCGATCCGGCTGCGGCCGGTCTCGCCGGGGCCGGAAGCCTCCGAGTGGAAAGAAGGCAAGGGCCCGAAATGCGTGCCGGCGGGCGCGATCGCGGGCGCCTCCCTGCTCGGCCAAAGCAGCGTCGATCTGATCCTGCGCGACCGCAGCCGCATTCGCGCGGAGCTCGAATCCGCCTGCCCCGCGCTCGATTATTATTACGGCTTCTATCTCACGCCGGGACCGGACGGGCTGGTCTGCGCCGATCGCGACGCGATCCGCTCGCGGATGGGCGGCGAATGCGCGATCGATCGCTTCAGGAGCCTGCGGCCGAGCGCAAGGCGGCGCGCTCCGCTTGACAAAGACGAGCTGCAAGGGCCAAGCCGCGCGGACAAAGCGACTGTCGACAAGCGCTAATTTCCGGAAATAGTCATGACTTTTGCCGATCTCGGCCTTTCAGACGAATTGCTTCGGGCCGTCCTCGAGTCCGGCTACGACGAACCGACACCGATCCAGCGCCAGGCGATTCCCTCGGTGCTGATGGGACGCGACCTGATCGGCATCGCCCAGACCGGCACCGGCAAGACCGCCGGATTCGTGCTGCCGATGATCGACATATTGGCGCAGGGCCGCAGCCGCGCGCGCATGCCGCGCTCGCTGATCCTCGAGCCGACCCGCGAGCTCGCCGCGCAGGTTGCGGAGAATTTCGAGAAATACGGCAAATATCATAAGCTCAGCATGGCGTTGCTGATCGGCGGCGTGAGCATGGGCGACCAGGTCAAGGCGCTCGAAAAGGGCGTCGACGTGCTGATCGCCACCCCGGGTCGGCTGATGGACCTGTTCGGGCGCGGCAACATCCTGCTCACCGGCTGCGGAATGCTCGTGATCGACGAGGCGGACCGCATGCTCGACATGGGCTTCATCCCCGACATCGAGGAAATCGCCACCAAGCTGCCCTCGACCCGCCAGACCTTGCTGTTCTCGGCGACGATGCCGGCGCCGATCAAGAAGCTCGCGGACAAGTTCCTGACCAATCCCAAGACGGTTGAGGCGAGCCGTCCGGCGACCGCCAACACCTCGATCGACCAGCGCATCGTGCGGGTCGATTCGCGCAAGAAGAAGGACGCCTTGGTCAAGCTGCTGCGCACCGAGGCCGTGAAGACGGCGATCGTCTTTTCGAACCGCAAGACGATGGTGCGCGAGCTTGCCACCAGCCTGAAGCGCAGCGGGTTCGCGGCCGGCCAGATCCACGGTGACATGGAGCAGGCCGAGCGGATCGCCGAGCTCGACCGCTTCAAGACCGAAGAGATCAACATCCTGGTCGCCTCCGACGTCGCCGCACGCGGGCTCGACGTCAAAGGCGTCAGCCACGTGTTCAACTTCGACGTGCCGTGGCAGCCCGACGATTATATCCACCGCATCGGCCGCACCGGCCGCGCCGGCAAGACCGGCACCGCGATCACGCTCGCGACCCGCGAAGATGCCGAGGCGATCGCCTCGATCGAGAAATTAATGGGCTTCAAGATCCCGTCGATGGACGATGCGCCGGGCGGGGGCCCGGCCGCGGGCGCAGTCGAGGCCCCTGCCCCTGCTTCGGAGGCCGAAGCCGCGGGCGAGCCGGATCGCGCGCCGCGGCGCGAACGGAGCGGAAGGCGCGAACGAAGGCCGCGGGGCGACGCTGCCCCCGAGCGGCAGGTTGCTCCGGTAGCCGAGCCTGTCGAAGCCGAGCCCGTCGAAGCCCAATTGATCGAGTCTGGGCCGGTGGAAACCGCCCTGCCCGACGAGGCGGCCGCACCCGCGCGCCCCTCGAGAAGGCGCGGCAAACCGGCCGAGCGGCGCCAGGACGAGCCGCATCAGGACGGGCCGCGGGGCCGGCCGGAACGCAGCGAGCGCGACGAGCAGCACAGGCCGTCCGAGCAGCGCCAGGCGCCCCGGCAGGAGCCGCGGCGCAACGACACGCTCGAGCAGGTCGACGAGGATTGGAACGGCCCGGTGCCGAGCTTCCTCGGCCAAGGCTTCGGCAGCTAAATCGCTTTTTAATTCCTCCCCACGATTCGTGGGGAGGGGGACCGTCCGAAGGACGGTGGAGGGTTCCTCGCGTCAACCGCCCCTCCACCACCCTGCGGGTGGTCCCCCTCCCCTGCAAAAGCAGGGGAGGAATGATAAGGCGGCCTCACCGACCTCCCGAATATGAGCTCCAGAACCCGACGCTTCCCTTCATTCCTCCCCCAGTTTGCTGGGGGAGGGGGACCGCGCAGCGGTGGAGGGGCTTCTTGCCGGAAGGCGCCCCTCCACCACCCTGCGGGTGGTCCCCCTCCCCTGCAAAGGCAGGGGAGGAATGAGCATCACCGACCGCCCGAGTATCGGCTCCGGAAGGCTTGGGCGAACGCCGTGAGCCGCCCGTGTGCGATCGCGTCGCGGAGGCCGGCCATCAATATCTGGTAGAAAGCGAGGTTGTGCTCGGTCATCAGCATCGCCCCCAATATCTCGCCGGATTTGACGAGATGGTGGATATAGGCGCGGCTCCAACCGGAGCAGACCGGGCAGCCGCAGGCGGAATCGAGCGGGCCCTTGTCCTCGGCAAAACGGGCGTTCTTGATGTTGATCGGGCCGTCGCTGGTGAAGGCCTGGCCGGTCCGCCCGGAGCGGGTCGGCAGCACGCAATCGAACATGTCGATGCCGCGCTCGACCGCGCCGACTATGTCATCGGGCTTGCCGACCCCCATCAGATAGCGCGGCCGGTTCGCCGGGAGCATCGCGACCGCGAAATCGAGCACGCGGAACATCTCGGCCTGGCCTTCGCCGACCGCGAGCCCGCCGACCGCATAGCCATCGAAGCCGATGCTCGTCAGCGCCTCGGCCGAAGCCCGGCGCAGATCCTCGTCCATCGCGCCCTGCTGGATGCCGAATAATGCGGCGGCCACGGCATGATCCCCGCCCGCATCGAAGCCGTCGCGGGAGCGCTGCGCCCAGCGCATCGACCGCTCCATCGACCGCGCCGCCTCGTCGCGGCTGGCCGGGAACGGCGTGCATTCGTCGAACGCCATGACGATGTCGGCGCCGAGCAGCCGCTGCACCTCCATCGAGAGCTCGGGCGTCAGCAAATGGCTCGAGCCGTCGAGATGGCTCTTAAAGCGCACCCCCTGCTCGTCGAGCTTGCGCAGCTCCGAAAGGCTCATCACCTGATAGCCGCCGCTGTCGGTCAGGATCGGCCGCTCCCAGCCCATGAACTGGTGGAGGCCGCCAAGTCGCGCGACCCGCTCGGCGCCGGGGCGGAGCATCAGATGGTAGGTGTTGCCGAGGATGATGTCGGCGCCGCTCGCGCGCACGTCCTGCGGCTTCATCGCCTTGACCGTCGCGGCGGTGCCGACCGGCATGAAGGCGGGGGTGCGGATCTCGCCGCGCAGCATCGCGATCGTGCCGCGACGGGCAGCGCCATCGGTTTCCGTGATGGAGAAGTCGAAGCGGGGCGGCATCGGGCCCCCTTGCCGCCGCACCCACGCGGAGTCGAGGCCCTGCCCTTCGCGCTCAGCTGGACTGCTGCAAAACGTGCCGAGTCATTCACAAACCGTTCGGCCTGAGCTCGTCGAAGGCTTTTTCTTCTCTGGGCAAGAAGGAAAGCGGTTCGACAAGCTCACCGCGAACGGAGTTTTGCAACCGTCCCGCTCAGCGCGGTGCGGGTTCGACACGCTGCTTGGCGCGCTCGTTGCGGCGGCCGCGCGGCAAGGGGGTGTCGACGAAGCTGACCAGCTCGGAGCGGACCAGCGTTGCATCCTTGTTGCTGTCGAGCGTCGCGAAACGCGCGGCGAACAGGCTCCTGAACTCCGCCCGCGAGATCCGGTCGTCGCCGTCGCTGTCGAAGTCGAACCGCCCGGGAAGCGCACCGGCATTGCCGAGCGTCGCTTCCGCCCATGTTCCGATCTCGATCAGCGACAGAGTTTCGTCGCCGTTGCGATCAGCGCCGGCAAAGGATTTGGCCACCCCCCATTCGAATTCGTTGCGGCTCACCTTGAGATCGCCGTCGCGGTCGAAGGTTGCGATCGCCAGGGTGAGCGGCGTCGCAACGATCGTCGGCGGGCTCGGCCGATAGCTCAGCGCCTGCTTGGGCGCGGCAGCGGCGGCGCCGCTCATCAGCAGCAGCAACGGCAGGTGAAACATTGGTGTCGGGCGCAATCGAATGTCCTTTCGCGGCAGCAGCGAGTGCACAGCCATAGCGCAAGAAGCGGTCTCCAGGGTGAACGGCGCGCGCTGGCTCGCCTGCGGCATCGCTCGGCCCTCCGCTGTGCCGACCAACGAAAGCGCAACCGCCCTTCACTCTCCCGCTGCAGAGTTGCTCCTCGGCCGCACCCATGCAATGGGTCGCTCAGCCTCGCCGCACGGCGATTACCTCCATCGAGAGAAAAAAATGAAGCAGCACAATTCTTCCGCGACTCCAACGTCCACGACCGAGCAACAACACCTCGCCCGCATCGATTTGCGGATGGGGGGCCTGCGCGTGAACAGTCCGCAGTCGCCGGAACTGGCGCGCATGCAGGCTGCGCGCGACGACGTGCTGAGCCGCATGTCGGCCGAAGAGATCGCCGCCTACGAACGCGCCAGGACGATGGCGAAGTCCAAGGAGCAATTGGCGGCGGAGGCTGAAGCCGAGCGGATCGCGATGGATGCCAATAAGGACAAGCCGGCGATTTAGAGCGTGATGCGAAAAAGTGGGCACCGGTTTTTCGCAAAGATCACGCGGCGATTTAGAGGGCGATGCGAAAAGTGGGTGTGATGCTCCGAGTCCACCGCCTAGCTTAGAAGCTCCTGGGTCGGCACAATGATCTCCATCTCGAAACCGGAACTGCCGAAGCGCCTGCTCACCTGGCTGCTCGGCCCAAAGCCACGCTCGATCAGGCGTGAACCGAAGCCGCTGTGCGTCGGCGCCTGCACGTGCGGCCCATCGCGTTCGCGCCAGCGCAGTTGCAGAACTTTGTCCTCCACGGTCCAGTGCAAATCGACGCACCCGTCGGGCACGGACAATGCGCCATATTTGGCGGCGTTGGTCGCAAGCTCGTGCAGGACCAGCGAAAGGGTCAAGGTCGCGCGGGAGCCGATGCTGATCGGCGGGCCCTCGATCGAGATCTGGAACAAGCCATCGAGCGGCTCGAGCGTCTGACGCGCGACTTCCCCGAGCGGCACCGACGACCATCCTTCGGCCAGGAGGACGTCATGCGCCTTTCCCAGCGCGACGATCCGCTCGCGGAAGGCGCCGACCGCCTCCTTCGGTTCCACACCCTTCAACGTTTGCGCGGCGATCGACTGAACCAGCGCAAGCGTGTTCTTGAGCCGATGGCTCAACTCCTGGTTGACCACCGAGAGATCGGCACGCGCGCGCACCGTTGAGGTGGTCTCGACCACCGTGTCGATAAAGCCAGCGACCGACCCGTCCCCGAGCCGAAGCGGGCTGTAGCAAAAGGTGAACCAGGCCTGCTCCGGCTCTCCCATTCGATTGATGACCAGCGGGAAGTCCTCGATGTAGGTCGCGTCGCCGGCGAACGCGCGGTCGGCGATCGGGCCGATATCGCCCCACGCTTCGGCCCAGATATCGGCGAAGGAGCGTCCCAGCGCTTCGGGTTTCTTGCCAAGGATCGGCTTGAAGCCATCGTTGTAGATCGTGACGAGCCCCTTTCCCCAGACGATTGCGGCGGGAAAGCTCGACTCGAGGATGTGGCGCACGAAGGTCTGCAGCTCGGCGGGCCAATCGCTACGAGGGCCCAGCGGCGTCGAGCTCCAGTCGAAGTCGTCGACCAGCTGCGCCATCCTGGGGGACGCGGGCGCATGAAGCCCGGTCGGCTCGCTCAGATCGCCCATCGCCATTGCCCCATCCCCGCCGTCGAAGCGCCAGCCTTGGCATAAGGGCAAGCTGCGGAGAATAAACTAGATTTCTTCGATCGGGATACTCTTGGTCCCGCCGGGCAACGGGGAGGAGGATCTCATCCTGGGTCGCTTCAGGGTTCCGAGTGGGCGGTTCCCCAGATTGGCTGGCGCTTCAATGGGCTGAGCATGTCGCCGATTTGATGTCCCTAATCGCGGAAGGCGGCAGCAGCAGGCTCGCATCGCCGAGGCGGAAGCCGAACGGATAGCAATGGATGCCAACAAGGAGAAGCCGGCGATCTAGTCAGAGAGAGATAAGTCGGCCCGCCCAGAGTTTATCGAGCGCTTCGCAGCTCTGACAGCCCCTCGAATGCGCAGGAATTTGTCAGCATCTTCGAGACGGTGGGAGTAACATTTAATTGAGGTGGTGTTCACATTTCTCTGACCTCCCGAATGCAGGATCGACCGACAATGCGTACGTATGTCCACTACTTTCAAGTACATGGTCCAATGGTATTGCAGGGATAGGCGGCCCATGCGAAATTGGGGTGATTTTTTGGGGGGAAAAGGCATGAACACAACACAACAGCCGATATTTTCCAATGAGTTTGGAAGCGTTTATCAGGACCGCATAGCCTTCAATGTCAAGAAAGGCTGGTTCTCGGGCGGGATCTTGGAAGAATTCCCAGTTCGACATGTGACTTCGATTCGCTCTGAGGTCACACGCAAGGCTGTGCTTGGCATTATTCTGATCATCGTTGGTCTGGTCGCATTCCAGAGCGGTGGCGGTGGTGTGATGCTCGGGGTGCTTCTGGTGGCTCTAGGAGCGTTCTTCTTGATGGGATCTCCAAGTGTGACGATCAACACAGCCGGCGGGGAAAGGCGAACATCCGCTGGGACTCCCTTTCAAAGGGCTGCCGGTGAGGATTATGCTGCGGCAGTGCGGCAGGTCTTGTTTTCGACTTGACCACGATTTCTGTGGCAATCCGATAGTGATCCGGCAGGAGCTCTTATCTCTTCCTACCCGACGGACTTCTGGTCTCTCGGCAGCAGCAGGCTAGCATCCCCGTAGCTGTAGAAACGATAGCCGGCCGCGATCGCATGGGCGTAAGCCGCCTGCATCGTCTCGCGCCCCATCAACGCGCTGACCAGCATGAACAAGGTCGAGCGCGGCAAATGGAAATTGGTGACAAGGCCGTCGATCGCGCGGAAGCGGTAGCCGGGGGTGATGAAGATCGCGGTGTCGCCCTCGAATGGCCTGATCCGGCCGTGCTCGTCGGCGGCGCTCTCGAGCAGGCGAAGCACGGTCGTACCGACCGCGATAACCCGCCCGCCGGCGCTTCGCACCTGGTTGAGCCGGTCCGCGACACGCGCGTCGATCCGTCCCCATTCGCTGTGCATGCGGTGATCGTCGGTGTCGTCGGCCTTGACGGGGAGGAAGGTCCCGGCGCCGACGTGCAGGGTCAGCATCTCATGGCCGATGCCGCGCGCCTCCAGCGCCTCGATCAGCTCCGGCGTGAAGTGCAGCGCCGCGGTCGGCGCCGCGACCGCCCCTTTCTCGCGCGCGAACATCGTCTGATAGTCGGCGAGGTCGCGCCCGTCGGCGGCGCGCTTGCCGGCGATATAGGGCGGCAGCGGCATTCGTCCGGCGCGCTCGAGCAGCAGCTCGACCGGCTCGTCGCCCTCGAAGGCGAGCAGGATGCTGCCGTCCTCCGCCTTGTCGCCGGCGAGCGCGGTCACGCCCGCGCCGAAATCGATACGGTCGCCGCTACTGACCCGCTTGGCGTTGCGCACGAACGCGTGCCAGCTGCGCGCATCCTCGCGCTTGTGGAGCGTCGCGCCGATCCGCGCCGCGCCTCGCCTTCCTTCGAGTTGCGCCGGAATGACCCGTGTGTCGTTGAACACCAGCAGGTCGCCCGGCCGCAGCAAGGTCGGGAGATCGCGCACCAGATGATCGCTGAGCGCCTCCCCTTCGACGCACAGCAGGCGCGCGCTGTCGCGCGGCGCGGCGGGCCGCAGCGCGATCCGCTCCGGCGGCAGCTCGAAATCGAAAAGGTCGACTCGCATGGGTGCCGCTTAGAGCAGGCTGCGATTAGATGGAATCGCAGCCCGCTCTAAGTCTGTTTGACACCGCATTGCTGCTTGCGAAAAGCCGGTACCCACCTTTTCGCTTTATGCTCTCGAGCCTCACCGCCTCAGGTTGCACCGCTAAGCGCGCGGCAATCTAGCGCGGCGGCGTGCCTTGCGGCAGCGCCGACGCGCCCGAACCGATCGCCCCTCCGCCGGGTACGGGCGTGGGTGTGCTTGCCCCAGCCGCAGCCGGCGTCATCGCAGCGCCCGGCGGCGGCGGCGGGATGTTGTCGGCCGCGATCGATGCGCGCAGGATGCGCGAGGGATTGGCCGGCGGCTCGCCGCGTTCGATCAGGTCGACATAGCCCATGCCGCTGATCACGCGGCCGAACACGCTATACTTGCCGTCGAGCGCCATGCGCGGCGCGAGCATGATGAAGAACTGGCTGTTGGCGCTGTTCGGCGCCTCGGTACGTGCCATCGAGACGACCCCGCGCACATGCGGCAGCGCGCTGAACTCGGCCGCAAGGTCGGGCAAGGTCGAACCACCCTCGCCGGTGCCCTTGGGATCGCCGGTCTGGGCCATGAAGCCTTCGATCACCCTATGGAAGACGAGGCCGTTGTAGAAATTCTGCCGGACAAGCGTCTTGACCCGCTCGACATGACGCGGGGCGACATCCGGGCGAAGCTGGATCGCCACCCGCCCACCGGTCGAAAGATCGAGCAGCAGCACATTCTCCGGCTCGGGCGCCGAGACCTGCGCGGGCAGCTGCGCGGCGACCTGCGGCGCGAGCAGCATCCCGGCGATGAGGGCGGCGATCAATTTCAAGCGCATGGTGACTTCAGACGCATATTGCACGCTTTCCCGAATGATGGCCGAACGATGGATGGCCGGAAGGATGGACGCGGAAACTGCCTTGCTTGTGCTTGCCCGGCGGTGAACGATCAAGAGCTTTCCCTTTCGGCTCCCAAACGTGCAGCCGTTTCGTTGCACATTGTGGAACGAATTGCTGGCACGGTTGACAATGCCAAGGCTTGGCGCGCAGATTATCGTGAAGAAAAGCAGCCCGGGGCGGCGCTTCCAAGCGGAGGGGATTTGGTGCCAGTCGTCACACTCAACGGCGTCGATATCAATTATGTCGACCAGGGGGCCGGAGAGACGCTCGTCCTGATCCACAATGTCGTCGCCAACGTCGATGCCTTTGCCGACAACATCCCGTTCCTGTCCCGCTATTTTCGGGTCATCGCCTGCGATATCAGGGGCCATGGCAAATCCTCCAAGATCGAGGATGCCGCCAAGGCGCCCGAATTCTATAATTTCGAGCGCATCGCCGAGGATATCAGCCAGCTGCTCGAGCATCTCGGCGTCGATACTTATTACGTGCTCGGCCAGGCCTTTTGGGGCGGAAGCGCCGCCGGGCATCTGCTCGACGTGGATTTCCCCCGCGTGAAGGGCATCATCTTCTCGTCGAGCAGCCTGCTGTCGATGGACGAGGGAGTGCCGCCCTATAAGATGCTCGGGCCGCAGGGCGTGGCGCGGTTCGAACGGATGATCGCGCTCGCCCGCAGCGAGGGCATGATGGGCGTCTACGAGGAGCGGATCCGCTCGAAGCAATTCTGGAGCGAACGAGTGCTCAATTCACCCGAGATATTGGCGCGCTTCGCCGACATGCACCGCGCGACCTCCCCCACCGCCTTCGCCAATTTTCCGCATTTCAGCCATGCCAAGAAACGATCGATCGTCGCCAAGATCCGGCAGGGCCAGGTGCCGGTGATGGTGATGCTCGGCTCCGACGACAGCGACACCGAGAAACTGGTGCGCGGCGCCCGCGAGGATTACGACCAGACGCATGTCATCACCCTGCCCGACTGCGGCCATTATCTCGCGATCGAGAACCCGCTCGACTTCAATCTCGCGGTCTCGAACTTCGTCGGCGGCTGCATCTTGCGGTCTTCGAATGGGGTGTCGAACAGAGCGCAAAAGGCCCAATGATCGATTGAGGGCGACACATTTCCGGTAACGGATGACGAGGAGAATGGCCGATGTCGGCGCTGAGGGAAGCAGAAGGCGGGTCCGGCGCTCATTCCGCATCGGAGGTCACCGGCGATGATCTGATCGCACGCGCCCGCGCGCTCGTCCCGGTGCTGCGCGAGCGCGCCGTCGAGGATGCCCGCAACAGCCGCATCCGCAAGGAGACGATCGAGGACATACGCCAGGCCGGCCTGTGGAAGATCTTCGTGCCCAAGCGCTGGGGCGGTTTCGAAATGGGCCCCAAGGTCGCGGTCGAGGTGCTGATGACCTTGGCGAAGGGCGACATGTCGGTCGCCTGGGTCTCGGCGATCTACCAGCATCTCGCGGGCCATCTGCCGCTGTTCCCCGAAGAAGCGCAGGCCGAGGTGTGGGCCGACAACCCCGACGCACGGCTCGTCTCGCCCTATGCGCCGATGGGGCGGGCGACGGCGGTGCCGGGCGGTTTCCGCCTGACCGGCCGCTGGGGCTATTCGAGCGGATCGCCCGACAGCCATTGGGCGATCATCGGCGGCCTGATCATCGCCGAGGGCAACAAACCCCAATATCGGCTCTTCCTGATCCCGCACGGCGACTATCGCATCGGGGACAATTGGAACGTGCTCGGTCTTGAGGCGACCAGCAGCCACGATCTGGTGATCGACGACGTCTTCGTTCCCGAACATCGCACGTTACACGACCATGGCCTCGACGACCGCTATCAGCCGGGTCTGACGCGCAATACCAATTGGATCTGGAAGATCCCGCATTACCAGCTCGGCTTCCGCAATCTGTCGACCACCCAGATTGGCGCGCTCGAGGCGATGATCGAGGATTTCATCGCGCTCAACACCGGGCGCATCAACAGCATCGGCCAGAAGGTGAAGCTCGATCCCGACGCGCAGCTGATGCTCGCCAAGGCGATCAGTGGGGTCGACGAGATGCGCGCGATCCTGATGCGCACCTTCACCAAGCTCGAGGATTATGCCCGCGCGGGCGAGCTGCCGTCGGTGCAAGAGCGGATGTTGTGGCGCTACCAATCGGGCGAGGTCGCCTATCGCTGCGCCGAGCTCGCCGACGGTCTGTTCCGCGCGAGCGGCGGCAATTCGATCCGGCACGAATATCGGTTCGAGATGATCTACCGCAACATCCTCGCCGCGCGCGCCCACCTCGGCAACAACGCGCCCGAGCTCGGCCGGCGGCTGGGCTCGTTCATGATGGAAGGCGAGCTGTCGCCGTTCGACACCCAGCTCTGAGGTTGGACGGGCTCGTCGAGGCGCGGGAAGCGCGCCGAGGCGAGTTAGACTCAATCCCGGTTTGATTGAACCGGAATTGAGTCTGATTCTCTTTGTTTTCCGTGATTTCCGAGTCGTCAGGTGATTCCACCTGACTTGAAATCACTATGGCCCCTGGCGGACCTTGTCGGCGACTTCTTCCGCCACCGGCGGGGTGACGAACTTGCGGATGTCGCCGCCGTAGCGGGCGATCTCCTTGACCAGGCGTGAGGCGATCGGCTGGAGCGAGACGTCGGCCATCAGGAAGACGGTCTCGATGCGGTCGTTGAGCTGCTGGTTCATGCCCGCCATCTGATATTCATATTCGAAGTCGGAGACGGCGCGCAGGCCGCGGATGATCATCGACGCGCCGCTGTCTTCGGCGAACTTCATCAGCAGCGAATCGAAGCTCACCACCGCGATGTCGCCGCCGACCGAGGCGATCTCGCGGCGCACCATCGCCATCCGCTCCTCGACGCTGAACATCGGCGATTTGGACGGATTGGTCGTGACGCCGATCACCAGACGGTCGCAAAGCTTCGCGCCGCGCCGGATGATGTCCATGTGGCCGAGCGTGATCGGATCGAACGTGCCGGGATAGACGGCTGTGCGCATATCAGTAACTGATGCCCCCACTCTATGGCTCTTGCTAGAGCGGAATGCGCGATATCTGGATCACGCATCCCGCTCTAATCCTCTGTTACCGCATCGTCTTCTGCGCAAAACCGGTTCCCACTTTTGCGCACGATGCTCTAGTGATCGCGTTCGATCGCGAACCGGGCGATCGCGCGGAGCAGGTCCGCTTCGGCCCCGAAACTATGGAGATATTCGGTGGCCTGGTCCACCAGAAGCTCCGCCTGCCGGCGCGCCCGCGCGGGGCCGAGCAGCGAGACGAACGTCTCCTTGCCCGCATCCCGATCCTTGTTGACCCTCTTGCCGGTCTTGATCTCCTCGCCCTCGGCGTCGAGCAGGTCGTCGGTGATCTGGAACGCGAGGCCGACGTCGCGGGCATAGCCGCGCAGCTTGCTGCGTCCCTCGGGCGGCACGCGGCCCATGATCGCGCCGGCTTCGAGGCAGAAGCCGATCAGCGCGCCGGTCTTGAGCTGCTGCAAACGGGTGACGGCGGAAAGGTCGAGCGCCGACTTGCTGGCCATCAGGTCCATCATCTGGCCACCGGCCATTCCGGCCGGGCCGGCGGCGCGGGCGAGCTCGGCGACCAGCTCGACCCGGACGAACGGATCCTCGTGGGTCTGCTCGTCGGCGACGATCTCGAACGCCAGCGCGTGCAGCGAATCCCCGGCGAGCACGGCGGTGCTCTCGTCATAGGCGCGGTGGAGCGTCGGCTTGCCGCGCCGCAGATCATCATCGTCCATGCATGGCAGATCGTCGTGGATCAGCGAGTAGACGTGGACGCATTCGACCGCGAGCCCGACCCGCAGCGCGCGCGTGCGATCGACGTGGAACAGACTGCACGCCGCGACAACGAGCAGCGGGCGCAGCCGTTTTCCGCCGCCGATCGCGGCATAGCGCATCGCATCATAGAGGGTCGCGCGCGTGTCCGGTTGCGGTGGGAGAAGCGTGTCGAACAGCGCGTCAATGTCGGCGCTGATCTGCTCGAGTTCGGGCTTCAGGCTGACGAGCGCTTCGCGCACCAGCGCATCACTCGGCGTCAAAGGCGGTGGTGCCGGTGGGGCTTCCGTCGCGGCCGAGCTGGATCTTGTCGATCCGCGCCTGCGCCGCCTGCAGCCGCGCCTCGCATTGCTGCTTGAGGCGATCGCCCTCGGCGTAGAGGGTGATCGACTCGTCGAGCGAGGCTTCGCCGCTTTCGAGCTTGCGCACGATCTCCTCGAGCCGCTTGAGCGCGGCCTCGAACGACAGCTCGGAAATGGCTTCCGGCGGCATGGTTTCGGGGCGCTGGGCTTCGGTCGGCTGGGACATGAAGCAAGCTTTGGCTTGGCGCATCGGGGGGGTCAAGCTTGCGCTTGGCGCCCCGCTCTTTCAGCGCTCGATTTCAGCCCGTTCCCTCAGCGCCTCGTTCAGCGCTTGAACGGATCGACGAATTCCTCGGCCGCCGGCGCCGCTTCGGCCTCCGGCGCGAGCTCGGCGGCATGCGCGGCCTCGGCCTCGCGCATCGCGGTGTCGCGCTCCTGGCGCAGCTCCTCGAGCAACGCCTCGCGGTCGCCGGCAAGACGCGTGTCCTGCAGCGTATCCTCGATGCCGGCCGCCTTGGCCGCCTTGGCGACGACTGCGTCGAGCTCGCGTTGCGAGCACAGTCCGAGGGTCACCGGATCCTTGGGCTGGATGTTGGCGATGTTCCAGTGGGTGCGGTCGCGGATCGCGGCGATCGTCGTGCGCGTCGTGCCGATCAGCTTCGAGATCTGGCCGTCCGAGACCTCGGGATGGTTGCGGATGATCCAGGCGATGCCGTCGGGCTTGTCCTGGCGCTTCGAGACCGGCGTGTAGCGCGGACCCTTCGTGCGGCGGACCTTGTCGGGTTCTTTGTGGATCTGCAGCCGATAGGCGCCATCGGCCTGGCCGCGATCGATTTCCTCCTGGGTGAGCTCGCCCGCCCTTATCGGGTCGCGCCCGGTGAGCTTGGTCGCCGCCGTGTCGTCTGCGATCGCCTGCACCTCGAGGATGTGCAGCCCGCAGAATGCGGCGATCTGCTCGAACGTCAGGGCAGTATTGTCGACCAGCCAGGAAGCGGTCGCGTGAGGCATGAGCGGCTGGGCCACGAGGATTCTCCAGAAACAATAAGGGCCGCCCCTTCCGGAGCGGCCGTCTTCGTATCGAAGCTTAGTCCACCCGCCCATCAAGAGCAAGATATTCCACTTGATTCAGGGCGCGCATGACGGGGGCGCTTCCCGGCTCCGCGCCAGGATCGGCCGGCCCCGCCGATCGCCGCCTACGATCACGAGCGATATGACCACGGGCGGGCGGAAGGCCAGGCATTTTTGGGGGCGTCAGCCCACCATTGCAGCGTGGCCCGGCTGCGCCGCGACTCTGCCGATCCAGGCTCGGACATGGCCGTAAGGAGCGAGGTCGAAACCCCCCTCCGGCGCGACATGGGTGTAGGCGAACAGCGCGATGTCCGCGAGGCTGAGCCGATCGCCGACGAAAAAGTCTCGCCCCGCGAGATGCCGGTCCATCACCGCCAGGGCGGCGTTGCCCGCCTTGCGCTTGGCGCTTAGCTGGCCGCGCTGCGCCTCGCTCAGCGCCTGCTCGCCGACAAAGGCGAGCCAGAAGCGCAACGTCGCAACGTTGGGCTCGTGATTATATTGCTCGAAGAACATCCAGCGCAGCATGTCGGCGCGGTCGAACCGCTCGGTCGGGATCAGCAGCGAGCCGTCGGCGAGGTAGAAGCAGGCGGCGTTGCTCTCTGGGATCATCCGATCGCCGACCTGCAGCACCGGGATCCGCCCGTTCGAATTGATCCGCGCGAGGAAATCGGGCGTGCGCGTCTCGCCCTTCAAGATATCGTAGGAGCGCCGCTCGAGCGGCAGGCCGAGATGCGCCGCGGTGAGCCGGACCTTGTAGCAATTGCCCGAGACCGGGTCCTCATGAAGGATGAGCGTTTCCATCGCCGAGCCATAACGCGGTTTCGGCGCGCCGGGGAGAGTGGCCGGGGAGAGTGGCCGGGGAGAGCGCGTGTCGCTCCGGACGCTCGGCGCCTACTCCGGCGACACTCAGATCATCTCGGTCTTTTGCCGCCACCTTGCTTCTTCCCAGCGCCGGACGAAGGACCAGACGACGAAGCCGAGCACGAGCAGCCACCCCCAGACATGGCGATGCAGCGGCAAGGCATAGCCCGCGTAGGACCGGCCGGTGATGCGCTGGAGCAGCTCGCGCCGCTGGTCCGTCACCAATGCCGCGCGATAGCCGATCGGCGTTTCCAGATAGGTGACGAGCCCGTGGTCGCCATAGGCCCAGAACGGCATTCCGAACAGGCTGAGCTCACGGTACGAATAGCCGAGCCTCAGCGGAGCAGACGCGCTCGCGGAGGGAAGCGATTCGAGATGGGGTCCAAGGAAACCCGAAATCTCCTTGCCGGGATAGGGAAGCAGAGCCGACCCATATTCCGTCTCGTTGCGTATCGAATGCGTTAGCGGACTGCTCGGTAAAGTATCCAGCAGGATTATGTGCGGCAAGTTTCGCAGTGCCCAATGGCGGTCACCGTAATGGATGGCGGCAGCGATCGATAGCACAAGACAAAGAAGAACAACCCGCGACAACATCCGTGACTCCCCCTTTTGCCCCGCATCAAATGCTAAGGCAGGAGCCACTTTTCGCCAACCTGCTATCTAGTCCATTATGGAGCCGCCAAGACGATGCGACTTAGTCCATCATGGAACCTCGAGGACGATCTTGCCGATATGCTCGCTCGATTCCATCCGGCGGTGCGCATCGGCGGCTTGATCGAGCGGGAAGACGCTGTCGATCACCGGCTTGAGCTCGCCGGCCGCAACGTGGGGCCAGACGGTGCGCGCGATCTCCTCGGCGACCAGCGCCTTGAACTCGCCCGACCGCGGCCGCAACGTCGAGCCGGTCAGGGTGAGCCGCCGGCGCATCACATCCCACAGCGGGATTTCCGCCTTCGGGCCACGCTGCGCCGCGATCGAGACATGCCGCCCGTCATCGGCAAGGCAGGCGATGTTGCGCGGCACATAGTCGCCACCGACCATGTCGAGGATGGCCTGGACGCCGGCGCCGCCGGTCACCCTTTTCACCTCGGCGACGAAATCCTGGGTGCGATAATTGATCGCATGCGTCGCGCCGATCTCGATCGCGCGGGCACACTTCTCGTCCGATCCCGCCGTGACGATCACCGTCAGCCCGAACAGGCGGCCCAGCATGATCGCCATCGTCCCGATCCCGCTCGTGCCGCCGTGGACAAGCAGGCTCTCACCCTCGGCGACATAAGCGCGGCCGAACACATTGGTCCACACGGTGAACAAGGTCTCGGGCATCGCCCCGGCCTCGATCATCGACAGCGCTTCGGGGATCTCGAGGCACTGGCCGGCCGGCGCGCTGCAATATTGCGCATAGCCGCCGCCCGAGACGAGCGCGCAGACGCGCTTGCCCAGCATCCCGGCGTCAACACCCTCGCCGACCGCGACGACCAAGCCGGCAATCTCCAGCCCGGGAATGGTCGGCGCCCCCGGCGGAGGGGGATAGACACCAAGGCGCTGGGCGACGTCGGGCCGGTTGACGCCGGCCGCGGCGACCCTGACCAGCAACTCGCCCGGCCCGGCCGAAGGCAGCGGCCGCTCGACCGGGACGAGCACCTCGGGCCCGCCGGCTTGCTGTGGATCGATCGCCACCATCGTGTCGGGCAGGCTGTCGGGCACGCTGTTGGCCACGGTGGTCATTCGGTCACGCTCCCTTGGAAAAGCGGCCATATATGCGGCGATCTTGTTGACACAAGCGCCGTTGGGGTGGAGTCTGCCGCGATGGATCTGGATGAACTCTTTCCGGATAAGCCCAAGGATCCCCTGTTGCTGCTCGCGCGCCAGGACCTCGACCCGCTGTCGGTCGAGGAGCTCGAGGAACGCATCGCCGCCCTCGAAGCGGAGATCGTCCGCGTCAAATCGAAGCTCGCCGCTGCCGTCGATCACCGCGCCAGCGCCGATGCGTTGTTCAAGAAATGACGGGTTCAAGAAATGACGGTGGGGAAACTACGATGTTTTTCCCATTCAACTTAAGCACCTTGATGCCGCGGCCCCGCGCCACGACATTGGGATTGGGGCGTGACTCCGCAAGATTGGGAACCGGTTTCGCGGATATGCGCTTCAAAAGTGGATCTGGGCCGCTTTCGAGCCCGTCGGGAAGTCTCCCGGCTCGAATGCGGTCAAACCGCCCGTGATGCCCGCGGGCGTGAAGGAGTAAGAAATGCCGTCATTTGCCCGCGAACTCGAACAGACGCTCCACACGGCGCTCGCCGAAGCGAGCAGCCGCCGGCACGAATATGCCACCCTGGAGCATCTGTTGCTCGCGCTGATCGAAGACACGCATGCCTCCAAGGTCATGTCGTCTTGCGGCGTCGATCTCGGCGAGCTTCGCGAAGCCGTCCGCCTCTACCTCGACAATGAGCTCGAAGCGCTCAAGGTCGAGGGCGAAACCGATCCCTCCCCGACCAGCGGCTTCCAGCGTGTGGTGCAGCGGGCCATTCTTCACGTCCAGTCGTCCGGACGCGACGAGGTCACCGGCGCCAACGTGCTCGTTGCCCTCTTCTCCGAGCGCGAAAGCTATGCGGTCTACTTCCTCCAGCAGCAGGACATGAGCCGGCTCGACGCGGTGAGCTACATCAGCCACGGCGTCGGCAAGGGCGAGACGACGTCCGAAACGCCCGAAATCAAGGGCGCCGACGACAGCTCCAAGGATGAAGGCAAGAAGAAGAGCGAGAGCGCGCTCAAGCAGTTCACCGTCAATCTCAACGAGAAGGCGCACAACGGCCGCGTCGATCCGTTGATCGGCCGCGCCACCGAGGTTGACCGCACGGTGCAGATCCTGTGCCGCCGCTCCAAGAACAACCCGCTCTACGTCGGCGATCCCGGCGTCGGCAAAACCGCGATCGCCGAAGGCCTCGCGCGCAAGATCATCGAAGGCGATGTGCCGGAGGTGCTGCTGCCGGCGGTGATCTACTCGCTCGACATGGGCGCGCTGCTCGCCGGCACCCGTTACCGGGGCGACTTCGAGGAACGCCTGAAGGCGGTCGTCACCGAGCTCGAGAAGCTTCCGGACGCGATCCTGTTCATCGACGAGATCCACACCGTAATCGGTGCCGGCGCGACCAGCGGCGGCGCGATGGATGCATCGAACCTGCTGAAGCCGGCGCTGTCGGGCGGGACGATCCGCTGCATCGGATCGACCACCTACAAGGAGTTCCGCAACCATTTCGAGAAGGATCGCGCGCTGCTGCGCCGGTTCCAGAAGATCGACGTCAACGAGCCGACGGTCGAGGATACGATCAAGATCCTGGGTGGGTTGCGCACCGCGTTCGAGGAGCATCACAAGGTGCGCTACACGCCCGATGCGATCAAATCGGCGGTCGAGCTTTCGGCGCGCTACATCAACGACCGCAAGCTTCCCGACAAGGCGATCGACGTGATCGACGAGGTCGGCGCGTCGCAGATGCTGCTGCCGCCGCACAAGCGCAAGAAGACGATCACGACCAAGGACGTCGAGGCGATCATCTCGATGATCGCGCGCATCCCGCCGAAGAGCGTCTCGACCGACGACAAGAAGGCGCTTGAGCATCTCGACCGCGATCTGAAACGGGTGGTGTTCGGCCAGGACAAGGCGATTGCGATCCTGTCCTCGGCGATCAAGCTCGCCCGAGCGGGCCTGCGCGATCCCGACAAGCCGATCGGCAACTATCTGTTCTCCGGCCCCACCGGCGTCGGCAAGACCGAGGTTGCGCGTCAGCTCGCGAGCATCATGGGCATTCCGCTTCAGCGCTTCGACATGTCGGAATATATGGAGCGTCATTCGGTCAGCCGTCTGATCGGCGCGCCTCCCGGCTATGTCGGCTACGATCAGGGCGGCCTGCTGACCGACGCGATCGACCAGCATCCGCACTCGGTGCTGCTGCTCGACGAGATCGAGAAAGCCCATCCCGACCTGTTCAACATCCTCCTCCAGGTGATGGACAACGGCAAGCTCACCGATCACCACGGCAAGACGGTCGACTTCCGCAACGTCATCCTGATCATGACGACCAATGCCGGTGCGAGCGACATGGCGCGCGAAGGCGTCGGCTTCGGCAACATCACCCGCGAGGGCGAGGACGAAGAGGCGATCAAGCGGATGTTCACGCCGGAGTTCCGCAACCGTCTCGATGCGACGGTGCCGTTCGACTATCTGCCGCCCGAAGTGGTCGCGCGGGTCGTCGACAAGTTCATCCTCCAGCTCGAGCTGCAGCTGGCCGATCGCAACGTCCATATCGCGCTCGACGATGAATCGAAGGCGTGGCTGACGACGCGCGGCTATGATCGCCTCTACGGCGCCCGTCCGATGGGACGGCTCGTCCAGGAGAAGATCAAGCAGCCGCTTGCCGAAGAATTGCTGTTCGGCAAACTGATCCACGGCGGCGAGGTCAAGGTCCGGATCAAGGACAATGCACCTGCCTTCGAGATCATCTCGGCGCCACCCAAGGTGGCGCGCAAGAAGGGCAAGAAGGTCGAGGACCAGCCGGAGGAACAGGCCTAGGCGCTCCGCCGCGCAGGTCTCAAGTCTCTGAAGGGGCTCCCGGGCATCAGCTCGGGAGCCCCTCTTCTTTTTCCCAGCCGGTGCCTCGCGAAAGCGCTTCGGCTCCCCGCATCGGCCTTCTACAGTAGCGGCCGATTGACGAGGCCGCGGCGGCCGCACGGGAGGTTTGAACGATGGCAGAGATCTGTTCCGAAGCGATCGCGCTCTACGACCGCTACACGCACGAAGGCCTCGATCGGCGAACCTTGATGGCCGAGCTGACCAGGATCGCGGGCAGCGCCGCCGCCGCCAGCGCGCTGCTGACAGCGATCGCGGCCGATCCCGCAGCCGCTGCGACAAGCGATGAGAAAGATCCGAGGCTCGTCATCCGCAGAGGGCCGATCGGCCTCCAGCGCGGCAAGCTCAACGGCTATGTCGTCGCGCCCCAGCTCGGTCAGCAGGCGCGGAAGATACCCGCGCTGCTTCTCGTCCACGAGAATCGCGGGCTGAACCGACATATCGAGGATGTCGCGCGGCGGCTCGCGCTCGCCGGCTTCTTCGTCGTCGCCCCAGACTTCCTGACCGAATTCGGCGGCACGCCGACCGACGAGGACAAGGCGCGCGAGCTGATGGCCAAGCTCGATCTCTCCGCGAGAGTCGCCGACGCGGTCGAGGCGGTCGAGATGATGCGCAACCTTCCTCCCGCCAACGGCAAGGTCGGCGCGATCGGCTTTTGCTGGGGCGGCGCGTTCGTCAACCGGCTCGCCGTCGCGGCCGGCGACAAGCTCGATGCCGCAGTTCCTTATTACGGGCCGGCGCCCGATCCGTCCGAAGCAGCGAAGGTCAAGGCGGCGATGCTGCTTCACTATGCTGGGATCGACGAGCGCGTGAACGTCACCGCCGCCCCGTGGATCGCGGCGCTCAAGAAGGCCGGCGTTCCGACCGAGGCGCATTTTTACGAAGGCGCAAACCACGCGTTCAACAACGACACCTCGGCCGAACGCTACAACAAGGCTGCGGCGGACCTTGCCTGGCGCCGCACGATCGCCTTCCTCGAGCGCGAGCTCGCCTGAACCGGCTCACAACGACGAGCCGATCGCCGGGCAGCAAAAAGGCCCGGCAGTCGCCTGCCGGGCCTGAATTGAACTCCGTCCGAAGCGCGCGGATCAGTCGCGCTGGCCGAGGAAGTGGAGGAGGAAGGTGAACATGTTGACGAAGTCGAGGTAGAGCGACAGCGCACCCATGATCACCGTCTTGCCCATCATGTCGGATCCCGCGACCTGGAAGTAGAGGCTCTTGATCCGCTGCGTATCATAGGCGGTGAGGCCCGCGAACAGCAGCACGCCGATCGCGCTGATCGCCAGAGTCATCGCCGGCGACTGGAACCACAGGTTGAGCAGCGAAGCGACGATCAGGCCGACGACGCCCATGATCAGGAACGTGCCGAAGCCCGACAGATCCTTCTTGGTGGTGTAGCCCCACAGGCTGAGCGACGTGAACGCCGCCGCCGTTGCGAAGAAGGTAATCGCGATCGAAGGGCCGGTGTACCGGAAGAAGATCGACGCCATCGACAGCCCCATCACGGTCGCGAACGCCCAGAACAGCAGCTGCGCCGTCCCGGTCGAGAGGCGGTTGATGCCGAAGCTCAGCACCAGCACGAACGCGAGCGGCGAGAGCATGATCACATATTTGAGTAGGCCGGGGCCGAACAGGATCGCCTCAGCGGCACCGCTCCGCGCGAACAGTAGGGCGACGATACCGGTCAGCAGCACGCCCGACGCCATATAATTGTAAACCGAGAGCATATAGGACCGCAGGCCGGCATCGACAGCGATGCTCTCCCTGCCGACTGTCGTCGGCCGAGCGGTTGCGGTCGCCCGCGGATCGAACCCATTTGCCATTTTCAAACACTCCTTTGACGGCAGATGGTGCCGTCTTGCCCCAATATCGGGGGAATCCGGCTGATGTTCAAGGAAAACCGGTTCGCAGCCGTCCGCTTTGCCGGTAACGCGAACCCATGCATCGCCTGTTCGTCGCCATTCGCCCCCCGGCTCCGGTGCGCGCGCAGCTCCTGGCAATGATGGCGGGGATCGCCGGCGCGCGCTGGCAGAGCGAAGATCAGCTCCACCTCACCTTGCGCTTCATCGGCGAGGTCGAGCGGCCGGCCGCCGAGGATGTCGCGGCGGCGCTCGCCTCGATCCATCATCCCAGCTTCACGATCGCGCTCGGCGGGGTCGGCAGCTTCGAGAGGCGCGGAAAGGGCGCCTTGTGGCTTGGCGCGACGCCCGAGCACGATCTCCAGGCGCTGCACAAGAAGATCGACCAGGCATGCCAGCGGGTCGGCCTGGCGCCGGAAGGGCGCGCCTATCGTCCGCACGTCACCATCGCGCGGCTCGACCGGTCGACAGGCCCGATCCACGCTTTCGTCCAGGCTGCCGGCGGCGAGCGGAGCCCACCCTTCACCGTCGACAGCTTCTGCCTCTACGAAAGCGATCTGACGCCGGAAGGTCCGGTCTATTCGATCGTCGAGGCCTATCGGCTGGCTGCGCGATCCTGAGCGATCAGCAGCCATATTCGCCGAGTAGCCGGTCGACCATGCCGGCGTAGCTCGGCCCGAACAGCCGCAAGTGCACCAACGCCGGGAACAGCTGGTAGAGCGGGCGACGCTCCTCCCACCCCTCGTCGAGCGGCCCATAGCTCTCCCAGAACTCGTCGGGCGGCGTATCGAACAAGGCGACCATCGCCAGATCGACCTCGGAATGGCCGTGATAGCAGGCGGGATCGATCAGCGCAGCGAGCTGCCCGCCCGCGACGAGGATGTTGCCGCTCCACAAATCGCCGTGGAGATGCGCTGGAGGGGGCGAAGCCGGGAGCAGCTCCGCCACCTGCTCCGCCAGCGCCTCGACCCGTTCGCGCCATGGCCGGTCGAGGACCGAGGCGGTGGAGACCAATCTGTGCTCCGCCCAAAAGCGCGGCCAATCGCTCTGCGGCCGATTGGAGAGCTCGACCGTGCCGAGGCGGTAATCGACCGGCCAGCCATAGCTTTCTCCGGCCCGGGCGTGGAGACGGTGCAGCGCGCTGCCGATCTCGCGCCAGGCAGCCGGACTGAAGATGCCGTCATTGGCGACGAAGTCGAGCAGCAGGATGCCCTCATATTCGGCTTCGACCAGCGGCGCGGGCACGCCCGCCGCCGCGATCGAACGAAGCATCGCCGCCTCCGCCCCGCCGATCGCGGGTTTGGCGACCGCCGCCCGCCCGTCGCCGCGTGGAACCAGCAGCACTTCGGACAAATCCCCGCCGGCGAGGCGCTCGATGCGCTCCTCCGCCGTCCCGGTGAGCTCAGCCACCTTGCGGGAAAAGGCGCTCATCCCGTGCCGGAGATCTTCCGCGCCAGCGACCGCGCTCCGGCGGACACGTCGGACCAGGCCCGATCGAAATGTTCGGCCTCGCCGTAGAAAGGATCGGCGACCGGCTCCCCTTCCCTGCCGGCGACATGATCGAGCAGCAGCGACAGCTCCGCCTTGCTGCCCGGCGGCCGCATCGCTTCGAGATCGGCAAGGTTCTGCGCATCGAGCGCCACGATATGATCGAAGCGGTGGAAATCCTCCGGGCCGACCCGCCGCGCCCTGAGGTGCGAGACGTCGACGCCGTTGCGCAGCGCGACTTCCGCGGCGCGTGAATCCGGCGGACGCCCGAGATGCCAGTCCCCGGTTCCGGCGGAATCGACCTCGAGCTCCAGCCCGAGCTGCTCCGCCTCGCGTCGCATCGCGGCTTCGGCCAGCGGCGATCGGCAGATGTTGCCGAGGCAGACGAACAGGACCGAGGCTTTCATAGTCTCACTCAGCCAAGCACCCCGCACGCGATCCGCGCGCCGCTGTTGCCCGAAGGATCGGTCCGATAATCGTCAGCCGCGGCATGGATCATCACGCTGGCACCATCGGCGTCGAGCACCGGCGTTGCGCCGCCGCGCAGCGAAACCGCGTCGACGGTGAACGAGACGCTGCCGCGGCCGTCGGCGCCAACGAGGAGATTGGGCAGATCGCCCTTGTGCGTGCCTTGCGGATTATCCTTGCCGTGTTGGCGCGATGTCGGATTCCAATGCGGTCCCGCGCTCGCAAAATCAGGCGGATCGCAGCGGCCGACAGTGTGGATATGCGCGCCATAAGCACCAGGCGCCATCGCCACCGCGTCGATGCTGACGCGGACGCCGCCGTCGACATCCGCAACGCTCGCCTGCGCCTTCACGGTGCCGGCCGCATCGCGCAGCGGAGTGGCGGCGGGCGAAATCGCGGCGCCGTCGGTCGTGCCGCCGCTGTCTTGCGGCGCGGCGCATGCGGCAAGGGCTGCAAGCGCGAACATCGTACAGGCCAATCTTGTGCAGGCGGGTCTTTTCATGTCTCGTTCCTTTGTCTGACCGCTGAACGAGCCGCTTGCGGAACGGTTTCACCGTGCGGATCGCGCATTTGCACCGCCTGCGGGTTGCCGCCGCGGCCGATGCCGTGCCAGCTGAAACCTGCCTCGAGCAGGTCCTCGGTCGGGTAGACGTTGCGCAGGTCGACGAAGATCGGCTGCGCCATGCGCGAAGCGAGGCGCTTGAGGTCGAGCGCGCGGAACACGTCCCATTCGGTGACCAGCACGACGGCATCGGCCTCCTCCGCCGCCTCATACGGCCCTGACGCGAACTCGACATCGCGCATCAGCGGCCGTGCCTGATCCATCCCCTCCGGATCGTAGGCGCGGACTCGTGCGCCCGCATCGAGGAGCGCTTGCACGATCGCGAGCGAGGGTGCGTCGCGCATGTCGTCGGTGTTCGGCTTGAAGGTGAGGCCGAGCAGGGCCACCGTCCTGCCGCGCGCATCGCCGCCGAGCGCCTGGATGATCTTCCGCCCCATCGCGCGCTTGCGGCTGTCGTTGACCTTGACCACCGCCTCGACGATCCGCAGCGGCGCCTGGAAGTCTTCCGCCGTCTTCAGCAGCGCGAGCGTGTCCTTGGGAAAGCAGGAGCCGCCATAGCCCGGGCCGGCGTGGAGGAATTTGCCGCCGATCCGTTGGTCGAGCCCGATCCCGCGGGCGACGTCCTGGACGTCGGCGTCGACTGCCTCGCACAGGTCGGCGATCTCGTTGATGAACGTTATCTTGGTCGCCAGGAACGCATTGGCGGCATATTTGATAAGCTCTGCCGTGCGGCGGCTCGTGAACACGAGCGGCGCCTTGTTGAGATAGAGCGGACGATAGACCTCACGCATGATCTCCGCTGCGCTGTCATTATCGGTGCCGACGACGATACGGTCGGGACGCTTGAAATCCTCGATCGCCGCGCCCTCGCGCAGGAATTCGGGGTTGGAGACGACCCATGCCTCGGCATCCGGCGCCTCATCGCGAAGGATCCGCTCGACCTCGTCGCCGGTGCCGACCGGCACGGTCGATTTGGTGACGATCACTGCCGGCTTGACCAGCGCCCGCGCAATGTCCCGCGTCGCGGCGAAGACATGGCTAAGGTCGGCATGACCGTCGCCGCGGCGCGACGGCGTCCCGACAGCGATGAAAATCGCCTCGGCATCCGCAACGCCGCGCACCAGATCGGTCGTGAAGCCCAGACGTCCGCCACGAACGTTGCGCTCGACCAATTCGGCCAGGCCCGGCTCGAAGATCGGCATCTCGCCGCGCTCGAGTGCCGCGATCTTGGCCGCGTCAGTGTCGACGCAGGTCACGTGATGGCCAAAGTCGGAAAAGCAGGCACCCGAAACCAGACCCACATAACCGGTCCCGATCATCGTGATTTTCATCTTATGTCCTTGCGCGGCGGCAGAAGCTGCCGGTTGTCGCCCCCGCGGTTATCAAACTGATCGCATCGCGAACAGGGCCGGATCATATGTAAGCCGCCGACGGCTGCGCCACGACGGAACAGCTGTTCCCTAGCAAGGCGGACGCGCATCGGCCGAGCCAAAAAAATAGGAGCCGGCATTGCTGCCGGCTCCCAGTTTCGATCTTGGTCTGGTTGGGCTTAGCTGCCCGACCCCGGACCGAAGGTGATCTGCACGTTCCGGTTCTGCGGCTCGCGCACACCGTCGGCGGTTTCGACCAGCGGACGGCTTTCGCCGAGCGCTTCGGTCGCCATCGCACCGTCGGGAACGCCGCGGCCGGCCAGATAGGCCCTCACCGCGTCGGCGCGCCGTTGCGACAGGCCGACGTTATACTGGTCTGAACCAGAACGGTCGGCGTTACCGGCAAGCATCACCTGAGCCGAGCCAGTCTGCTGATACGTCGACGCGACGTTATCGAGGATGGCTGCAGCCTGCGGCGTGATGTCGGACCGATCCCAGTCGAAGAAGACGATGAACGGACCAACATTAGCCGGCGGCGGCGGCGGAGGCGGAGGCGCCATTTCCGGCGGCGGAGGCGGAGGCGGCGGCGGAGGCGGAGGCGGCGGGGGCGGCGCTGCGCCAAAGTTGAAGATCAGGCCGCCGAGCACGCTATGCGAACGATAGCGGGTTTCGACATCCATCCCCGCCACCGGGGCGTTGATGGCGGTCATCTTCAAATTGTCGGCGTTGAAGAAGCGATACTTCACGACCGCATCGACCGTGTCGCTGATCGGCGCGCGCATGCCGGCGATCGCCTGCCAGGCAAAGCCGCTGTCCTTGTCGTCAAGGAACGCAGTGCCGTTATCGAACGTGCGGACGTTGTTGAACTTCACCTCGGCCCAGCCGACACCACCGCCGACGAAACCGTTGATCCCGTCATCGGGGCCGAAGTCCAACATGGCATTGACCATGCCGCTCCACACGCTCGTGGAGCCGCCGCCAATGTCACTGCTGCCGATGAAGTTCGAGTAGGGCAGCCGGATCGTGTTGTCGAGCTTGTCGAGGCGAGCGTGCTTGTAGCCGCCCTCAACTTCGAGCCGGAAGGCGCCCATGTCGTAGCCGACGAGGATGTCGCCATCGTAGCCGTAATCGGAATCCAGTGTCACCGCGTTGTTGGTTGCACCGATGTCGAGGTCCATGTCCTCAACGATCATGGCCCCGAACTCTCCGCCGATGTACCAGGCGCCATCGCGTGCCATTGCCGGTGTGGCGAGCACGGTGGTCGAGAGCGCCATTGCTATGGCGAGCTTCCGCATAAAATATTCCCCTTTCTACAACGTTCCACTCGGAACGGATAAACTCATTACGGTACCAGAAGTTTCCGCGCAAGCACGACCCTGGCGTAGGTTCCAATCCGCCGCGCCGTGGAAAACCCCCGGTGGCATTTCAGACAGCGACGTAACGACATGGCGCAGCGTGGGTTTCATCCGGAAACGAAATGGACGCGTTTCTCGCATTGTGTGACATTATTGCCGCAACGCCGCAGCCGCTTGCGTTCCGCCGCGTTTCGCCGGCTAAGGGCGCGGCGACGGCTTGGCTCTCGCCTTCGCGCGATCAAACAATTAGGAACCGGCCCATGAAGCACCCCGGCTCGCGCCCTCGCAAATCGCTGCCCGCGCCGAGCGGATCCCGCCGTTTCCAGATGCTCGTGGATTCGATCCGCGACTATGCTGTCTACCTGCTCGACGCCGATGGTCACGTGCACAGCTGGAACAGCGGCGCACAACGCTTCAAAGGCTATACCGAAGAGGAGATCGTCGGACAGCATTTCTCGCGCTTCTACACGCCCGAGGATCGCGAATCGGGGCTCCCCGAGCGGGCGCTGCGCACCGTCGTCAACGAAGGCAAGTTCGAAGGCGAGGGCTGGCGCGTCCGCAAGGACGGCACGCGCTTCTGGGCGAGTGTCGTCATCGATCCGGTGTTCAACGAGGATGGCGAGCTGGTCGGCTTTGCCAAGGTCACGCGCGACATCAGCGACAAAAAGGCTGCCGAGCAGGCGTTGTTCCAGAGCGAACAGCGCTTCCGGATGCTCGTCCAGGGCGTGCGCGACTATGCGATCTACATGCTCGATCCGACCGGCCTGATCACGAACTGGAATGCCGGCGCGGAAGCGATCAAGGGTTATCGCGCCGACGAGATCGTGGGGCAGCATTTCTCGCGCTTCTACACCGAGGAGGATCGTGCCTCGGGCGAGCCGCAACGCGCGCTGCAGACCGCCGTCAGCGAAGGGAAATATGAGAAGGAGGCGTGGCGGGTCCGCAAGGACGGGACCCGCTTCTGGGCCAGTGTCCTGATCGACCCGATCTACGACGACACCGGCGTCCTCGCCGGCTTCGCCAAGATCACGCGCGACATCACCGAGCGCCGCAGGGCGCAGGAAGAGATAGAAAAAGCGCGCGAGGCGCTGGCCCAGGCTCAGAAGATGGAAGCGATCGGACGGCTGACCGGCGGCGTGGCGCATGATTTCAACAATTTGCTGACCATCATCCGCTCGTCGGTCGACATGCTCCGCCGCGGCACGCTCAGCGAAGAGAAACGCGCCCGCTATTTCGACGCGATCGCCGAGACCGCGGACCGTGCGGCGCTGCTGACGGGGCAGCTGCTGGCATTCGCGCGCCGCCAGCCGCTCCGGCCCGAGCTGTTCGACGTCGCGGTCCGGATCAGGGGGCTGGAGCAGATCATCGCCACCAGCGTCGGTTCGCCGATCAAGGTCGAACTGGATGTGGGCGGCGACATCGGCTCGGCCGAAGCCGACCCCAATCAGTTCGAGACCGCCGTCCTCAACATGGTCATCAACGCGCGCGACGCGATGGCGGACGGGGGACGCCTGAAGATCAGCGCGCGCACCGTCGATTCCATTCCAGCCGTGCGCGGC
The DNA here is from genome assembly GCF_036677245.1 of Sphingomonas sp. Classification (GTDB taxonomy): domain Bacteria; phylum Pseudomonadota; class Alphaproteobacteria; order Sphingomonadales; family Sphingomonadaceae; genus Allosphingosinicella. Next base: position 53,814 of record NZ_JAKFCG010000082.1, read on the forward strand.
CATGCGTCGGCGCGAGGAGCGTTCGTCGCAGTTTCGGTCGAAGACAGCGGCACCGGCATCGAGCCGACCACGCTGGAGCGGATTTTCGAGCCTTTCTTCACCACTAAGGAGGTCAACCGGGGCACCGGCCTCGGCCTCAGCCAGGTTTATGGCTTCGCCAAGCAATCGGGCGGCGAGATCGACGTCTCCAGCCGCCTCGGCGAAGGCACGATCTTCACGCTCTACCTTCCCCACGCCAGGAATGGCCGCGGTGAAAACAGCAATGACGGACAAATGGCCGACACCGCCGCTCCCGCCGGGCACGCGCGGATCCTCCTGGTCGAGGATAATGAGAACGTCGGCGAGTTCGCGCTTGGCCTGCTGCGGGAGCTGGGACAATCGGTCACGTGGGAGACCAATGCACGAGCGGCGTTGGAGACGCTCGAAGCACGGCGCGGCGAGTTCGACGTCGTCTTTTCCGACGTGGTGATGCCGGGAATGAACGGGATCGAACTGGGGCGCGAAATACGCAACCGCTGGCCCGATCTGCCGGTGGTGCTCACGAGCGGCTACAGCCATGTCCTCGCCGAGGAAGGCAGCCACGGCTTCCAGCTTCTGCAGAAGCCTTACTCTATCGAAGCTTTGCTCGCGGTGCTCAACGGCGCCGGCAAAAGGCCGAGGGACGCCGGCACCGAGTGAGCGCCGTCAAATGATAAAAAGCTGGCGCGTTACGCCACAGGCGCCAGACCTGGCGAAGAAGGTCCGGCTGTTCCGGACGGGACCTGCTTCGACGTTTTTACATGCGGTGTGAGAGTGATACGGCGCGCTCAATGCACTAATCTGGATTAAGTTCCTCCGCGCTGACCCTGTAAGGGGAAAAAAAGCTGAATTAGAACGTTCGCGCTCGAACCGGCCTTTGTTCCACAGGCACATTGTCCTCACAGGGAAGTAATTGCGCCTATGCTGCTGATCCCAACCTATGTCGCCCCGTCTCGAATCGAAGGCGTCGGCGTATTCGCCGCGGAAGACATCCCGGCAGGGACTTTGATCTGGCAGCTCGATGCGTCGCTCGACCGTCTGCTTTCGAAGGACGACATCGCGGCGCTTCCCGAAATTCATCAGGCTTTCGTCGAGCGCTACGGCTATCCCTATCCGCACGACCCCAGCATGACGATCGTCGAACTCGACAACGGCCGCTTCATGAACCATTCGACCGCGCCCAACACCAATTTTTCCGATGCCGATTCCGGCTTCACGCGCATCGCGATCGCGGCGCATGAAGAGCTGACCTGCAATTATTCCGAATTCGATCCAAGCTTCGAAATCCTGCCCGGCCGATTGTTCGTATCGGTCACTTGAAGGTCGCCCGGCAGCGGCAGTTCAACTCTGCCTGGCGGCGCCGACAACCGATCATACCGTTTCGGTTGCGCTCGAACGAACCTTTGTTATTGTTTCGCTGATGTGGCTCCTCGACAAAATGCTCCGCCGTCTCGTCAAGCGAGGCGAACTCACGGTCACCGATCATGACGGCAAGGAGTACCGTTACGGTGCTGCCGAGCCGGGATGGGAGCCGATCAAGGTCCGACTGACCGACCGCGGTGCTGCCCTCGCGATCGCGTCCGATCCGCGAGTCGGCGCCGGCGAGGCCTATATGGACGGCCGACTCGTCGTCGAGCAGGGCGACATCCGCGACCTGATCCTGCTTGCGCGCTACAATGCGCCGTGGGAGAGCCAGGGCGTCCTCAAGCCCAAGGGCCTGCTGCGCCAGGCGGCGCGCGCGCTTGCGGGCAAGGTCGATCAGATCAATTGGAAGACGCGCTCGCGCCGCAATGCCGAGCATACCTACAATCTCACGCGCCGCCTCTATGAACTGTTCCTCGACGAGGACCGGCAATATACCTGCGCTTACTATCGCGACACGGGCGACAGCCTCGAGCAGGCGCAGCTCGACAAGAAAGCGCATATCGCCGCCAAGCTGAACCTCAAGCCGGGCATGCGTGTGCTCGACATCGGCTGCGGCTGGGGCGGGCTCGCGCTCTATCTTCACCGCCACTACGATGTCGACGTGGTCGGAGTCGCGCTGGCCCCGGACCAGATCGCCTTCGCCAACGAGCGCGCCGCCGAGGCGGGCGTGGCGGACCGGGTCAAATTCGAGCTGATGGACTATCGCGACGTCGTCGGGCCGTTCGACCGCATCACCAACGTCGGTCTGATCGAGCATCTCGGCACGCCGCACTACCCCGGCTTCTTCGCCAAATGCCACGACCTGCTCGCGCCTGACGGGGTCATGCTTTCCCACTGCTGCGGTCGTGTCAGCCCGCCGGGCACGACCGACAAATGGACACGCAAATATATCTTCCCCGGCGGCTACATTCCGGCCCTGTCCGAGATCGTGAAGGAAGCCGAGCGCAACAAGCTGATCGTCGCGGATGTCGAGACCTTGCGCTACCATTATGCGCACACGCTCAAGGAATGGTACTTCCGCACGCTCGCCGCCGAGCAGGAGATCGTCGAGCTCTACGACCGCCGCTTCTTCCGGATGTGGCAATTCTATCTCGCCGGCGCCGAGGCCGCCTTCACTTATGGCGGGATGGTCAATTTCCAGGTCCAGTATCTGCGCCGGCGGGACGCCATTCCGATCACGCGCGACTTCATGTTCGTCGAGGAGGAGCGGCTGCGCGGCCTCGAACAGGCGCCCGAATGGCATATCAGGGCGGCTGCCGAATGACGGCGTGAGGGAGCAGCCTTCGCCCGACAGAGGGGCGCAATGCTTTCAAAGGGTGCGGATCAGCCTGACCGCCACCGCACCCCACGGCGGATCCGCGATCACCATCTGCCGCTGTCCCGAGCCCAGAGGCAGGATGTGGAGCCTGCCCTGCTCGCGCCCGATCAGGCGGCCGAACAGAAAGCGCCCGGCCGGCCGCGGCAGCAGCACGTCGCGGTTCAGCGCCGCCCCGAACTCCTCCGGCTCGAGCCGCTCGCACCAGATCTCGTCGCCGTTGCGATAGTCGCCGATCCCCGATGCGACCTGGATTGCGACCAGGCCAGGTGCCACGCGCGGCGCGAGCGCCACCGCATCGCGGCGAGGCGCGTGGGCGCCCTCGTGATCGAGCAAAGCGACGACAGGCAGGTCCTCGCTCTGCGGGAACGTGACCAGATCGCCCGCCTCGACCTGCAGCGCGGCGGCGATACGGTTGAGCCAGCCGACCGACACGGTGCGGGTCCCCGTCTCGAGCCTGCCGATCGTCTGCGGGGTGGTCGGCGGGGCGCAGCGCTCCGCCACGTCCTGCAACGTCAGGTTCCTGGCCCGCCTGACCTCACGGATGCGCGTGATCAATTTCCTGCTCCCTAACCAGGCCGGTTCGGATTGATCCTATAAAAGAGCAGGATTGGCAAGTGGCACAGCCCGGCGGCGCTCATTCCGGCTCGACCACGGCCCGCTTTCTATGCGGCGCCGGGCGGGCTAAGCCGAGAGCATGTCGCAGCCCGCCCGCGTCCTGCTTGCTCTGATGCTCGGCATCGCCCTCGGCATCGCCAGCACGGCGGCTGCCGGCGGTGCCTTCACCGCGAGGCTGATCGCGCTCGCGGAGCCGGTCGGCGGCCTGTGGCTCGACGCGCTGCGGATGACGATCATCCCGCTGGTGGTCGCCTTGCTGATCACCGGCATAGCGGCGACCGCCGAGGCCGCGCGCGCGGGGCGGCTCGCCGGGCGCGCGCTGATCCTGTTCCTGATCATCCTGTGGACCTCGTCGATCCTCGCCGCATTGCTGCTGCCGCTGATCCTGGAGCTGTGGCCGCTTCCCGCGGCCGGCGCCGAAGCGTTGCGCGCCGCGCTTGGCGCAACACACGCGCCGGTCGGGACGGTTCCGCCGGTCAGCGAATTTCTCCGTTCGATCGTGCCGAGCAACCCGGTCGCGGCGGCAGCGAATGATGCGATCCTGCCGTTGATCCTGTTCACCACCTTGTTCGGCTTCGCGGTGACTCGCCTACCGCCCGAGCCGCGCAAGCAGCTCACCGCCTTCTTTTCGGCCGTGGCGGACGCGATGCTGGTCCTGATCGGGTGGGTCTTGTGGATCGCGCCGCTTGGTGTGTTCGCGCTGGCGTTGGTCGTCGGCGCGCGCGCCGGCGCCGGCGCGGTCGGCGCTTTGATCCATTATGTCGTGGTGGTGTCGGCGATCGGCATTGTCGTGTGGCTGCTCGCCTACCCGCTCGCGCGTTTTGCGGGCGGGGTTCGGTTCGCCGTCTTCGCCCGCGCCGTGGCGCCGGCGCAGGCGGTCGCGGTCAGCACGCAAAGCTCGCTCGCCTCGCTGCCGCCGATGCTTGCCGCCGCGGAACGCCTGGGGATCTCGGTCAATGCGGCGGGCGTCGTGCTGCCGCTCGCGGTCGCCTTGTTCCGCGCGACCGGACCGGCGATGAATCTCGCGGTCGTGCTCTACGTCGCGCATTGGTACGGCATCGCGCTCGGCCCGGTGCAGATCGCCACCGGCATTGCGGCGGCGGCGATCACCACGATGGGCGCGGTGAGCCTTCCGGGGCAGGTGAGCTTCATCACCTCGATCGCACCGATCGCGCTTGCGATCGGCGTGCCGATCGAGCCGCTCGCGCTGCTGATCGCAGTCGAGACGATCCCCGACATCTTTCGCACCGTCGGCAACGTCACGATGGATGTCGCCGTCACCGCCACCGTCACGCGCGATGGCGACGGCGCCGATCCGGGCGGACCATCGCGGCGCACCACCGATGGGGTTGCTCCCTAGCCGGACGATCGCGCCCAAGGCCGAAAGCTGCGGATGCCCGGCGCAGCGTCCTATGTCTTTGTACGAACGCAAGGAACTGCCGTCGCCGAGCGCCGTTCACCGCGAAACGACATCGCACAAAAAGGACCGGCAAGATGGGCAAATATGTCGAACGGGGCAAAGCGGAGCCACATGTCGTCGCAAAGGACGATCCGCTGGCGATCTCGCTGTTGAAGGAGGAGCATCTCATCTTCCGCCAATTGTTCGATCGCGCCGAGGAAGCCGAGGGCGATGAGCTGATTGGGGTGGCGCGCGAGCTGTGCATGCGGCTCGGCGTCCACATGACGATCGAGGAGGAATTGCTCTATCCCGCGCTCAAGCCGATCCTGGGCGATGAAGAGGTCAACGAAGGCATCGTCGAGCATCAGTCGGGCAAGCTGATCGTCGCCGAGCTCGAGCAGCTCAATGGCACCGAGGAATTGTTCAAGACCAAGGTGCACGTGCTTGGCGAAGTGACGATGCACCACGTCGACGAGGAAGACGAGGACATGTTCGAGGACGCCAAGCAGGCGCACCGCGACAAGCGCATCGACCTCGACGAGCTCGGCAAGCAGCTCGATGCACGGCGCGCGGAGCTGTACGAGAATATCGCCGCGAGCGGCGATGAAGGCGTCACCTGCGATGCCGAGGCCAACGAAGTGGAAAGCGTGGCGACAGCGGGCTGAGCATCATCGCATGCGCGGTCCGCCCCCCACGCGGGCGATCAGAACGGGCGTTCGCCGATGACGTTGCCGCCTTCGAGGTACCGGCAGACCAGGAACTCATAGTCCTTGTTTTCGGTCACCGCGCAGCCGACGCTGCCCGTCGAACGCCACATCAGCTGCGTGTAATGGCCGACATCCTCGAGGTCGCCGGTGCGGCTGTTCGCGGGAAAGACGCCAGGCTTGAAGTGCTTCTTCTCCTCGATCCACATTCCGACCATGTCCTCCGGGGTGAAATGCCCGCGCGTGCCGAGCCACAAATTCTCCCCCTCCGGATCGGCATCGCGAGGATCGTCGGGATAATGTTCGAGGTCGTTGATTTGGACGAGATAATCACCCCATTCCGCAGCCGACGTCGCGAGCGCTTTGTCCCAGCGGAGCGTCGGTATCCCGGCGGCGTCGCGCTCGCGATTGTGCGCGGCAAGCAGCCTTTGCTCGAGGTTGGACGTTCGCCCGATATTGCCCTGGAGGAGGAGCGACGAGCAGGCGAGCGCCACAAGCGCGGCGGCCCGCCCGATTGGTGCAAGTTTGCTGCGGCCCGACATTATTGGTTCCCATCCGGAGGTCGGCCGGGAGTATCGGCGTCGTCGCTTGCGCAGGGATTGCCGAAGATGGTTGACGCGCGGTCAACCCTGTCGGCTCGGCCGCAGGGCGCGCCAATCCGCGATCGAACGTCATGACGCTCCAGCAGATGCTGGCATTCGGCGTGCTCGCCGGAATGATGCTGCTCTTCATCTGGGGCCGGCTGCGGTACGATCTGGTGGCGATCGTCGCGTTGCTCGCCGCGGTGGCGGTCGGCGTCGTGTCTCCCGACGATGCCTTTTCGGGCTTTTCGGATGACATCGTGATCATCGTCGCTTCGGCGCTGGTTGTCAGCGCCGCAGTCGCGCGCTCGGGCGTGATCGAAGCCGCGCTGGCACGCGTATCGAGCGGCGTCTCGAAGGTGAGCTCGCAGATTTTCCTGCTGGTCGCGTCGGTGACCTTCCTGTCGGCGCTGGTCAAAAATATCGGCGCGCTGGCGATGCTGATGCCCGCGGCCTTCCAGATGGCCAAGAAGTCGAATGCCTCGCCATCCTGTTTCCTGATGCCGATGGCGTTCGGATCATTGCTCGGCGGCCTCATCACGTTGGTCGGCACGTCCCCGAACATCATCGTCTCGCGCGTGCGCGAAGAAATGACCGGCCAGCCGTTCGGCATGTTCGATTATGCCCCGGTCGGGCTCGGGCTTGCGCTGACCGGCCTGATATTCCTGCGCTTCGGCTATCGGCTGCTTCCCTCGGACCGCCGGGCGGCACCGACCCTCGGCGAAGCGCTCGACATCAGCGACTATGTGACCGAAGCGCGGATTCCCGAAGCTTCGGCCGCGCATGGAATGACCATCGCCGAGCTAAAGGCGCGCATCGACGACGACATCGCGATCACCGGGGTCCACCGGCCCGACGACAGCCGCGCAATGCCGCTGCCCGACGTCGAACTCCACACCGGCGACGTGCTGCTGCTCGAGGGCGAGCCCGAGGCGCTGGAGCGGGCCATCGCCAAGCTCGGGCTCGAGCTTGCCGGCCAGCATCGCGCAGCGGTCACCGAAACATCGTCGGGCGACATGGGGGTGATCGAGGCCGTCGTCGGCGCCAATTCCCTGCTCGTCGGCCAGGCCGCCGGCCGCATGGTCCTGCACGACCGCCATGGGGTCAACCTGCTCGCCGTGTCGCGCAGCGGCCAGCGCATCGTCTCGCGCCTGCGCGACATCGTCCTCTCGCCCGGCGACGTGATCGTGCTTCAGGGCAAGCTCGATACCTTGCCCGAACGGCTGCGCGACCTTGGCTGCCTGCCGCTCGCGGAACGCACGTTGCGCTTCGGCAAGAGCACACGCGGGCTGGTGCCGATCGTCATTCTCGCCGGCGCGATGGTGCTGACCGCGCTCGGCTACGTGCCGGTGGCGATGGCGTTCTTCGGCGCGGCGGCGCTGATCATGCTCACCGGCGCGTTGCCGGTGCGCGAAGCCTATGACCATATCGAATGGCCGATCCTGGTGATGATCGGCTGCCTGATCCCGGTCTCGGATGCGCTGCGCACCACCGGCGGCACCGACCTGATCGCGACCTGGCTCTCGGGAACCGCCTCGGTACTGCCGGCGTGGGGCGCGGTCGCCCTGATCCTGGTCGCGGCGATGGCGGTGACGCCGTTCCTCAACAATGCAGCGACGGTGCTGGTCATGGCGCCGATCGCGGCGGAATTCGCCGGCAATCTCGGCTATCGTCCCGAAGCCTTCCTGATGGCGGTGGCGGTCGGCGCGGGCTCGGACTTCCTCACGCCGATCGGCCACCAGTGCAATACGCTGGTGATGGGGCCCGGCGGCTATCGCTTCGGCGATTACGCGCGGCTCGGCGCGCCACTGTCCTTGCTCGTCGTGCTGGTCGGCGTTCCGTTGATCCTGATGACCTGGCCGTTGCGCTGATCGCCGACCACGAGTGAGCGGGCCGATCCTAGACTCGATGCCGGTTTGATTGAACCGGGATCGAGCTGATTTCTTTTGTTCGCCGTGATTTGCGAGTCGTCAGGTGATTCCCCCTGACTTGAGATCGCTTTAGCCGGTAGCGGCCGAGCGGCTCGCCTTCTTGCGCTCGTGCGGGTCGAGGTGGCGCTTGCGCAGCCGGATCGACTTGGGCGTGACTTCGACCAGCTCATCGTCCTGGATGTAGGCGATCGCCTGCTCCAGGGTCAGGCGCTTGGGCGGAGTCAGCCGGATCGCATCGTCCTTGCCGCCCGAAGCGCGGAAGTTGGTCAGCTGCTTCGACTTCATCGGATTGACGTCGAGATCTTCGGGCTTGGCATTCTCGCCGATGATCATGCCTTCGTAGACCGGCTCCTGCGGACCGACCATGAGGACGCCGCGCGCCTCGAGCGGCCCCAGCGCGTAGGTGACCGTCTCGCCCGAGCCGTTGGAGATGAGGACGCCGTTCTGCCGGCCCTCGATCTTGCCTTTATACGGGCCGTAGCGTTCGAACATCCGGTTCATGAGCCCGGTGCCGCGCGTATCCGACAGGAATTCGCCGTGGTAGCCGATCAGGCCGCGCGACGGCCCGGAGAAGGTGATGCGGGTCTTGCCGCCGCCCGACGGCCGCATGTCCGTCAGCTCGGCTTTGCGTTGGGCCATCTTTTCGACGACCGTGCCCGAATGCTCCTCGTCGACGTCGATGACGACCTGCTCGTACGGCTCCTCGCGGCCGTTGGGGCCGTCCTTGAACAGCACGCGCGGGCGGCTGATGGTCAGCTCGAAGCCCTCGCGGCGCATCGTCTCGATCAGCACGCCGAGCTGAAGCTCGCCGCGGCCCGCGACCTCGAAAGCGTCCTTTTCGGCGCTCTCGGTGATCTTGATCGAGACATTGCCTTCCGCTTCGCGCTCGAGCCGGTCGCGGATCATGCGGCTGGTGACCTTGGACCCTTCGCGGCCGGCCATTGGGGAATCGTTGACGGTGAAGGTCATCGCCAGGGTCGGCGGATCGATCTTCGCCGCGTGAAGCGGCTCGGTCACCGCGGGCTCGACGATCGAGTTGGAAACGGTGGCCTTGGTCAGGCCCGCGATCGCGACGATGTCCCCTGCCCCGGCCTGGTCGACCGGCACGCGCTCGAGGCCGCGAAACGCCATGATCTTGGTGGCGCGGCCTTCCTCGACGATATTGCCTTCGTCGTCGATCGCCTTGATCGGCATGTTGAGCGTGAGCTTGCCAGAGGCGATGCGGCCGGTCAGCACGCGGCCGACGAAATTGTCGCGATCGAGCAGTGTGGCGAGCATCTTGAACGGCCCGTCGGGATCGGCCTCCGGAGCCGGCACGTGCTTGACGATCGTCTCAAACAAAGGGTTCAGATCGCCTTCGCGGACATCCTGGGTCAGGCCGGCAAAGCCGCCGCGGCCGCTTGCGTAGAGGGTCGGGAAATCGAGTTGCTCGTCATTGGCTTCGAGGCTCAGGAACAGCTCGAACACCTCGTCGAGCACCTCTGACGGGCGGCCGTCGGGACGGTCGATCTTGTTGACGACGACGATCGGCTTGAGGCCAAGCGCGAGCGCCTTGCCGGTGACGAACTTGGTCTGCGGCATCGGCCCTTCGGCGGCGTCGACGAGCAGGATCACGCCATCGACCATCGACAGGATGCGCTCGACCTCGGCGCCGAAATCGGCGTGGCCCGGGGTATCGACGATGTTGATATGCGTTCCCTGCCATTCGACCGAGGTGCATTTCGCGAGGATGGTGATCCCGCGCTCCTTCTCGAGGTCGTTCGAATCCATCGCCCGCTCCTCGACCCTCTGGTTGTCGCGGAACGTACCGGATTGACGAAACAGCTGGTCGACGAGCGTCGTCTTGCCGTGATCGACGTGCGCGATGATCGCCACGTTGCGGAGGCTCATTTCAATTCGTCCTGATGTCGAGATAAGCCGCGCCCTATAGCGATGATATTGCGGCGCAACAAGGGCGGCTGCTAGCCGGCGCGGGTGAGCCGTTCGAGCAGCTCGACGGCGCGCAGCAGCGCGCGCTTCTCGCTTTCGGCGAGCGTGTCCAGACGCTTGGTCAGCGCTCCCACACGCTGCTTGCCCGCGCGCTCGAGCAACGACCTGCCAGCGTCGGTCGCGCTGATCCGAACGCTGCGACGATCGGCGGGCACGGTCTCGCGGAGCACCAGCCCCTCCTGCACGAGCTCTTCGACGACCCGCGACATGGTTGGTGCCCGCACCTGCTCGGCGGCGGCGAGCGCGCTCAGTGAAAGCGGCCCGGCACGGACGATCGCCGCGAGCGCAGCGAGCCGCGGTGGGCTGATCAGGTCGCTGCCCTGGTCGCGCCGCACGACGCGAACCAGCTTGGCGGAAACCGAGTCCAGCCGCGACGCCATCTGCTGGGTAAATTGCTCGTTCACATGTCCCCCGGAAGTGATTAGCAATTCTAACTGTTTAGCTCAATAAATTGTTATGCTTCGTTAAAGACGCCGTGGCAGCGTGTCAGCCGATCCACAGCCGGAGCAGGAATGCGATCGCCGCGACCGCCGCGACGCCGCCCGCCCACAGGCCGGCGAACCAGGCCAGACGCTTCCACAATGGGCCAGGCGCAGCGTCGCCCATCGTCTGCCTAATGGTAGCCCTGCTCGCCGACCTTGCCGCGAAACACCCAATAGGACCAGGCGGTGTAGGCAAGGATCAGCGGGATCAGCGCCGCTGCGCCGATCAGCAGGAAGAGCTGGCTCTGGTACGGCGCCGCGGCTTGCCAGATCGAGACCCGGCCCGGGATCACGTCCGGCCAGATCGAAATTCCCAGCCCGACGAAGCTCAGCGCGAACAGGCCGAGCGCCCACAGGAACGGCGCGGCATCGGCACCTCGCCCAAGGCTCCGCCACGCCGCAAGCGCCGTCAGCACAACGAGCAGCGGCATCGGGATGGTCACGATCATTCCCGGCCAGTCGAACCAGCGCTCGAAATATTTGCGCTCGACGAACGGGGTTGCTAGGCTGACCAGAGCGATCGCGCCCAGCAAGGCCGGCAGCAGCCCCCGCGCGAACCGCCGCGCCCGAAGCTGCAGCGGCCCTTCGGTCTTCAAGATCAGCCAGCAGGCGCCGAGCAAGGCATAGCCGGCCACCAGGCTTGCGCCGGTCAGCAGGCTGAAGCCGCTCAGCCAATCCCACCAGCCGCCGCCGTAGCCGCGCCCCGAAACCTCGATGCCTTCGATCAATGCCCCTAAAGTGACGCCTTGGGCGAAGGTCGCGGCAATCGATCCGCCGAAAAAGCCGGCGTCCCAGAAGCGGCGGTGACGCGCGTCGCGCCAGCGGAATTCGAAGGCGACCCCTCGGAAGATCAGCGCGAGCAGCATCGCCGTCAGCGGCGCATAGAGTGCCGGCAGGATGATCGCATAAGCCAGTGGAAAGGCCGCGAGCAGCCCGCCGCCGCCGAGCACCAGCCAGGTCTCGTTGCCGTCCCACACCGGCGCGATGGCGTTCATCGCCTTGTCTCTTTGCTTGCCGACCGGCAGCAACGGGAAGAGGATGCCGATGCCGAGATCGAAGCCGTCCATCACGACATAAGCGGCGACCGCGAAGGCGATGATGACGGCCCAGATGATCGTGAGGTCCATCACCGCTCCTTCTCGTCTGTCTCTGGCCCGTCTGTCTCCGGCCCGTCCGTCTCCGGGCCGGGAGGAAGCCCGCGCAGTGCCGGCGACGGGGTGATGCCGGCGGTGCGGATCGGCGCGCTCGCCTCGCCGGGCTCGCCGGCGTGCGGCGGATGGGCCATCAGCCGCAAGATGTAGAGCGTGCCTGCCGAAAACACCGCGAAATAGACGAGCACGAAAGCGATCAGCGAACCGCCCACTCCCGGGCTCGCGATCGGCGAAACCGCATCCTCGGTGCGCAGCAGATGGTAGATCACCCAGGGCTGGCGGCCGACTTCGGTGGTGACCCAGCCGGCAATCACGGCGACGAAACCCGCCGGCCCCATCACCAGCGCGAAACGATGCAGCACGCGCCAGTCATAGAGACGCCCGAAAAGCCGTGCGGTCAGGCTCGCGAGCCCCAGCGCGAACATCAGCAGACCAAGCCCGACCATGATGCGGAACGACCAGAAGACGATCTCGACCGGAGGCCTGTCTTCGCGCGCGATGGTCTTGAGCCCGGCCACAGGCGCGTTCGCGTCGTGGTGGAGGATGAGCGAGGACAATTTCGGGATTTCGAGCAGCACGCGGGTTCGCTCGGCGTCGGGATCGGGAAGGCCGATCAGGATCAACGGCGCGCCGTCGGGATAGGAATCATAATGACCCTCCATCGCCATGACCTTCGCGGGCTGATGCTCGAGCGTGTTGAGGCCGTGCAGGTCGCCAGCGACGATCTGCAGCGGCGCGACCACCGCCGCCATCCACATCGCCATCGAGAACATGATGCGGATCTCAGGGCCGTCGCGGCGGCGCAGCAGATGCCAGGCGCCGACCCCGCCGACCACCAGCGCGGTCGTGAGATAAGCGGCGATCACCGTGTGGACGAGACGATAGGGAAAGCTCGGGTTGAAGATGATCGCGAGCCAGCTTCCGGCGGGCACGAACTGGCCCTGGCCGTTGATCGCCCATCCGGTCGGCGTGTGCATCCAGCTGTTAACCGACAGGATCCAGAAGGCCGAAATGACGGTGCCGAGCGCCACCATCAAGGTGGCGGCGAAATGCAGCCCTTTGCCCACCCTTTCCATGCCGAACAGCATCACGCCGAGGAAGCCGGCCTCGAGGAAAAAGGCGGTCAGCACCTCGTAGGCCATCAGCGGCCCGATGATCGGCCCGGCGCGATCGGAGAAGACCGACCAGTTGGTGCCGAACTGATAGGACATGACGATGCCGGAGACGACGCCCATCGCGAAGGCGATCGCGAAGATCTTCAGCCAGTAGCGGAAGAGGTTGAGGAAGGCGGCGTTGCCGGTCTTGAGCCATAAGGCCTCGAGCACCGCAAGATAGCTCGCGAGTCCGATGGAGAAAGCCGGGAAGATGAAGTGAAAGCTGACGGTGAATGCGAACTGGCACCGGGCCAGCAGCAACGCCGTTTCAGCATCGGTCATGCGAAGATCGACCAGCCCGTTCGCTCGACCAGTTTTTCCAGCATGATCGATCCGGTCAGCGAGGTGCCGGCGCTGTTCAAGCCCGGCGACCAGGCCGCGATCGCGCCGACTCGCGGCACGATCGCGAGAATCCCGCCGCTCACGCCGCTCTTGCCGGGCAAGCCGATGCGGAACGCAAAGTCGCCGCTGTTGTCATAATGGCCGCAGGTGACCATCAGCGCCAGAATACGGCGGGCGCGGCTGGCAAGCAGGATCTGATCGCCGGTCAGCGGATCGGTGCCGTCGAATGCGAGATAGAGCGCCGCCTTGGCGAGCTGGCGGCAGGTCATCGCGATCGCGCATTGGCGGAAATAGACCGAGACGACGTCCTCGACCGGGTGGCTGAGGTTGTTGAATGCGGCCATGTAATGAGCCAGGCTGCGGTTGAGCGAACCGCCCTGCGATTCCGATATCGCGACGCTCTGGTCGATCTCGACCGTACAGTCGCCGCACCGCTCGCGCAGGAATTCCATCAATTCGTTGACCGCGACATCGGGACTGTCATGCCCGATCAGCTGATCGTCCACGACCATCGCCCCGGCGTTGATCAGCGGGTTGCGCGGCTTGCCCTTTTCGAGCTCGAGCTGGACGACCGAGTTGACCGCCGAGCCGGACGCTTCCTTGCCGACATGGTTCCAGAGCGAGCCGCCGACATGCTGAAGCGCGAGCGACAATGAGAAGACGTTCGAGATGCTCTGGATCGAGAAGGCCTCGTCGGCGTCTCCGGCGGCAAAGGTGCGGCCATCGCCAAGCGCGACCGCGATCCCAAGCTTGCGCGGATTCACCTGCGTCAAGGAAGGGAGATAGGACGGCAACACTCCTTGCCCCTGATAGGCGGAGACATCGGCAACGGTCGCGTCGAGCGCCTCCTGAAGGTCGATCGGCAAATCCAGCGGGTGTTTCGCTTCAGTCATGGTGGTCCTTCAATTCCGGAGCTGGCGTGGCATGCGGCGGCGCCATCCGCGGGTGCGCTGAGCTGCCCTGCCTCAGCGCGAACCTACGCTTCCCGTTCCGCCGCGAAAACGAAAAATCGCGGTTAGAGGCTGTCCGGGTAGCGCGGCTGGATGTCGACCGGGATGTGGGTCATCGCGCCAAGCACCGCGTGCGCCTCGTCGTCCAGCCGCGCATGACGATCGAGGAACGCCTTGGCGCCGGCGTAATCGCCCTTGCCCTGGAGGCGGACGATATCGCCGACCAGGTCGCGCACCGCCGCCTCCATGCGGCTGTTATCGATCCGGAAGCGCCGCGCCCGCGCATCCCAGGCGAAAGCGCCTCTTTCCTTGAGATAGGAATATTGCGCCGCGGCGCCGCGGCCGTGCGCCTCGTCGATGCCGAAGCGCATCGCCCGGAACAGCCCCGCCAGATAGGTCGCGAACAGCTCGGGCTTCTCGCTTTGCGGAAACTCGCCCCGGCGCATCATGTAGAGAAGGTTCCACACCCCCATCACGTCGGCTTTGCCTTCCTCGAGCGCCGAACCCTGCTCCTTGAGCTCCTTGTCGACGCTCGTTCGCCGGCCTTCGATGGTGATCGAGCCCGGCCCGAGGCTATGCGACAGTTCGTGGAACAAGGTTTCCATCGTCATATATTTGCGGGTCACGAGGCGTGCCTGCTCGGGGACGAGGATCAGCGAGGCCATTGGCGCCAGAATGCGATCATATTTCGCGCCGAGCACGTTCGCGAGGATCACCTTCTTCGCGCCCTTCGCCTCGCGCACGCGCTCGTCGTTGGGAAGGTTGAATGCCACCGTCTGCACGCCGGGGACATTGTCGCCGCCGCCGTGGACCTGCTCGGCGACCAGGATCGGCGAGGCGAAGCCGCGCTGGAAATTCTTGTAGCGTTCCTCGACCGGGAGGTTGGCCTCCATGTCGCGCAGATGCTGCTTGTAGCGCGCGAGATCGGCGCTCTGCTTGGGATCCCGGAGCGTGACGAACGCCTCGAACGCGGTCTTCGCGCCGTAGAGGCGATCGGTATAGACTTCGTAGGGGCCGATCGCGACCTCGATCGGCGTTCCCTCGACATCCATCCAGGCGAGCTCGGACTGGTAATAATCGTCGTTGAGGAAGGCGTCGGCGCGAAGGCTGAGGAACCTCTTCAGGCTGGCATTGCTGGTCGTCGCCGCGGCCTTGCGCAGCGCCGCCGCCGCTGGGACGAGCCACTTCCGATATTCCTGGCTGTACGGAATTGCGACGAGCCGGTCGCCTTGCCGTTTCACGACCGTATAGGGGCTGAGCAGCGCCTGCCTTTGCTCGGGATGCGCCGCGAGATAGGCGTCGAGCTCCTCGCGGGTCAGGTCCGCCGGGTAGAAGCCCGCGCCTGGAGGGAGTGGCCGATTGCCGTAGAATGGACGGTTCTCGGCGAGCGTGTTCCACAGCCCGAAATGAAGCTCGACCATGTCGAGCAGCGCCGCCTTGCGCGGATCGTCGCTTGCGGCGATCTCGGCGATCAGCCGCGGATTTTCGGCGTGGACCTGGCGCAGATAGATCTGGCTCATCAGCTCCGCCGCCCGGATCAGGTGGTTCACGACCTGGCGTTCCTCGGCGTTGAGGAAGCTGGTGTCCGGGTTCATGTCGATGCGAACGATCTTCGCCCGCTGCGCGGCGAGATCATAGTCCGCCGGCGCCTGCTGCGCCGGGACCGATACGCTTTGCGTCGCGCTCGTCGTCGTCGGCGCGGCACACCCCGCCGTCGCCGCGATCATCACCACACACATCTTGCGCATCCAGGCCTCGAAGCTGCTCAACGCGCCCTGCCCTGACCTTGTGCCGGACGAAAGCGCCGATTGTGCCGCGCGAACAGGGGCAAGCGATAAACGAGATGGCTGGATGCCCCGCGAGGATTCGAACCTCGATTGACGGATTCAGAGTCCGTAGTCTTACCATTAGACGACGGGGCAGCGAGGTCGCGGGAGATAGGCAGTGGCCCGGAAGCTGTCAACGGCGCCGGCCTTGCTGAAATGCGGCGGCCGCTGTAGCTTGGCCCCAAGTCAGGGCGGCAACAGCCTCCCGCAGCAAAATATAAGAGTGCATGGCCATGGCGCAGAATGCCGCCAATGTGCCGCCCCCGCCGGATTCCCGGCGGCCCGATGCGGCCCGGAATCCGCGCAAGCGGCAGCCGCCCAACCACACCTATGGCGCGCTCGATCTCGGCACCAACAATTGCCGTTTGCTCGTCGCCCGTCCAGCGGAGGATGGCTTCGTCGTGGTCGACGCCTTCTCGAGGGTCGTGCGGCTCGGCGAGGGGCTTGCGATGAGCGGCAAGATCAGCGACGCGGCGATGGACCGCGCGCTCGCCGCGCTGAGCGTGTGCGCCGACAAGCTGCGCCGGCGGCGGGTCTCGCTCGCGCGCTCGGTCGCGACCGAAGCCTGCCGCCGCGCGGCGAACGGCCGCGAGTTCGTCGACCGCGTGCAGCGCGAGACCGGCATCGCGCTCGACATCATCTCGACCGAGGAAGAGGCCCGGCTGGCGATGCTCGGCTGCCACCGGCTGCTCGAGCCCGGAGATGGGCCGGCGCTGATCTTTGACATCGGCGGCGGATCGACCGAGCTGGTGGTGATCGACACCGACGGCACCACGCCGAAGATCAAGAGCTGGTGGAGCGCGCCGTGGGGGGTGGTGTCGCTGACCGAAAGCGAGGGCCGCGACTTTGCCGATCCCGACGAAAGGGTCGCCGCCTATCTGCGGATGCGCGAGCGCGCGCGCCATTCGTTCCGCCGCTTCGCCGAGCAGCTTCCGGCGACCAAGGAGAATATCCGGCTGATGGGGACCAGCGGCACGGTGACGACGCTCGCCAGCGTCCACCTCGCGCTGCCGAGCTACGATCGGCGCGCGGTCGACGGGCTGATGGTCTCGGCCGAGGCGATGCGCGACATCAGCCAGATGCTGTCGCGCATGTCCGCCGCCGAGCGCGCCGAGCTGCCCTGCATCGGCGGCGAGCGTGCCGACCTCGTCGTCGCCGGCTGCGCGATCCTCGAGGCGATCATGGACATCTGGCCGGCCAAGACGCTCGGCGTCGCCGACCGCGGGATCAGGGAAGGCATATTGCGCTCCTTGATGGCGCGCGACGGCCATCCGACATGAGCAGTATGAAAAACTCCGGCCTGCGAACGCGAGTCAAGACCGCCAAGGGCCGCAAGGTCGGTTCCACCCGCTGGCTCGAGCGCCAGCTCAACGACCCATATGTCAAGCGCGCCAAGGCCGAAGGCTATCGCTCGCGCGCCGCGTACAAATTGATCGAGCTCGATGAGCGTTTCGGCTTTCTCAAGGGCGCCAGGCGCGTCATCGACCTCGGCATCGCGCCGGGCGGTTGGACCCAGGTGGTGCGGCAACGGCTGCCGCAGGCGCAGGTGGTCGGCATCGACCTGCTGCCCACCGACCCGATCGAGGGCGCGACGATCCTGCAGATGGATTTCATGGCCGAGGACGCTCCGGCAAAGCTCGCCGAGGCGCTGGGCGGCCCCGCCGACCTCATTCTCTCCGACATGGCGGCCAATACCGTCGGCCATCCGCAGACCGACCATTTGCGAACGATGGGCCTGGTCGAGGCCGGGCTGCTGTTCGCGACCGAGATGCTGCGGCCGGGCGGCGCGTTCGTCGCCAAGGTGCTGGCCGGCGGCGCCGATGCCGCGCTGGTCGCCGAGCTCAAGCGCAATTTCACCACGGTCAAGCACGCCAAGCCACCAGCCAGCCGCAAGGGCTCGTCCGAATGGTATGTGGTCGCGCAAGGGTTCAAGGGCGTTGCGCCGCGGCAGCCGGAGGACGGCCACCGCTAGATCGGCGGAGTGCGGTGGCGTGGGCCAACCGCTTGCAGCATCCTTCCGCTACCCTGCCCGTCGCAGGATTATGTCTTCTTCCGCGCCTCGGCGATGGCGTCCTTGAGCGCCTGGTAGCCGACCGCGCCCTGGATGACCCGGTCGCCGATCACGAAGGTGGGCGTCCCGCTCGCGTTGATCGCGCGCGCCAGCGCATAATTCTGCTCGATCTCGCGCTGGAACTCGGGCGACGGCGCGGCGGTCACGCCCGCCGCCTGCCGCGCCGCGGCGACCGCGGCCGCATCGGGCCGCCCGGCCGCGAACAGACGATCGTGGAACGCGCGGAAACGCCCTTGCTTCGCGGCCGCGAGACTGGCCTGCGCGGCGGCAACGCTGTCCTCGCCGAGCACCGGAAGCTCGCGCCACACCACCTTGAGCGCCTTGTCTTCCTCGAGCAGGCGGGCGATGTCGGGATGCGCCGTGCGGCAGAAGCCGCAGGCATAATCGAAGAACTCGACGAGCACGACATCGCCGTTTTCCGCGCCGGCCCAGGCTCCCGCAAACGGAGTCTCGAAACGGGCACGCTGCGCGTCGACCGCCTTGGCGGCCTCGCCCTCGTGCAGGCGCTTCACCGCCTCGGGGATGATCTCGGGGTGCGCGAGGATATAGTCGTGGACGATCTGCTCGATCCGAGCGCGATCGGGATCGGCGGAAACGCCGCCGTCGGCATAGTGCAGGCCGCTGCGAGTAGCGGCCAATGCGATCGCACCGATCGCGACGACGATCGCAATCAGCGCGATTACCCGCCCCCGTCTGAAATTTGCGGCGCGTTTGAATCTCGGGGCAGGTTCGCGCGAACCGGGCTCGTCGCTCACTTCTTCTTGTCCTTCTCGACCGCGGTGCGCGAAACCATCGCAATGTCCTGCGCACGCAGCCAGTCGGGCGTCCCCTTGGGTATCTCGACCAGCGCGCGCTCGGCGCTCGCCATCGCCAGCCGCGGCTGGCCTAAGAGATTGTAGCGCTCGGCGGTGGCGAGCGCGGCGCGGGCGAGATCTCCCTCGTGATCGTAGACGATGCCGAGCTGATACCAGGCGAACGGATTGCTGTTGTCGCGCCCGACCGCGGCGCGCAGAACCTTCTTCGCCTCGGCGAAATTATTCTCATCCTCCGTCGCGATCAGCGCATGCCCGAGCAGCGATGCGATCAACGGCTGATTGGGCGCGAGCGCCACCGCGCGGCGCAGCGATTCGAGCGCCTCGTTCGGCTTGCCCGATTCGAGCAGGATCTGGCCCTTAAGCTCGAGGAAGAAGGGATTATCCGGCCGCTCGCGCACGAGGCTCGCGACCTCCTCATTGGCTTTGGCCGGGTAAGCGCTCTTGTGCCACGCATAAGCGCGCGCATAGCGGGCCGCGAGACTGTGGTCGCGCTCCGGATATTTCACCATCGTCTGGCGCGGGTCATCGACGAAACCGGCAAGCTTCGCCTTGACCAGCTCGAACTTCTCCTCGAGCTTCGGATCGATCCGCGTGTTCCAGGCCGGCGATTTGGGGTAGATGCCCTCGAGGACCGCTATTCGCTCGCCCGACAGAGGGTGCGTCCTGGCATAGCTGTCCTCCTGCGGGATCGCGAGCCGGAACTCCTGGTTCTGCAGCTTCTTGAAGAACGACAAGCTTCCCTTGCCGCTGATCCCGGCCTTTTCGAGAAAGCCCGCCCCGGCGAGGTCGGCGCTCGATTCCTGAACCCTGCTGAACGCCAGGAACTTGCCCATCGCGGCCTGCTGGCCCGCGGCCAATATGCCCATGCCGGCATCGCCGCTGCCCGCCGCCATCGCCGCCGCCCCAAGCAAAAGCGACAGCAGCATGATCCCGGTCGCGGCCTTGACGCCCTCATTCATGCGGATGACGTGGCCGCCGGTGATGTGACCGAGCTCGTGCGCGATCACCCCCTGGACCTCGTTGACATTGTCGGCGGCGGTGATCAGCCCCGAATGGAGGTAGATGACCTGCCCGCCCGCGACGAAGGCATTGATCGTCCTGTCGTTGATCAGCACGATCTGGACATTCTCCGGGCGCATGCCGGCGGCCTCGAAGATCGGCCGCGACATTTCCTGGAACAGGGCTTCGGTCTCGGCATCGCGCAGGATCGCCTGCGCCATCGCCGGCCTCGCGACGAGCCCGAAGCCGAGGACGACCAGCATCGCCAGCCGAATTGCGAAAGCGGCTACGGACCCGATGTACCTGCGCTGCGGTCGGTTGCTCTCGGCCATGCTGACCTATCCCTGCCGACAGCTGAACGCCTGATGAAAAAGGGGCGCGGCGCATCGCCGCACCCCGTTTTCTCGATCGTTCAGGCGCCGAATGTACGCTGCCACCAGCCGCGCCGGGGCGTGCCGTCGCTCGCGCCCTCGTCGCTCTCGTCGCGCGCGCCGCCGGCATCTCGCTGGCCGCCGACATCGGCGGTCACCGGAGCCTCCTCGCGGTCGGGAAAGCGATCGAGCACCGGCCCTTCGGGCGCCGGCGGCGGCGAGGACGGAACCGCACGGGATGGGGCTGCCGCTTCGGCCGACGGTTCGGGCTCTGCCGAAGTTTCCGCAGGGGCGTCGAGCGCGGGCGCCGCTTTGGCACGGCCCCTGCGGCGCGCCGGTTTCACGGCTTCAGCCTCGTCGTTCGCGGCCACCGGCGTCGGAGCCGCCGGCTCTGCATCGGCCGTCGCGACCGGCTCGGCCGCGGCCTTGCGCCGCCCGCGCCGGGGCTTGGCAGGCGTATCGTCGCCGGCGGGCGTCGCGCTTTCCGCGACGGCTTCGGCCGCGGGAACATCGGCCGCTGCCTCGGCCGTCAGCGGAGCATCGGCCACGACGGCATCGCCAGGCGAAGCTTCACCGGCGTCCTTGCGGCGTGCACGCGGGCGGCGGCGGCCCTTGCGGGCTTCGCCTTCCTCGGCGGGAGCCGCTTCCACCCGCGGCTCCTGGTCTTGTTCAGCCTCGACCGGCGCGGCGTCGTCGGCGACCGCTTCGTCATGCTGCTCGTCGGCATGCGCCGGCTGATCACCATGCTCGAATTCGCCCTCCTCGCGGCCCCTTCTGCGGCCACCGCGGCGGCCGCGGCGTCGGCGCCGCTTGCGGCCGTGCTCGCCCTCGCCATCATCGGCCCGCGGTCGGGCAGGCCGCTCCTCGCCGCCCTCCCGCTCGCGCGGCTTGGGCTCGTCGTCCCTCTCGTCGCTTACCGCGTCTTCGTCCTCGAGCTCGACCTCGTCATAGTCTTCCTCGTCGAAATCCTCCTCGTCGAGCAGGTCTTCCTCGTCGACGATCGCCGGCTGGGGAGCCGCGATGCGCGGCCGCTGCACCGGCGGCGGGCCGACCGCCTCGACGCTCATCTTCGCGCCTTCGAGCGATTCATCGATCAGCACCTCGACGAGGACGCCGTAACGCTCCTCGACTTCGGCGATCTCGCGGCGCTTGCGATTGAGCACGTAGACCGCGGCCTCGCGGCCGGCGCGCAGGATGATGCGGCTGCCGCGCCCGCGCGCAGCCTCGTCCTCGAGCATGCGCAGCGCCGACAGCCCCGCCGAAGAAGCGGTGCGCATCAGCCCGGAGCCTTCGCAATGCGGACAAGGCTTGGTCGAGGCCTCGAGCACGCCGGTGCGCAAGCGCTGGCGGCTCATCTCCATCAGCCCGAACGACGAGATACGGCCGACCTGGATGCGCGCGCGATCGTTCTTGAGCGCGTCCTTCATCGCCCTCTCGACCTTGCGGATATGGCCGTTCGCTTCCATGTCGATGAAGTCGATCACGACCAGCCCGGCCATGTCGCGAAGCCGCAGCTGGCGCGCTATCTCGTGCGCCGCCTCGATGTTGGTCGCATAGGCCGTCTGCTCGATATTGTGCTCGCGCGTCGAGCGGCCGGAGTTGATGTCGATCGAGACCAAGGCCTCGGTCGGGTTGATCACCAGGTAACCGCCCGACTTCAGCTGGACGATCGGCTGATACATGCCGGCAAGCTGGTCCTCGACGCCGAAGCGCTGGAACAACGGCACCGGATCGGCATAGCCCTGCACGCGCCGCACGTGGCTCGGCATCAGCAGCTTCATGAACGAGCGCGCCGCGCGGAACCCTTCTTCGCCCTCGACGATGACTTCGTCGATGTCGCGATTGTAGATGTCGCGGATCGCGCGCTTGATCAGGTCGCTGTCGCCATAGATCAGCGCCGGCGCAGACGATTTGAGCGTGCGCTCCCTGATCTCGTCCCACAGCCGGGCGAGATAATCGAAGTCGCGCTTGATCTCGGTCTTGGTGCGCGAGAGCCCGGCGGTGCGCACGATGCAGCCCATCGTCGAAGGCAGATTGAGATCGGCCATGATCGCCTTGAGGCGCTTGCGGTCGGCCCCGTTCGAGATCTTGCGACTGATCCCGCCGCCATGCGACGTGTTCGGCATCAGCACGCAATAGCGGCCGGCGAGGCTGAGATAGGTGGTCAGCGCGGCGCCCTTGTTGCCCCGCTCCTCCTTGACGACCTGGACGAGCAGCACCTGACGGCGGCGGATGACATCCTGGATCTTGTAGCGGCGGCGAAGCGCCTGGCGCTTCTTGCGGAGCGTCTCGGCGGCATTCTCCTCGCTCGCGCTCTCGGCTTCCTCGGGCGCGGCGGGCGCGGCCTCGTCGTCCTCCCCCTCATCCTCATCATGGCCGTGGGAGTCGGCGACTTCCTCGACCTCGTCCCTGTGCTCGTAGCCGCCGTCGTCATTGTCCTCGGCGGCGCGCAACGCGGCTTCCTCGGCGGCGTGCTCGGCCTCCTCGCGGAGCAGAGCCTCGCGGTCCTCCTTGGGGATCTGGTAATAATCGGGATGGATTTCGCTGAAGGCCAGAAAACCGTGGCGATTGCCGCCGTAATCGACGAACGCCGCCTGAAGCGACGGTTCGACCCGAGTGACCTTGGCTAGATAGATATTCCCCTTGAGCTGCTTATGCTCGGCTGACTCGAAATCAAATTCCTCGATCCGATTGCCTTTGACGACCGCCACCCGTGTCTCTTCCTGGTGGCGCGCGTCGATCAACATGCGCATTGTCATTAAAATCACTCCACACGCGCGCTGCTCGTAAACACGGGGTGTGCGCGCGCTCGTATATGGACGAGGGACTCGCAAAAGCGCGGTCCATCAATGTCCGGGTTGGTATGAAAAACTGTGCCTCTGCTGCTTGGGGCAGGCCGGCCTTCATCGCCGGCCGCGAAGCTCCCGAGGCCACGCCAGAACCCCGAAGGGGGCGTTGGAACATCGGGAAAATATACCTCATGCAGCGTCAACCTAGGATGGCCGGCGTACACCAAGGCTGCCGGCGTCAATCGCGGCCCGCCGGCGAGAGATTTCTCGCCTGTGGCTGGCCGATCGTTGGTTGCTAGCATCTGATCGGGCAAGCGGCAACCGCTAAGCTGAACGGCCTCCGGGCCGGTTTTACAGCCGGCTCGACGTACGTATTTGCTGGACCGGATGTGCCCTGGCGCGGCAAGTCAACGGCATGGATTTGTTCGCCGTCCTGCTCGTCCTCCTGTTGAGCCTGTTCCCGCCGCTGCCGCTCTCGCGCGGTGGCGAGCCGGACGGGGTGACGATCGCGCTCGACCCCGAGCGCGGCGATCCCGACATTGCGCTGCCGCCGGTTTCCGAAGCGCGCCGGCCGAACAGCCCGCTGGTCGTCATCGACGCCGGCCATGGCGGCCGCGATCCGGGCGCGACCTCGCCGCATGGCGGCAAGCGCGAGAAATATGTCACGCTCGCGCTCGCGCGCGCGTTGCGCGACGCGCTCGCCACGTCGGGCAGAGTGCGGGTCGCGCTGACCCGGAACGACGACAGCTTCCTCGAGCTGCGCGACCGCTACGAGATCGCCCGCCGATTGAAGGCCGATCTGTTCATCTCGATCCATGCCGACGCCGCGCCGAACCCGGGAGCGAGCGGCGCGACCATCTATACCTTGTCCGAAGTGGCGTCCGACCACGAGGCGGCGCTGCTCGCCGCGCGCGAGAACAAGGTGGACATTATCGGCAGCGCCGAAGGCACGCCCGGCGCGGACGTCAATCGCATCCTGATCGACCTCGCCCAGCGCGAGAGCATGAGCGTTTCAGCCGATTTCACGCGCGCGCTCTATCGCGAGGCTTCGCCGCTCATCCCGTTCCGGCCGGTCTATCACCGCTTCGCCTCGTTCGTCGTGCTCAAGGCACCCGACGTGCCGTCGATCCTGTTCGAAGCCGGCTATCTCACCCACGCGCGCGATGTAGCCTATATCCATTCGCCTGAGGGCCAGAAGCAGATTTCGACCGGCTTGCGGCGCGCGATCGAAGCGCATTTCGCGCGCCGCATGACCGGCACGAGAGCCCCGCGCGGCAGCACGAGCTGAAGGTCTTTGACCCGCACTCACACACCTTCGAAGATGCCCGGCAAGCGCCCGGCGCCGTTCAATCTGCGGCTTCACCGCGCAAACTTCATCTTGTAGAGGCTGGTGCGAATGACTGCAGATCCCAGCACCAGCACCCGCTTTACCCTCTACCGCGACACCCGGCACTGGCGCGAAATCGCGCGTCGTGTCTGGGCGCACCGCTGGGGGCGCGTGGCCGTGGTCGCGGCGGCGGTGCCGCTCGTCGGCTATATCCTGCTGTGGCTGCTGTTCGCGCGCGGCCTGCCGTCGGCGGAATCGTTGCTCACCTACCAGCCGCCGCTGCCGACCAACTTGCGCGACATCGAAGGCGAGCCGGTGCAGAGCTTCGCGCGCGAGCGCCGGGTCGAGCTCAAATATGAGGAATTCCCGGCGCGCCTCATCCAGGCGTTCCTCTCGGCGGAGGACAAGACCTTCTTCAGCCACGGCGGCATCGATTACCCGGGCGTGTTCGGGGCGGTGTTTGATTATGTCCGCAAGATGGGTTCGGGCGAACGTGCCCGCGGCGGCTCGACGATCACCCAGCAGGTCGCCAAGAATCTGCTGCTCGGCAACGAATATTCGGTCACCCGCAAGGTCAAGGAAGCGTTCCTCGCCCGCCGGATCGAGGATGTGCTCTCGAAGGAGCAGATCCTCGAGCTTTACCTCAACGAGATATTCCTCGGCCGCAACGCTTACGGCGTGCAATCCGCCGCCCGCGCCTATTTCAACAAGGACGTCGATCAGCTGACGCTTCCGGAAATGGCCTATCTCGCCGTCCTTCCCAAGGCGCCGAACAATTACAGCCCGGAGCGCTTCACCGAGCGCGCGCTGGAGCGGCGCAACTATGTACTCAACGAAATGGAGCGCAACGGCTACATCACCGCCGGCGAGCGCGCCGCCGCGAGCCAGTCGCCGCTCGGCACGATCAAGGGCGGCGGCTACGGCATCCGCAACATCGGCGGCTATTATGTCGAGGAAGTGCGCCGCCAGCTCGTCCAGCTCTACGGCGAGAAGACCGAAAAAGGCCCGAACGGCGTCTATACGGGCGGGTTGTGGGTGCGGACGTCGCTCAACGTGCCGATGCAAAGGGCGGCCGAGATGGCGCTGCGCGACGGCCTGATGCGCTACGATCACGGCCGCGGCTGGCGCGATTCAGGGATCAGCGTCGACATGTCGCGCGACTGGCGCAGCCAGCTTGCACTCGCCGATTACGGCGTCGGCTATCCCGACTGGCGCGCGGCCGTGATCGTCGACAAGGCCGCAGGCGCAGCGACGATCGGCTTCACCGACGGCACCACCGCGACCCTCCCGGCGTCGGCCGCTTCGGCACCCAAGCGCGGCACGCAGACCGCGGCGTTCAACTTCCTTCGGCCCGGCATGATCATCGCCGTCAAGCGCGAGGGCGATAATTATGTGCTGCGCTGGATCCCCGAGGTCTCGGGCGGCATGGTCGCACAGGAGGTCTCGACCGGAAGAGTGCTCGCGATGCAGGGCGGCTTTGCGATGAGCGGCCGCGAGGCGTTCAACCGCGCCACCCAGGCGCAGCGCCAGCCGGGCTCGACGTTCAAGCCGGTCGTCTATTCGGCCTCGCTCGACAACGGCATGACCCCGGCCTCGATCATCGTCGATGGTCCGTTCTGCGTCTGGCAGGGCGCCGGGCTCGGGCAGAAATGCTTCCGCAACTTCTCGGGCAAGAACGCAGGGCCGCAGACGATGCGCTGGGGAGTCGAGCAATCGCGCAATCTGATGACCGTCCGCGCCGCGAACCAGACCGGCATGGACAAGGTCGTCAAGCTCGCCAACCGCCTCGGCGTCGGGGAATATCCGCCTTATCTCGCCATCGCGCTCGGTGCGGGCGATACAACCGTGCTCAGGATGACGAATGCGTTCGCGATCCTCGCCAATGGCGGGAAGGAACTCAAGCCAACCCTGATCGACTATATCCAGGATCGCGCCGGCAAGGTCATCTACCGCACCGACATGCGGCCGTGCGATCGCTGCAATGCGCGCGACTGGGACGGCCGCCCGATGCCGCGCCCGCCGTTGCGCACCAAGCAGCTGCTCGATCCGATGACCGCCTATCAGATGGTCCACATCCTCGAGGGCGTGGTCAAGCGCGGGACCGCGCAAAGCCTGCGCGACCTCGGCCGCCCATTGTTCGGCAAGACCGGCACCACCAGCGGCCCAACCAACGTCTGGTTCATCGGCGGCAGCCCCGATCTTGTCGCCGGCGTCTATATGGGGTTCGACCAGCCGCGGCCGATGGGCGGCTATGCGCAGGGCGGCACGCTCGCCGCGCCGATCTTCAAGCAATTCGCGCTCACCGCGTTCAAGGACGTGCCGCCGACGCCGTTCCGCGCGCCGGAGGGGATCAGGATGGTCCGGATCGATCGGCGCTCGGGCCGCAAGGTGTTCGGTGCCTGGCCGCCGGCGGAAGACCCCAAGGCGGCGGTGATCTGGGAGGCGTTCAAGCCGGAGAGCGAGCCGCGGCGGACGATCCGGCGCGACGAGCTCGACAAGCGTGCCGCCGCCGAGAAAAGGCGCTCGGCGGCCACGCAGGCCGTACAGCGCCAGGACAGCGACTTCTTGCAACAAGAGGGCGGGATTTACTAACCCCCGCCCCTGCCGTTACGCGAATGCCAGTTTACGCCTGTAAGGAAATGTGATGCGCGCTGAAGCGCAAAGCCATGTCGACCAGATCAAGTCGGCGATCGACCTCCTCCGCCGTTTCCTCGATTGGGATCGTGCGTTGCGCCGCCTCGACGAGCTCAACCAGCGCGTCGAGGATCCGTCGCTGTGGAATGATGCCAAGGCGGCGCAGGAGGTGATGCGCGAACGCCGCCGCCTCGACGAGGCGATCACCGCGACCCGCGCGATCCAGCAGGAGATGGACGACAATGCCGAGCTGATCGAGCTCGGCGAGGCCGAAGGCGACAATGCGCTGGTCGACGACGCGGTCGCCGCGCTTGCGGCGCTCGCCCAGCGCGCCGAGAAGGCCAAGGTCGAAGCCCTGCTCGCGGGCGAGGTCGACGCGAACGACACCTATGTCGAGGTCAATGCCGGCGCCGGCGGCACCGAGAGCCAGGATTGGGCGGAGATGCTGCAGCGCATGTACACACGCTGGGCCGAGCGCCACGGCATGAAGGTCGAGCTGGTCGATTACCACAGCGGCGAGCAGGCCGGGATCAAATCGGCGACCCTGCTGCTCAAGGGCGAGAATGCCTATGGCTATGCCAAGACCGAGAGCGGCGTGCACCGCCTGGTCCGCATCAGCCCCTACGATTCGAACGCGCGGCGCCACACCAGCTTCGCGTCGGTCTGGGTCTATCCGGTGATCGACGACGATATCGAGGTCGAGGTCAACGAAGGCGATCTCAGGATCGACACCTACCGCTCGTCCGGCGCCGGCGGCCAGCACATCAACACCACCGACAGCGCGGTGCGCATCACCCATTTGCCGACCGGTATCGTCGTCGCCTGCCAGAACCAGCGCTCGCAGCACAAGAATCGCGCGGAGGCGATGAAGATGCTCAAGGCTCGCCTCTACGAAGCCGAGCTGCAGCGCCGCGAAGCCGAGGCCAATGCCGAGCATGCCGCCAAGAGCGACATCGGCTGGGGCCACCAGATCCGCTCCTATGTCCTCCAGCCCTACCAGCTGGTGAAGGATCTGCGGACCGGCGTGACCTCGACCTCGCCGTTCGACGTGCTCGACGGCGACCTCGACCGCTTCATGGCCGCCGCGCTGTCGCAGAAGGTGACCGGCGAGACGATCGAAGTGGAAGATGTGGAGTAAAGGGATCATCCCCGCGGAGGCTGCCAGGGCAGCCGCCGTCCGGCGCCGCGCGATCGCCGTCATTCCCTTCCTGTTGCTGGTCGGCGCCTGCGAGGAGCGGCCGGCCAAATCGCCTTTCCCCGAGCCGCAGCGCCCGGTCGCGCCGATCGTCTCCTCGCGCTACCTCAACGAGGATGCGCGGGACAGCGTCGGCGAAGCGAATCGGGTGATGGAGCTCGCCGAGATCCGCCCGGGAATGTCGGTCGCCGACGTCGGCGCGGGCGAAGGCTATTATACGGTCCGCCTCGCCCCGCTCGTCGGGCCCAAAGGCCGCGTGCTCGCGCAGGACATCGTGCCCGAGACTCGCGACAACCTCGCGCGCCGGGTGACCCGCGAGCGGCTCGACAATGTCGCAGTCAAGCTCGGCGAGCCCAACGACCCCAAGCTCCCGGCCAATTCGTTCGACCGCATCCTCCTCATCCACATGTACCACGAGGTCCAGCGGCCGAGCGAATTCCTCTGGCACCTGCGCGCGTCGCTCAAGCGCGACGGCCGCATCGTCGTGGTCGACGCAGATCGCGCCACCAACCGGCACGGCACCCCGCCCAAGCTCCTGCTCTGCGAATTCGCCGCGGTCGGCTATCAGCTGACGCGCTTCGAGCAGCTGCCCGATTCCGAATCCTATTTCGCGCAATTCGAAGCAAAGGGACCGCGCCCCGAGCCGAGCCAGATCGCCACCTGCCCGGCGTAGATCGACGCAAGCCCCGCTTGGAAAGCGCGGCACCACCCGGCATAAGCAGGCCATGCAGCCTTATCACGATCTGATCGCGCGGATTCTCTCCGAAGGCGTGGAGCAGAAGGACCGCACCGGCGTCGGCACGCTGTCGGTGTTCGGCCATCAGATGCGCTTCGACCTCGCGCAAGGCTTCCCCCTGGTCACCACCAAGAAGCTCCACCTGCGCTCGATCATCATCGAGCTGTTGTGGTTCCTCAAGGGCGAGACCAACATCGGCTGGCTCAAGGAAAACAAGGTCAGCATCTGGGACGAATGGGCCGACGAAGCGGGCGAGCTCGGCCCGGTCTACGGCAAGCAATGGCGCAGCTGGGAGGCCCCCGACGGCGGCCGGATCGATCAGATCGCCGCGTTGATCGACCAGATCAACAACAACCCGGCCTCGCGCCGCCAGATCGTCTCGGCCTGGAACCCGGCCGAGATCGCGCAGATGGCGCTCGCGCCGTGCCACTGTCTTTTCCAGACGCAGGTTGCCGCCGGCAAGCTCAACCTCCAGCTCTACCAGCGCAGCGCGGACGTGTTCCTCGGCGTGCCGTTCAACATCGCCAGCTACGCTTTGCTGACCCACATGCTCGCGCAGCAATGCGGCCTCGAGCCCGGCACCTTCGTCTGGACCGGCGGCGATTGCCATCTCTACTCGAACCATCTCGACCAGGCGCGGCTGCAGCTGAGCCGCGAGATACGGCCGCTGCCACGGCTCGTGATCAAGCGGCGCCCGCCGGCGATCGACCTCTACGATTATGAGGATTTCGAGATCCTCGATTACGATCCCCACCCCCACATCGCCGCCCCGGTCGCGGTGTGAGCCAGGAAATCGTCCTGGTCGTCGCGCGCGCCGACAATGGCGTGATCGGCCGCGACGGCAAGCTGCCCTGGCACCTCCCCGCCGACCTCAAGCACTTCAAGCAGGTGACGATGGGCAGCCCGATGATCATGGGCCGCAAGACGTTCGAGAGCCTGCCCGGGCCCCTCCCCGGCCGACGCCATATCATCCTGACGCGCGATCCGAGCTGGCATGCGGCCGGCACCGAGACCGCGCGCACCGCCGGCGAGGCGCTTGCGAAAGCCGGCGCGAAGGCGGGCGGGGAGCGCATTACCATCATCGGCGGCGCGCAGATCTTCGAGCTGCTCCTCGCCGAAGCGACCGCGGTCGAGCTGACCGAGGTCCATTGCGACGCCGAAGGCGACGTCGTGATGCCGGCGCTCGATGCGGCGCAATGGCGGGAGGTGTCGCGCGAGGAGCGGCCGGCCGAAGGCGACAGGCCGGCCTTCTCGTTCGTGAGGCTGGAGCGCCGCCCCTGAGCGTGCCATCCGGAGCAATGTCCGTCCCGAATGAACTGGAAATCTTCGGGCGATTTCCTATAGCCGCGCGATGGAGCGGCTGGACGGCGGCTCGGCGGTTCCGGCGCATCTGCGTGGCGGCATCGTCGCGCTCGGAAATTTCGATGGATTCCACATCGGCCACCAGGCGGTGGTGGCGCGTGCGGTCGCGCGTGCCCGCGCCGAGCAGCGGCCGGTGCTGGTGGCGACGTTCGATCCGCACCCTTCTCGCTTGTTCTGCCCCGACGCCGCGCCATTTCGGCTGACGACGCTCGACCAGCGCCAACGACTGTTCGGCGAGGCCGGGGCCGATGCGATGCTGGTGTTCCATTTCGACCACGCTTTGGCCTCCGTCACCGCGGAGGATTTCGTCGACGATTATCTCGCGAGCCGGATCGGCGCGGCCGGCATCGTCACCGGCGAGGATTTCACGTTCGGCCACAAGCGCGGCGGCAATGTCGCGCTGCTGACGAGCCTCGCACCGGCGCGCGGGCTTAGCTTCGATCCTGTCGCGCCGGTGCTGGCGGAGGGCGAGCCGATCTCCTCGAGCCGGATCCGCGACGCGCTGGTCGCAGGCGATTGCAGGGAAGCGAGACGGCTGCTCACCCGCCCGTTCGCGATCCAGGGCATCGTCGAGCACGGCGACAAGCGCGGGCGCAAGCTCGGCTTCCCGACCGCGAACATAAGCCTTGGCAATTATCTTCGTCCCAAATTCGGCGTCTATGCGGTGCGCGGCCATCTCCCCGACGGCCGGATCGTGGAAGGCGCGGCCAATCTCGGCGTGCGGCCCCAATTCACCCCCGCCAAGGAATTGCTCGAGCCTTATTTCTTCGATTTCGAGGGCGATCTCTACGGCCAGACGATCGAGGTCGAGCTGATCCATTTCCTGCGGGGCGAAACCGCGTTCGACAGCCTCGATGCGCTGGTCGCGCAGATCGACAGCGATTGCGCCGAGGCGCGCCGCCGGCTTGCCGCCGGGGCGGGCGTCGCTTAAGCCGCCGCCTCACATGTCAGACAAGCCCGATTATAGAGAGACCGTCTTCCTGCCGAAGACCGATTTCCCGATGAAGGCCGGCCTCGCGAGCAAGGAGCCGGCCATCCTCGCCGCGTGGCAAGCGGACGGCCTCTACCAGCAGCTCCGCGCGGCACGCGCCGGCGCGAGACGCTACATCCTCCACGACGGCCCGCCCTATGCGAACGGCGATCTCCATATGGGCCACGCGATGAACAAGGTCCTCAAGGACATCATCGTGCGGTCGCGCTCGCTGCTCGGCTACGACGCGCCTTATGTGCCCGGCTGGGACTGCCACGGCCTTCCGATCGAATGGAAGGTCGAGGAGCAATATCGCAAGAAGAAGCTCGACAAGGACGAGGTTCCGCCGCGCGAATTCCGCGCCGAATGCCGCGCTTATGCCGAAAAATGGGTCGATGCCCAGCGCGAGCAGTTCAAGCGTCTCGGCGTGATGGGCGAATGGGACGATCCCTATCTCACGATGAACTTCGAGGCCGAGGCGGCGATCGTCGCGGAATTGCTCAAGTTCGCGGCCAGCGACCAGCTCTATCGCGGTGCCAAGCCCGTGATGTGGTCGCCGGTGGAGAAGACGGCGCTGGCCGAGGCCGAGGTCGAATATGAGGATATCGTCTCGACCCAGGTGGACGTCGGCTTCGAGATCGTCGACTGCCCGATCCCCGAGCTGGTCGGCGCTTTTGCCCTGATCTGGACGACCACTCCCTGGACGATTCCGGTCAACCAGGCGCTCGCCTACAATTCGACGATCACCTACGCGCTGGCCGAGTTCACGCGGGCCGACGGCGATAACGCGGCGCCGGTCCGGCTGCTCGTCGCCCACGACCTGCTCGACAGCGTCGCGCAGCGGCTGGGCGGCAGCGCGACCGAAATCCGGCGGATCGCGGGCGCCGACCTCGGCGGGACGGCCGTGCGCCACCCGATGCACGGCCTTGGCGGCTTCTTCGCCCGCCCGCGCCCGTTCCTGCCCGGCGACTTCGTGACCACCGAGGCGGGCACAGGGCTGGTCCATATGGCACCCGACCATGGCGAGGACGATTTCCTGCTCTGCAAGGCGCATGCGATCGATCCGGCCTATGCAGTGACCGACGACGGCCGCTATCGCGACGACTGGCTGTGGCTCGGTGGCCAGGGCTCGGTGATCAACGCCAAGTTCAACGCGCCCGACGGCCCGATCTGCTCCGACCTGCGCGAGGCCGGCGGCCTGTTCGCCGCTTCGGCCGACTTCCGCCATTCCTATCCGCACAGCTGGCGCTCGAAGGCCAAGATCATCTTCCGCTGCACGCCGCAATGGTTCATCCCGATGGACCGGCAGATGGTGTCGCTGGCCGGCGGGACGTTGCGCGAGACCGCGCTCGGCGCGATCGACGAGACCAGATGGGTGCCGGCGCGTTCGAAGAACCGCATCCATTCGATGGTCGCCGGACGGCCCGATTGGGTGATCAGCCGGCAACGCGCCTGGGGCGTGCCGATCGCGCTCTACGTCAACCGAAAGACCGGCGACTATCTGGTCGATCCTGCGGTCAACGCGCGCATCGTCGACGCCTTCCGCAAGGGCGGCGCGGACGCCTGGTTCATGGCCGATCATCAGGCGCTTCTTGGCGATGAGCATAGTCTCGCCGATTACGACATCGTCACCGATATCCTCGACGTCTGGTTCGACAGCGGCTCGACGCACAGCTACGTCGTCGAGGCGCGCTACGGCGAGGGCGTCCGTGCCGACCTGTATCTCGAGGGCACCGACCAGCATCGCGGCTGGTTCCAATCCTCGCTGCTCGAAAGCTGCGGGACGCGTGGCCGCGCACCCTATCACGGCGTGCTCACCCACGGCTTCGCGCTCGACCAAAACGGCCGCAAGATGTCGAAGAGCCTCGGCAACGTCGTCGATCCGTTGAAGATCGTCGAGGAAGCGGGGGCCGACATCCTTCGCTTGTGGGTGGCCTCGACCGATTATTTCGAAGACGTCCGGATCGGCAAGGAAGTGCTCGCCGGCACCTCCGACGGCTACCGCAAGCTGCGCAACAGCTTTCGCTACCTGCTCGGCGCGCTGGCCGGCTTCACCGATGCCGAGCGAGTCGCCACCGCCGACATGCCGGAGCTCGAGCGGTGGGTACTCAACCGCCTCGCGGAGCTCGATGAAGAGCTGAAGAGCGCCGCCGAGGCCTATGAGTTCAACCGCTACACGCGGCTGATCAGTGCCTTCGCCAACGACGATCTGTCGGCTTTCTTCTTCGATATCCGCAAGGACAGCCTCTATTGCGACGCACCCGAGATGGTACGGCGCCGCGCCTATCGCACCGTGCTCGACCATGTCTATCACGCGCTGGTGCGCTGGATGGCGCCGATCCTCTGCTTCACCGCCGAGGAAGTCTGGAGCGCCCGCTATCCCGACGCCGGCTCGGTGCATCTGCAACTCTGGCCGGACGTGGACCCGCAATGGCGCGATCCGGACCTGGCGCAGCGCTGGGCGATCGTCCGTGCGGTCAGGATCGAAGTGTTCGCCCGCCTCGAGCAGCTGCGGCGCGACAAGGTGATCGGCTCGAGCCTCGAAGCGCGGGTCGACATGCTGCTGGACGGCAACAGTTATGCCCGCACCGAGGGCATCGACTGGGCCGACGTGCTGATCGTCGGCAAGGTCAACGTGACCGAGGCGACGCCTGAGCCGGAGCGGCCGAGCATTCTCGAACACTCGATTTCGGTGGTTGCCGGCGTCGAACGCAGCGACGATGCGAAATGCGGCCGCTGCTGGCGGCACCTGCCGGAAGTTCCCGAGGACGGCGCGCTCTGCGCCCGCTGCGACGAGGTGGTGAATGGCTAAGCAACGCGCGGCAAAACACCGGAAACTCGAGCACCGGAAACTGGGGCACCGGAAGCTGGGGTTGACGATCGCCGCCTCGATCTTCGTCATCGACCAGATCACGAAATGGGTGATGACCTACCCGCTCCAGCTCCGTGACCGGCGCGTGATCGAGGTTCTGCCGATCTTCGACCTCAAATGGGTCGAGAATTACGGGGTCTCGATGGGCTTCCTGACCGCCGACGGCGAGCTCGGCCGTTGGCTTCTGGTCGCGCTCACCGGCGCGATTTCGGCGGCGGTCTTCGTCTGGATGTGGCGCGAGAAGCAGCGCGACGACGTGATCGCCCTCTCGCTCGTGCTGGGCGGCGCGCTTGGCAATATCCTCGACCGCATCCGCCTGGGCCATGTCGTCGACTTCGCCGATCTCCATTTCGGCGACATCCACCCCTTTTTGGTCTTCAATGTCGGCGACGCTGCCATTACCATCGGCGTTCTGCTATTGCTGGTCCGGGCATTATTCACGCGTGAGCGCGATACCGGTGCGCGCGAGCGCGATGATCGAAATGAAATCGCGCGCGAGCGCGAGGCTGGGAAGGAAGTCTGAGATGCGTATCGTGAAACTGGCTCTGGGGGCTTCGGCCGCAACCCTGCTGCTGGCCAGCTGCGGCAGCAGCGGTTTGTCCAATCGCGATCGCCCGGACGAGTTCGCTGTCGCGCGCGCGGCGCCGCTGATCATCCCGCCTGACTTCGCCCTTGTGCCGCCGCGTCCGGGCGAGCCGAACCCGGTCGGCGCGGACAGCCGTTCGCAGGCGCTGCAGGCCCTGTTCGGCGGCCCTGCCGCGCGCAGCACTGCCGAATCGCAGCTGCTCCGCGAAGCCGGCGCGAGCAATGTCGATGCCGGCGCGCGCTCGGTGGTCGGCGATCCGGGGACGACGGTGGTCGACAAGGGAGCGACCACCCAGACGATCATCGCCGCTCCCGAAGGAAGCGGCCAGGAGGCCACCGCGTCCACCCCGCAATAAGCGCTGCCGCCCCGGCCGCGAAGCGGCTGGACGGTGGCCCGCGGGGGCTGCGTTAGCGCTTCCTTAGCGGGGGGAGGCTATGGCTGCGCCATGACGTATCAATCGCAGCGCGATGCGGGATCTTCCCCGGGATCGGGTGCAGCATCGAGCCCGCGCTCGAGCGCCGGACCGAAGCCCAGACCGGATGACGCCGGTCAGCGGATCGCCCGGCTTTGCCACGTCCTCAAGCTGGTCGAGAAGATCGCAGGGCGGCCGCCCGCGCCGCGCGGCGCGCTCGATAATCATGCGCGGATCACCAGCGCCTATGGCCACGCCTCGCCGATCGTGCAGCGCCGCTTCGATGCGCTCATCGCCGAGACCGCCGCCTGGGTGGCGGCGGGAGTGGAGGCGCTGCTCGTCGCGGGCGATGCGCCGGCGCGCGCCGCCGCCGAGCAACTCGCGCGCGAGCTTGACCGGACGCTCGATGCTTTGGCCAACATGCTCGGGATCACGCGCGAGCCGCGCCCCGTCTGACGATTCACGGGCCGCCTGACCTTTCGGCGCTCACGCGCTCGGTGGGCCGGGCCATTCCCTGATGCGGATGTCGCGCTGCGCATAGGGGACCTCGATGTTGTTTTCCTTGAACAGATGCCACAGCCGGTTGAGGATTTCCGACTGGACGTTGCCGATCCCCGCCGCGGGATCCTTGATCCACACCAATATATCATGCTCGAGGGCGTTGTCGCCGAACGCACGCAGCCAAACGTTGGGCTTCGGGGTCTTGAGCACGCGCTCTGACTGCAGCGATGCCTCGATCATCAACGCCTGGGCGCGGACCAGATCGCAATCATAAGCGACCCCAACCGGGATATGGACGCGCACGTTCGGGCTCGAATAGGACCAGTTCTCGACCTCCTGGGTCATCAGATTCTCGTTTGGAATCAGATGTTCCTTGCCGTCTCGCGTGATGATCGAGACGGCGCGGACGCCGATCTTGCTGACATGGCCGACGCTTTCGCCGACAACGATCACGTCCCCCGGCTTGATCGAGCGATCCATCAGCAGGATGATCCCGGCGATCAGATTGCCGAACGTCTTCTGCAGCCCGAAGCCGATCGCCAGGCCGAATGCGCCCGAGAAGACCGCGAGCGCGGTGAGGTCGATGCCGAGCAGGTCGATCCCGATGAAAAAGCCCGCGACGAGGAGCACCACCCCGCCCAGCTTCTGGATCAGCAGCTGCTGCGTTGCGTCGAGCTGCGACGCGCGCTTGATCGACTGGTTGAGCATGCGATTGGCGAGCTTGAGCACCGCATAGATGGCGAGGATCGTGACGACGATCTCGATCCCGCCGAGCAGCGAGATGCGGGTCTTGCCGGCGTCGAAGCCGATCCGGTCGAGAACGTCGGTGACCGGCTCCAGTCCGTTCAATGCATCGGCAAGCAGGGCGATGAAGGTGGCGCCGCCGAGCAGCAGCGCAACCCAGCGCGAGATGTGCAGGCCGCGCACGAAGCCGCCGACGAACAGCGCGGCTGCAGCGGCCATCGGGAAGCCGAGGATCAGCTCGGAGAGGAACGGCCAATTGTCCGCCTTGAGCGCGATCGCATAGACCAGGGCCGCGAAGAGATAGCGGGTGAGCGCACACATGCGGGTCGCCATGCGCTCGCTCCGCGCGCCGACGCGCCGCTCCCACAACGTTGCCAGGCGCTGCCCGATCGTGCGGCCGGCGAGGATTGCGCCAAAGCCGCCGAGCAGCACGATCGCGAGCGCGACCGACGCCGAGACGAGCTGGGCGTAGCCGGGCAGCGTGATCGAGAGATCTGCCACCCAGCGAGTCATTTCTTCGCCGGATATTCGGCCAGAGCCGCACCGAGATCGGCGATCAGGTCGCCGGCGTCCTCGAGGCCGATGTGCAGCCTGACCATCGGGCCTTCCTGCGGCCGCGCGGTCGCGCTGCGTACCCGTTCCGGATCGACCGGGAGCGCGAGGCTCTCGTAGCCGCCCCAGCTGTAGCCGATGCCGAAATGCTCGAGCCGGTCGATCAGGCGCGCGCGATCCTGATCGCCCCCGCCGTCGAGCACGAATGAGAAAAGTCCCGATGCGCCTTTGAAGTCGCGCCGCCAGAACTCGTGGCCGGGGCATTCCGGCAGCGCCGGGTGGAGCACGCGCGCGACCTGCGGCTGCTCCGCCAGCCAATGCGCGACCTCGAGCCCGGATTTCTCATGCTGCCTCAGCCGGACACCGAGCGTGCGCAGCCCGCGTGCGGCAAGATAGGCGTCGTCGGGGCTCGCGCATTGGCCGAACGCGCGGCTGGTCTGCTCGAGGCCGGCCCAGCACGCCTCGTTCGCGCTCACCGAACCGAGCATCACGTCGGAATGGCCGACGATATATTTGGTGCAGGCGACAATGCTGATGTCGACCCCCGCCGCGAGCGCCGGGAAGAACAAAGGCGTGGCCCAGGTATTGTCGATCAGGGTCACGATCCCGTGCCGCTTCGCGACCGCGCAGATCGCAGGAACATCCTGGACCTCGAAGCTAAGCGAGCCGGGGCTTTCGAGAAAGATCGCGCGGGTGTTGGCGCCGATCAGCGTCTCGATCGCGTCGCCGATCAGCGGATCGTAATAAACTGTGGTGATCCCCATGCGCTTGAGCACGCCGTCGCAGAAAATGCGGCTTGGTGCGTAGGTGCTGTCGACCATCAGCAGTTCGTCGCCCGGGTTGAGCACCGACATCAAAGCGGCGGCGATCGCGGCGACGCCCGATGGAAAGAGCCGTGTCCCCGCTGCGCCGGGCTCGAGCTCCGTCAGTGCCTCGGCCAGCGACCAGGTCGTGGGCGTGCCCTGCCGGCCGTAATAGAGGGTGCCGTCCCGGGGCTGTGCCGCGCGCAACGCCGCGACATCGTCGAACAGGA
Source organism: Sphingomonas sp. (assembly GCF_036677245.1). Classification (GTDB taxonomy): domain Bacteria; phylum Pseudomonadota; class Alphaproteobacteria; order Sphingomonadales; family Sphingomonadaceae; genus Allosphingosinicella. Next base: position 91,668 of record NZ_JAKFCG010000082.1, read on the forward strand.
TGGTGGAGGCGCGATAGACCGGCGGATTGACGATACCGCTCGTCCATTCCTTGCGGCGCCCGCCGCGGACGATCCGAGTATCCACCCGCGCCTCGCCGCCCCCGTCTTGCCCGTGCTTGTCGCCGCTCATGACTGCCCCGTCGCGTTGGGGCCCGTCGCGTTGGGGCCCGTCGCGTTGGGGCCTGTCGCCTGGGGGCCCGTCGCCTTGGGAGTCGCCGGATCGGATCCCCATTCGGCCCAGCTGCCGTCGTACAATTTCACATCCTGCTTGCCGAGCAGATGCGCGCCGAACAGCAGCACCGCGGCGGTGATCCCCGATCCGCAGGTCGTCACCATCGGCTTGGCGAGATCGACCCCTGCCTCTTCGAATGCGGCGGCGAGCGCAGCGCCCCGCTTCCAGCTGTTGTCCGGGTTGAACAGCCTGCCTTGCGGCAGGTTCTTCGATCCGGGGATGTGCCCCGGCGTCACGCCCGGCCGCGGTTCCGGATCCTCGCCGGCGAAGCGCGACGCGCCGCGCGCGTCGACCAGCTCGTGCGCCGGCGAGCCGGCGATCGCGCTGACATGATCCTTATCGGCGAGCGCGGTCCGATCGAGCTGCGCGGTGAAATGGCCGCGCGCTGGCGGCGGCTGCCCGCTCTCGATCGCCCTCCCCTCGGCGATCCATTTCGGAAGGCCGCCGTCGAGGATCGCGACACGGCGCGCGCCGAAGCTGCGCAGCATCCACCAGGCGCGCGCGCCGCTGTGATGCGGCGAATTGTCGTAGACGATGATGCGATCCGCATCGCCGATCCCGAGCGCCTGCATCCGGCTGGCGAACTTGTAATCGGGCGGGAGCATGCCGGGCACCGGATGGTCGCTGTCGACGATCTCGGCGAGATCCATGAACGTCGCGCCGGGGATATGGGCTTCGGAGAATTCGTCGCGCGCATCGCGGCCATCGCCAGGGAGGTGGAAGCTCGCGTCGACCACCTTGAGATCGGGTGCACCCAGCTCGCCCGCCAGCCACTCAGTTGAAACCAGCGAGTCCATCCACATCATCTCCAAAGCACTGGAGGCTTCTTAGCGCGGGAATGATCGGAAGCGCGAGCCTTTCCCGCCGCAAAACACGCGCGGCGAACGCGGGCGACACACCGTCAAAAGCATATCCACCGCGCCGCAAAGCGGGCTAGAAGGCGCGGCATGACGCCCACCCATCTTGGTCAGGCGAGCAGGCTGCCTGCTTCCCCTGAAGAAGCAACGCTCGACTATGTCGCCAACCCGCGGCCGGGCAAGGCCTATCTCGTGCGCTTCACGGCGCCCGAATTCACCTCACTCTGCCCTGTGACGGGCCAGCCCGACTTCGCGCATCTGGTGATCGATTACGCGCCCGGCGAGACCATCGTCGAATCGAAGTCGCTCAAGCTCTTCCTCGGTTCGTTCCGCAATCACGCCGGCTTCCACGAGGATGTCACCGTCGGTATCGCCGAACGTCTCGTGGCCGAGATGAAGCCGCTCTGGCTCCGCATCGGCGGCTATTGGTATCCGCGCGGCGGCATCCCGATCGACGTCTTCTGGCAATCGGGCGAGCCGCCTGCGGGCCTGTGGGTGCCGCCGCAGGATGTACCCGGCTATCGCGGCCGGGGCTGAGCGCCCCAGACCTTGAATAGAGCCGCCCACCCGGCGCCACCGCTGCACCCGTTACCTCTTGGCGCTTACCTCTTGGCGAGGGTGACGCCGACGTAGACGGGCGGCGTGTTGCCGCGCCGGACGAGCAGCAGCACGCTGTCGCGCCCGGCGCTGCGCGCCGCCTCCACCGCCGCGGCGGCTTCCTCGGGCGTGCGAGTCTGCCGCTGGTTGATCGAGAGGATGACGTCGCCGCGCTGGATGCCTTCGGCCGCCGCGTCGCTCGACGGATCCACCGAGGCGACCACGACGCCGCGCACAGTTGGATCGGTGATCCGGAGCGAGCGAGCGACCTCCGGAGTCAAGGTCTGCACTGTGACGCCGAGGCTCTGGCGCGCCGAGCGCTGGCCGGTCGACTGCTGCGACTCGGCTGGCTCCGTGACAGGCGTCTCCCGCTCGATGCCGTTGAGGCGGGCCAATTCCTCCTCGGTCGGACGTTCGCCGATGACGGCGGTGACGGTCCGGCGCTGTCCGTTGCGGATGATCTCGATCGGGACCTTCGAGCCGACCGGCAGGCTGGAGACGATATAGGCAAGCGACTCGTCCGGCGTGACCGGGCGATTGTTGACGGTGATCACCACGTCGCCCTGCTGGATGCCCGCGCGCGCTGCCGGGCCACCCGCAGTGACGCTGCGGATCAGCTCGCCGCGGTTCTTGGGAATGCCGAGCGAGGCGGCAATGCCGTCGTCGATCGGCTGTAGCGCGACACCGATATAGCCTCGCTGCGGACGCTGCCCGCGGCGCAGCGCATCGATCACCGGCCGTACCTGTTCGGCCGGGATCGCAAACCCGACGCCGACGTTGCCGCCGGTCGGCGAGATCAACGCGGTGTTGATGCCGATGACGTTGCCGTTGATATCGAACATCGGACCGCCGCTGTTGCCCATGTTGATCGACGCGTCGGTCTGGATGTAGCGGTCGTACACGCCCGCGCCGATGTTGCGGTGGAGCGCCGAGACGATGCCGGCCGTCACCGTACCACCGAGCCCGAACGGATTGCCGATGGCGATCACCCAGTCGCCGACGCGGGTGCGCGTCGAATCGCCGAAGCGGACGAACGGCAGGTTGGTGGCATTGATCTTGAGCAATGCGAGGTCGGTCGCAGGATCGCGGCCGATCAAGGTCGCGCTATATTCGCGCCGGTTCGACATCGTGACCGTGATCTCGTCGACGGTCGCATTGTCGCGGGCGGGCGAGATGACATGGTTGTTGGTGACGACATAGCCGTCGGGCGAGATGATGAAGCCAGATCCCAGCGATCCACCACGCTGGGTGATGGTGTCGTTGCCGCCTTCGCCGCCGCCCTCGGGAACGGGAGCGCCGAACTGGCGGAAGAACTCCTCGAAGCCCGGCGGAAGCGCGCGCTGGCGGTTCACCTGGACGCTCTGGCGCGTCGAGATGTTGACCACCGCCGGCTGCAGCCGTTCAGCGAGTTCCGCGAAGCTCATCAGCGCTCCCGCGCGAGGCGCTGCCGCGCTGATCGTGCCCGGCTCGTTCTGGGCGGTCTGCGCACCGGCCGGATTCAGCGTGAGCGTCGCGGCGGTTCCGCCCAAGAGCAGTCCTGCGGTGATGCCGTAAACGTAACGCACGATAATGATCCTCCTAGATTTTTCTGCGGACCCCGGCCGGCCCGTCGCTCGCCGCCGAAGCTATGCCGCGCGGCTGAATGGGAATTGAATGGCTATCAGCGAGCGCCAGATGATCATCGCCGTCCCATGAACTCCCTTAGATATTGATTGTTCGGGGACAGGATGATGCTCGACCGGCCCATCTCTCCGCTTCCGTTGTTCACGAAGGTCGACCGGTAAGACTGCATCGCGCGGTAGAAGTCGTAAAAGTCCGGATCCTTGTTGAACGCCTGGGCATAGGTGTTGGATGCCCGAGCATCGGCTTCCGCCCTGATGATCTGCGCCTGCTTCATTCCCTGCGCGAGAATCGAGCGCGCTTCCTGCTGGCGGGCCGTCTGCATGCGCTGGAACGCCGACTGCAGCGGGGTTCCCTGCGGCAGATCGGCACGCTTGATGCGGACATCGACGATCACCGCGCCATATTGGCGCGCGACGCGGTTCAGCGCGATCTCGATATTCTGCATCAGCTGACCGCGCTCGGGGCTGAGCAATGCCGCGAATGGGCGCTTGCCGAGCTCGTTGCGCAGCGCCGATCCGAGGATCGGACGAAGCTGCTCGCTGACGCGATCCTCGCGCCGCGCGGAAATGTACATGCGAAGCGGATCGACGATGCGATAGCGCGCGAACGCATCGACCTGCAGGCGGAGCTGATCGGTCGACAGCACCTGCTGGCGATCCATGTCGACGCTGAGGATGCGCTTATCGATCCAGACGATATTGTCCATGAACGGCCAGCGCGCGATCAGCCCGGCGCCGGTCTGGCCGAATTCCTGTCCCGCCCGGTAGGGATTTATGATGCGCTGCGGCTCGCCGAAACGGACGATCACCGCCTGCTTGGTCTCGGGCACGACCGCGAAGGTGCTGCCGATCAGGACGAGCAGGATGATGGCGAGGAAGGCGAGCGCAATCGGGTTGCGCAGGAGACGATTGGTCACTGGCTCTGCTTTGCTTGGGGCCGTCCGGCGATTTCCGGCAGCGCAAGATAGGGGGTCACGCCCGGTGCTTCGACGATGGTCTTGTCGACCTTCGACAGAACTTCCTCCATCGTCTCATAATACATGCGACGGCGGGTCACCTCGGGCGCGAGCTTATATTCGGCATAGACCTTGTCGAACGCCGCCGCCTCGCCCTGCGCCTTGGCCGTGACCTGGAGCGCGGTGGCACGGGCGTTGTTGATGTAGGATTGCGCTTCCTGCTGCGCGGCGGTGACTTCCTTGAACGCGTCGTTGACGGCGGCCGGCGGGTCCGACTGCTTGATCGCGACGCCCTGGACGACAACGCCGGCGCCATAATTGTCGAGCAGCTCCTGCATCGCCAGCGCGACTCGCTGCTCGATCTCCGATCTCCCGGAGCCGATTGCATCGTCGAGCGTGACGCTGGCGACGACCGCGCGCATCGCGCTTTGCGCGACCTCGCCGATGGTCTCCTCGAGGTCGGCGATCTGGAACAGATAGCGTTCGGGGTCGCGGATGTTCCAACGCACCGAATAAGCCAGGTCGATCAGATTCTGGTCGGCGGTCAGGATCAGATTGTCGTCGCTCGGCTCGGCCGAGCCGATGTCGATCGTCCTGATATCCTCAACGTCGACCTTCTGGACGCGATCGATCGGCGACGGGAACGAAAGCCCGACGCCGGGGCCCAAGGTTCCGGAATATTTGCCGAGGCGGGTAATGACTCCGCGCTCCTGTGGGCCGATCATGTGCATCGAGGTGAACACCACCCACAGCAAGGCGAACACCGCCAGGCCGTAGAGCCAATAAGGGCGACCATCCTGCGAGAAGCCGCCGCCGAAGCGGTCGCGGCTCTTCTTCAGGAAGTCGTCGAGGGAGGTGACGTTGCCGACGCCCCCGGGTCTGCCCTTGCGCGGCGGCGGGCCCCAGGGACTGCGCGGGCCGCCGCCGCCGCCGTTGCCGCCGTCGCCGGAGCCTCCGGAAGAGCCCCAAGGCCCGCCCTTATTCTCGTTGAACGATGCGCCGAGGCGCGAGCCCCACCCAAGGATTTTTCTCATGCCTGCCTTTATAGGTAGCGGGGCGGCGGAAAAACAGTGGCAAGGCGCGTCAATGGCCTTATCGGCTGACGAATGACGGAGAATGTAGACCTAATCCTCGATGCATTGCGCACGATCGAAGACCCATCGGGGGGTGGCGACGTCGTTGCGACCGGACGCGCGGCGGCGCCGCGGCTCGAGCAGGGGATCGCCTCCTTGATCCTCGACGTCACTGGAATGCCGATCGCGACGCGCAAGAAGCTCGAACAGCAGATCAGCGCCGCGCTCGGCGCGGTCGCTGGGATCAGCGAGGTGCGCATCGCGATGACCGCCGACAAGGTCGGCCGGACGATCATCGCCGTCGGCAGCGGCAAGGGCGGCGTCGGCAAATCGACCGTCTCGGCCAATCTCGCGATCGCGCTCGGCCGGATGGGCAAGAAGGTCGGCCTGGTCGATGCCGACATCTACGGCCCCTCGCAGCCGAACATCATGGGCAGCCACGACAAGCCCGACGCGGTCGACAAGAAGATGATTCCGCTCGAGGCGCACGGCATCAAAATGCTGTCGATCGGGCAGCTCGTCGACCCGAAGCGCGCGCTCGCCTGGCGCGGGCCGATGGCGACCAATGCGCTCGCCCAGCTGATCGAGGCGGACTGGGGCGACAGCGAGCTGATCGTCGTCGACCTTCCACCGGGCACCGGCGATGTCCAGCTCTCGCTCATCCAGCGCTGGAAGCCCGCCGGCGCGGTAATCGTCTCGACGCCGCAGGATCTGGCGCTGATCGACGCGCGGCGGGCGATCGACCTGTTCACCAAGATGGACGTCCCGATCCTGGGCCTGGTCGAGAATATGGCGGGCTATGCCTGTCCCCATTGTGGCGAGATCTCCGATCCGTTCGGCCGCGGCGGTGCCGAGACGGAAGCCGCGGAGATGGGCGTGCCGTTCCTCGGGCGCATTCCGCTGACGCTCTCGATCCGCGAGGCGTCCGACGCCGGCACGCCGCCGGCCGCTGGCCAGGGCGAGGAAGCCGACATTTTCGAGCATATCGCCAAGGCTGTGCTCGACGAGGTGAACCGGAAGCGCTCGACGATCATTGTCTGATCGCGAGCGGTTCCACAGATACCGGCCGCTCACGCCGAGGAGACGAACATGCCGCTTAGCTCAGACGCCGCGCTCACCGACCTGCTCACGCGGGTCCGCACGATCGCACTGGTCGGCGCATCCGATCGGCCCGACCGCGCGAGTTATCGGGTGATGAAATTCCTCCAGGACCACGGCTATCGCGTGTTCCCGGTCAACCCGCAGATCACCGGCGAGCACGTCCACGGCGAATATGTCTGGCGCGAGCTCGGCCAGATCGGCGAACCGATCGACATGGTCGACATCTTCCGCCGGCCGCTCGCCGCCGGTGAGGCGGTCGACGAAGCGATCGCAGTCGGGGCCAAGGCGGTGTGGCTCCAGCTCGGCGTGATCAACGAGGAAGCCGCGGCGCGGGCCGAAGCGGCCGGCCTCGACGTCGTCATGGACCGGTGCCCCAAGATCGACATCCCAAGGCTTGGCTTGCCGAAGGTCGCTTGAGAGAGAGGGGCAAGGCGGCCCTGCAATGCTCTAGACTCAATCCCGGTTTGATTGAACCTGGATTGAGTCTGATATCTTTTGTTTTCCGTGACTTCCGATTCGTCAGGCGATTCCACCTGACTTGAAATCACTCTAGACCGCGTCCATCGCCCTTTCCCTCAGCCGCTCGACCGCCGCGGCGTGGATCTCCGGGGTCGCGACCAGCACGCCGAATGCGGCGCCGGCGGCGCTGTTGAACGTCAGCGGCTGCCCAAGGACGCCAGTCACTTTGGCGCCCGCCTCGCTGGCGATCAATGCGGCGGCGGCGATGTCCCATTCGAAGCCCCAACGCAACGTGACCGCCAGGTCCGCCTCGCCGGCCGCGACCATCGCGATGCGCAAAGCGATCGAGTTCGGCCGCTCGACGGGGACGAGATCCTGGTCGACGGCGGGAAGCTGGTCGGCGGGAACGCGTGCGCCGGCGAACTCACGCCGCCCGCTGACCCGGATCGGCTGGCCGTTCCGCCACGCGCCCTGCCCCTTGGCGGCCTTCCAATGCTCCCCGCGGGCGGGCGCGTCGAGCACGCCGAGGATTGCCGCGCGTTCCTCGACCAATGCGACCGAAACCGCCCAGCCGCTTCGAGCGCGCATATAGTCGCGCGTGCCGTCGATCGGGTCGACCACCCACAAGCGGCTGCGTTCGATACGGTCCGAAACGTCGAGCGTCTCTTCCGACAGCCATCCCGCCTCCGGGTCGAGCTGGGTCAGCTCGCGGCGAAGGAAGGAATCGACCTCGAGATCGACGGCGCACACCGGATGGCCGGGCACCTTTTCCCAGCGCTCATAGTCTCCCCCGCAGCGCGCCTGGGCGATCCGGCCGGCCTCGGCGGCGATGCGGGAAACCTCATCAAGCACCAGCGACCGTCATCCCTTCGATCCGAAACGTCGGGACGTTGACGGCGCGGCGATATTCGAGATCGTCAGCGGGTGTCAGCGTGCTGAACATGTCGATCAGATTGCCCGCGATCGTGATCTCGGCGACGGACGCGCCGATCTCGCCATTCTCGATAATGAAGCCCGACGCGCCGCGGCTGTAGTCGCCGGTGATCGGGTTGACGCCTTGGCCGATCAGCTCGGTGACGTAGATGCCGCGGCCGATGTCGGCGATCAGCTCGGCCTTGCCGAGCGAACCCGGCCTCAGCTCGACATTGGTCGCGCCCGCCCCCGGCGACCCGGTGACGCCGCGAATGGCATGGCCGGTCGGCTCGAGTCCGAGCTGCCGCGCCGACGCACTGTCGAGGAGCCAGCCGGTCAGGCGGCCGTCGGCGACGATATCGGTCGGGCGTGTTCCCAGGCCCTCGCCGTCGAATGGCTTGGAGCGAAGCCCGCGCGGCCGATGCGGATCGTCGCGGATGACGATTCCGGGCTGGAAGATGCGCTCGTCCTCACGCCCGAGCAGGAAGCTCGTCTTGCGCGCGATCGCAGCGCCGGTGATCGCGCCGATCAGATGGCCGATCAGGCTCGAGCCGGCGCGCCGGTCGAACACCACCGGCATCGAGCCGCTGCCGAGCTTGGCCGGATTGAGCCGCGCCAGGGTGCGTTCGGCAGCGAGTTTGCCGAGCACTTCCGGATCGTCGAGGTCGTTCCAATGGCGGACGCTGTGGCTCGCCGAATCGCGCTGCATGCCGCCGCCGCTGCCGGCGATGACGCTGACGGAGGCGCTGTAGCCGCTGGTCGTGTAGCCGCGGCAGAAGCCATGGCTGGTGGCAAGCGCCATCACCGAGCGGCCGGCGCTCACCCCGGCGCCTTCGCTGTTGGTGATCCCAGCGGCGCTCCGCGCGACATCCTCCATCGCCTGCGCGCGCGCCTTGAGCTCGGTCGGCAGCGGATCGCCGCCATCGTCGCCGTCGATCTGCACGCCGGGGCCCTTGAGCAGCCGGTCCTCCGGCGCCAGCCCGGCAAAATCATCCTCGGGCGCCTCGCGCGCCATCGCCGCCGCACGCTCGACCAGCGCTTCGAGCGCGTCGCGCGACAGGTCCGACGAGGATACGCTCGCCGAGCGGCGGCCGACGAAGAAGCGCAGCCCGATCTCTTCGCCTTCGGAACGCTCGACATCCTCGAGCGCGCCGAGCCGCACCTGGATGCCGGTCGAGGCATCGGCGACATAAAGGACGTCGGCGGCATCGGCACCGGCCTTCTTGGCCGCCTCTATCAGCGCGGCGGCGCGCGCTTCGGCTTCGGATATGCTGAGCATGGCGAGCGCTTAGGGCTGGAACGCGGCAAAAGCAAAGGCGGAGGCCGCACGCCGGGCTCTATGCGAGGTCTAGGCGGCGCTGCCGACCACCAGGCATCCTAGGAACATCAGCAGGCCCGCAAATCGGTTCGCGCGGAACTTGGCCAGAGCGTCGCCAGGATCGTCCTGCCTCAAGGTCGCCGCCTGCCAGGCGAGATGGAGCGCCATTGGCAGCAACGCGGCCAGCGCGAGCGCATCCGGCCGGACCATTGCGATAGCGCCCGCCCACAGCAGCATCGCCAGCGCGTAGAGCAAAGCCACACCGGCGCGAGCGCGATCGCCAAGCGCCAGCGCCGAGGATTTGACTCCCACCAGGGCATCATCCTCCCGATCCTGCAGCGCATAGATCGTGTCATAGCCCATCGCCCAGACCACCGATCCGGCATAGAGCAGAAGCCCCGGCGCGCTGAGGCGGCCGGTCGCCTCGGCCCAGCCGACCAGCGCCGACCAGGTGAAGACGAGACCGAGCCAGAGCTGCGGCCACCAGGTGATCCGCTTCATGAACGGATAGATGGCAACGAGGATGAGGCTCGCGAGCGCGACCAGCTGCGCGAGCGGGCGGAGCTGGAGCAGCACGACGAGCCCGACGAGGCTGAGCCCGACCAGCAACGCGACGGCGCCGCCGAGGCTCACCCGCCCGCTCGCAAGCGGGCGGAGCCGCGTCCGCTCGACCTGGCGGTCGAGGTCGCGATCGACGATGTCATTGTAGACACAGCCGGCGCTGCGCATCGCGAAGGCACCGAGCCCGAGCCACAGGATCAGGGCGATGCCGTGGCGGTCGATGCCCGCCAGCGCCACGGCCCAGGCGCCCGGCCAGAACAGCAGCCACGCGCCGATCGGGCGATCGAGCCGCATCAGCGACGCAAAGGGCCGGGCGGCGGCCGGCAGGGCGCCGATCAGCCCGCGGCGCTCGCTGTCCGGGACGAGTTCGAGTGGCTCGGTCACGGGCTCCTCTTGGCGGTCCGGCGGAGCGAAGTCGAGGCTTGCAGCCGACCCGTCCTGGCCGGCTGCGTGCTCGTCCCTTGTAAGGCGAAGGCGGGGGCCGCTAGATGCGGCGATGTCCGCCACTCCCGCCTGGCCTCCCTCCAGCCTCCCGCGCCTGTTCATCGACGAGCCGCTCGCCCAGAACATGCGGCTGTCGCTCGATGGGCCGCAGGCCAATTATCTCGGCGCCGTGCTGCGCCTTGCCGCCGGCGCGCAGGTCAAATTGTTCGATGACCGCAGCGGCGAATGGCTCGCCGAGATCGAGGAGGCGGGCAAGCGACGCGTGTCGCTGCGCATCGTCCGCCACCTTCGCGAGCGCGAGCCGGTGCCCGATCTGTGGCTCGTGTTCGCACCGATCAAGCGCGGGCGGATCGATTGGATCGCCGAAAAGGCCGCCGAGCTCGGAGTTGCGCGGCTGGTGCCGGTCGTCACCGCCCGGACGATCGTCGAGCGGGTCAATCTCGAGCGGCTGCGCGCGCATATGATCGAAGCCGCCGAGCAGTGCGAGCGCACCGCGCTTCCGCAACTGGATGAGCCGGCGCGGCTCGATGCGCTGCTGCGGTCGTGGCCGGCCGATCGCGACCTGCTGTTCGCCGACGAAAGCGGCGGCCAACCACTGGCGGCCGCCGCGCGCCCTGGGCCGGCTGCAATCCTGATCGGGCCGGAGGGCGGGTTCACCCAAGCCGAGCGCACCGCGGTCGCCGCGCTGCCGCAAGCGCGGCCGGTGTCGCTCGGCCCGCGCATCCTGCGCGCCGACACCGCCGCAATCGCCGCCGTCGGCGTCTGGATGGCCGCCGTCGGCGATTGGGATCGGCATGCGATTAGGTAGCATGCTGAAACCTACTGGCGGCCTTGCCTGCACGCCGCTAGAGCGCGATTGATGACGACCCGCACTGCTTCAGCCGCTGCTGATCCACCGATCGAGACGCGCGACGATTTGATCGCGCCGTTCCAAAAGGGCGAGAAGCCGAAGCAGGCGTGGCGCATCGGCACCGAGCATGAGAAGTTCGTCTACCGCCGAAGCGATCACCACGCCCCGTCCTATGACGAGCCCGGCGGCATCCGCGACCTGCTGATGGCGATGACCGAATTTGGCTGGACGCCGATCGTCGAGGGCGGAAACGTGATCGCCCTCTCGGGCCCCGATGGCGCGATCAGCCTCGAGCCCGCCGGTCAATTCGAGCTTTCCGGCGCCCCTTTGTCCGATCTCCACGAGACCTGCGCCGAGGCGGCGCGCCACCTCCGGCAAGTGAAGGCGGTCGGCGACAAGCTCGACCTCGGCTTCCTCGGGCTCGGCATGTGGCCGGACAAGAGGCGCGACGAGCTGCCGATCATGCCCAAGGGCCGCTATGCGATCATGCTGCGCCACATGCCGCGCGTCGGCACGATGGGGCTCGACATGATGCTGCGCACCTGCACGATCCAGGTCAATCTCGACTATTCCTCCGAGGCGGACATGGTGCGCAAGTTCCGCGTCGGCCTCGCGCTGCAGCCGCTGGCGACTGCCTTGTTCGCCAATTCGCCGTTCCTCGAAGGCAAGCCGAACGGCTATCTTTCCTACCGCAGCCACATCTGGTCCGACACCGACGGCGCGCGCACGGGAATGCTGCCCTTCGTGTTCGAGGACGGCTTCGGCTACGAGCGCTACGTCGATTACGCGCTCGATGTGCCGATGTACTTCGTGTTCCGTGACGGCCGCTACATCGACGCCGCCGGCCTGTCGTTCCGCGATTTCCTTGACGGCAGATTGCCGGTCCTGCCGGGCGAGAAGCCGCGCCTGTCCGATTGGGTCGATCATCTCTCGACCGCCTTCCCCGAGGTGCGTCTCAAGAGCTTCCTCGAGATGCGCGGCGCCGACGGCGGACGCTGGAACCGCATCTGCGCGCTTCCCGCTTTGTGGGTCGGGCTGCTCTACGACCAGGCCGCGCTCGATGCCGCGTGGGGCGAGGTCGAACATTGGTCGTTGGAAGAACGCCAGCGGCTGCGCGACGAGGTTCCCAAGCTCGGCCTCGCGACGCGCACACCCGACGGCGAGACGCTGCAGACGCTCGGCAAGCGCATCCTCGCGATCAGCGAGGCGGGGCTCAATGCGCGCGCCAGGTTCAACGCATCGGGAGACAGCGAGTCGGGTTATCTCGATCCGCTGCGCGAGATCGTGACGCGTGGGACGACCCCTGCCGAACTGCTGCTCGCCCACTATCACGGCGACTGGCAGGGCGACGTCAGCAAGGTCTATGACGAGATGAGCTTTTGAGCTTCGGCCGGCGCCGAGCCTGATCGCGAGTTCAGCGCCAGTTCATTGCGCGCGCGCGAGAGCAGGCTCATATTGGCGCTGAAAACAAGGAGCCCAAGATGCGCTTGATTCACTCATTGGCGGCAGCAGCACTGCTTCTCACCGGCGTCTCCGCCGCCGCGAAGCCGGCGGACCCGGAAGCCAAGCTCGCGCGTCTGCTCAAGGACCGCGTTCCCGGCAAGCCGGTGAACTGCATCGACTTCCACCGCGTCCGCTCGAGCACGATCATCGATCATACCGCGATCGTCTATGATGCCGGGAGCACGCTTTACGTCAACCGGCCGGTCGCCGGGCTGAACAGCCTCGACGGCTGGGATTATCTGGTCAGCTCGCCGAGCATCTCGCAGATCTGCAACGTCGACATCGTCCGGCTGGTCGACAAGAGCAGCCATATGGAGAACGGCTCGATCAGCCTCGGCCAGTTCGTGCCTTATACGCGGGCGAACCGCGGAAACTGAGACGCGGCGACGGTATGAGGCAAATGGCGGCGCCTATTCCGCCGGAAGCGGCGCCGGCTCGCTCTTGCCGCGCAATTTCCTGATCAGCCGCGGCAGCGGCGCGTTGCGCTCCATCCACTCGGCATAGTCGCGATAGGCCGGATCCGCGGAGAGATGCTTCTCCTCGGTCTTCGCCCGCCAGTAATAAATGGCGGTCACCGCCGCCAGGAGGGCGGTGTTGCGGATCGCATCGATCGCGCTGCCGCTCGCCGCCAGGAACGGCATCGTCGCCAGCCACCAGAACAGGCTTTTGGAGACATAGGCCGGGTGCTTGGTCCAGGCGTAGGGACCGTGGGTGAGGATGCCGCGGTGCGTGAGGTTCGAAAAGCGGATCCCGAATGCGACCGTCGCCCACGCATAGACTGCCGTGAGGAACACCAGCACGGCGCCGAGCAGCGCGGTGGCGACCGGCGAGCCGCTCAGCCAGCTAACCCAGTCGCCGGTGCCCGGATGATAATCGAGCGGCCCGCCCTCGTTCATCAGGATGAACGGGGGATAGCAGATCAGCGCCGCCATCCACCCCGCTGCATAAGGATGCGCCGAGCGGATGTGGGCGTCGAGCGGCTTCAGGGTCAGCATGTAGCCGACGGTCGCGAAGCAGACGTCGATCATGAACATTGCGGCGATCAGCCAATGCGCGAGCCGTACCGGATCGGCGGTGATCTCAGCCGCGTCCGGTGCGATCACCAACGACCAGTTGCCGGGGACGATCGACAGCATGAACGCGAGGAAAAACCCCTTGATCGCCCAGCTGCGGAAATAATCGTGGAGCAAGGGGCGATCGACCGCGGCGCCGCGGCCGACGATCAGCTGGCCGAAATGCCACGCACCGTCGCGCGGATCGACCAGCCGCCGGTCGAGCCAGATCACATAAGGAACCGACAGCAGCAGCAGCGGCACCGCCGCATAGCCGAGCAACTGCATCGCGAACAGATACGCCCCGTCCCAATACCAGCGCGCGACACAATAGAATGATCCGATGGCGCCCCAGGTCGCCCACAGGGCTGCGATCTTGGCGATGCTGATGTCGAGGCTTTCCGACAGCGGCCGCAGCGGGAGGCCCCATTGCAGGCCGGTGCTCGGGTTGCGGTGCACCCGATCGACGATCAGCGACCACATGATCATCGGCAGCGCGCAGGCGAGCAATGCGGCGAGCGCCGCGAGCGGGCCATCCATCCCCTGCCCCCGCGCAACGATCATCCAGCTCAGCAGACCGGCGAGGCCGGCAAGGCCGACCGCGCCGCTCACCGCGGATCTCGGCCGCGGATCGTGACGCACGTCGGGCGCAATCTTCAGCTCTGCGTTCATCGCGCCTGCCTAGCCAAAAAGGGTAAGAAAGCTGTGAATGCCGCCGCGCACGCGGACGGACCCGGTGGTCTTACCGGTCTTCTATTAAGCGGTTGGTAAACCACGGCGGTCTAGACGGCGAAGGATCGAAGATGCAGGCCATCGAGAGACCGGGGACCGAATGTTGAATCAGATGCATGTCGAAGAGACCAGCTTCTCTTTCTCCGAACGAGCACCCTCGCCGCCCGATCGGCGCAACAGCACGCGGCACCTCAAGATCCTGCGTGTCGGCTCGCTGATCATCGGCTCCAAGACCGAGCTCTGCCTGATCCGCAACATCTCGGCCGGTGGCCTGATGGCACACGTCTATTGCAGCCTCGACGTCGGCCAGAAGGTCACCGTGGCGCTCAAGAGCCATCATACGTTGAGCGGCACCGTGATCTGGATCGCCGACGGCAATGCCGGCATCGCGTTCGACGAGCTGATCGACGTCGAGGAGATGCTGTCCAACCCGGCGTTGCTCGAGAACGGCTGGATGCCGCGCATCCCACGTGTCGAGGTGGACTGGCTGGCGACGGTCAGGACCGGCGCCAAGATCTGCTGGGTCAGCGTCCGCGACATCTCGCAGGGCGGGGTCAAGATCGAAGCAGACGAGCGACTGGAGGCAGGCCAGCCGGTCGTGCTGACGCTCGACAAGTTCCGCTCGGTCGAAGGCGTCATCCGCTGGTTCGACGACGGCTTCGGCGGGATCTCGTTCAACGAGCTCGTCCCGTTCCACGAGCTGATGAGCTGGCTGCGCAGCAGCTGAACCAAAGCCGCACCGCCCCCGCAGTGCAGCGGGCGGTTGCTCCCCGCTTCGGGTTCGTCGCTAAAAGTCAGGCCCCCGCGGCATATTCAAGCGCCGGAGCTTCCTCCGGCAGCGCATAGCTCGACAGCAGATCGTCGACCATGCCGGTCGAGCGCGCCCAATCGTAGGTGCGGAAGCTGTGCCCCTTGGTGACGAAGGTCGCGCCCGCGTAGAACATCTCATATTGCGTGTGGCGGCTGGCGAATTCCGAACCGACCGCATCCCAGGCCAATTTGAAGAATTTGACGCGCTCCTCGGAACTCGCGATCGGCGATTGCTGGGTCTTGCCGATCAACCGGGCGATCTCCGGATTGGCGAAATCGGCGGTGCCCGACGGCAGCATGATCATCCCGCCGCCGGCGAGATCGCGAAGCGAGTTGATCACCTTCGAATAGAGCTGCTGGGTCAACACCTGGGCCGCATAAAGGAGATGCGGATCGGGAACGTAATAAGCGCCCCGCATCGCGCCCTTGGCCTCCATGCCCTGGACCATGCCTTCGACCATCGCAGCTTCCGCCGCCAATTGCCCGAGCGCGTCCTTGACCGGCGGCAGGCCGATCGTGCCGTTGATCTCGGCCGTCTTGCGCGCGATTCCCATCAGGAAACGCATCTTGACCATCAGCCGCACCTGGCATTGGTAATTCTGCAGGACATGCGCCGGCGTCGCGTGGAACTGGCGCATCATCATGCCGGTATCGCCAGAGATGAAAACCCGGTCCCACGGCACCTTCACGTCGTCGAAATACATCACCGCGTCATTCTCGTCGAAGCGGCTGGCGAGCGGATTGTCGAACGTGCTCGGCGATGCCGCCTCGAAAGACTTGCGCGACAGCAGTTTCAGGCCGGGCGCGTTCATCGGCAGCGCCAGCGACACCGCATATTTTTCATCGCCGGGGCCGAGCGGCTGGATGCAGCTGACGAACACCTCGTTCGCCATGATCGCGCTCGTCGCCAGCATCTTGGCACCGCGCAAGGTGATGCCGGTCGAATCCTCGTCGACGATGCCGGCAGTCAGGAACTGGTCGGCCTGCTCATGCGCCGGCTTCGAACGATCGGCCTGCGGATTGATGATCACGTAGGTGAGGAAGAGGTCGTTGTCGCGCGCGTAGCGGAAATAATCGGCCAGCGCGGCCGCCCGCTTCGGATCATAGGCCTCGAACGTCTCGCGGCCCATCATGAAGCCGGCCATGCACGAGGCGACATGGTCGGGAGAACGGCCCATGAAGCCGTAATGGGTTTCGGCCCAGGCCTCCATTGCCGCACGGCGCTCGACCAGGCTCTGGTAGCTCGTCGGCAGATCCCAGGCGCGATTGACGCGCTTCCCGGTCGACGGGCTCTCGATCGTCATCAGCTCGGGATTCTTGGCCTGGAAATCATAGAGCGCGGCAGCGGAGCCGACCGCGTTGCGGAACGCCCGATGCTGCGTGACGTCGCCGGCTTCGGCGCCATCGATATAGACGACGCGCCCGTCGCGCAGCGAGGCCAGATGGTTGGCGCCGGTTTTCATTTCGCTGCCTCCGATGGTCAGGCCGCGCGCGCGGCAATGTGATGATAGCTGCCGCGGAAGAAGACCAACGGGTCCCCTTCCGCCGCCGTATCGAACCGCTCGACGCGGCCGACGATGATCAGATGGTCGCCGCCTTCATGATGGGCGAAATGCGTACATTCGAAGGTTGCGAGGCAGGGACGGATCAGCGGGCAGCCGGTCTCGCCGAGCACCGGTTCGACGCCGTCCCATTTCTCGTCCCTGGCAAAGGCGAAGCGGGTCGAAAGGTCGCTCTGGTCGTGGCGCAGCACGCTGATCGCGAAGCGCGGCGCGGCGAGCAATGCGGCCAGGCTCGGAGCGGTGCGGGCGATGCTGAACAGCACGAGCGGCGGATCGAGCGACACAGAGTTGAACGAGCTGACCGTCATCGCCAGCGGCTCGCGGCCATCGACCGGGGCGGTGACCACGACGACTCCGGTCGGAAAGTGGCCGAGGGCGTTGCGGAATTCGCGTGCATCGAAGGTCATGGCCGCTGCTCCGCTCAGGCCTGACGCCGACGCTGCTCGGCCATGAAGCGCAGCAGCGCCAGGCTCTCCTCGGTGCCGGCGACGAGCGACGCGATGATCTCGGCGAATTGCCGGAACTGCTTGGCATCGAGGCCGGCGAAGATCGTGTCGTTGACCGGACGCTGCGTCTCCGACAGCTCGGTGAGCAGCCCGTGCGCCTTATCGGTCACGCGCAAGATCACGCGCCGGCCGTCCTCGGGATCGGGTGTCTTGGTGACCAGCCCGGCCTTGACCAGCTTGGTGATCTCGATCGTGACGAATGCGCCGGAAAGGTGGAGATGGTCGCTGACCCGGCTGACGCCGACCTCACCCGAATCGGCAAGATGCTCGATCGCGATGAGGATCGAATAAGCCGGCCCGCTCAGCCCGATCACCTCGCCGAGACGGTTGCGGATTTCCTGGAGCCGGACCGCGAAGCCGAGCGAATCATGCACCGCCTGACGGAACAAGGCATCGCTATCGCCGTCGAGCAACTCGGGCCTGCTTACGGTCAACGACATCAGAATCTCCCTTAGATATTCAGACTAGCTTTGTACAAAAGCTATGTCAACGAAGTCACGCCGGGTCGTAATAATGGATCTCGAGCAGCAGGCAGCCGCCGTTCGAGCGGAACGGTCCGTGATGGACCCCCGGCGGACGACAGGCGTAGGTCGGCGCGGTGAAGTTCTCGCCGCCATTGCCCTCCGCGTCGTTGCCGACGGTGAGGTCCCCCTGCAGCAGGAACACCTCTTCCCAATATTCGTGCACGAACTGCGTCTTGGTGAACACGCCGGGCTGGAAACGGAGCAAGCGGGTGCGGCTGCCCTTCCTGTTGTCGGCGTCGAGCGTCCCTGACAGCGGAAGCTCGTCGACACCGCCGCCCGGAGCATAGCCCTCGGGGAGCTGCCAGCCCTCGCCGTCCAGCGCGAGGCGATGAAATTCCTTATGTTCCTTGGTGACCGCCATCTTTCATCCTTTCAGAATTTCGGCCGCACAGGCCGCAACACTCAGCAAATGGTCGTCTTGCCCGTTGAGGGCGGCGAGGCTCAGCCCGACGGGTGCGCCCTCGACCGGGCAGGGCAGCGAGATCGCACAGCCGTCGAGGAAATTGACGACCGCGGGATTGCGCAGCACCAGCAAATTGGTGGCATGATAGGCCTCGTCGCTCGCGAGGCTGGCCATCGTCGGCGCGACAATCGGCACCGTCGGCCACAGCAATGCATCCAGCCCGGCGATTCGCGCCGCGACCGACCGGATCATCGCCTGCCGCCGCGCGATCAAGGTCGCGTAAGCCGGCGCCGGCGTGTCCGCGCCCGGCATGATCCGCGCCAGGACCCTTGGGTCGTAGCGCGGCGCCGCCCCCGCGGCGAGGTAGGGCTCATGCCACCCATAGGATTCGACCGCGCTGAAATTGGCGAGCCGGCTCGTCGCCGGCAGCTCGTCGAGCTCGGGGAGCCGGATCGGCTCGATCGAGATTCCCCCCCGCACGAGCGCGGCGACGGCCTTGTCGAAGCCCTGCCCGACCTCGGGCGAGACATCGTTGGTGACGTAATTCTCGACCAGCCCGATGCGGATGCGGCGGGCGGGCAGGCTCGCACGTCCGCGGCGCGGCCCCTGCCCCGGCCCCGGCCCCGAAACGTCGCGCAGCACGTCGAACATGCCTGCGCAGTCGGCGACGCTGCGGGCGATCACCCCGATCGTATCGAGCGTCGTCGATAGCGGCAGCACACCCTCGCGCGAGATCGCGCTGGCGCTCGGCTTGAAGCCGACCAGGCCGCAAAACGCCGCCGGGATGCGGATCGACCCGCCGGTGTCGGTGCCGAGCGCGACGGGCACGATGCCGAGCGCGACCGACACGGCAGCGCCGGACGAGGATCCGCCGGGCGTCCGATATTCGTTGACGAAGGCCGGGTTGGCGGGAGTGCCGTAGTGCGGATTGAGGCCGAGGCCCGAGAATGCGAACTCGGTCATGTTGGTCCGGCCGAGGATGACGCAGCCGGCGCGCCGCAGCCGCTCGACCGCCACGGCGTCGCTCTGCGCCGGCGGTGCGTCGGCGAGCAAGGTCGAGCCCGCCGTGGTGGCATGATCGGCGAGATCGAAATTATCCTTGATCGTCACAAGGGTGCCGAGCAGCGGCGAGGCGGAGCCGCTCCTGCGAAGCGCGTCGGCGGCATCGCCGGCATGGCGCGCGGCTTCGTCGAGGCGCAGGATCATCATGTCCTTCGCGCCATCGCTGCGGATCCCGTCCAGAGCGCGCTCGACGCTGTCGCGGATGGTGCGGCTGCTCATGCTTCGGCGATCGGCAACGGCTCGACAGCATAGCTGTGGCGAAGGCTCCGGCCGAGCACCGGGTCTTCGAGCTCGAGCGCCATTTCGTCGGCGAAGCGAATCCCGCCATGGACCGGCAGCGTGCCGCAGAACATCACCGTTCCGTCGCCAACCGGGCCCTCGCGCTCTTCGTACAGCGCGAGCAGATCGTCCGGGCGGCGCAATCCGCCGACCGAACCTTGCTGATAGGTCTCGCCGCTCCGCGGCAAGGTGGAGCGCAAGGTCAGATCGTCCCAATGCGCGGCGACTTCGTCCCACGGCCACACCGTCACCGAGACCGGCTTGGCGCAAAGCTGCTTGGACAAGGTGATGCCGATTGTTTCCAGCGCACGATCGGTATGGTCGGAGCCGATTCCGACGAACAGCGCACTATCCTGCTTCCACAGCACCGCTTCGGCCTCGCCCGACGCTTCGCGGCCGACCATCTGCACCCGCCCGCGCGGGGTCAGCAGGTCAGCGCTGACCCGGTAGAAGATCGGCACGCTTTTGGGCGGTGCGACTCCGAGCGCGGCGAGCTCGTCGATGTGGGCGTTGAGCACCGCCACGTCGCGGCCAGTCCAGCCCGCTATCACCAATTGGCGGGGCTCGAAGGCCAATGCCGTCCGGCCGTTCTTTGCCTCGATCGTCAGCTCTATCACGCGCGCTGTCTCCTTGACCTTGGTGACACGACTAAGTTTTAAAAGCTTTGCAGACAAGCTAATCTTCTAGGTAGACAAGCTTCCAGATATAGGTAAGTTACAAAGCCATCTGGGGAGCGACTCGATGAAATATTCCGTAGAGCGCTGGGGTTCGGGTGCCGAGCGAATCATCTTCGTCCACGGTAGTCTGGGGTACGGCGCCGCCGCTTTCGGCGAGCAGCAGCCCTTGGGCGACCGTTTCACCCTCGATGTCGTCACGCGGCGCGGCTACGGCGACAATCCGCCGATCGGCGCGGTCGACGTGCTGGCCGACGCCCATGACGTGATCGAGATATTGGGTGAAGGCGCGCATCTCGTCGGCACCTCGATGGGCGGCATCGTCGCGATGAACGCCGCCGGCCTGCGCCCCGATCTGATCCGCTCGCTGACCGTGATCGAACCTCCCGCTTTCGCGCTCGCCGCCGACCTGCCCGAAGTGCGGCGCGTGTCGGACGCGATGCGGCGCCACTGGCGTACTGCCGACCCTTCCGATCTTCACGCTTTCGTCAGCGGCTTCGTCGAGGCGCTCGAGGTCGGCATTCCAATCCCCAAGCCGCTGCCGGCGCCGATGGCGGCGACGGTGCGCAATCTCGTCACCGAGCGGCCGTGGAAGGTCGACGTGCCGATCGGCGCGATCGACGATGCATCCTATCCGAAGCTGGTCGTGGTCGGCGGCTGGAGCAAGGCGTTCGATGCGATCGGACGCCGGCTCGCCGATCTGCTCGAGACCGATCTTCACGTCCTCACCGGTGCCGGCCATGCCGTGCAGAAGGTGGGGCAGCCGTTCAACGACCTGCTCGTGCGGCATGTCGAAAACTCGCGTGAAGCCGAAGGAGTGACAGCATGACCATCAATGTCGAGGACAAGATCGCCATCCACGAGCTTTGCGCCCGGGTCTATCTCAGCATCGACGGCAATGATGCGGCCGGCTTCGCCGCCGGCTTCGCCTCCGACGGCACCTTCGTCGCGCCTTATGGCAATTACACCGGCACCGCGGCCGTCCAGGAGTTCATGGAACACCATATCGCCGCCGGCAAGGAAGACGGCGTGCGCCATCTGATCACCAACCAGATCGTCGATCCGCACGCCGAGGGCGCGCATTACCGCTTCTACATATTGAAGATGAATGTCGCTGCCGGGCCGATCGCGATCGCGACCGCCGCGGGCGACACGATCGTCACCAAGACGGCCGACGGCTGGCGGTTCAAGCGTTTCGAGCTGATCATCGATCCGGCGATGTTCGGCAACGAGAAACCGGCTCTGTCCAAAGCGGCGTGAACGGGATCTGATCGAGGCTCTGAAGAGAGCCCGAACCGCACCAGCGCGAGACTGGAAAAGAAGGCCCGCAGGGGCCGACGGGGGAGGCGCGTGCTCATCAAGCGGAACCGCGCGTCCGCGAACAAGGGGGGAATATATGGCTGGTCTTGAGATATTGCTGCGGGCGTCGACGATCCTGGGGCTGGCGATGGCGCCCCTGTGGGCCGCGCCGGCACTGGCCCAGGATGCGGGGGCCCAGGATGCGGGGGCCCAGGATGCAGCGAATGCCGCACCGGCGGCAGCGGCGGCGGAAGCTGCCGTCGACACCGGGCAGGTCGCGGAAATCCTGGTCACCGCGCGCAAGCGCACCGAAGCGCTGAACAGCGTGCCGATCTCGGTGTCGGCGCTTACCTCGGCGACGATCGAGCAGGCCGGCATCACCTCGATCGACCGGCTCAACGCCATCGTGCCGAGCTTCAGCCAGGTGCCGGCGCAGGATCCGGGCACCAACATCATCACCATCCGCGGCATCACCCAGGTCCGCTTCGGCGAGCCGCCGGTCGCGCTGGTCGTCGACGGCGTCCAGGCCTCCTCGCCCGACCAGGGCACCCAGGAGCTGACCGACATTGAGCGGATCGAGGTCCTCAAGGGGCCGCAGGGTTCGACCTACGGCCGCAACGCGATCGGCGGCGCGATCAACATCATCACCAAGGAGCCGACCAACGACTTCGAAGGCCAGGTCTCGGCCGAGGTCGGACAGGGCCTCTATTACCGCCTGTTCGGCCAGATGTCGGGCCCGCTCGTCGACGACACTTTGCTGTTCCGCGTCTCCGCCGCCTACAAGGACAATGAGGGGCGCATCCGCAACGAGACGCTCGGCCGCAAGGTCGACGATTATGACGCCGTCACCTTGCGCGGCCGCATGCTGTTCAAGCCCGATCCGGCGCTGCGCTTCGACCTGCGCGGCAGCTACGAGAATCTGACCGGCGGCTCGGCTTATTATTTCCCGATCTTCCCGGGCCAGGACCCCAATGACGTCCAGCCAATCATCGCCAACCGCGACGGCAAGGGCATCCGCCGGCTGCGCGACGTGTCGCTCAAGGCCGATTACACCTTCGCCAACGACATCACGCTGACCTCGATCACCGCCTACGCTTATGCCAAGGCGGCGACCTTGGGCCAGGACCTCGACTTCCTGCCGTACCCGCTCGCCCCCGGCTTCGGCGGCCTCGTGCTCGACCAGACCCGCCTCACCAAGGCCTGGAGCGAGGAAGTGCGGCTCACCTCACCGTCGACCGGGCGGCTGCGCTGGCTGCTGGGCGCTTATTATCTCAACACCCATCGCGACGTCGCCTCGTCGGCTTTCCTCGATCTCACCGGTGCCGGCGACTATCAGCTGGTTCGCCTGAGCTATCTGCCCGAGCGCAACCGCAACGACGCTTATGCCGTGTTCGGCACGCTCGATTATGATTTCACCGAGCAGCTCAAGCTGTCGCTGGGGCTCCGCCAGGATTGGGACGACCGCAACCAGACCAATCCGGCCACCGGCTCGGAGATCGCCAAGGTCTTCAAGTCGCTCCAGCCCAAGGCCTCGCTGAGCTATTTCCTGACGCCGGACAAGATGGTCTATGTCTCCGGCGCGCGCGGCTTCCGCAGCGGCGGCTTCAACGCCGAATCACTGATCTTCCCGCGCCAATATGATTCGGAAATCGCTGAAACCTATGAGGTCGGAACCAAGCTCAGCCTCGCCGACCGGCGGGTCCAGCTCAACATCGCAGCCTTTTACACCGACCAGGAGAATGTCCAATTCTACCGCTGGGACTCGGTGTCGGCCGCGCAGGGCATCCTGACGATCAACAAGGCCTATCATTACGGCATCGAAGGCGATGTCACCGCGCGGGTCACGCGCGGCTTGACCCTGATCGCCGGCGGATCGCTGATCAAATCCAACGTCGACGATTTCAACGGCACGCCGCAGTGGCGCGGCAACGACCTGCCGCACATCAACGGCTGGAAATATAATCTCGGCGCGCAATATTCGGCGCCGCTGAGCGACACGACCGACCTCATGTTCCGCGTCGATTATGCGGCGTTCGGCGATCTCTACTTTTTCGTCGACAATCTCGTGAAGCAGGATCCGGTCCATCTCGTGAACGCCCGCCTCGGCCTCACCCACGGCCCGGTCCAGCTCACGCTCTCGGCCGAAAATCTGTTCAACAAGCGCTACAACACCGATTATTTCTCGTCCTTCTTCGCGGGCACGCCGACCGACGTCGGCTTCCCCAACACGCGGCGCCAGCTCAACGCCAAACTGGCCTTCAACTTCTAGAGCGTCTCGAAGAACTATAGGGCAGGCTGCGATTCCGTCCGATCGCAGCCTGCCGAATTCCACCCCACATCAACCGCTTTCGGCGAATGACGCCGCGTCGTGCCATCCGGCGGCGCGACGTTCCCGATTGCGCTCGACCAGGTCCGCGGCATGACGAGCAGCGGCTCACGCATCCTCTCCACCGACCCGATGGGCAAGCCATAATATCCGCCACTATGCCGAGCGAAGAATATCGGCCAAGAAGCAGATAATGGCGGCTAAAGCCGCAAAAGGGGCCGAGGCGCGGGAGAGGCGATCGACGGATGCCGGAAGTTTTGAAAGATCATCCTCCCGCGGTCCCCACGCTCGCCGTCGATCCGTTCGGCGAGGAATTTCTCTCCGATCCTTACCGCTGGCACGGCAGTCTTCGCGAAGCGGGTCCGTTGTTCTGGCTGGAGAAGTACGGCATCTATGGCTCGGCGCAGCACGAGCCGGTGTCGCGGGCGCTCCAGGATCATCGGACATTCTGCTCGGGTCGCGGCGCCGGCCTGGCCGATTTTGCGAAGGAAGAACCGTGGCGGCCGCCTTCGCTGCTGCTGGAAGTCGATCCGCCGCTCCACGATCGCACACGCGGTCTGATGAACAAGGTCGTTTCGCTGGGGGCGATCAAGAAGCTGCAACCGATCTGGCGCGCCAAGGCCGAGGCGCTGGTCGAGGAGCTGGTGACGCGACGCAGCTTCGACGCGGTGACCGAGCTCGCCGAGGTCTTTCCGATGCTGATCTTCCCCGACACGGTGGGCTTGCCGCTCGAAGGACGTGAGAATTTGCTCGTCTATGGCGCGGCGGTGTTCAACGCCTTCGGGCCGCGCAATGCAATTTATGCCGCAGGCGCGGCTGCCGCGCAGGAAGCGACGATCTGGGTCAACCACGCCTGCCGGCGCGAAAATCTCGACGCCTACGGATGGGGCATGCAGGTGTTTCACGCGGCCGACGAAGGGGAATGTTCGGAGGAGGAGGCCGAACGCCTGATCCGCTCGTTGCTGTCCGCCGGCCTCGACACGACCGTCAACGGCATCGGCAATTTGCTCTATGCGCTCGCGCTTTATCCCGATCAGTGGGCGCTGCTGCGCAGCGACCCGCAAGCCTATCGCAGGAAGGCGTATGAGGAATCGCTGCGCTGGGATTCGACCGTCCAGACCTTCTTTCGCACGACCACGTGCGACGCCGAATTCTACGGCCATAAGATCCCCGAAGGCTCGAAAATGCTCTTGTTCCTCGCGGCCGCCAACCGCGACCCGCGCCGCTGGGACCGGCCCGACGATTTCGACATCCGCCGTCTGGCCAGCGGCCACGTTGCTTTCGGGTTCGGCATCCATCAATGCCTTGGCCAGATGGTCGCGCGGATGGAGGCGGACGTGCTGCTGGAGGCGATGATCCCCAGGATCCGCGCCATCTCGCTCGCCGGGCCGCCCGAACGGCGCCTCAACAACAGCTTGCACGCGCTGGCCGCATTGCCGGTGGAAATCATCCCCGCCTGATGGATGCGGTGAAGACCCAGGTCGCCATTATCGGCGCCGGGCCGGCCGGGCTGCTGCTCGGCCATTTGCTGCGCGCCGAAGGCATCCACTGCATCCTGATCGAGCGGCAGAGCGGCGAATACGTGCTCTCCCGCATCCGGGCCGGATTCCTCGAGCCCGTCACCACCGACCTGATGGCCAGGCTCGGCCTCGATGCACGGATGAAAGCGCAAGGGCAGCTGCACGACGGCTTCAATATCGCCGACGGCGAGCGGCTGATCCGCATCGACCTTGCCGCCCTCACCGGCCGCCGGATGACGGTCTATGGCCAGACCGAGTTGACGCGCGACCTGATGGAGGCTGCGCCCGAACGCGGTCTCGAGATCATCTACGAGGCCGCCGATGTGACGCTCCACGATGTGGCAAGCGACGCGCCGTTCGTCACGTTCACCGCCGAAGGGCGCGAGCAGCGCATCGACGCCGCCTTCATCGCAGGTTGCGATGGCTTCCACGGCGTCGCCCGCCCATCGATGCCCGCATCGCGCACCCAGCCGTTTGAGAAGATCTACCCGTTCGGCTGGCTTGGCATCCTCGCCGACGTGCCGCCGTGCAATCACGAGGCGATCTACGCCAATCACGAGCGCGGCTTCGCGCTAGCGTCGATGCGCTCGGCCACCCGCAGCCGCTATTATATCCAGGTGCCACTCGACGAGGCGCTCGAGGATTGGCCGGACGAGCGGCTCTGGGACGAGCTCGCGATCCGGCTTGGGCCGCAGGTCGCACCGCACATCACGCGCGGTCCGGCGCTCGAGAAATCGATTGCGCCGCTGCGCAGCTTCGTGTTCGAGCCGATGCGCGCCGGCCGCTTGATGCTCGCCGGGGACGCCGCCCACATCGTGCCCCCGACCGGCGCCAAGGGCCTCAACCTCGCCGCCTCGGACGTCTTCTATCTGTCGAGCGCGCTGACCGCTTATTTCAAGGCGAACGACAGTGACGCGATCGCGGACTACAGCCGGCGCGCGCTGGCGCGGGTGTGGAAGGCGGAGCGGTTCAGCTGGCAGCTGACGATGCTGCTGCACCGCTTCCCCAATACCAGCGCGTTCGATCGCCGCATCCAGATGGCCGAGCTCGACTATATCGCGACGTCAGAGACGATGCGAATGGCTATCGCCGAAAATTATGTCGGCCTACCGCTTTGAGGGGCCTGCTGTGATCGAGACCAGTTGAGGCTCGCCCTCGCCGACCAGCCATGTGGTCCAAAAAGCGCCTAAACCCTGTGTCGATGATCACGAGACTGGCGGGGGGTCCTCCCAAAGGCCGCGCTATGCCAGCGGGTAAAGGCGCCGATCGAGCCGTAGCCGAGCATGTCGGCGATATCGGTGACGCGCAGACGCGGATTGGACAGGAATTGGGTCGCCAGTTGCATCCGTGCCTGGTTGAGCAGCATGCTGAAGCTGGTTCCCTCGGCATCGAGCATCCGCTGCAATGTTCGCACGGTGACGCCAAGCGCTGCGGCGCAACCCTGGATGGTCGCTCGTCCGGATGGGAGCAGAAGTTGGATGAGCTGGCTCACGTCCTGCGCGGCCGTTCTGTCGGCGGGACTCATCACCGCTTCGAGCAACTGCCGCGCGTGCAACGCCAGTTCGTCATCTGCCTTGAGGTTCGGGCGGTCCATATCGGCGGACGGCAGGACGATGCCGTTGAACTCGCTCGAGGACCATCCGGTGCTTGGCGGCGATCCCGACCATCCCGGTCTTGTCAGGATCTACAAGGACGAGAACTCGCCACCCGACTATTTCGAAAACTCGTGGCACTGCGATGCGACATGGCGCAATGCGCCGCCGATGGGCTGCGTCCTGCGCTGCGTCGCCTGTCCGCCGGTGGGCGGCGACACGATGTGGGCGAACATGGCGAAAGCCTATGCGGACCTGCCGGAGTGGGTGAAGCAGACCATCGCCCCGCTCAAGGCGCGCCACTCGATCGAGGCCAGCTTCGGTGCCAGGATGAGTGAGGAAAAGCGCCACGCCCTGAAGGCGCAATATCCGGACGCCGAGCACCCGGTGGTGCGCACCCATCCCGAAACCGGCGAGAAGATCCTTTACGTCAATGGCTTCACCACGCACTTCACCAATTACCACACCGCCGAGAACGTGCGTTACGGCCAGGACTATGCGCCCGGCGGCGCGAACCTGCTGCAATACCTGATAGGCCGCGCCGCGATCCCCGAATATCAGGTGCGCTGGCGGTGGCGACCGAATTCGGTGGCGATCTGGGATAACCGCGCGACCCAGCACTACGCCGTCATGGATTACGCTCCGACCGTCCGCCGCATGGAGCGCGCCGGGATCGTTGGGGACCGCCCATATTGAAGACCGCCAAGGACACCGACCGAAGGAGATATCCGATGCAGTTCCTCGATGACTCACTACTGCCGAAGAACCAGGACAAGCTGGTCATCACCGTTGCGCCCTACGGCCCCGAGTGGATGCCCGAGGATTTCCCCGAGGACATTCCGGTGACCATGGACGAGCAGGTCCGGAAGGCGGTCGACTGCTACAATGCGGGTGCAACCGTGCTGCACCTCCATTGCCGCGAGCTCGACGGCCATGGATCGAAGCGGCTGTCGATGTTCAACGAGATGATCGACAGGATCCGCACCGCGGTGCCGGGGATGATCATCCAGGTAGGTGGCTCGATCTCGTTCGCTCCCGAGAACGAAGAAGACGGCGCCGAGGCCAAGTGGCTGTCGGACGAGGTGCGCCACATGCTGGCCGACCTCACGCCCGCTCCGGAACAGGTCACCATCGCAGTCATGACGACCCAGATGAACGTCATGGACCTGATGCAGGAAGGGGAATATTCCAAGACGAGCATCGCCAGCCCGGCGCTCTACCATGCCTATCGGGAGATGGTCGTTCCGGCGGGGCCGCAGTGGGTCGAGGAGCATCTGCGCCGCCTGACCGGCGCGGGCATCCAGCCTCACTTCCAGGTGACCTCTATGCCCGCATTGGAAACCGTCGAGCGCCTTGTCCGGCGCGGCCACTACAAGGGCCCGCTGAACCTGACATGGGTCGGCATCGGCGGTGGTTTCGACGGGCCGAACCCTGCCAATTTCATGGAATTCATCCGCCGCGCACCAGACGGCTCGACGATCACGCTCGAAAGCCTGATGGGATACGTCCTGCCGATCAACACGATCGCCATCGCGCTCGGAATGCACACGCGGTGCGGGAACGAGGACACGCTTTACGATGCCCATGGCGACAAGATGGGCTCTGTCGCGCAGATCGAGCAGCTCGTCCGGATCAGCCGCGAACTCGGCCGCGAGGTCGCCAACGGCGAGGAAGCGCGCAGGATCTATAAGATCGGCACGCAATATAACTCGACCGAGGAGACCCTCGCCCGGCTTGGCATGGCGCCGAACCGCGAACGTGGCGAACTCGCCGTGCCGATCCGCGAAGTCGCATGACCACGACATTCCTCTTCGTTCCGGGCCTGCGCGACCACATGGAGGACCATTGGCAGACCCATGCGGCGCGGGCGATCCCGGGCTCGGTCACGGTCGAACCGTTGACCGAGGACCGCCTGAGCCTCGCCGCCCGCGTCGCAGCGCTCGACCATGCGTTGCACGCCATCCCGGGCGAGGTCGTCGTCGTCGCGCACAGCGCCGGTTGCATGATGGTCGCGCACTGGGCCGACAATCCGACGCGGGACGTCGCGGGCGCGCTGCTGGTGACGCCCGCCGATCTCGAGAGGCCCCTGCCACCGGGCTATCCGGCGCTCGCCGATCTTCAGGCGAACGGCTGGTGCCCGATCCCAAGGAACCGCCTGCCGTTCCCAGCGACGGTCGTCGCCAGCCGCAACGATCCGCTTGCCGCTTTCGACAGGGTTGCGGGGTTTGCCCAAAGCTGGGGCGCCCGGCTGCACGATGCAGGCGAGGTCGGGCATCTCAATCCGCCCGCCGGTTTCGGCCCATGGGATGATGCCCTGCCGTTCATCGCAAAGATCGCGGCGGGCGAGAGTCAGCTCGCATGAGACTGGTCGCGGCAGGGCCGATCAGCACCGGTGCGACGCAGGCCGGTCCGGTGCCGGAAGGGCCGGCACGGGTCACGGCCTACAGCTGGATCGTGTTCGCGCTCACCTTCGGCTTGCTCATTTCCGACTATATGGCACGCCAGGTGTTGAACGCGGTGTTTCCGCTGCTCAAGGCTGAATGGGCCTTGACCGACACGCAGCTCGGCCTGCTCTCGGGTGTGGTCGCGGTCATGGTCGGCGTGCTGACCTTCCCGCTCTCGCTTGCGGCCGACCGCTGGGGCCGCGTGCGCAGCCTTGCCCTGATGGCCGTTTTGTGGAGTCTCGCCACCTTGTTCTGCGCCGTTGCCGCCGGCTTCGAGCAGATGCTTGTCGGACGCGCGCTCGTCGGTGTCGGCGAGGCGGCCTATGGCAGCGTCGGCATCGCAGTCGTCATCAGCGTCTTTCCACAGCGCCTTCGGGCAACCTTGGCCGCAGCTTTCATGGCCGGCGCGCTGTTCGGGCAGGTGCTGGGCCTGGGGCTCGGCGGCACGATTGCAGCAAGTTACGGCTGGCGCGCCGCGTTCCTTGCCATTGGGGTCAGCGGACTGGTGCTCGCCGTGCTCTACCCGTTGCTGGTAAGCGAACGTCGCATCCGCATGATGAACGAAGCGCACGCGCAAGGAAACACGGCCGCGAAGCGCGCGCCCTTGGGTGCGCTGATCGGCAGCCGTTCGGTCCGGCTGGCCTATCTCGGCAGCGGCCTCCAGCTGTTTGCCGGCGGGTCTCTGCCGGCGTGGCTGCCAAGCTATCTCAATCGCGACTATGGTTTCGCGGTCGATCGGGCCGGTCAGGTCGCCGCGCTGCTGCTGCTCGCCTGCGGCTGCGGGATGATCGGCTGCGGCATGCTCAGCGATCGGCTCGCCCATGATCGTCCTGAACGGAAGATCACCCTCGCCATCATCTACAGCCTCGGCACCGCTGCCAGCCTGGCGCTTGCCATGCTCCTGCCGCCGGGAGCAGCGCAACTGGCCCTGATCGGCGTCGCGATGTTCCTCGTCGCCGGCACGACCGGACCGGCAGGCGCGATGGTCGCCAATCTGACCCCGCTCGCCATCCACGGATCGGCCTTCGCGACGCTGACCCTCGCCAACAATCTGATCGGTCTGGCGCCTGGCCCGATCGTCACCGGCCGAGTGGCGGACATGATCGGCCTTGCCGGGGCCTTCCAACTGCTGCCGTTGCCTTGCCTTGCTGCCGCAATCGCATTCGCCGCGATGCGCCGCACTTATCTAAGCGACCTCGCCAAAGCCAAGCCCGAGGGAAGCTGAGCCATGCGAGCGCTGCCGGACCGCGCCTGGGCCGCCGCTCCGGGCCTCGGACTGGCGCTCGTCGTCGCTGCTGCCGCGACGTACCTGTCGGAGCACTACACGGCCCCGGTCATGCTCTACGCCCTGCTGCTCGGCATGGCGTTCAACTTTTCGACAGAGGCCGAACACACGCGGCCCGGCATCGACCTGGCGTCGAAGGGGTTGCTGCGGCTCGGCGTAGCGCTGCTCGGGATGCGCATCGGCTGGGCGCAGGTCACCTCGCTCGGCTGGGAGCCCGTGGTCATGGTGCTGGCGCTGGTTGTCGTGACGATCCTCGCCTCGATCCTGCTGGCGCGGCTGATGGGTTTCAACCCGCTGTTCGGCTTCCTGTCAGGCGGCGCGACGGCGATCTGCGGCGCCTCGGCGGCGCTGGCCATCTCGGCCTCGCTGCCGGGACACGATCGCAAGGAACAGGCGACTTTGTTCACGATCATCGGGGTCTCGGCGCTCTCGACCCTGGCGATGATCGCCTATCCAGTGATCGCCCGCGCCTTCGAGCTGGATGATCTCGCAGCCGGCGTCTTCATCGGCGCGACGATCCACGACGTGGCGCAAGTCGTCGGCGCGGGATATGCCATTTCGCCAGAGTCCGGTGATACCGCCACGATCGTCAAGCTGCTGCGCGTTGCGACACTGCTGCCGGTCATCCTGATCGCCGGTCAGATCGCACGCCGGCAGTGCATGCCCGGCGCGGCACGCCCGCCCCTGCTCCCGTGGTTCGTAGCGGCTTTCGTCGGCCTGATCATTCTGAACAGCGCGGTGAACGTGCCGCAGGCGGTCGGGCAAGCGGCCAACGACGTGTCACGCTGGTGCCTTGTCACCGCGATTGCGGCGATCGGAATGAAGACCAGGCTGGGCGACATCGTGAAGCTTGGGTTCAAGCCGGTGATTCTGATGCTCGCCGAGACTGTACTGCTGGCGGTGATGGTTCTGGCGACCCTCAAGTCGGGCCTGGTGTGACACGTATTGCGAAATTGCTGTCGCCAATTGTGAAAAATGGACCCCGATAGGCAGCTATCAGGGTCGCTTACAACCAGAGTGGGGTGGACCTGAAATGTCTTTTGGAAACGTGCGCCTTTGCGCAAGCGCCTTTGCTATACTTGCAGCCACGGCCTCTGCCGCCAGCGCGCAGGAAAGCACAACCGAAGCGAAGCAGCCAAGCGCAACCGAAACGGACGCGCCGGCCAGCGGCGACATCATCGTCACCGCGCAGAAGCGCGCCGAAAGCGTGCAGGATGTGCCGATCTCCATTGCCGCGTTCACCGGCGAAACGCTGGAGAAGGCGAACGTCGTGACCGTGCTCGATCTCGGCAAGGTGGCGACCAACTTCCAGTCAGTGCGCTCGTCCAACACCGGTTCCACGCGGATCGGCATCCGCGGCGTGGGCTCGCTTGCCAACACGCTGATCGAGCCGAGCGTCGCGGTGTTCCTCGATGGTATCTATGTGCCGCGTTCAGGCGCGGTACTTGGCGCGTTCCTCGACATGGAGGGCGTCGAAGTCCTGCGCGGGCCGCAGGGCACATTGTTCGGCCGCAATGCCAGCGTCGGCGCACTCTCGCTGCGCAGCGCGCTGCCGCGCGACGAGTTCAGCGGGGAAGTCACCGGTGAGATCGGCTCGTTCGATCGTTACAAGGTCTTCGGCAACGTCAACGTGCCGCTGGCGGAGAATGTCGCGCTGCGCGTCGCGGGGATGGGGCAGTGGTACAAGGGCCCGTGGAACAACCGTCTCGACGGCAAGCGTTACGGCGGTTCGGACGACGTCTCGGTCCGTGGCACTTTGAAGGCCGATCTGGGCAATCTCGAATGGATCGTGCGCGGCGACTACACCCGGCTTGATGGTGATGGCGTTGCCAATTTCGATTTCGATCCGGAATCGGTTAGCGCAGCGCGGCTCGCGTTCATCCGCGCCGCATTCAACGGTGGGCCGGATACCAACCTCGACGACCGCAAGATGAACCAGTTCATGGCCACCGGGCTGGTCGACGAGAACTGGGGCATCTCCAGCACGGCGTCGCTCGACATTGGTGGCGGCAGCACGCTGAAGCTCGTCAACAGCTACCGCGTCTGGACCAACGACCAGCTCGATGGCGACA
The DNA here is from genome assembly GCF_036677245.1 of Sphingomonas sp. Classification (GTDB taxonomy): domain Bacteria; phylum Pseudomonadota; class Alphaproteobacteria; order Sphingomonadales; family Sphingomonadaceae; genus Allosphingosinicella. The sequence continues at coordinate 124,295 of NZ_JAKFCG010000082.1, forward strand.
TCGTCTATTTCCCGGTCAGCCTCGCCTCGCGCCGCAGCCTGTTCGACTCGAAGAGCCACAACCATGAGCTGCAGTTCATCTCGCCCGAGAAGCAGTGGCTGGGCGGCAAGTTCGACATGGTCGCGGGCCTCTATTACTTCCAGGAAGACTTCGCCCTGAGCGAACAGCTCAACCTCGGCACCAGCTTCTGCGGCGTGCTCGTCCCCGCAGGGCCGGCGCGCACCGCATGCGCCGCTTATTATGCGGTGAACCAGGGCGTCGCCGCGACCGATCAGGACGTGTTCCAGGACGTGAGGAGCATCGCCGCCTACGGCCAGGGCAATTTGCACCTGAGCGACCAGTTCACATTGACGCTCGGCGGCCGATGGACCAGCGATCGCAAACGCGGCACCTACAGGCAGGTTTCCAGCCCGTTCACGCAGACCTTGCGCGCCACCGAGGCCCTCACCTTCCCGCGCATCAAGGAAGATCGCTTCACCTACCGAATCAGCCTCAACTACAAGCCGAACCGGGATCTGCTGGTCTTCGCCAACCACTCCACCGGCTATAAGTCCGGCGGCTACAATTCGGGCGGCGGCACGCCTTCGCTCTCGGTCGTCGATGGCAGCGGCAACCTCATCTCGACCAAGCGCCTGTTCGACCGTGAAACGGTCAAGAACTACGAGCTGGGCGTGAAGTCCAAGTGGTTCGACCGCCTCGTGACGGCCAATGCCACGCTCTATCGCATGGACATCAGCGGGTTTCAGGACCGCGCGTTCGACGGAGTCAGCTTCATCGTGCGCAATGCCGGAAAGCTGCGCCAGCAGGGCGCCGAAGTGGACCTGACCGTCGCGCCGACCAGCGATCTCTCGATTTCCGGCTCGGTCGCTTATCTCGATTCCGAATTCACCTCCTTTGCCAATGCCTCGAACCTGCCAGGCCTTCCCGGCACGCAGGACCTAAGCGGCAAGCCCAACACCTTCTCACCCGAATGGTCGGGTAATGTCGCGATCGACTGGGGTACCGATATTGGTGCGAGCGGGATGCGGCTCGGCGTCAACGGCACCGTCTCGTTCGTCTCCAGCCAGTATGTCGGCACGGTGAACGACGCCAACCCTCAGTCGCGCGCCGACGGCTATGCGCTGCTCGGTGGTCGCATTTCGCTGACCGGCGCCGACGATCGCTGGACCGTGTCTCTCTTCGCCCGCAACCTGACCGACAAGAACTATTGGCCGCTGTCCGTGTACCAGCCGTTGGGCGGGGCGCTCGGCCTCAACAATACGGTGTTCCCCGGCAGCACGGCCAACCGCGTTGCGTCCAGCGAGCCCCGCACGTTCGGCGCTGCCGCGACATATCGCTTCTGAAGATCTGCCGCTTCTGAAGATCTGACCGCTTCTGAAGATCTGCAAGCCGGCCAGACGGGGCCGGC